>JBPCKD010000204.1:0-36139 GCA_051004635.1 Pyrinomonadaceae bacterium
GTTTGCGCCAGTCTTACGAAGTAGACCGAAAGGACTAAAAGAGCAATGCCGCTCACCACTTCGGCTATGCGTCTCGCTCGTCCTAACCGAGCCAGCCACGAGCCGACAGTTCCGGCAAACAATCCCAAAAGAAGAAAGGGAAGGCCGCGACCAATTGCGTAAGAGAGCGAAAGGGCTGCGCCGTATACTGGCCGCCCGATGGCTGCGGCAATCGTGAGCAGTAGTAATAAAGGTCCGGCTGAAGTGGTCACGGTCGCTACGCTGTAGAGGAGTCCATAGAGAAACGCGCCCGCCATCCCTCCACGCTTATTAACTTCAGGATCCGGGACGAACCGCCGCACTGACGGTCCGAATATCGCGATCAAACCCGCGGCGAAAGAGAAGACAGCCACGCCATAGGCGAAGGCGGCATTCCAGCGTGAGAATAGTCTGCCTGCGAAAGAAGCCGCGACACCGAGCGCGAGCAGGCTTAAGACGACGCCCAGAAAGAAGGAAAACGAAAGCAGCACGCCGCGACGCCGCCGCTTGCCTTCCGGGGCTCCTTCAACTTGTGATCCTACAAGACTGACAACCCCTACGCCCGCAGGGAGTGTGCACGGTCAAGTACTGGTTGAAAGCAATCCGCCCACCGCCGCAATAAGCACGGCCAAAAGCGGATAGTGCTCTATCGTGGTTGAGACGCTTTCAAAATAATCAAAAGGATTCATAGAGGGATTGGTGATTCATTCTTCATAAGAACGGACGGTGACTGCTTAAAACCCACGCATTCACCGTCCGTTTGTTGGTGGATTAGACCGGCGTCCTTAGCTAGCCTTTTCCATTTCCTTGCCGCAGCAACAGCGTGGACCCTGGTTGCCGCCACCACTGGGGTTTGCCCCCTTGGTCACTTCGATTTCACAGCCACAGTTCGGGTCCGAACAGCGGTAGTGTTCTCCTGTTTGTAATGCCATTTGTTCTCTTCTCCCTTCGTAAGTTTCATGCTTAGTCTCAATTGCCTGAATCCGCAGCTGAACTATCGGCCCTGGTCTGATAGCCTGCAGCTCTTAACCGTTGCGCAATCGCTGCATCGTCCAGCACAGCGTTGTCGAACAGGACTTCGATGCGTTGGTTGCTCGCTTGCGCGCGAACCTTGCTCACTCCCTCCACACCTTTGAGCAATCGCGCGACGCGGTTTTCGCAGCTCTCACAGTGGAGTCGCTGATCACCAATAACTTCGAACGTGACCGATTTATACATACCTGTAACCTCCCATTCGTAACTCCCATTAATGCGCGGGATGCTGATCGGGGGCGACTCCTGGACCAGACGCCGGCAGACGCAGCCTCTGTCTCTCTTCTGCCTCTACGGTGGATGGGCTCTGGGCATGCCCGACTGTCTTGATTGCCTCGAAGAAATAGGCGCCGCGGCCCCATAGTGAATTAATGAAGATCGTCGTCACGCTTGCCGCCATGGCGACCATGCCCCAGATCGGATGCACCAATCCCGTAGCGGCCAGCGGAATTCCCAGACCATTGAACGTGAATGCGAGCACTACGTTTTGTACGATCTTTCGGTAACTGTAACGGCTGATCTCGTAAGCATCGATCACAGCTCCAACCCGTTGGTTGAGGATGATCACGTCGGCGGATTCTATCGCGATGTCGGCTCCGCTGCCGAAGGCGATGCCGACGTCTGCTTGCATCAGGGCGGGCGCGTCGTTGATGCCATCGCCGACCATCGCTACGCGGGCATTCTCCTGAAGCTTGCGGACCAGCGTCGCCTTCTGGGCTGGCAGCACCCGCGCATGTACGTCTTCGATGCCCGCAGCACTGGCGAAATGGCGGGCCGCCTGCTCGTTATCGCCGGTGATCAGACTCGTGCGGATGCCGAGCTCGTGCAGCCGGCGGACCGTATCTGCTGCGTCGGGTCGCAGCGCGTCACCAAGCGCGAGCAGACCGAGAAGTACTCCTTCCCTGGCAACGGCGATAACGGTTAGGCCTTGTCCTTCGAGTTCGTTAATGCGTCTCTCTTGGGCCGCGATGTTCACTCCTTGACTCGCAAGAAAGGCCGGGCTGCCCACCATCAGCTTGCTATCTGCGAGCCGTGCCCTGACACCGTGGCCCGGAACGGCCTCGAATTCCTCCACCTGGGGCGGCGTGATGCCACGTTCAAACGCCTCTTCCACCACTGCGCGGCCGAGTGGGTGTTCGGAACCCGCCTCCACCGCCGCCGCGAGCATGAGCAGTTCCTCTTCCGAGCCCGTCACGGCAACGATCTGGCGCAAGGCCGGATGGCCCTCCGTCAGCGTACCGGTCTTATCGAAAACCACACGCTGCACGCGCCGCAGTGCTTGAAAGGCTTCGCCGGTGCGCATCAAAATGCCGCGCTCGGCGGCTTCGCCCGCGCCGCGTACGATGGACAGCGGCGCTGAGATGCCCACTGCGCAAGGGTAGCCCATGACGAGCACGCTCAGACCGGCAAATACCGCTCGCTGCAGATCAGGCGAACCTCCGACGAGCAATGGGCCGACGAGCCAGAAGAGAGTCGCCGTGGCGGCGGTGAGCAGCACGAATGGCGTGTACACCTGCAGCACACGGTCCACGAGATGCAAGAGGCCAGGTTTCAGAGCCCGGGCGTCTTCCACACTGCGTATCACTTGCCTAAGAAAACTTTCTTCACCCACGACCGTGACGCGCACGAGCAGCGTGCCGTGACCATTCAGAGATCCGCTTATCGTCCGGGCCCCGGCGCGCTTCTCAACAAGTTTCGGCTCGCCAGTGACGAGCGATTCATCTACGTCCGATTCCCCTGATTCGACCACGCCGTCTACCGACACCCGCTCGCCGGGGCGGATGCGCACCAGGTCGCCAACGCGCACTTTCTCGAAAGGCACCGTTTGTTCTTTGCCGTCCTTTACGACATAGGCAACGTCAGGCTCGAGGTCCAGCAGCTTCCTGACTGCCTGCGAACTGCGCGTTTTCACAATCAGCGATAGCCACTCGGAAAAGATGTGATAAGTGAGCACCATAACCGCGACCGCGAAAAACGCTTCTGTCGGGTAGTTCGGAGGATGTAATGCCAACCCCATTGCCCCTCCGACTAGCCCGGCAAACGCTCCGAACTCCACCAGCACGTGCTGGTTAAGGATGCCACGACGCAAGGCCGCGCCAGCCATGCGCACAATGTGTCCGCCTACGCCGAAGATGAGAAATACAGCGAGTGCTCCGACGAGCCACGGAAGAGCAGAGCCAAACGCTCCGCGCAACTTGAGAATGTAGATGCCGGCGCCGGCGGCAGCGAAAACAGCAGTGCCCGAAATCGCCCAGCGCAAGCCGTAAGCGCGCAGGACCACGAAAGAGAACGCGACGAGACTCGCGATGGAAAACACGCACAAATAGAACCATGGGCTGTCGACCGGAAAGCCGACCAAACCCATCGCCGCAATACTCGCAGCCAACCCGATCAAGAAACGCCGGCGCTCGTGCACAAGTGCGCGCTCTTCCTCCTCGAACGGACGCAGCTTATTCGGATCGGAGATGGTGTAGCCGATATCCTTGAGCGTCTGCAGCAGGTCCTCAGCGCGCGCCACTTTTGGGTCGTACTCGATCAGCGCCTGTTCATGGGTCAGGCTAACGTTGACTTTGTCGACACCAGGTTGCCTACCCAGAGCCTTTTCGATCGTTCCGGTGCACAACGAACAGTGCAGCCCGCCGATGCGCGCTCGGATTCGTCGTCGTCCCGGCATTTGGGAAGGTTCTTCGCTCCAGAAGCGTGGAGCAGATTCAACTGGCGTTGCGGTACTCATAATGACACCTCGACATGAATACGAGATTTGATCTGAATTAATTGGCTTGCCATAACTCCTTACATTTTTTCTTCTTCTAAATTTAAGCTCTCAAGAATCGGGCACTCGCTCGCCGGGCCATTCTCACAGCACGCCTCAGTCAAACTTACCAATGCTTTCTTCATCTCGCGCAGGTGTTCGACCTTGCCTTCGATGTCCGCGATTTTCGCTTCCGCGCGCTTGCGCACATCCGCTCGCGTGCTGCCTGGCGCAATCCGCAACGCGAGAAGTTCCTTAATTTCCTTTAGCGAGAAGCCGAGTTCTTGTGCCCGCTTGATGAATCGAACACGACGCACACTCTCCGGTGAGAATTGTCTATATCCAGCGCCTGATCGCGGCGGCTTTGGCAACAATCCCATGCGTTCGTAATAACGAATGGTTTCAAGATTCACGCCGCCGCGCTTGGCTAATTCACTCGTACTGATGTGACCGGTTTTATTCATCTGGTGACACTTTACACCCTGTACTTAGGTACGGAGTCAAGTGGCCAGACACTACGAGAGTAAGCGGAGGACACGTGAAGCGTGGCGGCGTTGAAGGGAGCTGGGGTATTGTTCTGGTAACGGGTGTTATTAAGTTGTGAAAGATAAGCTTTCTACCAAACTTGAGAGTCGAACCGCTGTATGGGTAAGTTGGCGAGGGAAGGCTCGCCCGCGAAAGACGATGAGTGAATGATCGCTTGATCGCGCGTTTAGACTTAGGAGTCACTGCCCATGAAAAATCTGCTCACCGCGCTTTTTTTACTATCGGTACTAATTCCAACTTCGACCCTGTCACCAGACGGGCATGAGTACTCACTGCTGGTGGAAAAGACAGTCAACTATAAAAACTGGACGCTGAACAATCTCAAGGACAATAAGCCCATCGATTTGCGCTCGCTAGTTCAAGGCAAGAAACTAGTGATGGTGGTTTACTTCGCTTCGTGGTGTCCGAACTGGCGCTTCGAAGCGCCCGTAGCCGCGAAGCTCTACGAGAAGTATAAATCTCTGGGCTTCGAAGTAGTCGGCGTAAGCGAGTATGGCTCGCGCGATGATGTAAAAGCCTTCTTTGGATCAGCGGGTCCACCTTATACCGTGGTCACCGAGTCAGAATCGCGTGATGACCGGGAGAAAACTACTCATTACAATTACAGGCAATCGACTGCCGATAAGCGGAAATGGGGCTCGCCTTGGAACATCTTTCTCGAACCCTCAAGACTAACGAAAGACGGCGACCTGCTCACCGAAAAAGCTTGGATTGTCAACGGCGAGTTAATCGAAGCGGATGTAGAAACGTTCATCAGCGAACGTCTTAAGCCAATCGCCAAACTGCCTGATCCACTGCCCGAGTTTTCCTTGCCCACGCTCAAAGGCTACACCGTGCGTTCGCAGGAACTTAAGGACAGCATCGTAATACTTGATTTCTGGGTGACCTGGTGCGAGGGATGTATTACCGAGATTCCTGCCTTTAATCGGTTGGAGCGAAAGTACGGCCCACGTGGCGTCAAAGTTATTGGGATGGCGGTCCAGTCGGGATGGGCCACAGACATACGTAAGTTCGCCAGGCAATACAAGATGCGTTACACAATTCTGGTCGGGAATGATGATACAGTTTCTGAGTTTGGAGTAATTAGCTTTCCGGCAACTTACGTCCTCGGCCCCGGTTGGAAGCTTCATAAAAAATACCTGGGCGTGTCTGCAACCAAAGCTGCAGATATCCAACGAGACATTGAGACGCTACTAGAGGCGAAGCGCTGAACGGGATCGGAGGAACACGGATGATGAAACCTGGACACAAGTGGCGTCTACTCTTTGGCGCAAGCACGCTTCTTTTGCTTGTGTGTGCGGGGCAGGCTGCCGGCAAACAAACTTCTAAGAAACAAGAGCGGCTTAACGCTGAAGAACAGAAAGTAATCAACTATCTGGTTGCAGATTGGGGGGAAGACTATAGCGTTACGAGCGTCGATATCGCCATGACGGCGCTCAAAATGAAGCAATCAGACGAGACCCGCTATCGCATCGGCAGTCACATCAAGGCGCATCCAGAGCTTCACGAGATAATTCGGCGCTGGGGCTGGGTGACGCTCGTGCTTACGCCAGACGAAAAGCTTATTGCTCGAACGCTTATCAATGCAGAGCGCGATGGAAAACCGCAGCCAACTATTTCGGAGATAGCCAAAGATGTTGGGGTAACTGTGGCCCAGGCAGACCGTGGACTCTCGATGCTCGAGCGTTACGAGATAGTGCAGCGCGCCGCCACCGATGACGCTGCCTACAAGGTAGTACCGCGATATATCAAGTGGGAGCCGCGTTTGGACTTTATCTTTCACAAGGTGAGCCTGGACAGCGGTCGCCAGTTCAACACCAATTGAGCGATCGACTTTATGCTGCTGGTCAGCAGCAAACTGGCAAATGAGAAGGCAGCGATAGACACCTCATCACCAGAAGGTACGGCGCGCATTCATGTGGCTTTTGAAAAGGGAAAAGTTGTTATTGCGGATCCTGCATCAACGATTCTCTTCATGGGCGGGGGTTGAGGGGTCATCAATCTCTTCAGGTCTGAAGAGGCGCTAAACCAATGGCTAGTTAGATACCCGGAACTAAAAGACAAACCTCGCGGCACAATCGAGCAATCGCTGGCGGAAATAAAGAGACGAGAGAAAGAAAAGAGCGCGCCTTAATCGCTGAAATTCTAACAGCCGGAAAAGAAAGGATAGTCGGGAACGATGCCATCATCACCAAAGCCTTCGCGCCAATTCTCATATTAGGTGCAATCGGTGGCCTTTTCGTTGGGCTAATTGTCGGCAAGTGGGGCCAGTAATCTCAACAACCTTCAAGTATGGATAGGTAACGAGCATGGTCAGCAAAGTATCTGATGTCAGCGGAATTGTTAAGCAGACTATTAACGATCCTCGGCAATCTTTTCCCAAAATCCTGAAGCTAGCGACTAGTGAAGACTGGAAGGTACGGGAGGTCGCGGCAAGCATTCTTGTAGAGGGTAGCAAGAAAAGGCCTGATGATATTGTCGCAGAGATGATTCTTTGGGCTGACCACCCGAACCCGAACGTTAGAAGAACGGCGAGCGAAGGCTTGCGGGAGGTTGCTCGCAAGAATCCGGAGCTTGTATTACCCGTAATCGCAAAGCTGAAAGTCGATCCGAATCTTTACGTTAAAAAGTCAGTCGCTAACGTACTGAGGAATGCGGGTAATTATCACCCTGAGTTTGTGCTAAACGTCTGCGCAGAGTGGGCTAAGGGAAAAAATGCTCATACCGCCTGGATTATCAAAGATGGCCTAAGAAAACTGAGAGCGAAATATCCGGAGAAAGTGGAAAAGATATTAGCAAAATCCTAGCAGAGCACTCTGTGCTTGTTCAATAATGAGAATGACGGGTTGCTGGGGTGAGGACAGTGACCTGTTGAGGCTGAATGTCTCCGCCAACCGATGGCTAGGTAAGATACACCGCTAGCAGACTGCCTTCCTGCACGTCGCGCCGAACAACTCTCTCATAGCGGTTTTTCTTGGTACGCACTCCTAAATTAGCGGAAGATTAAGGATGAGCCACCCTGATGTGGAGAAAGATTATTATTCCATTTTGGGCGCGGGGGAAACTGCGTCGCAGGATGAGATCGAACGCCTTTATAAACGTCTCGCCATGCGACATCATCCGGATCGCGGTGGCAACGCGGAAGAGATGAAGGCAATCAACGAAGCTGACGGCGTCCTCGGAAATGACGCGACGCGATGCACCTACGACGCGCAACGCCCGCCGCATCGTAAGCCGTTAAGCGCACCCGCGTCGTCACTCTCTTCGCCACCGGCACTGCTGGAAAACACCGCCAGTGGCCGCCTCGTTGGCGCAATGTTTTTCCTGATGGCTGGATTGCTGTTCCTGTTCCTATTGAGGTTCTATTACATCAGATTCCTCTGGCCGCTTTTTGTCCTCGCTGCTTTTGTGGTGATGGTTGGAGTGCTGAAAATTCACGCGGTGCTGGTCTATACGCGTGAGGGGATTGCACCATCCCATCCTCTGCGCCGCTACGTGTGGATGCAGGAAATGGCGTTCTGGTTAATTGTGTGTCTGTGTGTTTACGGCATTTATCTTATGTTGAGAGCAATTTGAAAGACCTGAACTTGACGGGAATCGCTTACAAGAATCATCTTTCCCCCCATTCTTTCTGGAGAAAAGTCGGCAGACCTCGCAGTAGGAAGGCGACCATCTCGATCGCCGACCAACGCAGCTACGCCAGCTAATTCCTTGCCCACCGCTCAACCTTGTCAAACATTGCATCCAAATCTTTACGCTTCAAGAGTCATCCGTTCATCACGACCCGAGGAATATGCAGACGCCAGCTAAGCCGCAGACGATGATGAAAAGCAGTCCATCTTTAAGGCTCATGTTAATCCCCAATTGAGGCCACGTAGCGGCATAACGAACTACTAATTATCCGTCAAAACTGCTCGATAATACCGCGTGACGCAGTCTCCTTTTCGAAAGTAAACCTTCCGTCTTAACTAACCGCTACTTCTTCCTTGCGTCCGCGTCCGGTTCTTGTGCCCAAAAGATCCACTCTGCGCCATTCTTATGTCTCTGGCGCGGGGGGAGCACTCCGCGCTGCTCAAGCAGAGTGCGTGCGCCGCGCTGCATGTTCGCGTATAAACACTGCGTGATGTCCGAGAACTCCCAACCTTGATTGGCAAGGGGAGTTCTCGCAAAGGCGCGCTCCATTTTCGCGCGTTTGTTTTCAAACAAGGTGACCACTTGTTCGGCCATCTCCTGACACAGTACCTTAAACTCCGCGCACTCCTCAGCCTTAAACACCGGAAAGTTCGGCTCGTAGTAACGCTCGGTCGGGTATTTCTTCTCCCACTCTTCGGATTCGCGCAGAAGCTCGCTCTTCATCATGTCGTTAATGTGCGTGTGAACGCTCGGTGGTGACAGACCAAGTCCTTCGGCTAGTTGCGAAATCGTCTTTGGCTCACGGGCCACAAGATTCAGAATCTCCTCTTTAGTGCCATTCGGCAGCAGCTTGTTTTTCGTAATCTCGGACCATGGATCACTGTAACCACCCCGACCACCCGACACACACTCGCAAGGAAAACATAGACTCTTAAGGTCATTAGAAACTGGCATTCTTACCCCTTTACAGGTTTAATTTTAGGGAGTATCCTAAAACCGCTTTAGCCTCCTCCCTAATACCAACATCATTCGGCGGGACTTGGTCCGAATGGCGCTTTCATCGCATACGAAAGGACACAGAACAAGATGCATGAAGATAGAGGGAAAGTAAATTCAGTTGCAAACAACGATGCCAATCCGCTTGTCGCGGCGCCGATCGCTAATCTCTGCAAAGTAATCGCCTTCCTGGTTCTTATTGCTCTCGGCCTGGTGTACATCACCGAACGCGGTCGAGCGCAGCAGCGAGCAGGAGTGCCGCAAGAGACCAACAAGTTCGACCAGCAGATTCCCGCAAACGCGCTGCCGGTGTTGGAAGATGGAAAGCAAATCTTTCGCTTCGACACCTTCGGCGATGAGGCTTTCTGGGGGGATACCCTCAAGCTTCATCGTGCGATCGAGGGTACTAAATTTGGAGGCGTCGGCCCCGGCGTCAGCCCGAAGACCGCACTCGCTGTCGGCTTGAAAGTCGACCTGGATGCCCTTCCCGCAGACCTCGTCGACAAAATAAAGCGAGGCCAGGTCAACCTGGACGATCCCGCGACAACCCTGGCCTTGATCAAGCTTAACTCGGTCCTCGGCATTCAAGGGCAGTTTAACCAGGATGGTAGTCTGAAGACGATGGGAATTACCTGCGCCCTTTGCCACTCCACGGTTGATAACGCATTCGCACGGGGGATTGGTCATCGGCTTGACGGATGGGCCAACCGCGATCTTAATGTCGGTGCCATTATCTCGCTCGCCCCTGATTTGAGTGCGGTGACGAGCCTTTTGGCTGTCGATGAAGCGACAGTGAAGAAAGTGCTGGCTGCCTGGGGGCCGGGTAAGTTCGATGCCCAACTTTTCCTTGATGGCAAAGGCTTCCGGCCAGACGGCAAGTCAGCCGCCACCTTGATTCCGCCCGCTTTTGGCCTTGCTGGTGTAAACCTGCACACCTGGACCGGTTGGGGAGGGATCAGCCACTGGAATGCTTTCGTGGCCAACCTGGAGATGCATGGGAAGGGAACATTCTATGATCCGCGGCTGAACGACGCGGTCAAATTTCCCGTTGCCGCGAGGGCCGGTTTCGCAAACGTGCGAAACACCCCCGATCTGATCTCATCCAAGCTTCCAGCGCTGCAGTTGTATCAACTGGGCATCTCGGCGCCGACGCCCCCGGATGGTAGTTTCAACCGTGCTGGCGCGGCACGAGGTAAGGCCTTATTTAGCGGGCAAGCGAACTGCGCTCAGTGTCATGTGCCACCGACCTTCACCGAGCCGGGCTGGAACATGCACACGCCTGCCGAGATCGGCATTGATGATTTTCAGGCGAAACGCTCGCCTGACGAACGCTACCGCACCTCTCCACTCAGAGGGCTCTGGACCCACCAAACGGGTGGCTTCTACCACGATGGTCGCTTTGCGACTTTGCTCGACGTTGTCAATCACTACAACAACCTTGGGGGATTAAATTTGACTGAGCGAGAAAAGCGCGACCTGGTTGAGTACCTGAAGTCGCTGTAGAACTTGTTAAGAAGACCCTTGATCCCGCATCAGCTTCGGCCACTACGGGTTTAAAAGGTGAATTCGCTGTACGGTGAAAGTGCAGTCTAGCCTATCCGAAGTCTGACATTTCAAGCCTTCTTAGACCGGTTACTGGGGTAAGCACTAACTATGGAGGCTGAATTTCTCCGCCAACCGATGTGAGGCCGGGCCACCCGGCCTCTCGGTTTTTGCCCTCGGACGCTTCTTAGTGCATTCAGACCAGGAGAGCAATCCTCTCACGACTTAAGGTGACGTTTGTCGATCAGGTGCCTGGCAAGGTTCGGAGTGCTTCACTCAAGTGTGACCGGTCAGCCAGGGCCTGTAGTAATGGCCCTTGCGATGTGAATTCGACGATACTGATTCCACCGACAGGACATACTAAACGGTATCGAAAGCGGCCGACATCAATTCCCAGCAAGCTGCAAAGAATAATCCGGATGGTGGCCTTATGAGAGACCACCAGAATGTTCCCATCCGGATATCGTTGCTTAATCTCCTCGATCAACTGTAAGCCACGCCGGGCAATCATGACCGCCAATTCGCCACCCGTTGGCGCGTGCCAGGCCGGATCAGCCAGCCAGCTAATATAGTCGTCGTGATACTCCCGTTCGACTCTTTCTTTGCTTAGCCCTTCCCACTTGCCATAAGCAATCTCATTGAGCTCCGGACGCGGTTGCATGGCCAATCGTAAGGCGTCGCAAAGAGGTTGAGCGGTAGTAATGCTTCGCCGCAGAGTACTGGTGAAGATCGCAGTCCATTGCTTATCTCGATAAGCCACAGCGAATCCCTGGGCCATCTCCAAACCTTCCCGCGTCAGTTCGGGATCCAGGCCAGAGCCACAGAAGTTATCCTCGCGGCTTAGAGTTGTTTGTCCGTGACGAAGAAAATAAAGGGTCAGGCTCATTTGAGGGTGGGAGGGTTTTGGGAGATGTGATGCGTATAGAGAAGCCCAAGCTCATCCGCTTGCACGAACGGAACCGCTGATTTTCTTCTTAGTCGTCTCGCCGGTTTTCAAAACTGGTAGCCCGAGGTCCACATCGTCGTGAAGTTGTGGAATTACGTGGGTTGCCACTACCACCCCAACCTTCCTGCCGGCTGCTGCCCCGGCATCTACGGCAGCACGAACAGAAGCCACATCGCCGCGCACGATCGCCGTAACTAATCCGGCGTCGATCTTTTCCCAGCCCACCAGGCGTACGTTTGCCGCCTTGACCATCGCATCGGCCGCTTCAATCATTGCTACCAGTCCCATGCATTCAACCATGCCAAGTGCTTCTGCCATTTTCTATTCTCCGAAGTGATGTCGAGGTTTAGTTCTCTTTCGAGATTACCAGCCGTACTGTCGCTTGCTTAGCGAGTACGTTTTGCTATCTTTGGTCGAAGCAATCGCTCTACTTCCTCGCGATTCAATACGCCTGCCGCAATATCCAGGAACAGCCGGACAATTTCCTTGTCAGTCATCACCAGTTGAGTTCCATTGCTTTCCAGAAATGTTTCTGTAACTGCCGCGGCAATCCGTTTGTTACCATCAACAAAGGCGTGTGCTTGTGTTAGGTGATATGCATACGTAGCAGCACACCCGGCAAGATCAGCATCATCATACCTATGACGATTCTCCGCAGCGGCGAGAGCAGATTCAAGCAATCCCGAATCTCTTATTCCAGCACTTCCGCCTGTTTCCGCTATCAATCGGGCGTGTGCTGTCAGCACATCCAATTTGTCGGGAAATTTCATCAAGCTAACGCCGACTATTCGGGGCCTTCGGCCAACTGCTCGTAGGCTTCGCGGCGTCTCTTCAGAACCGACTCAAAGATATCGACGAATTCGCGGGAGCGTTGCGCTTCCTCGACAGAGCGGACCACCAGAGCCCGTCCGACAATCTCGATGTCGACTTCTCCGCCGGCGCCCACCCCCAATGCATCAACGGCTTCCTGCGGTAACAGAACCGAGGACGCGTCATCAATTGTTGTGATTCTCTTGGACATTGTTCGCAAGGCCTCAATCGCAATTCTACAGCTTTGCCGGCCAGAAAAGAATCTAAGCCGCTGCGGAACATCAGTTTCGCAGCGAATGAATCGGCGCCGGAATACGGCCGCCGCGGCGAATGAAGTCAGCGGAGGAAAATGCGTTTACAGCCATTATCGGCGCGCTGCCCAGCAAGCCACCAAACTCGACCATGTCGCCGACCTCCCGGCCGGGCACCGGGATGATTCGCACCGCGGTGGTCTTGTTGTTCATTACGCCTATCGCCATTTCATCGGCAATAATCGCTGAGATCGTTTCGGCTGAAGTAGATCCCGGCACGGCCACCATGTCGATGCCAACGGAACAGACGCTGGTCCAGGCTTCGAGTTTATCGAGAGACAGCGCACCCAGGCGGGCAGCCTCGATCATTCCCGCGTCTTCCGAAACGGGGATGAAAGCGCCACTCATGCCGCCCACCGAGCCGCTCGCCATCGCGCCGCCTTTCTTGACAGCATCCGTAAGCAAAGCCAGCGCAGCGGTTGTGCCATGAGTCCCAGCCCGTTCAAATCCCATTGCCTCAATGATGTTTGCGACCGAATCTCCCGGAACTGGAGTAGGCGCCAGCGACAAATCGATGATGCCAAATGGAATTCCCAATCTTCGCGCTGCTTCACGTCCCACCAACTCGCCCGCGCGCGAAAGCTTGAACGAAAGCTTCTTGATGATTTCGGCCAACTCCTGCAGCGGCAGATCCGCAGCAGCATGTCTCACGGCGTAGTTCACCACGCCTGGACCAGACACCCCAACATTAACAACTGCTTCAGGCTCTCCAACACCGTGGAAAGCGCCCGCCATAAAAGGATTGTCTTCAACGGAATTCGCGAAGCAGACAAATTTGGCGCAGGCGATGCCGCCTTCATTGCTGGTTCGCTCGGCTGCCTCCTTGATGATTATTCCCACCTGGCGCACTGCATCCATATTGATACCCGCGCGCGTGGTGGCGACGTTGACAGAGGAGCACAAGCGCTTCGTCGTCGATAACGCTTCAGGAATAGAATTGAGAAACTCTCGCTCCGAGTCGGTGGCTCCCTTATGGACCAGCGCAGAGTAGCCGCCGATGAAGTCTACGCCGACCGCGCCGGCCGCTTCGTCAATTGCGCGGGCAAGTTGAACCGGATCGCCGGCTGCGCTTTCGGTAATCATTGAGACGGGTGTGATTGCAATTCGCTTGTTGGCGATCCGGATTCCAAACTCATCGCCTATCTGGTCGACTGTTTCAACCAGTCGATCCGCGAAGCGGTGAATCTTTTCCACTGCCCGTTCAGCCGTGCGCACGATCGACTCACTCGCGCAGTCTCGTAGACTCAAACCCAGCGTCACGGTACGGACATCCAGATGTTCCATCTCCGTCATCGCGACTGTTTGGAGAATTTCTGCTTGCGAGTAATCCACTTTGATTTCAGATTTCAGCTCTGAGATCTCAGATTTGAGATTCCAGATCTCGGCTTAGCCAATCAACTTATTCAGCAACAAAACCAGAAGAAACAAAAGAAACAACGCGGCGGCCACGAGCACAAAGCGCAGACTGGGATCGTATGCGGCTTCGTCCAGGACGACGCTGGAAATCTGGCGCACCTTCTGGACGCGATGCTTCACATCGCCTTCAACATCGCGGGCCAGGGTAGTGGCGCGTTGAATCTTGTCACGGACCTTGCCGGCCGGGGCCTTGGCCGCAAGAGTTTTTTGAGACGTGGCCGCGCCTTCTCTCGGTTCGGGCTTCCCTTCCTCAAACTCTGCGCCGCGGCCCTTTGGGTTCGCTTCACCGCGGTCAGCTGCTAAATCGACCAGCGGAGCCGTTACCACCGAGGTGGTATGCTTCTCTTCAAGAGTCTGGAGGGTTAGTTTTTCACCACACTGAGGACAAAAAGCAGCTGCCTCACGAATTGACGCCCCACAAACGTGACAACGTCGAGCGATTTCGGGTTTAGACATGCGGGTAAATGGTAAATGGTAAATGGTAAATAGTCACTTGTTACTCACCATAGACAAGCGCGCCTGCCGTGCAATCAAGTGAAGTGACGATAAGATCCACGAAATATCACGAAAAGGCACTAACGATTCTTTCGTGTTGGTTGGTGTGGTTTCGTGGATCGTACAGTTCTGTTCAACCTTAATCCAAAGAGTCGACCATTCACCATTTACCATTTACCATTTACATTTACCATTTACTAGATTCTGTGCATCGCGTTGAAGAGATCCTCGCGCTGGGCGTAGATACGCACTCCTAGTTTCTCCCCTTCGCGCCGCAGTCGGGCAATTAGTTCGGTGGCGCTTTCGCGAGCGCGCGAAGTGTTGGCAATAATCACCATCGCAAACTTCCCCTGCACGACGGTCTGATTAATATCAACAATACTGCACCCTGCCTCAGCCAGTATTTGAGAAACTCCAGCCACAATACCAGGATGGTCCACCCCAAAGACAGAGATGATCATTCGGTCTGAAGAACCTTCGCTTGAGGAAGAAGACTGTAGAGAGGAATACGAAGTGCCGTTTGAACTAAGGAGAGGCTCGACCTCGCGATAAACTTCAGTGACCAGCTGTTCGACTGTCTGTTCATCCGCCGCTGGGCCCAAGCGACTATAGACAGCCTTCGTGAGTCGATAGATTAGGTCTTCATTCGGCATATTAAGACAATATATGGGGGAGGAGTAACGGACTTGGGTCTTGGGTCTTGGGTCTTTGCACTTGAAACTTTGAACTTCGTACTTCGTACTTCGTACTTCGTTTTTTGAAAGCGTGGACTCGAAAAGATCAAAGCACAAAGTTCCAAGTACAAACATCAAAGACCAAAGGCCCAAGACCCAAGTCCATTACGCTCACTCATCACTTTCCGTTCACCTTCTCCCATTGTCGCGCTCCAATCTTAGAGCGGCTTCGCGCATTTCTTCTGAAACAGAGTCAGTGATGTCCACTCTATCGACTATGCCGACCACCGCAGCCTCTATCGCCATGTCCTGATTGCCAATCGCGGTGCGGGCAGCTTTGCCGAAGGCGCACATCACCATCTCTCCCGTGCCCGCGCCTAGCCGGTCTGCGACGATAACGATATTTCGGGTTGGCTCCTTCTCAAGGTCGTAGGGATGGACAACCAGAAATCGAATACCTTCAAGATCCGGGCTCTTCTTAGTGGACCAAACTGTGCCGACGACTTTGGCTAGAAACATAGGCTCGAGATGTCAGATGTCAGATTGCAGATATCAGATGTCAGGGCACTAGCGACATCTGACACCTGGCATCTGACATCTGTTTTTACCCCTTTGCAAACACTTCAGCCGGCTCGCCTATGTCGCGCGCCGCCGGAGTGATAATTGTTTTCCCGTTGATATATATCTTCTCGCCCTTCTGTATCGCGCGTTTGACGTCGTCTTCACTAACAAAATCAACCGGCGCATTTCCATTGGCCGCCCGCGAAGAAGCTTCTGATGTGGAAGCCCTGGATGTGTTGGCTGACGAAGACAATCTTCCACCATTCCCTGCCCCACCACTACTCTCACTTTGGCGGGCACTCTGGCTCGGTCCCGCATACATGCTTCCGGCTTCAGGCTCGACGGGTGGGGACGGTTGCTGCGTCCTCACGTCCGTTTGCCGCGATGTTGCTTCGGTAGTTTCTTCCGGCCGGCGCGTAGCCAGGAATCTATCGACTATCGCCGCAATCTCTTCACGGTTAATCTTGCCGGGACCCGCGCCAACTACAGCCTGTTGTGACGGCGGTGGCCCTTGCGCAGCGACTGATGCAGACGATTGTGCACGCGCCGTAGTAGAAAGTGATGCTGCCGGCCGAGTGCTTTTCACCGGTCTGGTTTCAAAAGCCACTCGCTTGATATCCAACAAGTGAAGCGGCGACACGTTATCCGAAGTTACGTTACCGCCCCAGGAACCGCAGCCCAAAGTCATTGACGGCGGCAGTGCCGTGGAAAAACCGATGGCGCCATGAGTGGTGGGAGTGTTCACAGTTATGCGAGACGCAGGCATCTCGCCGCCAAAGCGAACGGCAGCCTCGCGCGAACGAGTATGAACACCCGCCGTGTGGCCCATACCTCCGTAGCGCAAGACTTCATAGCAGCGCTCTGCGCCCCGCGTTAGTCCATCAACCACATAGAAAGCGAGGATCGGTGAAAGTTTTTCCATCGAGAGCGGAAACTCGCGTCCCACACCACCGACATCAGCCAACAAGCAACGCGTGCCTGGCGGAACGCTGATGCCGGCCATTTTCGCAATCACTTCCACCGACCTACCGACGATGCCTGGATTCAATGAGCGTTGTGGAGTTGCCACTACCTTGCCCAACTGATCAGCTTCTGACGCAGAAAGAAAATGGCCACCCTGAGCTTTGAATTGCTCGCGCACGGTTTTCTCGATAGGGGCGTCGCAAACTACAGCTTGTTCCGAAGCGCAAATAGTTCCGTTATCGAAACACTTCCCGGTGAGTATGTCCTGCACGGCCTTGGGCACGTCAGCCGTTCGTTCAATGAACACCGGAACGTTACCAGGACCAACTCCGAAGGCCGGTTTGCCGGACGAGTAAGCAGCGCGTACCAAACCTATGCCGCCGGTTGCCAGGATGACGGCCGTTTGTTTGTGCTTCATCAAGGCTTCCGTGCCTTCGATAGTTGCGAGTGTCATGCACCCGATGGCCTCGGCAGGCAAACCTTCTTTGACGGCAGCTTCGCGCATAACTCGCGCGCTCTCGTTAATGCACTTGGCGGCCGATGGATGCGGCGAGAGCACCACCGCGTTCCTGGACTTTATCGCGATCAAAATTTTGAAGATTGCGGTTGAGGTTGGATTGGTAGAAGGAATGATACCTGCGACGACGCCGCGTGGGCTGGCAATCTCGACCACGTCCTTCGACTCGGAAACGACTCCCACAGTGCGCAGGCCGCGAAAGTAGTTCCAAACATCTTCGGCCGCAAAACGGTTCTTCTCGCGCTTGTCGTCTGGGACGCCGTAGCCGGTTTCTTCGACCGCCATTGCTCCGAGCCGTGCGGCCTCACGAAGTGCGGCCCTGGACATTGTCTCGCAAATTCGATCGATCTTCGCCTGGTCAAACCTGGAGATCTCGGCCTGGGCCTTGTGAGCGCCTTCGACCAGGTCTCGCGCCTGCTGTACAGAAATAAGGTCCTTATCAGCGGACATAACGAACCCCCGAGCAGGATTTTTGATTTGGGATTTCTGATTGCCGATTTGGAATCAATCGAAGATCTGAAATCTAAAATCTAAAAATCGGTTATCTGGCTCTTTCCTTAGTGCCTTCTCGCGCGCCGGCCTGAAGCGAGCGACCTTCGCCCTGCCCCAATTGCCCTCTGGCGCCGCCGCCTTGAAGCGAATGCTCGTCCGGACTTAACCCGGTTCGTCCATCAACAGGCAGAACGCGCTCAACTTCAGCGTGAGGACGAGGAATCACGTGCACGCTAATCAACTCACCTACCCTGCGCGCGGCGGCTGCCCCAGCATCCGTTGCTGCTTTAACAGCTCCAACGTCTCCGCGCACAAAGATCGTTACATACCCTGCGCCGATATACTCTTTTCCCAAAAGCTGAACATTCGCCGCTTTGACCATAGCGTCAGCCGCTTCGACAGCTCCAACAAAGCCTTTGGTCTCCACCATTCCGAGTGCTTCTAAGGGCATCTCATGTATCCTCACTTTTCCGGTTGTAGAAATTAAAGTCGGGTTATTTTGGTAACTGGGGCAAACCTATCACCGCGCGCGCGAAGAATCAAGAGACGCCCATCTCTTTGACGCGAAAGTTTGACACCGTTTGCCCCGCAAGATATATTCGGCCAAATATATTCGGCAAACAATTGAGCTGTCTTGCAGAGCGGGGTAAACCCTTCGGACACAGAAGACTAGCTAGAGTCTACTCTTCAACTGGTGTCCAGCAAGGCTTTCATCCACCGAAGTAGCAGGCTCCAGGGATGCACGCGAATTCGTGATGGCAGAGACTATCGGTGAACAATTGCGACTCGCACGCGAAGAGCGTGGCGTTCCGTTGCGTGAGGTTTCTGATCAGACCCGAATCTCCATCCATTATCTCGAAGCAATAGAAGCCAATGAGTATAACCGCCTTCCTGGGGGCATTTTCAATCGCAGCTTCGTCAAAGCTTACGCTCGCTACGTAGGATACGATGAGAAGCAAGCTGTCGAAGGCTACACGCGTTATATGCGTGATCAGGGAGATACGGGCGAAGAAGTGGCGAGCGCTCCTTATCGCTCGAAGGTCTACACGGACACCCCCGCCACGCGCTCGCCAGTTTTGACCGTCGTGCTTGCAATTGTAATCCTGGCACTTCTAACCGCTGGGGCGCTGGCTTTGCTCAAATGGTACGGACGACGGTCTGCGGAGTTGCATCATGCCCCTTATTATCAAGTGGCCAATGCGCGCAGGATTTTGACGTGTGACGATATCCGCGACAATGTCGCGGATAGTTTGCCCACAATTAATGTTTGGAAAACTGATTACGAACCGTCCAGACAATAGTAATCGTTGGTCACACAAGTTTGTGCCGTCAGGCTCAGTAGTTGAGCGTGCGCGCGCTTGCCGAGAACTCGCCGTTAAGAAAAATCATGTAAAACTGCCCGCTGCGAAAATGGCGGGCAGTTTTGTTTCTCCGGTGTTTAGCCCAGGGTTTAGCCCAGCGTTTAGCCCGGGTTAAGATTGTAAGCTGGTTTCATCCATACTATCTTCGAGGAGTTGATAAAGCTCGTATGATCTCATCCGATATTACCGAGGGTCTTACCTTTGATGATGTGCTTTTAGTCCCAGCCCGCTCCGACGTACTGCCATCTGAAACTGACACTTCGACCCAATTCACCCGCAACATCCGACTCCAGATTCCACTTTGCTCTTCGGCGATGGATACGGTGACTGAAGCTGCGTTGGCGATAGCCCTCGCGCAACAGGGTGGCATCGGCGTCATTCACAGAAACCTCTGCGTCGAACGCCAGGCGGAAGAGGTTGACAAGGTTAAGCGTTCAGAGTCTGGAATGATTGTTGACCCCGTCACTATTCTTCCAACTAAACCCGTGCGAGAGGCGCTTCAGGTGATGGAGCGATTCCATATCAGCGGCGTGCCGGTTGTGGATGAAGATGGCCACCTGGTCGGCATCATTACCAATCGCGACCTGCGATTTGAGACACGTTTTGATATTCCCGTTTCCGAAGTGATGACGAAGCAGCCGCTGGTCACTGTTCCCGTCGGCACTACCCTTGAGCAAGCCAAGGCTGTGCTGCAGAAGCATCGAATCGAAAAGCTACTGGTGGTCGATGCAGACAAGGTCATCAAGGGTTTAATCACTGTCAAAGACATTCAAAAGGCAATCAAATATCCGAATGCCGCAAAGGACGATCTGGGACGTCTGCGCGTAGCTGCGGCTATCGGAGCCACAGGCGATTTTCGCGAACGCGCCGACGAACTGGTGAAAGCGCGCGTCGATTGTTTGGTGATTGACACGGCGCATGGCCACTCAGTGCGCGTAATTGAAGCTGTGCGCGAAATCAAGCGGAGACACCCCGGCACTGATTTGATGGCTGGCAATGTTGGCACCTTCGAAGGAGCACAGGAGTTGGTCGATGCGGGAGCGGATGCGATCAAGGTGGGAATTGGGCCTGGTTCGATCTGCACCACGCGGGTGGTCACAGGCGCCGGCGTGCCACAGATAACGGCCATACAGTCTTGTGTTAAAGCTGGACGGGACGGAGGCGTGCCCGTGATCTCCGATGGAGGGGTGAAGTTTTCCGGCGACGTCGCCAAAGCCATCGCGGCGGGAGCCGACGTCGTAATGATCGGATCGCTTTTCGCCGGCACGGAAGAAGCGCCGGGCGAGGTAATTCTTTTTCAAGGTCGTTCGTTTAAAACCTATCGCGGTATGGGCTCGCTTGGCGCCATGCGCGAAGGTTCGCGCGACAGGTACGCGCAGGAAATGGCGGAGAGTGAATCGAAGCTTGTGCCCGAAGGAATTGAGGGCCGCGTTGCCTACAAAGGCACCATAGCGGAGATGACGACCCAGCTGGTAGGCGGCTTGCGCTCCGGCATGGGCTACA
Source organism: Pyrinomonadaceae bacterium (assembly GCA_051004635.1). Lineage (GTDB taxonomy): Bacteria > Acidobacteriota > Blastocatellia > Pyrinomonadales > Pyrinomonadaceae > PSRF01. The sequence continues at coordinate 20,569 of JBPCKD010000204.1, forward strand.
CCGGTTGCCGCTCGATTCAAGAGTTTCAGGAAAAGAGCCGGTTCATCCGCATAACGTCCGCCGGGTTGCGCGAGTCGCACGTCCACGACGTAATTATTACGAAGGAAGCTCCAAACTATCGTCTGGAATAAAAGTCAGCCGGCTCCCGAAGCAATTAAGCTCGCTCCGCCTGCTAAACGCTTCTTAACGCGCTACTGTTAATTTCCAGGAGCTCAGACGTTTTCGCCGCCTTATAGTAAAAAGGCCCACTCGAGTCCCACGTCTGCGGGTCAAATCGCCGATGTGCTCCGCAGCCTATACAGACACGATAGTTCTCACCATGTCTTGAAAAAGGACGACTCATTTGCTTGTGTGTGCAACCGAATATTCCGACAAGCCAACCTCCCACAGCCCTTGTAATGTCCCCTAGTCTTCTGCTGTCGTCGTTGGAATACTGCTCCAATGTCCCCAATGTTGCTTCCATGATCCCTCCAAATACCCAAGTTCTTGAAATTCCTGAGCGAGCGCAAAGTTCCTGAGGTCAACTCAGAAGGTCTTGGCTCTTGTGCCGATTGAACCTATATATCTTCTAAAAGGGAGAAAGATGGGTTCGTTCCAAGCAAACTCGGTGCCTTAAATGGGGTGATCGGAGGAAAAGCTACGAGGATCCAGCAGGGTGGGTGGAACTGTGAGCCAATGAGCGGAGGCGAGCTGACATGGCCAAGGTCCTATCCAGGTGCAACGTCCAGGTCCGCCAGCCTCGTTACGATGGGCTAATCAAGGTTGAGTCTCTGATCCTTGAGAGGCTTTCTAGATGAAATGAAAAAGGCGCGTCAGCAGTCTGAGGGGGCTCTCCGCTGAGCCATCAACTGCTTTACTTGTTCAGAACTCCTATCGAACATCAGATTGTCTTGTGCCGTTCAGCCACGCCTGACGTAGTGCTTTCTGTTGCGGCGTCGCGTCTTTCTTTTCTTCAATTCGATATTCGAAGCGTTCGGGAACTCCGAGCACCAGGGTAGTCTTAATTGTGCGTCGATCTCGTTTTACGGTAATCGGGATGCGATCACCCTGCTTGTAGCGACTCAGCGCGACGAGCCAGTTTTCGCGCTTTATATTCTTCCCGCCGAGCGTGAGAATCTCGTCGTCTTCCTGCAATCCCGCGTTTTCACCAGGCGAATCGTTGCGCACGCTTCCGATTCGGAGACTCTCTGTGTCTTCCCAGTCGACAGCGATACCTCCGTTGTACGGCTCACGCGCCACAGAGCGCGCCACATGCAATCCCAAATAAGCAAAGGCCTCGTCATAGGGCAGCACCTCCACGTCGCGAACGTAGCGCGTAAAGAAATCTGTGAAGTCATAGCCCGAAACCTGAGAAGCCACGCGCTGCAGGTCCTCCGGTATGTAGCCTCGGCCTCGAAGGTAGTAGGTCGCGTTAGGACTCTTGAGATAAAACTCGTCATACATGCGTCTCATCACATCATCGAGCGAAGCCCTTCCGTCCGTTCTACCCCGAATAATCAAGTCAAGAACCATTCCGATTAACTCGCCCTTCGGGTAATAACTGATAGCGGTGTTTGCGAGATTGGTTCGTTGCGCGTGAGGCGCATCATCAAGAAACGGTGCTGAAAGCGAGGCGTTTTCGGCGCTCATTAACCGGCTGCCAGGAGCATTTTCGATCGCAGTAATCGTTTCGCTCTCACGTCGTAAGAACTGCGTAGCGTCCCAAATCCCTGCCCGGCGCATCATCACGTGGCCGTAGTAATTTGTCAGCCCCTCTGCAATCCAGAGACTGCGTGTGCTTAAGGGACGCGTGAAGTCCCATGGACCAAGCTCAAGCGGACGGAGCCGCTTGACGTTCCAAACGTGGAAGAATTCGTGCGCGACCGTACCCAACACGCTCACATAGACTCCCGATTCACCCAATGCTCCGGGCTCGATGATTTGCGTCGAGTTGAGATGTTCCATCCCGTCGCCCGAATGATCGTCGGCGGCGAAATGGATCAAAAATGTGTACGACTCAAAATCAGGAAGTCCCCACATCGCGGTCTGGGCCCTGACAATCTTTTCGATGTCACGCACCAGAGCGGATCGCTTTCCCCCCTCATCGCCGAACGAATGAACGACGACACGGTATCGCTTACCGTCGACCTGAAACTCATCGATGGTCCAATCGGGAGCTATTTCCGTAGGTGTGTCGGACATTAAGTCGTAGTTTGCAAACTGCCACTCGCGCTGGTCGGCGCGTTCGTTCCACCCGTTGATAATCCGCCAGCCGGCTGGTGGATCGATCATCAGCTTTACCGGGTCAGGTTTGTGGTTGACGACGTACATGAAGATCGAATGGCCGTTGTAGTTTGCGTGGCGCGAATCCAGTTGGGAGAACGTGCCGGAGAGATCATTGCCGAAAACTTTGTAGCGAATTGTCAGGCTGCGGATATTCGTCGTTGCCACCCGCCACGTTTGATCGTCCACTCGCGTCACTGGGAAAGTTGGCATTTTGCATTTAGCTTCAGGAGGGCAGATGCCGCCCAGCGCCTCAACCCCCTGGACGTTCTTGGCAAAGTCAAAAACTGCATAACGACCCGGCGCCCACTTCGGCATCTGAAACTCGATGGAGCGCGCTTTCCAATCGTTTGGCAGCTCAACTTCTATGGCTACTTCGAACAGGTGCGACACGGGCCGCGACATTGAGACATGATAAGTGATCGAAGTCAGCGGGCGATCCTGTTGAGCGGACGCGACCACGCTCAACGAGACGGCAAATAGTAAGACCCCCGCCAAGTGGGGTAATTTTCGAGGTAGGTGAGTCATTAGCGTTCGTCTCCAAAAAACCGGGAAATGAGCAGTCGCGAATTATGTTGGTTTGTGGAAGGGCTGTCAAAGAACGCCGATACGTTAGTGGTTCGCTCAATCAAGTAGCCTCAAATCAATTAGAGTAATCTCAGGGTTAGGAAGGGTGGGCTTGCCCCCGATCTGTTTTGTTTTTCAAAACTTCCCAGGAGCGGGGGCCAACCCCCCTTCCCGACCCTGAGATTCCCATTCTGGAGTGGTTCACTTGCAAGCTTTCACTAGTTCAACTATTAATCTGTCAACATGCCCTTAACTGAACGTCTCTACTACAGCGATTCTCATCTCATTGAATTCGAAGCGCGGGTCACTGACAAATCCGAACGCGTGAGTGGCTGGACTGCGGTCACCTTGGACCGCACGGCTTTTTATCCAACTGGTGGCGGCCAACCGAGCGACACCGGAATGCTAAACGGCGCCCGCGTCCTTGAATGTATTGATGCGGAAGACGACGGAGTATTGCATGTCATTCAGGGACGGGCGCCTGAGATTGGCTCCGCCGCGAAAGGAAGAATCGATTGGACGCGCCGCCTGGATCACATTCAGCAACACACCGGTCAGCACACCCTGTCACAGGCTTTTGTTACCCTTTTCAATGCTCCCACCCGGGGTTTCCGGGTAATGGATGACTCGTGTGAAATCGACGTTGAAATTGCAAACCCTACCAATGAACTGATCGAACGGGCGGTTGGGTTGGCTAACAACGTGATCTGGGAAGACCGCCAAATAACCATCAAGACTGCCAGCGCGGAAGAAGCGGCGCGCCTGCCGCTGCGAAAAGAGTCGTCGCGACAGGGCGAGTTGCGACTCATCGAGATTGAGGGTTTTGATCTTACGCCCTGCGGCGGTACGCACGCTTATCGGACTGGCGAGGTTGGCCTGATTGCGGTGCGCTCGTGGGAACGTGCTAAAGGTCTGACCCGGATCGAGTTCGTTGCCGGTGGGCGGGCACTGGCCGATTATCGCCGCGCAAACAAAACCGCAGCCACAGTTGCCGGTCTCTTCAGCGCCGGCCGGGATGACGCGGCCAAGCTCGCCGCGCACATGCTTGAAGAGAACAAGGAACTACACCGGCGCATTCGCACGCTTGAAGAAGTTGTCGCTCGGGTTGAGGCGGATGAACTACTGACAACTATATCGCCAAACGCGGCCGGTGTTCGCGTCGTTAGTCGGATTTTTGACGACCGCGATGCTGAGTCTCTGAAGCATCTCGCGCAAGCGTTGATTTCACATCCGAATACCATCGCGCTGCTTGCCTCTCGCGAGAAGGAGGCAGCTCGCCTGGTTTTCGCCAGGTCAGTGGATACGGCCGGGGACATGAATGCCCTCATGCGCGAAGCGTGCGTGATGATCGACGGGCGCGGCGGCGGCAAATCTGACATGGCCCAGGGCGGCGGGAAGTATACTGAAAAACTTGGAGAGGCAATCGACGAGGCTGCCAAAGCCGTGATCTGAGTCTGTAGACTCCCTTGCAGCCTGTGTCCGCTTAATCTGCGTAATCTGCGGATTGATCTGCGGTGTCTCCCAAACTTGAAACCTGAAACTTGAAACTGTATTCTTGCGGGCTGTGGGGCAGTAGCTCAGTTGGCAGAGCGCCGCGTTCGCAATGCGGAGGCCAGGAGTTCGACCCTCCTCTGCTCCACCAATAACACTCAATTCTTGAATAACTTACAAGCCCAACTCCTCAAGCCTCGATTTTTCCAAGTGGCCAATACGTGGCCAGAAAAAACAGCACCGGAGGGTAGAAAACGGTAGAGAATGAGAACAGATGGGAAAACTCTGAGATGCCAAGTGATTCTAACTTACAGAATAGAAAAGTCTTAGACTGTTACAACGTAATGCGGAGGTCTGGCGCCAGGAACTCCGCACAATGAAGGGACTACGTACATAGCCAATTTGAGGCTCTGCTTTTGCTTTGCACTCGTATGTCTCGTGAACCCGTTCGACGAAGACGCCAGTCCGGATTTGTTTGAGATGCCAATTTGGCATCTCAAAACGAAGATTGATGATGGTGAGTTCAGCGTTCGACACCTCGCCGCAGGAGGTAGCAATGCAATACGGTGTTCCTGGTGATGGCTCTCATACAGCGACTACACAAACCGCACACGCTATAAGGAGTTCGACGGCACTGGGGAAGCCAACTCAAACCGTGCTGTAACTTCTTATCATCCATTTCGCAGGTCGACCTCTTTAGTAAATTTGGCTAATCAACCCTCTTCGGTTGCAAATCTTCAATCTGATCGAACACTAACTGACTCCAGCCTTCGCCCCTGCCAGCCGTCTTCCGTCTTCCGACCCAGATAAAGGTGCGACCACCGATCCAGCGTGCCCGCTGCCACGAACGTTCGACATAGACGCCGGTGCGGGGCACCTCTTCTTCTTCGATGAAATAAGGCGAAAGAGGCTCCCGCAGAATCCATCCGCGAGGTGGTTCGCCACCAACCATACGCGCTCGCTGCAGCCTGACTTCACTGACGCTCCCTTCGGCGTGAACGGCGATAAACGGTATCCAGTTCTTTGGCACCGTAGTGCCCAATACATAGCGAATCTTCACCTCTTCATTTGTGATGGTCCGCGGCGGCGGCGTTTCCTGGGTCTGTGATGTTTCATAACCGCTCATACCCTTTCCAATTTGAGAAGGAATGGTGGCTTCTACGCCCCACACCATGTTAGCCATTTCGTCACGCATGAAATTCACGCGCTCTAGCGGTTCGCTTTCCAGAACTTTGCCTACCGACGGCACGAGATAGAAGCGATTTGCATCCGGCCTCACTCGTCCTCGTTCAGTAAGATGAAACATGGCCCATCGCTGCCACGCCGATTCAGGCCCGCGGCCGGCAGGACGAATGAACGTATGCCGACCAAAAGTGTCGTCCACCAGGATGCCGAGAATTTCACAAACCGTATTGATGGGCATCGGATGAGGCAGCATGAACCAGTCGTTGGAATAGATAAGGCCGAATTCGGCAAGCATCAAGTGAAGCAAACCCGTCGTTGATGTCTCGATCTTGCCGAAGTCAGTCTGCGTCTCCTCCATCTCCCAGAAGCGCGCCTGCGGTTGACCTTTGAAGCGAACGTTCGCCGGCAGGAACGATTCCACTGCTTCGGTTATTGGTACCGGAGGACTTTCCGGATCAAGAATAGCCTTTCGATCGCTGACGGAATCGAATGAGTACCAATCCAAGTGGCCTTGATGGTATTGCTCAGCGAATAGAACGGTCTGCGCTCCATTCGGGCCCGGCTGACCACCAACGGCAAATTGGTATTCCAGATGATTCTTCAACCACGGTGTGTCCTTCTCATCATCGGGCTGCGTGAAGAGTCGCTTCATTTTGCTGGAACAAGCGAACGCAAAGTCAGCGGCAATCGTTTTCAGTTGTGCTTCGTCGCCTCCGCCCAGGGCATCGAGCCACAGGTCATGGTCGCCGTTCTCCACGGCACGCGCGATGGCTACTCCGTCGGCAATGCGCGAACCAACCGCTGCCTTGATCTGTTCCGCATCAGGATCTTGCACCACTCGGGGCGGAGGCGGAGGATCAGGCGGAACGACTGGTGGCGGATCCGGAGGTAATATGTGGATCGGAAACTTCTTAAGATACGAGCTATAGTGATCGCCCAAACCGCTGGCCTTCAACAGTCTTAGGAACTGTTTGCCCCATTGCACCGCAAATAGCACGTCACTGTAGACTTCGCCTGCCTTTTCTCCGACCGTCAATGGAATCCGTTCGCGCTCAACTTTGATTTCGAGCGGCATCGTTGCAGCGTTGAACTCAAAAGTCTTTTCGTCGGGAAAAGTGAGACGATCGATTGCTTCATGCCGATAAGCGATGCGTGATGTAACGCACGAAGCCGCATCTTCTCCCTGAAATTCACCGAATTGCCACTGCCGGGTGAGCATCCACAGCGGGTCGCGCACTTCAGCACGTAAGCAGCGGGTGAAGTCGAGAGTGCGAGGGCGAGCCTCGATCCGGTTAAAGGCAACTATGCGCGGAAGGCGCAAGACTTCGGAGTCGATTAGAACCTGGGATAGTTTTATTTCCGGTATAGCCATGGGTTAAGTCACGGGGTTGCGGATCGTGCCGCCCTAAAATCAATAAGCTCTTTGAAGTCCAGCATTCCCATAAGGTCGAGCCAAACATCAGACTGTTCAATCGCGCTAAATTCCGATACCAGAGCCGGCGCAAACACATTCCATGGTTCTATTTCGACCTGGTCCGCTACGGCCGACTTCTGTTGTTCGAGTTGCTCCGGTTCCACCGCCCGCCGCTTGGCCCGCCGCAACGTATCGTTCAGGGTGCCAACTAAATCGTCCCAGTCCCACGAGCCGGTTTCTGTCGGCGTAACCGTTAGCAGCAGGGTTTGAGGAGGCGCTGCGTTGGGCTGGTTGTAACGAAAAGTGATGCCCGTAGTTTCTTTGTCGGTCGGAATCTCTTCGGTCCAATCGTCGACGAGTACGCCGCTTTGTTTTATTCCGGCTTGAAATGCAGCGCTGCCGTGCGCCGCGATGGATAAGGTATCGCGCGAAATGCCGAAGCGCTTTGGTGAAACGTTTAAATCGTTTGGATCTATTTCTGGAAACTCCACGGCCAACCAACTGTCGTTCGCTCGATAAGGAACCTGCACTGGAAGCACCTCCAGCGTCACATCATTGAGCGCGTCGGCGAGTACTCGCACGATCTCAAATCTATGCAACGGACGTCTGACTCGCGCCAGGACCTGCAGCCACTCGTCCACTACTTCCGTTTTCGTTGGTCCGGCAACCGGATTGACCGCGTGCTTCAGGAGCTGGTCCCGATCGGCAGCCGCTGTGGCAAGGTCAACCTCGTTATGACATGAAAACCTAGGTAACCAATTGAAAGTTTCCCCGAACAGAATTCTTCCCGTTTCCAGCAACAGTAGGACCTGCGCTTCGATAGTTTTGTCGGCAGTTGCCTTATTGAGTGTCGCCGCCGCGCGGTCCAACACTCCGTCCTGCGGAGCACTGCGTCGCAAACGTCTTGCTGTTCGATAAGCGCGGCCCAGCAGCGAAACTATCGCCGCATCATGTGTTAGATCAGACTCCGGCGGAAAGGCATCGCTAATACCGAAGTCGGCGATTGACCGTAGTTTCTGATGGAGTATCTCAGCGAGGGCGGGTGGAAAAGTTATGGTCACCTGCTTGGCATCGCTGAACGCTAACTTGGCCTCTTCCAATTTGGTGAAGGCAGCGCCCAGCTTTCCGACAAAAGGTTCATCGTCTGCCAGGGTCGTAGGATCCTTGAGGAAGACCAGCTGGACCGTCGGGGCCGCCGGGCCATCGAGAGTATCGGCGAGCGCCGTAAGCGCATTTAGCGTGCTCTCGACGCGACTTCGTAACTCAGACGCGTCATATCCTTTCGGATTTTTCTTGTCCACCGGAATTGCCGTTTCCTTCCCCCCCGAGGCGGGAAGAAAATCTTCCGCATTGAGCGCCCTGCTTTCCAGTAGCAGGGCGCGCAGATGCCGCGCCAGTGGAAAGAGCTCGGCGAATGTGGTTTGCCCGGGAGCGCCGACGTTGAAAGTGATCTGCGTGACCTTGTCGTCGCCGATGCTGTGGTCCTGTCGATACTGGAAAGCGATGCGCGTTTCCAATTCGGTTGCTCCCTGAGTGTTCTCCAGGCTGATACCAACCAACCACACAAAATCGACCGGCTGGATGCCCAGGTCAGCCAAAGTCATGAAGTGCGAATCGTGAAGTGTCGTCTCCCCGTCTGTATCCGTCTCGACCCGACTAACTGTACAACTAATTTTCTCAGGTGCCGGGCCAAGAATAGAACCCAGCCACCGGTTCATTCCCGGTTCCGCTTTTGCACGCGGCGTCATCAGGATTGGGAACCAGGAATTGCTGGTGGCTACTGCCGGATCGAGATTCTCAAAATGGAGCGTAACGCGGTTGGTAAACGTGAATTCACTTCCGCGTGGTGTTTCAACTACTTCCAACTCCGGGGGAATATGAGCCTCTTTTTGGGCCAGCGAGACTGCGGCGACCCGATCGAAATTTCCGCGCACCAGTTGGAAAGCGTTTTCGGCCATCAGCAGATCTTTTACCGCGTCGAGCGTATTACGCAACGCATCTTGTTCCGCGAGGATCGCAGCACCCTGACCAGCGTTTGGTAATTCCGCCGGCGATAGAATGGATGCAAGGCCAAAGCCGTTAGCTGCTAACAAGGTCGCTTCTCTCAGTCGCAATCCGTTCACCACACTGTAAGGTGGAACAGTTTCCGTCGACGGCCCAGTGCCCGCCTGGACCAGCTCTTTTGACTCGAAGGGAAACGCCTGCCGGTACGGCAGAATGAATTGATTGAGCTCGAGCACCGAAAAATCTTTTCGCTTAACACTCTCTGAGGTGCGTTCATGCAGGTTGCGTTCGAACTGGTAACCGAGGAGCGCTTCGATTGGCTGGCCGTTGCGCATTCCTTCGAGAATAAACTGGGCCTTACGGACGCGCTCGGATGACAAGTTAACGGAGAACATCTCCGCTTTGTCAGGACTGGCATGACTGAGATAAGCATTGCGCAGCAGCGCCGCCGCCGCGGCGTGATTTAGCGAAGGCGCGTGTACGAATCCGCCCTGTCTGGAATTCGGTGGCAACTGCGAAGATGCAATGACGTCGTCTTCCTCGAGCACCGGATGTTGATCGGCTGGTCGCAATGACGCCGGCAGGCTGTCTTGACTGAGAAACACCTTTGATGACGGCTTCACGTTTTCGACCCAACCATACGCGCCCAGGTGAATACCTGTTTGCCGTTCACCCGCTTGTCCTCCCGATCCGCGTTGGGCCAGCAACCGCTGAGTAAACAATCCTGTCTGCCAGGCATCGAGCCGGTAGTTACAGCAATCAATATGTTCGATCAGGCAGCGCTCCAACCGGGCCGTCGGCGTGTCCACCAGAGTCAATAGTGCGTTTTTTTGTTCTCTAAGAAACGATGCTTCGACTTCGGTCGGATTAGGTCCGTGCCATATCCAATCAGCAACACTTAAGCTGGGCGTGGGGTGTGCCGGCTCAGCGATGCCAACAGCAGTACCCATGATCTCCAGTTTCGAGACTGAGGGCAGCGAGTCGCGCATTCCTAAGAGGGTGGTGGCACCGATGGACTTTTCGAGCAAGGGCTCGAAAGTGGTTCGTCCTTTCAGCCACTCATAAGCTCCGTGGTGTAGCTGTAACAGGAGCGCATTCCGCAGCATTAGATACAGCAGGGCGGAGGGTGGTGGGACGCCGAAGTCCTGCTTGATGATCTTCTGCGTGTCTTCGGTTTTCGCCAACCAGTCAACGTAATTATGTGTCAGCGTATTAGTCTCGGAAGGCGGCTTGTTCTCCACCAGGTTCGGTAAATCGAGCGGCGCAACGTAATGCTGCCAAAGAACGTGAAGGCTCTTCATTTGGCGGACGGTCTTGTCATCTGTGGTGATCCCTAAATTTGATAGATAAGACCTGGCGATGCTGGGCATTCCCAGCATCATCGAGTTCAACTCGCCTGCGCGATTTCCTTTACCTGTAAAGCTCGCCAGCGTGAGCAGATATTCCTCGCTATAGCCGATGCGTTGGAAAAATTCCACGCTCGTCGGGTGAAGGCCGAGGATGTTCATAAGCACTTCCATGGAATCACTGCCTGCCTTACCAACGAATGCCAGGGTGGTCGCGATATTGCTCCAGATCTTTTCGAGCCCTGTTAGCGTTTTGTGGAGATTTCTCAAAAACGCAATCTGGTCCATGAACAGTCCAACCCGAAGAAGGTTGTTGTCCTGCGGATACTGCCAACGTGAAAAGTCGCTTGTGAGCAGAACGCCGTAGGGTTGGTTGCCCACGCGCACGGCCGGTAGCGGACCCCTTCCGCTTACAAAACTAGTGAAGAACGAACGCGTTTGGCGTGCGACTTGCTCCGAGACAACAGGCGCCATCCAATTTCGAAGCCAATATCCAAGCGTGCCGGGAAATAACGCCGTGGCCATCGAGGAAGCTTCAAGCGCGTCAGTCTGGTCCGCCCGCTGAACCGTTTGCATCGCTGGGTAGCCGATACCAAGAGCGTCTGCCAGTAGACGTCCATCGGTCCGGCTCTTCTTCAGGTTCGCACTAGCAGGATCGAACGCGGGTGGGTCGATTGCCGTAAAAAACGCGAGGTCATCGTAAGCGTCGTTGTCGGAATACCCGGTGCCATCGCGTTCAGTGTTGTTGGTGGGCGTTCCCTGACGGACAAGACTAAATCCTTTGGGACCAAACTGATGATTGTCTATCAACTCCTCGAGCAAAACCGCGCTCTCCGTTGTACTCGCGGAAAGGAAGACACCAAGCACTAAAATCTTCGCAAAGCCCCTGTTGGCTTCTTCGGCGCTCAGACTGACCCGAAAGCCCATGCCCTGCGCCACAGCTTTGTCAAAGTCCGACATCCAATCGAAGGTGCTGCCGTAAGTCAAAGCACGGTCCTTATTCTCAAACGCAGCTTTCGCATCCATTGGGTCCGGACCAACAAACATCGTATCCGGAATGAGGTTGCCGGTAATCTCACGGGGATCAGCCGTCTCGCTGCCGTAAAGTAAGAGCACAAATCGATCCGGCAAAATGTTGGTACGTGGCGCGCGCGACCAGGCATCGGTCTTAGTCAGATCGGGAACCGGAAAACCGGTGATTCGCCGGCGCACAACGGCATTAATCCGATCGAACCACTTTTCCTCATCGGCAAGGCGACTGAATGCGTCGGCGTCGTTTGCGGCGACTGCATCTTGCAGGGCGGCCCGTGCCCGGACCGAAAGATCGAGCGCGAATAGGTCGTTGAAGAAATTCGGATCTAACGAACGCAAAACATCGAGCAGGGTCTCCGGCGCGCCGCCCGCAGCCAGTGCCTCATAGTCCGTAGGTTTGGTTTGGCGAGCTACCCAGGCAGCGCGTTGACCGCCGAACAGTTCGACCAGATGGCGCCAGGCAGCACGACGACGTTTGTCCTGTTCGTCCCGGAGATACAAGGCAGCCACGAGTTCCGTCCAGTAGAGTTCGCCGGCGACCACTTCGCGGTCTGTTAACGTTTTTTCGTGAGTATGAATGGCAATCTCGTCAGGGTAGACGCGCACCCATAGTTCCGTGTGAGCCTGACCTTCGATATTCTGAGTCGGTACAAAGATCGTCTCAATCCGAACAGGCAACAGCAGAAAAGGAATTCGGTCGTCGACGTGCGCGAGCGCGCCTCTCGGATGTGGATCACGGCGATAGATATCTCCGATCGCTGCATTCAGTTTGCCATCACAATCACTGCAATCAGCCCGCAAACGATCAATCCTGGATTCGATCTCTCGCTGTCGCCTATCAAGAGCCTGGGTATCCTGGAAAGCAGGCTGCGAAAGCTCGGTCAACCTTCCCTGATTTCCACGTAGCTCTTCGCGGAGCCGTTCTATTTCTGCTTTCAGCTGCTCTCGTTTCTGACGCTTGTTTTGTTCTTCTTCCTCGAGCTGGTGCAACGTCTCGGTGATTTTTTCCACGCCGGCGGCGATGTCTGATCGTGCGCGTTGGAGTCTGTTGAGCTCGTCCTCGGCGGCTTTTATTTTCTCTGCCGGCGGCGGGTCCACTTGTCGCAGCTCAGCGAGATGCCGGCGCGTGGTCTCGATGCGACTCCTGCAAGCTTCCAGATTCTCTCGCAAGTGTTCGAGCAGGCGTTGTTGTTCGGCCAGATGAGCAAACCAGTCCACCAACTGCCGTTCCTCTTCGCGCAACTTCGCCAACTGAGCATTGAGCCGTTCCATGCGGGCGCGAAGCTCGGCAATCTGGGCGTCGCGGTCGCTATCCACAATTGTTTGTTTCTGCTTAGCGCGGTTAAGCCGAAGGTTCGTGCGTTGCAAATCGACGCGGTTGCGGTAAAGGGACTCGTCGCACTTCCGGCATCTCTCGCGCAGGAGGGAAACTAATCTAACTTGTTCGTCAAAGTCCGCCATAATTTCAGATTCAACGTAAAGGCAATCACTACCCGGAACCGCAAAAGCCGCTCTCTTCAAAGCGGTCGTTTACGGCGGCGTGGCAGGTTTTTTCAAATTCAACATCTCGGTTGCGTGTACGGCCACCATGACCGGTGTCTGGAACAGAATGTACGCCATGTGTGCGGAGTTGTTGGCCCAGGGGTTTTTGGACAACTTCGCCACATTCGGACGTGGGAAGGTCGGGACCGGTGACCTTTTTATGAATGCGGGTTCAGTAGAGCCAAACCTGTTCCAAGCGAGGTTGTCCCACGTGTCGAGTGGATCATTTGCCGCAAGGTTGTCGGTGTCCCGCGTCCGTTCGTAAGCGATATCCATGCCGAAACGTGGTTCACCGGGCACCTCCTGAAGCACGAAAAACCAACCACGCTTATCGTCAGCCCTGAAATCATTGCTCCTGTCTTCACCTTTTGCCTTTTTGAGCGTCAGGTCGAAGCCGAAAAAACGAAGGTCCGGCTCGATTTCAGCTTTGAAGAGCGGGAACTTCAATTCAATCTTAAATTGGCCGGCATCCATTTCATCGCCGGTAATGACATTGTTTCCTTGCTTGTCCGCGACGGCCTTTTGCGCATAGATCACGGTGTTCGGATAACGTTTCAACAGTTCGCCTCGAATCACCAGGACGAGATTCTTCTCTGGAGGCTGTACGTCGGCCTGCTTGCCGGGTAAAGGTCTGTGCGCCCCAAGCTCACTGGTTGATTGCCAGACGTGAACTTTCGTGATGTCCTTCAGCAACTCCGCGTCGGCCGGGGTGTCAGGATTGCTTATTCCTTTTACTTCCCAGAACTGACGGAAATAACTGCCACGGAGGTCTGTCGGATATTCACGCCAGAGGAGTTCGCGACCCATTTCATGGTTTAGCCCGACCATGTACGACTCGATGAACTTCGGATTCGTCTCGAGCAATGAAATCGTGTTAGGCGGAATGAGCTGTAGGTTTGGGATCAATAACTCTTTGTTGATGTCGCGCAGGTACTTGTACATCGCGTCTTCAAAATCTGGATGGGCCATGGCATCCACGATCTCTTCGGGCCGTTCGAAAGCTCGACCGGGGATTTTGACCAGAGCCGATAGCCGCGAAGGAAAAGTGACATGAGGATCGATTGCATCTGACATCTTCATGTGCGCGCTTGCAATGTCGAACCTTCTTAGTGGAGGTTTGTCAGGAATGCGGATTACGAGTCGCTGTTGCAGATCAATCGCCGCCACTCGGAAGTTGCGGGCCTCGACACTGTCGGCTGCCGGTGAGACGCCGGACGTAGGCGCGGGCATCGAGGTTTCGCCTTCGAGCAGCACATTGAAATCCGGACGCGGTGGAACCTGCTCAACTGCGAGTAATTCCTTTTCCGGATCGATCAACGCTTCAGCGTCTGCCGTTCGAGTCGCCTGTTGTTGCAGCCAGTAGAAACCAGCGACTGAAGCCGCGGCCAGCAGTCCCGGTATGATCCACGCCCCGGTAAGGACTCCGATTAGCACCAACACCACCAGCGCGACAAGCAATACCCACCAGCGATTGCGCATGACCCAGGGCAGCCATGCCGGAAAAGTCCGCGGCTGTATTCTCTTTGCTAAGTCATCTACGGATGGAATTCCCTTGGGCACAGCACGTGGCGGCGCCGGTGTTATGCGCCCGTCATTGACTGCATTTACCAACGCCGCGTAATCAAACTGCTGTCCGTCAAAAGAAAGTCGTTGGGCCAATTTGCCTGCCGGGCGAGTCAGTCGACGAAACGCTGCACTGAACACTGGAGTCTTAAGGCGACTCTCGCTCAACTGATGCCTGATCGTTGTCGGACTCCCCATGACCTTTGCATGAACCGGTGTCGTCACGGCGAGCAGACGCGCGGGCAGCAGCTCCGCGAAGAACTGCGCACTGTAGAACTTGCTCACGGTCATGATGAAATTAAAATTGCGAATTATACGGTTGCCGTCGTAAACCTTCTGCACCTGTTGCCAGGCTCGCTGCATGAACTTTTCCTGTCCTTTTTGAATCACAGCCGTGCCAAAACCTGCGGGGACGCGCGTGCGCGGATCACGATTGAGGTCGTGGTACCAACCCGACTTGGAAACATCAAGCAGGACCTTGTCTGTCTTGTGCCGCCGCGCATGATTCTGTCCATAGAACGGCACAGTCACGATCGGATCCTTCAAGAAATCTTCATCGGTGCCTGCCTCTGTGGTGAAGTCGATCGTGATCGTTTCCGGGAGGTTTACCAGAAGTTGCAGTTCGTCCTGAAAAGCATTGGGTGTGAATTTAATGGGATCAGGAAGCGTGCTCTCGGTCTTTAAGGCGCCCTCTAAACCTTGAGTCAGAGGATTTGGAGCGGGAAGGCCACGCTTGCCACCCGGCGGCACGGGTATCGCTAGTCCCTTGTCGTCGGCCCGCACAAATCCCGGATCGGAGCAATCCATGGAACGAATACCAATCTTTGGATCGAGAATGCGCGGCTCAAGAATTTTAACCAACGATTCGAAATCTTCTTTGGCGCCGGTACGGAAGTACCAATCAAAGTAAAACGGCGTTTCGAGATTAGTCGTGGTAGTGTCCCACGCCGGTTTTTGTGCCGGTACACCGGTGGTCGGTTGGCCCAAGCCCGCCAGCCGGCCCACCTCCAACGCGGGGACCAGAAAAGCGTGATACGGCTTGTTTTATGAAAGGGCGTCAAGAGAAAAAACAATCCTACTTGCTGGCCGTCCTTTCTTGACTGCCAGCCCACAACCGTACCCGTAAGCCCTTCAACTCCCGCCGCCAGGGTTCTTTTCTTCCATC
>JBPCKD010000205.1:0-51591 GCA_051004635.1 Pyrinomonadaceae bacterium
GGAAAAGTGAATCTGCCACGAAACACCATGGTCCTCCCCGGAAGGAATACTGCTGCTATTGACTGGTGGAAGGAAAGCGAAAGGGGTCAGTGATCGCCCGTAAGTTTTTATCTATCCGCCCGCAGGCTGATTCAGACCCAAGGGCGAGAGGCAGGAGGTGCGCGTTCTCACGGCGAGCTTCCAACCGCGCGATAGGACTCTGTTCCATACACACCGTTTCCCGGTGAGTGTTTATGTCCTGGAAGGTGCATTCACATTGGAAATGGAGGGGCGCGAGCCAGTCACGGTGAAAGCTGGTCAGGCGATGATGATGCCGCCGCAGGTGAAAATGACGGGATACAACCACAGCAGCACCTAGTTCCGGTCGCGTAATCAATGCATGAACGGCGAATAGACCGCCAAACGAATGCCCGGCCAATACGCGATATGGTTGCACGCGATAATTCTTCTCGATCTGCGGAATCACTTCCGTCTCGATGAACTTGAGGAAGTTATCCGCGCCACCTGCGGTAGGCGACTGAGTTGCGTTGGGCCCTGTGCC
The DNA here is from genome assembly GCA_051004635.1 of Pyrinomonadaceae bacterium. Classification (GTDB taxonomy): domain Bacteria; phylum Acidobacteriota; class Blastocatellia; order Pyrinomonadales; family Pyrinomonadaceae; genus PSRF01. Next base: position 542 of record JBPCKD010000205.1, read on the forward strand.
CTTCGTTGGCGTCAAATCCCGCGTGCGATCGGTATTGGTGATCCCCACCACAATCATTTCAGACATGCGGCCATTCCTCGCCAGGAATTCTATGGTGCTGGCGGTATGCGCGATGTGTGCGTTACCGTCGGTCATGTAAAGCACAGGATAGGCAATCTTGTTTGTCTCATATCCCGCCGGTGTGCGAACAAGGATTGTTCGATCTTCTCCAAGCACGCTGGATTTGATCGTCAGCTTCGCCGAACCGCCGCCGTCTTGTTTACCGTATTGTGCGAATGCGACCGAGGAAGAGAGGACCAGCAAGACCAGAGCGCCTAGTAGGCTAAGGTAGTTGCCGGCAGAGTGGCCGAAGGTCTTGTTGATGGACTTGTGGGAGCGGAGGGAACGAGACCAGCGGCGGTTGAGGTAATAGCGATCAGCTGCGCAAACAAATGCAGAAGGGATTGTCATTTCATACTCCTAAGGTTGAAATCGAACTCAAACGAAGTGGTAAAGAGGTTGCATAAAGTCAGGGCAAAACCGCAAACATTTCAGTTGCCCCTACCGGCTGAGGTTGAGACCAGAAACTCGAAGCCGCTTTGTATAACATCACGCCCGAGCAAGCGAAAGGTTTGTGACCAAGCGGCCAAAAGCTGTGATGAACCGGGCTTCTTCACTTCGATAAAGACAAACCGACTCAAATTAAGTTAAGATTTTAACATCGTCATATCAGCTCAATAGAATCAGTAGAGGACCCCGAATTATGTCAACCAAAATGGCTGTAACCCCCGAACGGTTTATGCAACTTGGCATTGGCTTCATGGGCTCGAAATCGCTCCTGAGTGCCATCGAACTCGGATTGTTCACCGCACTCGCTAAGGGTCCCATGGATGAGCAGCAGTTGACCCTTAGCCTTGGTCTTCATAGTCGCAGTGCGCGAGACTTCTTCGACACGCTGGTCGCGCTCGGCATGCTCGAACGCGAAGATGGTATTTATCGCAACACTCCTGAGACTGACCACTTTCTGGTCCGCGGCAAGCTCACCTATCTTGGCGGCCTTCTGGAAATGGCCAACGAGAGACTCTATCCATTTTGGGGTTCATTAACAGAAGGCCTACGTACCGGCCTGCCGCAGAATGAAGTTAAGACGGGCGGACCCGGACTCTTCGAGACTTTGTACGGCGATCCTGAGAGGCTGCGTCTCTTTCTCGGCGCCATGACGGGCTTGAGTATGGGTGCGTCGATGGCCATCGCTGAAAAGTTTCCCTGGAAGAATTATCAAACAGTGGCTGACGTCGGTGGAGCTCAGGGAGGTCTATTGGTCCAGCTTTGTCTGGCCCACCCACACTTGCGGGGCAATAACTTTGACCTGCCCGTAGTTGGCCCGATCTTCGAAGAGTATGTGGCCGCAAATGGACTAAGCGATAGGCTGGGTTTTCTGCCTGGTAATTTCTTTGACGACCCATTGCCCACAGCCGACGTGATTACGATGGGCCACATTCTTCACGACTGGGACCTCGACCAGAAACGGATGTTGCTCGAGAAGGCTTACAACGCGCTTCCCAAAGGCGGAGCTTTGATCGTATTCGAGGCGCTCATCGACGATGATCGGCGACAGAACGCGTTTGGCTTATTAATGAGCCTTAATATGTTGATTGAAACTCCGGGAGGTTTTGACTACACGGGCAAGGACTGCTCCGAGTGGATGCGCGATGCAGGCTTTAGTTCAACCCGGGTGGAACAACTAGCCGGACCTGATTCGATGGTCGTGGGGATCAAGTAGTCAGAAGTCAGAAGTCAGGAGTCAGGAGTCAGGAGTCAGAAGTCAGAAGTCAGAAGTCAGAAGTTAGAGGTCAGAAGTCAGAAGTGAGAAATCAGAGGTGAGTTGGCAGTGATCATAGGTTAGAGGGGAAAGATCAGATTCAAATGTTAGATTGAATTTGGCCTTTGCTACGACTCTAGATTATTACTTAACTCCTGGCTCCTGGCTCCTGGCTCCTGGCTCCCGACTCCTGACTCCTGACTTACGGTTTCTTCTTTGCTTTCGCAGGCGGTGGCGGCGCCTGGAGGCAGGGCTTGATCAGCGCCAGCGTAGTCTTGGCGCGAAGAGATTTGTTGCTGAGGTTGCTGGCCTGACTTAGCATCCCGTCGAAATCCAGTTTTCCAAGTTCCTGGAAGGCGGTTTCCGGACTAAAGCCCGGAGTATTAAAATTAGCGTAACTCCCAAAGGTCTTACCTTCGATCTTGCGCGTGACATACTGTACCGAAAAATCAGCTTGGTCGATCTGGTTGATTGACTTCACAGCTTCACCCATCAACGCGATGGCACGGTTCATGTCCAATTTAGTGTACAAATGGGCGACGCCCAGCTGCACTCGAACCCTCACAATAGTAGGGGGTGCTTTCGCCGCTGAGGCTACTACTTCCTCCAGCATCTCCTGGGCCTGGGTCTGATCCGGATTTTGCTTGAGTGACTCTTGGGCGATACTTAAATAGAGATGAGCGCGTTGATCCAGCTCCTCCACCTTCGCAGCCAGCTTGCGGGCTTCCTCAAACTTCTTATCTTTGACCGCACGCTGCGAGCGAACGAAATAGAGCCAGTTGAGCAACGGCTGACGAACGCTTGAGTCAGAAATTTTATCAACCACCGCCAACACGCGTTCCAGGCTTTCGGATCCCGAATCACCGGTTAATGCAAAGACGAGTTGCTGATCACGTCGATCAACATCCGGGTTCTTTTCGGCCGCTTCGACTTGCTCGTCAAATGACTTCTTGGGGGCGTGCCTCGCGGAAATCACCTGTCCAACTCGACGTTGTGAGTTCTGGGGCAGTTGCGCGTAGACAGTCGCCCTTGCTTGCTCAGCAGCGGGAGCAAGGTCAGGTAATGACTCCGCGATCTGCTTTTCTAAATTAGTTAATGCCAGCCAGACTTGTCCTGTCTCAGAAAATCCCCTTCCTGACGGGGTTTCCACTGGATTGTCGACTAGCTGTTGCGCACGCCGCAGCAGGAGTTGTACGAACTGCCGCTGCAGAGCTGGACTTGGCGCGAAGGCATCAGGAAGTTTATAGATGGTATAGCCCGGCATCTCACCCGCCTCGCGATCGTTGCCGAATGGGTAAGACGAAAGGTAAAGAAAACGTTCCATAGGAGCGTTTGCATAGGCCTTGAGCGCTTCCTGATAAAACTGATCGGCTGCCTGCCTGTTACGCGCGGTCAACCTGTACAGAAACATCGGCAGGTAGAGAGTGGCCGGATAACGAAAAGTCGATCTGGCGAAAGTGGCGGCGGCTGCCTGGTTCGAATCGAGCAGAGAAAAAGCTACTTCAAACAACTTCTCAGCAGTCTTGATTTCCTGCTCAGCACCTTTGCCGGCTTCTTCTTTCGCTTCGGTCGTCGCCTCCATTAGCATTTGTCCCATCAGCTTTCGCGCCCAAGCAAGATCGCGCTTCGCAATCGCATTGATTACTGTGTAACGCGGGTCCGGTTTGTCGGCCATTAAGCCTTTACCTTCGCGAACGACCTCGTCGCCTTTCTCCTTAAATTCCTGGCGCCCCAAATCAAAGGCCTCGATGAAAGCTGCGCGTGCCTTGTCGTTTTGGTAAGGCCACAGCAAATCGGCGGTTGTAATCAACACCGCTATACGTTGGACCCTGTCGTCGAAAGTCCTGGTAGCATCCATCTGCTGCTTGATAATCTCCAGCGCGCTTTCCTGGTTACAAAGCGAAGAAGCTGGAACAGTCACAGCTTTCTTTTGCGACTGCCCTTGTGCGGTTAGGGGTGTGCCGGCGAAGGCAGCAAACAAAGCAAAGAGCAAAAACACGGTGGTTCTGATTTTCAGCCGGGTGGATCGCACTAGCATTCTCCTTTAGAGAAAAGCCTGCTAGACGGCAGTGCGCAGACTGTGGGCGATGATGGGAACAATGCGGCGTGGAACCGCGATAGCTTCCTTGATGTGCCGGGCGTGCGTGAAATGTCCGGCGACATAGATTCCACGCACGTTGGTCTCAAAAGTTTCAGGAAAGTAGACCGGAACTTCGGTTAGCTTACCGGGCTCAGTTTCTACACCTAACTGCTTTAGCAGAGTAAGATCGGCGTCACTGCCTATGAGAACAAACACTACGTCATTGGGGATTGTTAGCGTCGCCCCATCTTCGGTTGTTAGGGTGACATCGCGCTCTGTAATCCGGGTGATGTTTTTGTAGAGGATAACATTCATGCGGCCCGCGGCAACCTCCTGGTCCAACGGCTTACGCACCCAATGTTTCATCGCGCCCGCCTTCGGATCGCGGTTTTCCCAATCTTCGCGCCAAATGGCCAGCGTCGTGTGCGCCCCTTCTTCCGAAAGAAAAAGTGCTGCTTCGGCAGCGCTATTGCCGCCGCCAACTACGAGCGCATCTCTCCGGACATACGCGTAGGGCTCGACAAAAAGATGATGAGTCTTGGGCAAGTCTTCCCCGGGAATGTTTAGCCGGCGGGGATGGGCCATTGCTCCTATCGCAAACAGGATTCGGGACGCGCGGTAATCGTTTCGGTTGGTGTGGATCAAAAACCCATCGGGCCCGACTTTCTCAACCCCAACAACTTCTTCGTCCGTGTTTATGTTGAGATCGTGAGCGAGGACAAAATGGATGTAGTGGGAGAGCAACTCTTCACGAGTCGGTTTTTCGCGGCAGGGCTTTAACGCTCCTTCCTGCATTTCCAGCTCGTTTGGAGTGGAGAAGAGAGTGCGGCCAACCGGATATTGCCGAATCGTATCGGCAATCGTGCCTTTCTCGATGACCAGATAACTCAGGCCTTCCTGCGCGGCTGCATGCGCCGCGGAAAGTCCAGCCGGGCCGGCGCCGATGATTAATAGATCGAGTGGCTCAGACATTTTAGTTTCAAGTCAGAGGTCTGATAGGTCCTATGGGCCCCATAAACTTGGACACTTCTTAAAAAACAACTTCGCCGCGCGCCACCACAACGGAAGGTCCACCAACTCGCACTTCATCGACAGATCCGAGATTGCCTTTGACCTCAATATTGATCCTGCTCGGTCGATTCATGAAGTCGCCTTGCTCGATTACGAATCGAAAACTTCCGTCACGCGCCTCTACATTAACTGCGCCGTGATGGACCAGATAGCCACCTAGCGCGCCAGCGGCACTGCCGGTAGCCGGGTCTTCGGAAATGTTATCCGCTGGAGCGAAGAGTCGCGCATGTGCGCGCGACGCACCAATCTCAATCGTTTCACGCGTAAAAGGGTAACAGCCAGTGGAACCTGCCCGTTCGTAAATCTCGGCAAGCAACGCGGCGTTGACCCGACAGCGGCGCAGATCTGAAAGCGATCTGACTGGAACGGCCAGGAATGGCAAGCCAGTAGAAATCACCTGAATCGGCAGGTTCTCATCCAGATCCTCGCGCGCGAGCCCGAGGGCTCGTGCAAGTTCCGCCTGCTCGTGCCAGTCGTCAACGTCGGCAATGATTTCAAACTTGCCTTGCGTCATCACCACCTGGACGGGCATGCCATCTTTGAACTCTATATCGACCGGAAGAATTCCAATGCCTAACTCATGATGAATGCGCGTCCATCCATTTCCGCCCTCCGGAAGCGGCACAACGCCTTCACGTGCCAGAGCATTCCAACTGCCGACAACCGGATGCCCGGCAAACGGAATCTCTCGCACCGGTGTGAAGATACGCAGGCGACGCAGCACCGAAGGTCGCGCGTTATCCATGTCGTCTTCGTTGCCGGGACCAACCCCTGTACCACTCTTGTTTTGGGAAGCGGCTTCACTCTCAGTTTCAAACGCCACAGATTCCTTGAGCGCTTCCTTTTGAGCACTTCCTTCCGGAATACCGTCTCGTTGACTTGAGGCCTTTGGACTCTGTTGACTGACATTGGTTGATGGCGAATCGCTTTCCGCTTGCTGTTTACTGTTTGCTGTCTGCTGATTGGTATCCGGCTTGAGCACAAAGACGGTCTCCGAGAGATTCATCTCGCGTGCAATCTTCATCATCTCTTCATCAGTCAGTCCTTCAGCCTCAGGAAATACAGCCAGCGAATTCCCCGCAAAAGGCTCGCGGGTGAATACGTCGAGTTGTATGAAACGGTGGCGGCCCAGGTGTTTACACTCCAGTTTTCTTTGAGATGGTTGGCCACATCATCAAGGCGTCTGGAGGCTGTGGTCAAGAGCAAAGAATTTTGGCCACTGTCCGACCGCCCAATTTGCATGAAATGTTTTGGCCGTTCTGGTCATTACCAGTGAACGGAAAAGCTGACCAGATCAAGAAAGACTATCTCACCCCACGCTGGGCCAAGAGGGAAAAGGAGGGCCGTTTGTTAGCAGAACACCGACATCTAGTTAGCCCAGAATGCTCCCACCGGCATTCTCGGCACCGTTGCAAAGAATCTTGCAAAAAGTCTTGACAAGGGCCTGGACGTGGAATATCGTGCGCCCGTTCTCATCGTCTAACTTCATAATGGGTGTGCTTCACAGCCGCGCTTCGAGATTCAAACTACTAACCATCGTCTCATGTCACGTCATCGCGATGGAGCTTAGTCAATCTGATTTTCAGCTGGTCGGGATCTTTCTTAACTAGTCTAGCTGCGAATGCAGTTTTCGCTTTCGTCGAATTCGGCGATTCCTTTTGCGACAGCACGCCCGTAGTTGTAAGTGCCTCGACCTAAATCCTCCTTAAAGAGGTCGCTTGCAGGGATTCATCAACCAATACCGGCCGAAAGGCGGAAAGAGGGAGCAAACGTGATGTCCAAACCAACTACAAATCAAACTCGAACTTCTCGCCATTCACGGTTGGTCAAAATTGCGCCTGGATGGTTGCTCGCGTTATCGGTCGTTCTCCTGATGGCGCTGAACGCATCGGGGAATGCTGCGTCAAATGGAGATACAACTGCGCCATCTCCTTCGCCCACTCCCAATCTCACGGTGATTTACGTCCGTACGTATACGGAGAAACCTGGTGAAGCTGGAATGGGAGACAGAATTAGTGTCGGTGTGAAGGGACTCTCCGATGCAATTCAGGCAGATCAAATAAAGCCTAAGGAGTTGGTGCTCTATCTGGATGGCCGAGCGCTCAAGGGTGTTCAGCCGGAATCGATCTCCAGAGATGAGCTGGTCTTCAAACTGCAACGAACTCCCGAATCAAAGGATGCGTGGAATGCTCTACTCGGCCGCCCCCGGCTTAATTCTCGGCGACCGGTGCTCGTAAGCGTTGGCATGCCCGACGACCAGCCGATCAAAGCCGCCAGTGAAGCTGACCAAAGATTCAGTCTAATTGTCTATCGCCGGCTCTGGGCGGTTATCAGCCTGATTGGTCTCATCGCGATTGCTGTCTTGCTCTGGATATATGGCAGGAAGGATCTATTTCGTGATTCGAGCCCGCCGAAGCCCGAGGCAGGAAAGAGCAAGCCCTACAGCCTCGCAAAAGTGCAAGTAGCCTGGTGGTTCTTTTTAGTGGTGGGTTCGTTCCTGGGCATTTATCTGATTACCGGGGAATTCACCATGTCTGAACAGGCTTTGATCCTGATGGGCATCGGTACCGGCACGGCACTTGGAGCAGCAATGATCGATGCCAACAAGAGGAGTGGTTCCGATAGTGAGCTCTACACGTTGCAACCTGAGAAGAGCAAGTTGGAAGCGGAGGTTACGGAATTGGAATCAAACATCAACACTCTCGGCAGTCAAGCTAACCTCTCCGCCGAGGAGAAAGAAACACTGAAGGCCGCGAAGGTCGAAGTGGCCGAGAAAAAAGCCAAACTTGAGGTAATCAAGAAGAAGATTGACGACGCTAAGGCAGCACAGAGCACACCCGTTTCCGAAACGTTTGTGAAGGACCTGCTCACCGATAGTAACGGCGTCAGCTTTCACCGTTTCCAAATGATCGTATGGACGGTCGTGCTGGGGGTTCTGTTTCTAATTGGCGTGTACAAGGATCTGGCAATGCCGGAATTTAGCACGACCATGCTTGCCTTAGCGGGAATCAGTGCTGGAACGTACCTGGGCTTTAAGATTCCCGAAAAGCAGACCGAGCCGTGATTGTTGAAGATCGTCGGCTGTTGATTTGCTGGTGACGGCGGAAATTGAGACTCAGTTCGGTTTGCTCAAATATGAGGATACGCCGTTGCCCTGCGGGGGCTTGATTTGTAGCTTAATTGATTGAAGGAGGGAATATGCCCGTTACCGAAACTCCGGTGGTACCACCGCAACCAGCTGTTACCGTTGACCGAAGATCTGGAGAATATCTCCTTTATAAGATTACTGCCCTGGGCTCTACCCCGATGTTCACATTGGCCGACGATCGGGGCAGAACGATCATGACATCTCAAGGGATACCGCCACAGATGAACTACCAGAGGAAATGGCCGAGTAGTCCGGATGATGATCCGGTCCCGCGGATCAACGAGCACGCAATGATCGGGATGATGGGTTTGGTTACACAATATACTTATCGGGTTGAACTCCACGGCCAGGATGGTTCTCTCAAAGAAACGGTAATTCACAGCACTTACAAGAGGGTTGAGCCTTTTGATGATGCTGATCAATTTCGACGAAGTCTGGGAGTGAACGTAAAACTTCCACGGTAGCTTACGAAACGGCGATTCGGGAGGTGGCTCAGATGAAAATACGATACTTGATATGTGCTTCGCTATTCGCGATCTTGTTAAGCCAACCTGCACATTCGCAGCAGAACCTGTCAGCCGACCAGCTAAGAGCGCAGATTGAGAGATTGACTGCCATCAACAGTGATACGTCGACGACTGCAGAAGTCAAAAACATTAATCGCGGATTCCTGGAAGAGCGGCGTAAGCATCTGCTTGCTCTTCTGCATAGGAAGTTAGATGCACTGCACACCTACCAGAAGAATGTTGAAGGCATATTGTCAGCCTCCGAACAACAGCTTCTTTCAAAATCAATCAGTGACGTCGAAGGCGAGATAAAGGAACTCGGAGGGAACATCCAATCGGAACCTGCTCGTGTAGCAGCGCGGCCTGTAGAAACCGCGCCTGTCGTTCCCCCAGCGCCGCCAACCGAAGGCGACAACGGCAGTTTGCGCTCTGATGTTTCTGCTGCGACGCGGCTTGGTCTTGCTCCCTTAGCATCGACCGCCACCCCGCAGGGTGTCGATGATTTCAATAACTGGCTGAGCAACAGAATAGATTTGAGGATTAAAGCCAACGCTCAGGCCAAAATTGACCAAAGGTCAAACGTCAATCAAACAGAAGCCCCAGCCATCGGAGACAACTCAACCTCGCTCGTCGACCAGAGTTCTGCATCCGACTTGATCGGTCTGGCGCTAAATTTGTCTGGACTGGCTAACGGGAACAATAACTCACGGGACAAGAATTCTGCCGCTGTTACAGCCACAGCATATTCCTTGTATGCCACGATGAACGGCGCAGAGCCGCTGGATCCTTCTTTCTATAACAGACATCGTAATTGGCGCAGACTTTCTTTCACTTTAGGCTTCGAGAAGGGACAGACAGATTCCAAGGGTAACCAGACAGAGGATACAACCATTGGCGGTGCCAAGTATCTACTTGTCAGCCGGCGTGATGCAGGACACCCTTCTCATCAAAAAGAGCTGAATGTTGTTTATGAAAACCTCAAGGCGGCAGCCGTTAATCTAGCCCAGCTCAACAGAGAGATTAAGGATTTCCTGTTCTTCGGGGATCCCACCATGAGAGACAAACTGCGAATCGTTGACGACGTAAGGTTCTTCATTCAAGAGCAAATAAGAACCACTACCAATGCTGAGGACAAGGAAGACTTTCAGAAGCTGTTAAATGAACCAGTCAACACCTGGTTTGACTTCGATAAGAATGACGCCCTGAGTAATGTCAGAGTAGATGTCAAAACCTTCGTAGAGCGAAAGTATTTGGGGCCGACTGGGTTCCCAGGTTTTAAGAACGCGCTCGGGGATGACGGCTTAAAGGAGATCGATCAATTTATTGATGCCCGGCTCGAGGCCTTTACAAACCTGAATAATGCTTCGCGAAGGGCAATTGAAAACATCCGAAGAGCGCCCCAACTTTCCTTCTCGTTTATGTCCAAGCTGAAGAAAGTGGGGGCGGACGAGTTCACTGGCGAGGCGATTTTTGATTACGGGCTTCACGATCGCGTGAATCTCACTCTCAATGGCGGTTACTTTTACAAGAACAGCAGAATCATTGGTGGTGATCTTCGCGGCGCCAGGTTCGCCGGACAGTTACAATTCCAAGCGACACCGGAAAAGAGTTTGGTGGGAAGAAGTCCACTGTACTTTTATTTGGCTTCGGACGGTAACTGGAACAACGGAGGAAAGTTCATCTACAGGCTGCAAGGCAAGGTAAAAATCCCGATCGCAGAAGGTGTTGAACTTCCACTCTCGCTGACGTTCGCAAACAAGAAAGACTTGATCAATGAGAGAGACGTCCGCGGGCAGTTTGGTTTCACATTTGATTCGGCGAAATTGTTCAGAGCACTGTTAAGCAAGTGATGGCAAAAGGTCAGTAACTAGTCAAATCTCAGGGCCACTGACCACGTAAGCTCGTAGAGGTTCCCTCTCGTAGACCAAATTGCACGCGTTACAACTAGCTGGCTATAATGCTGCGTCTTGAAACAACCTGATAGCTCTCAATCATTGAACCCTTCTCACGCCGCGCTGTCTTCTAAAGACTTGCGCGGCGTCTTCTTGCCGATTCCCACGCCATTCGATTCTGCCGGCGAAATTGACTTCAACTCGTTGCGGGCGAATATTGCCAAATGGAACGGCACCGGCATCGGCGGTTATGTAATCCTTGGCTCTACCGGCGAGCGAGTACATCTTGACGAGCGCGAATACCTCGAGGTGATTGAGACTGCGCGGAAAGAAGTGGCAACAGACGAAGGCGGGCTTGCCTTTATCGTCGGCGTCGGTCAGCAGAGTACGCGCGGAACGGTAAACGAAATCAAGCGAGTCTGTGCCGCCGTTCAGGTAGATGCTGTCCTTGTCTTAACCCCTCACTTCTACTGCGCCAGCATCACGCAACAGGCGTTGGTGGACCACTACAGAGCCGTTGCGGATGAATCTGCCGTTCCGGTGATTCTCTACAGCATGCCGGCGCTTACGGGAATCAAGATTGAACCCGAGACGGTAGCGCTTCTTAGTGAACACAAAAACATCATCGGGATTAAGGATAGTTCCGCGGACGTTGAGGGACTAAAGGAAACCGTCAGACTTGCCACTGACGAAACTCGTAAAGATTTTGCCGTGCTCACCGGCAACGGGACGGTGTTCGAACCAGCTCTGCGCGCGGGCGCGTGTGGGGGAATCCTGGCAGTGGGTTGTGTAGCCACTGCTATTTGCCTGGCGATCTTTCGCGCAGTGAAGTCTGGAGAAACGGATCGCGCCGCTATGTTGCAAGCCAAACTGTCTCCGCTCGCCGCGGCAGTCACCACGCGATTTGGAATTGGTGGCCTCAAGGCTGCGCTTGAGATTAGGGGTTTCGTCGGTGGCGCGGTTAGAGCGCCGCTACGCGCGCCGGACGAAGCAGCGCGCGAAGAGATTCGACGCTGTTTAGCGGAAGCGGAGAAAGCGCTGAACGAGGTTTCAGCGCGACCGGCCGAAGCGTCATTGGGCGCGTGAGGTTCTCTCTTGTTTGAGCAGATTTAACTGAAGAGACGATCCACGAACTGACACGAACTGACACGAACTAACACGAAGCGTAGATGGTGTTATTTTGTGTGGGTTCGTGGATCGTCCTTTTCAGGCGTCGTTGCTTCGGAGCGCGGCGTGCTGGTACAAGACGCACATCCTGCGTAAAATGCGGGTCAGATGCTTTTACCAGGAGTAATCATCAATTGAGCACCGCGGAAAAGGCTTGTTACAGCACACCAGAAGAATCTGGTTTGCGAGTCGAAACTCTTCCTTTCGATCGCATTCCCCAACAAACGCGTCTCTTCCTGGACTACCTTCGCGATCCCATCGCGCTCAGTGAGTTTTATCCCGAAGCAGTGCGTTTTCATCATGAACTCCCTGCGCGCGCGCCGAAAGTCCTTGCCTCCCACAAAACCGATCGAAATATACTGTGCGACGCGCTCGGCGATATGAACGCCGCATGGGGTGCCGGCGCGGAAACCTTAAAGAACATTCAGCTCCTGCGCGACGCAGACTGCCTTGCCGTAGTGTCCGGTCAGCAGGCAGGTTTGTTCACTGGGCCCCTTTACACGATCTACAAAGCGCTCTCAGCAGTTAAGCTTGCGGGATGCTTGACGCAGCGAAACACAAAGGCAGTTCCGGTTTTCTGGATGGCAACAGAAGATCACGATTTCCCCGAGGTAGCGAAAGCGGAATTCATCGCCCGCGACTGTCTACTCTCGGATGTTGAGGTACCGTCGGCATTACACAAGGAAGGGCAGCCGGTAGGTCGCGTCGTAATTGATAGTTCCATCGAAACTGTTCTGGATCAATTACTCGAACTGCTCCCCAGTTCCGAATTCACGAGCGATCTCGAAGCCTTGTTGCGCGACGCCTACCGGCCGGGCCGTGGTTACGGTGAAGCATTTGCCCGGCTGATGACTTCGCTGCTGGGCCAACATGGCCTGGTCCTGCTCGATCCCCTCGATAAAAGACTGAAAGCTCTGGCGGCCCCACTATATGCCAATGCCGCGTTGCGCGCGCATGAGATTGCGGCGGCCATCGAAGCGCGAAGTCGAAGGCTGGTCGAGGCTGGCTATCACGCGCAGGTCACCGCATCTGAGAATTCCTTTCCTTTGTTCATGCACGATGAAGACGGCGCCCGCCATGCGATGACTCGCACCGAAGACGGGAAGTACACCACCAAGACTGACGACAATGCCTACACGGTTGAGGAACTCTCAAATCTGGCATCAGATCAGCCCGAACGCTTTAGTCCGAATGTCACGCTGCGCGCCGTAGTGCAGGATTATCTGTTGCCGACGATTGCCTATTATGGAGGCGCCGCTGAAATCGCTTACTTCGCCCAGACCAGCGAGGTTTATCGTCTGCTCGAACGGCCCGTCACTTCGATTCTACCGCGCTCGAGCCTGACCATGGTTGAGCGACATACGGGACGGCTGCTGGAAAAATACGGACTGAGCCTGGTGGACTTATTTGCCGGGCTGGAGAATGTATTAGCCCGGGTTGTAGAAGAGCATCTCGGCGCAGAGACAGCAAAGTCTTTCGCGAAAGCCGAAGGGACAGTTAATACTGAGCTTGATGATCTGCGCGAACAGCTGCGCACAATTGATCCGACCTTAGCGGATGCGCTGGAAACCGGCCGGCGCAAGATCAACTATCAGCTTGAAGGCCTGCGCACCCGCTATCATCGCGCGCAGATGTCGCGGGATGAGGCAGCCCATCGCCAACTGCAACGGGCTTTTGAACAACTGTACCCGCATAAGGATCTGCAAGAACGCCACATCAACGTGACCTCGCTGCTGTCGCGACACGGACGCTACGTTGTTGACTGGATCTACAACGCCATCAACATCGGATCGAATGATCATCAGATAGTCTACTTATAGATGTGAGATGTTAGATGTCAGATGTCAGGCAGCAGATCAGAAGTCATCGGGATTTGATCGTTTGGCAAAAGGCTATGGACCTGGTTGTTAATGTCTACCGCGATACGGAGACTTTCCCAAAAGCTGAGACTCATGGCCTCACAAGTCAAATTCGTAGGGCTGCTACATCAATTCCGGCCAACATCGCCGAAGGTCAGGGCCGAAGACTTCCTGGTGAGTATCTGTACTTTTTGGGTAACGCCCGAGGCTCATTATCGGAGTTAGACACTCATCTTGAAGTGGCTTTACGAATTCAATATCTCAGCAGTGAGCGGCATCTTCTTTTACAGAACCAACTCCAGGAGGTCGGCAGAGTTCTTAACGGTCTTATGCGTTCGCTGGAATAATGGCCTGACATCTGACATCTGACATCTGATATCTGACATCTGACATCTGTTCTTCCCCATGTCTAAAATCCGCGTACTTTCAGATCATGTTGCCAACCAAATCGCCGCTGGTGAAGTAGTCGAGCGACCCGCTTCGGTGGCCAAGGAGCTGGTTGAGAATGCGATCGATGCAGGGGCAACCCGCATTGCCATCGACGTTGAAGCAGGTGGCCGGCGGTTGTTGAAGGTTTCAGACGACGGTGAGGGAATGATTCGGGACGACGCAGTTCTGGCCTTCGAGCGTCATGCCACGTCCAAGATAGCCAGGTCAGAAGATTTGGCGGCTATCGCCACGCTGGGATTTCGCGGGGAAGCGCTGGCATCAATAGCTTCTGTTGCCCGAGTGGACCTCACCAGCAGGACCGAGGCAGCCGCGGCAGCAACGCGCGTCTTAATTGAAGGCGGAAAGATGCGCGACGTGAAAGACGCAGCGCATCCACGCGGCACGACCATCGCCGTTCGCGACCTTTTCTTCAATGTGCCCGCTCGTCGAAAATTCCTAAGATCAGAGGCCACCGAAAGTTTCCACTTAACAAATCTGGTAACTCACTATGCACTGGCCCATCCGGAAATCGCCTTCACCTTGACGAACAATGGGCGCGAGGTCTTGCGTGTGGGGCCCGCGAAAGATTTGCGGGAGCGCGCCTATCAGGTTTTTGGGCCGGAGTTTCTGGATAATCTGCTCGAGGTTAACGGAGGACACGCGCCGGTTGCCCGCGTGAGCGGTTTTGTTTCCGCGCCGCGCGATCGGCGGACATCGCGTGATGCACAATACTTGTTTGTGAACGGCCGCTTTGTGCGCGATCGTTTGATCGGCCGTGCTTTATCCGAGGGCTACCGCGCCATCCTGCCACACGGAGTCTATCCAGCCGCGCTCTTGTTCATCGAAACGCCACTCGAGGAAGTGGACGTCAACGTCCATCCGGCGAAGACTGAGGTCAGGTTTCGACGCGCCTCGGCGGTGGTTGATGCGGTGCGGGAAGCTGTGCGTGCCGCGCTAGCGAGCGCGGGTTACGTTCGCGCTGATGCACGGGAACAGTCGCTATCGGCTATTAATCCATCGGACAGTCAACCAGAGCAGGACATCGTCGGCCCTTCCGGCGGGGTGCTGGAGTCCCTCGATCTCGCAAATGCCATGGCAGCCGCGGGGGATGTCTCGACTGGCAGTGCTGCGGGCTCGGGAAGCTTTGCAGGCAAGGAGGCTCGTGTGGCTTTCGAACCCGCGAGCCAGCCTCGAATCGAGTTTTCGTCATTACCTATCCAGGCTGGAGAAAGCCTGGTGGAAGAGTCTGAACGCGTCGACTCATCGAAGTCGGACACTGCGCGCGATCTCGAAGCCATTATGCGCCGGGCCGTGTCGGCGCAACCTGGTTCATCCGACATTGCCGTCGATATTCCTCGCGACGAAGTCGACTCCTCTGCCAGCATTGAGGCGGGCACCGCCCGGCCCTTCGACCCACCAAATGACACTGTACGTTTAGAGGCGGGCACCGCCCGCCGTCTCAATGCGCCCAATGACGAGGGTCGAATCGTTGGTTCGCTCGTCGAACAGGCCGCAGATCAGTCGGCAGGAGGCAGCAGCAGTCGGCAGGAGCAAACGCGAGATGTCTCTCTCCCACCGGTCAACTCCGCGGCAAAGTTTGCCCGCGAAGTAACTGTCGAGTCGCTCTCCACAAACATTCGGCCCCTGGGCCAACTCGACGAGAGCTTCATCATTGCCACTGACAATGAAGGCTTATTGTTAATCGATCAGCACGTGGCCCACGAGCGAATCCTGTTCGACAAGTATCGCGCCCTCGAATCGACTCGCCTGGTCGAATCGCAGCATCTTTTGATTCCCGAAACTTTTGACCTCACGCCCGCGCAAGCTTCGGTCTTCGATGCCATCGCCACCGAACTGGAAAGCTACGGGTTTGAACTAATGCGCCTCTCGGGCCGGACGGTTGCCATAAAAGCCGCGCCCGCTGATCTGCCCGCGGGTGAAGCGCGCAACATGCTCGCGGAACTGCTGGATACCGTTGACGCTGAAAAGAAGGGAAGCGCTCGCGAGACCTTACGGGATGACATCGCAGCCTCACTCGCCTGCCACGCCGCCATCAAGGTGAATATGCCGCTCTCACCCGAGAAGATGCGCTGGCTCATCGATCGTTTGTTACAAACTTCTTCACCAACCACCTGCCCACACGGCCGGCCCGTAATCCTTCGCCTCGCGACCCGCGACATATTGAAGGGATTCCACCGCATCTAACGTTCGCCGTACCTTTGTGCTAAATTGTCGCTAAGAAGTAATAGTTTTGGGAGCCCACAGATGACCAATAGCGAAATCATTGATCAACTCAAACAACTGACTACTGCGGAACGTCTTGCCGTGATAGAGCCCGCAACCCGGTTGATACGGGAAGATCTTTCGCAGCCTGAAGCCAACGAAAATGCTAAAGATGAGCAACTAGCCCAAGCGGCAGCCGCGCTACTTGCGGACTACCAATCAGATGGGGAACTAACGGCCTTCACCTCACTGGATCCCGAGGATTTCCGCCATGCGTAAAGGCGATGTCTGGTTGATCAACCTCGATCCAACCATCGGGGCCGAGATCAAGAAGACACGCCCGGCAGTCATAGTGAGCGAAGATGCCATCGGAGTTCTACCTCTCAAAGTAGTGGTACCAGTTACGGATTGGAAGGATCGATACGCAGTTGCCCCCCTGGATGGTAAGACTCGACCCCGATAACCAGAACAAATTGGATAAAATTTCAGCGGCTGATTGCTTTCAGGTGCGTTCTGTTTCGCAGGAAAGATTCGTTCGGCTAGTCGGTTTTTTACCTCGCCTCTGCATGGTCGAAATAGAAATCGCGCTGGCCCGTGTACTCGGCACGACAACCCGCAAGTAGTTCCGCCTCGCTCGCTTGTCATGCCACCATCAAAGTGTATGCCGCTTTCACCCCTGAAGATGCACTGGCTCATCGATCGTTTATTACCACGTCTTCACAAACCACCTGCCCCAACGGTCGCCCAGTGATTCTTCGGCTCGCCACCCGCGATATTCTCAAGCCTTCCACCGGATTTGGTGCCCGTACGATGGTTAACGTTTAGAATATATGCAAGCCTCGAAATAAAATCGCGCAGAACAAACCTTAGTAGTGGAAACTAAGGAGACAACTGTAGAATACGTCTAATCAGGAACCACGGAGAGTTTCCTTTGACACATCCAAACCGAACGCTAACGGCTCTACTAAAGCAACTCGACCTCGGCTCTTCAGTGGCGGAAACTGACAATCTTCTTGAGGTGGCTCGCGTTGAGACATCGGCCTTCGCCGACCTTCTTAATGACCGGGTGGACTTAGTTCCGGGGACAAAAGGTTCCGGCAAAAGTGCGCTTTTCCGTATCTTTGTACGCTAAACATGAATTCTGTACCCACCTCAGCGGCCCCTCACCTCGCCGCTCGGACCATTGGATTACAATGCGTCGCTCCAGAGCAGATCCTACGATTCAGATGGATTCTTTATATTCATCGAGATTCTCTTGAATCGTAATGAGGAGGCGGGATTTGAGGGTCCTGGGTTTGAGTTGCTCGGGCGCAACGGGCTGCCATCTGCCCGGAATCAACACCTGCGAATCAATAAAGGCATCGAGCGCCTCTTGCATCCCGTCAACCTTAATCTTCCCCCTGAGGGCAATCACTTCTTCAATAATGACGACCAGCGCATCTCCCGTTAAGCGATGCCGGTGATTGATAATCGCTGATCTCTCCTGAAGTGTTTTCAGCACTTCGTCAAACGGCTCACCCGATACGGCTATCAATCTCAGGTAACACTGCTGAAAGTTCTTGACGTGGGCGCTGCGTGAAGCGGTCAGTTGCAGGTCCCTTTTTCCCACGTAGGAAGCAGCCATGACGCGCAGGAAAATGTCGTCGGGCATGTAAGCACTTTCGTCATCGACGCGACTTATTGTTTGGGCCAGATAGTAGGCAGGCAATTGCCGTAACAGGTTGCGGATGAGAAACACCGGCTTGTGCGTAAAGCCGTCCGGAAGTTTTTCAATGCCTTTAGACACTTTGAGATCTTCAAAGTAAGTCAGAGATCTATGAACCTCCTTGATCTCCTTTTGCGCTGTTCGCGTGAGCTCGTCTATTTGTTCGGGAGTGAAACCTATTCTCCAGAGCATGCGGTAATTGCTTTCATTCTCAAAAGCCGAGTCAAACACTTGCAAACAACCGGCGTCCTTGAACGCACGCAGGTTCTGCTTCTCACCCGAACAAATGAAAGCCATCGCTTGAGCAAAGGTTTGTACGATTAGGCGCGCCCAGTAGCGCTGTTCCGTCAGCGAAGCGGAATACCGATCCACATCCTTATAGCGATACTTATCGTGCTTGGCTGCAAACTGCCGGATGGATCCGTAATCGAGGATTGCGCCGCTTGCCAGCATGTTGTCTCCGTCCCAGGCCAACCAGTTGAAGATGTATTCCTCCTCGAGCACAGCCGCCATTTTCCCATAAGAGCGCGCCAGGAAATCCAGGGCCTGCTCGTATCTTGCGGTGTCGTCACCGGATATATGCCAGAAGTGGTTCTCAACTTCCCGTTCGATGAAGTAATCCACCGAAGCTTTCAGTTCTGCGTGCCGGCCCTGTTTGAGATAACGGAAGATATGCGCTGGTCGAATTAGATTAGGCGCGCTTCTGACTCCAATAGCGCTCCCATCAGAAAAGCCAATCACCGCCAGGCAACGTTCGGTGGGAATGCCTTGCCGGTAGAAGATTTCCGACATCACAGCGCCGCCCAGCATCTCGTCCAGCTCCGCCAGTCCCGAAGAATAACCATAACTTTCATCGCCGGTCTGGACAGCTCCGTCTGAGTTTTGTGCGCCGGGACTCAAGATCGTGGCGCCGGTTCCCCGACTGGAGATATCGAAGATCAAGTTACTGGTCCGCAAGTAACCATTCCAAATGCTTCTACCATCTCCGGAGGTCTTGCCTTGCTTATTGCGGTGCTGGGTTTGCAGATAACGAGTAGCCATGTAAGGACACGGCTTGACCGTCTCCGTTGGATATTTCTTCCCAACCCTTAGATCATATTCGTTGATGATTTGAAGCGAAAAGGTTTCCAGTATGGCTTGCTCGAGGTCCTTATTGATGGTGGGCGGATGGTCCAGAGGGATCAGTTCCAACTCCCGTGCGAGCGGGAAATTGAAATAAAGGACACGACCCTTCGGCCGGTAGCGAGCGCGATAGTCAATATAACCGTCAGGACTAACGTCCCGCCAGGGATGTGTGCCGTCTAAGTCTTTAAACTTCTCATACATACTGTTTCGTTGTTATGAGAAGGGCCCAACCTGCCAGAGTGTGAAACTTAACGCCTCGAGAGTCAATCAATATTTGTCCTTTAGGTAGTTTCTTGATTTCATTTCTTCACCTGTCGTCCGTGAAGTGGAGCGGGAAAATAAAATGATCCACGAAATACCACGAAAACTCGCGAACAAAATTTTCGTGTCAGTTCGTGTGATTTAGTGGATCGTTACTGTTTTTGATTGGATAATCTAACCAGTCTCCTATGTTGTTCAAACCTTCTATCGTTTATAGAATCTCTGTAATCTGTGCACTCATCGGTTGAATCTTCCCGAAAGGAAAACCCCATGCGATCAATCCTGTCGGTTGTCGTGATCACATTAGTTCTTATTGTCACTCCCGCCTCGGCGCAGAAGCGAAATATAACCGAGAAAGACTTATTCAACTTCGTCTGGGTCGGCGATCCGCAAATCGCGCCCGACGGTTCCCGCGTTGCTTTCGTGCGCGTCACAGTGAACGAAAAGAAGGAGGGCTACGACACGTCAATCTGGACAGTTGCCACCGCCAATGGTGAGACTCATCAACTCACAACCGGTACACGAGATTCTTCGCCGCGCTGGTCTCCGGATGGCAGGTATCTCGTCTTCGTTCGCGTCACGGAGAAGGACGGCAGGCCCGACGTGCCGCAGCTTTTCATGCTGGCGATGGCCGGCGGCGACTCGTGGCAGTTTACGAACGTCGCGAGGGGAGCGGGCCAGCCACAGTGGTCACCCGATGGGAAAACAATAGCGTTTGTTAACACTGCGAATCCGAAGGATTTAGCGAAATTGAAGGAGGCGCAGAAGGAAGGATTGCCCAGCCCTGCTCCGCAGCCGGCGCCAGCGGCGGCTGCTTCTCCTGTCCCTTCCCCTGACGCTTCTCCTGATCGGGGCCCGGCTGATTCGAAAAAGTCTGATGAAAAAAGGGACAGCGATGTTCGTGTGATCACGCGGGCCGTTTATCGTTTCAACGGCCCGGGGTATCTCGATCCAAAACATCCGCAACATATCTGGACCATTCCCGCGCCCCGCAATGCAGACGAAAAAGTTACCCCAAGACAACTCACCAGCGGTCGCTTTGCCGAAGACAACATCACCTGGGCCAAAGACGGCTCACAGATCTACTTCACTTCCGATCGCTCAGACGAACCCTACTACGATCTCCCGTCGACCGACATCTATTCCGTTGCTGTTACTGGCGGCCAGCCTGCCAAACTCGCGTCGTTTGAGATGGACGCTGGCGGGTTTGCCCTGAGCCCAAACGGAAAGCAGTTCGCGTTCATCGCTTCTATTGGCCGCCCGGTAAAGTCGTACCAGCAGCCCGACCTTTGGGTTATTGATATCGCGCCCAATGCGCCCAATGCGAAGCCACGCAATCTCACCGCCGATTTTGATTACGATGTAGGCGGCGGGCTCACCGGCGACAATTCCGCGCCGCGCGGAGGCGGAGGCAACCCGCCCATCTGGACCTCGGACGGACGCAGCGTCATTGGCGTCTATGCGAAGGAGGGCAAAGCAAATCTCGCCACCTTTGACGTGGCGAATGGCAAGCTTACAGATCTCACTCGCGACAATCATGCGGTAACTGGTTTCCGCTCCACCACTGACGGTTCGAGGTTGGTCTACACAGTTTCGACGCCGACACGAATTGGAGACCTGTACCTGCTCGAACGTTCGGGCGTGAATTCCCGGCAGTTAACTAACTTCAACGACAAGTTGTTTTCAGGTCTGAACCTTACTGAACCGGAAGAGATTTGGTATCAGAGTTTCGACGGCAGGAAGATCCAGGCCTGGGTACAGAAACCGCCTGACTTCAACCCCAACAAAAAATACCCGCTCATCCTGAACATTCATGGCGGCCCGCATGCTGCTTACGGGTTTATCTTCGATCATGAGTTTCAATGGATGGCGGCGAAGGGGTATGTCGTGCTCTATCCAAATCCTCGTGGCAGTACGAGCTATGGTCAGGAGTTTGGCAACATCATTCAATACAACTATCCGGGCGATGATCACAAAGACTTGATGGCCGGGGTGGACGAACTTATCAAACGCGGCTACATCGACGGGAAAAGATTGGGCATCACCGGCGGAAGTGGCGGCGGCGTATTGACCAACTGGGCCATTGGGCAGACCCCGCGTTTCGCGGCGGCGGTCTCTCAGCGCGACATCTCAGACTGGTCAAGCTGGTGGTACACGGCCGACTTCGCACAGTTTCAGCGGAGCTGGTTCAAAGGAGCTCCGTTTGAAGATACCGACTTCAAACGGCGTTCGCCTATTACCTATATCGACAAAGTGACGACGCCGCTGATGCTGATTTTGGGCGAGGCTGATTGGCGCACGCCCACCAGCGCCGGTGGCGAACAGATGTTTCGCGCGCTCAAGTATCGGAAGATACCCACGGTGATGGTGAGGTTTCCCAACGAGTCGCACGATTTGTCGCGCTCCGGACAGCCGTGGCATCGCATCGAACGTTTGCAACACATTGTTGGCTGGTTCGACAAGTGGTTGATGGGAGTGCCGAAGCCAGAATATGAGGTTGCGCAATAAACAGAAGACAGCAAACAGCAAACAGCAAACAGCAGACAGCAGACAGCAGACAGCAGACAACAAACAGCAATCAGGAATCGTTAATCGGCAACTTGTGGACTTGCCGTGGGCCGGCCCTGCGGTTCCCCGACACGATCGCCCAGGTTCACGACGACCGTTACTGTTTGTCGCGGTTCGCTGTTTGGCCGTCTGCTGTCTGCTGTTCGCTGTTTGCTCTTCGCCACTTGCATGCAAATCCGTTTAGCCTATGATTGCGTATATTCAATCAGGAGACCGCAAAACATGTATACCACTCTGTTCCTGGGTTCGGCACTTCTTCTCATCGGCGCATCGATGGCCTGCAATAGGGTCGCTGCGTCTGCTACCAAAATTCCGGATCCTGCGCTGGACGCACCGCTGGCAAGCGCTAAAGGCGAACAGACCGCTGTGCTTGCTGGAGGCTGCTTCTGGGGAGTGGAAGCTGTATTCGAACACGTCAAGGGAGTCGCTGAAGTAAAGTCGGGGTATTCGGGCGGGTCTGCCGCTTCGGCCCAGTATGGGAAGGTCAGCAGTGGCCAAACAGGCCACGCCGAATCTGTCCTAATCACTTACGATCCATCCCAGATCTCCTATGGTCAGCTTCTCAAGGTATTCTTTTCGGTGGCCCATGACCCGACTGAACTCAATCGCCAGGGTCCCGACCGCGGTACGCAGTATCGCTCTGCCATCTTTTATTCCACCGAAGAGCAAAAGCGCATTGCCCAGGCCTATATCGATCAGTTGAACAAGGCTAAAGTCTTTCCGCGATCAATTGTCACACAAGTCGGACCGCTTGAATCTTTTCATGAAGCTGAAAGCTACCATCAGGACTACCTTGCCCATCATCCGGATGAGCCATACATCGTCATCAACGATCTGCCCAAGGTCGAGAATCTGCGCAAGCAACTTCCTGGCTTATACAAAGCGAAGTAGTTTGAGCGCAGAAGCCAAAGCTTTTCCGTTTAGAGCGCACGTGTGCGCCTGCGACGGCGGGCATGTCCTTTCTAACCGTCAACCACTTACGACCGCGTCACCCCCTACCCGCCGGCCGGTGGACGTGCTGTTGGTAGCTTCAGATTTTCCGAAGCACTATCCGCTGACTATCCCTTGTAACGATCTGCTTACTCAAAAACAGGATGACGATCCACGAACCTACACTAAGAGACACCAAAGAAGAATTCTTCTTTCGCGTCATTTCGTGTGACTTCGTGGATCGTTCTTGTGGCTCTTAAACGTCTTGACTGTTTTCTTTCAGCAGCCTGCTAAAGATCGGCAAGGGTTTTCAGGAAGAGTTGGGTGTCGGCTAGATTCGGAATAAACGCATCTGGTGAACAGGCGAGCAACTGTTCGGTTGAGTAGAACCTACCAGTGCCGACTACCACCGAACGGGCGCCGAAGTGGCGTGCACATTCAATGTCGTTTGGCGTGTCGCCGATGACGATGAATTGTTCTGGCGCGAGGTCATGATTGAGGTGGCGTCTGATTCTTTGGGCTGCCAGGGCCGGAAGGTCGCGACGGTCGTGCGACTCGTCGCCAAAAGCGCCCGGAAGTGGAAAGAAATCCGCGAGCCCACCAATCTCCATCTTCAAGTAAGCAGCCGGCTCGATATTGCCGGTCAGTAAGGCCGATTGGTAACGTGGATGAGCCGCAATTGCTTGCAAAGCTTCACGCACGCCGGGCAAGACTTCAAAAACCTCTTCGCCGTTGCCGGTGAACTTGTGCATTGCCTTCATGTAGCTTTCGCGCAACTCGTGAACACGCTCGCGAATGTGCTCATGCGTGAAGCCTTCATGCTTCAGAGCCTCGCCAACAATCTGTAAGTCGGTCATCCCTGAGACTTTCATTTCCGGCAGCCGCCCGGCGGTTCCGAAAACTTCCTCGAGCATTGGAATGGTGTAGTCTTTAAACGAGCCGGCACGGGTTGAGCGCATCAGTGTGCCGTCAATGTCCCAAAGCAGGATTCGTTGATCTTCAGTTGGAGTTTGCATACGTCTAATTCTTGAACCGATTCCATTCTTCACTGAGCTCCGCACATTGGTCAAACGCTCCGCGAGATTCTTATGGCGCGACGCCGCCAGCAGCGTCTCACTAACCCAGATTAGTCTGTCGGGAAAAGTGATCGTCCGAATTCAGGTGTTTAGAGTCCAAGCTTTAGCTTGCGTGTTGGGCTGCGGCAACCTAAAGGTTGGACTCTAAACGCCTGCCTGGCACACGGCGAACGCGTATACGAAGTTCAATCATTGTGTATTGACACACTTGCGGCACTTGGCTTACAAGTTTCCGCGTTACCCGCAACGCCCCTGCAATTTGAGGTTCTAGCACCATGCATAAGACACTAAATCTGTTTTCGTCGTCTGCTGTTCTAATCGCTCTCATTAGCTTGTGCGTCGCAAGTGCTTCAGCTCAGCAGCCTGGCTTGGTTGGCTCGTGGCAGACGAAGGATTCCGAGCTCGTGATGCGCGTGACCTTCAATCCTGACGGAACAGGCACGCTCGACGGGACCCCAGTGAAATACAACGTGCGCGGAGACAAGCTGACGGTGAACGAAGAAGGCACCATCAATAACTACACCTTTAAACTCACCGGCGACGAGTTAGTCGTTTCGGGAGGCAATCTGGATCAACCGTTGACGTTTGTGCGCGGAAGTACCAACACCAAGGGTTTCGGCAAACGCCGGGCCGACGCCGCCGGCGCACAACCGGAATCAAAACCGAAAGAGCAGGGGATTGTGGGACGCTGGCAGAGTAGCGAAGCAACTGTTCAGATTAACGACGACGGCACGCTCAATCTGAACGGCGCTACTTACCGCTATGCCGTCAAGGGCGACAATATTACTCTTGCCAACAATGAGGGTGCGTTGACGTTTCCATTTAAACTTTCAGGGGATACATTTCAGGTGTTGGTTGACGGAAGGTTAGTCACCTACAAGCGTCTCACCGGTAGCGCCGGCGTAGAAAACATGGTTAGCGCTTCGGCTACGACCCCGCGAGAGTTGTTTGGCAAGTGGTGTTATATGTCCAACGTCAGTTCCAGCGGCGGCGGGCGCATGTCGAATAGTTGTTTTACGCTCTACGAAAACGGCACCTACGAATACTACAGCGAGACGAGTTCATCAGGGCCGGTTGCCTCCTCGGCTTCGCAGGAGTCAGACGGTGGAAAGTGGAGCGTCTCAGGAAACACACTCACCGCCCTCTCGAGGGCGCGGGGGACACTCACCTTTTCTCTGCAGAAACGCAATCACCCGAAAACCGGCGATCCAATGATCCTGCTTGATGGAGATGCGTTTGTCACTTACAGCCCGAGATCTCCGTGGCCCTAAGATCTATTCGATCACTGCCAACAATGCGCCGGCGTTTACGGTTTGCGCGGTAATCAAAAGTAAGCTGAGGAGGGGAACCGGCGATGTGCAACCTGGCATCAGCGATTACTTACGCTGTCTTGCGTATCTTAGCGGTCTTGGGCAACGCCCGTATCAGAGCGCGAAGGGCCGTATTGACCGACTCAGGAGTTGAAAAGACTTCCGATACGTCCTTGTCGATCAGAACCACTAATCGCTCCCTGTCAATTCGTCCAACGAAGCGATTTGGGCGTGCTCCTTTGTAGTCAAACCGGTATTCCGTCGGCATTTCGCGAGCCTTTTTTGGCCGACGTTTACTTGCGGTTATTTTCTTCATAGTCTTTCCGTTCTGTCTTCGTTAGTGGATGCGCGCTAAAGATTCTAATTACGTCTTCAATTCGTTCGCTGAAGCAAACCAAAAGGAGACGATCATTGGTCTTAGTCAATCACTGCCAGTACATCGCCGGCGTTTACCGTTGCGCCGGCTTCCGCGTTAATCGAAACGACTACACCTGCTTTCGGCGACTTCATCTCATTCTGCATCTTCATTGCTTCGACAACTATGATGCCGGCACCTGTTTCAATCTCCGCGCCGACTTCGACCAACACCCGAACGATTTTGCCGGGCATGGGTGAAATTATTTGAGCCGCGCCAGGGTGGTGAGCGCCGGCAGTTTGGGAACTGCGGAGTCGCTTGGGGTCAATTATGGTTATGTCGCGGGCCAGGCCTCGCAGAACTACTTCAAATGAGTTAGGGGAATCGCGCTTGGCTTCAACTCTGCATCTGTAAATTCTCGAGCCGTCGAGCAACAAATACTGTCCGTCCGCAAGTTCACGAATCTCAATTTCATAAGGTCGCGCGTCAACTTCAGCGAATACACTTCCATTATCGAAATCCAGCGAGATTTCGTGTTCGTTCCCAGACAGTTGTGCCTTCAGCTTCATCACGAATCAGATTAGTAGTCGCTACCTGTTCAACTTTTTGCCTCGAAAACTTGTTATATCGCGAGCATCGTGTAGGGCCGTGCGGCCCGACATCTTCCACCGAGACCTGGTTTCCACCGTGCCATGAGGAGTTCGGGAAACGTCTCGTTGCAGCTTTGCGTAATGAATCGAGGCCGCGATAAGCGCGATGTCATTTCGCATTTGTTGTTCCGGATCTCGGTTTTCAGATCCGGAAACGCGAGCCGCATTGCGGCGTTCATTAAAACGAGAGATGAAACCCGTATCAAGTTGCCCGGAGTTGAATTCCTCATCGCGAACAATTTCGCGGAAGAAAGGTAGCGTGGTCTTAATGCCGGCGACCTCATACTCGTCCAACGCTCGCCGCAAACGATCGATGCTCTCGCTTCTGGAGCGTCCCCAGGCCGCGAGTTTTGAAATGAGCGGATCGTAGTAAATAGAAACTTCCGAGTTTACTTCGACGCCGCTGTCGTCTCGGATTCCGGGTCCACACGGAACTTTCAGATAGTTGATCCTGCCCGGGGAAGGAAAGAAGCTGTTGTCCGGGTCCTCCGCATAAACGCGGCATTCGATGGCGTGGCCGTTCCAGTTAACCTCCTCCTGCTTAAACGAGAGCTGGGCGCCGGCGGCCACTGTAATCTGCTCACGAACGAGATCTTTCCCGGTTACCAGCTCGGTTACGGGATGCTCCACCTGCAAGCGTGTGTTCATCTCGAGAAAATAAAAATCGCGAGTTGCGTCCGCAACCAGAAACTCCACCGTTCCCGCTCCCACGTAGTTGACAGCGCGCGCGAGCTTGACGGCCGCTTCGCCCATGCGGTCGCGCAGCCCCGGATCATTGATTGGTGATGGACACTCTTCAATAACCTTTTGATGGCGACGCTGAATTGAACACTCGCGTTCGCCGAGATGAACAACATTGCCATGAGTGTCGGCAAAAACCTGAATCTCGATGTGTCGCGGCCGCTCAATAGCTTTTTCGAGATAGACAGAAGAGTCGCCAAAAGCCGAGGCCGCTTCGGATTTGGCGCTATCGAAAGCTGAGCGTAATTCATCAATCGACGCGACCAGCCTCATGCCCTTGCCGCCCCCGCCCGCGGAGGCCTTCAGCATAACGGGATAACCAAACTGCTCCGCGATGTGCCGGGCTTCGTCGAGCGAGTTCAACTGCTCAACCGTGCCGGGCACAATGGGGACGCCCGCGTCGACGGCAGCGCGGCGGGCGCTGGTCTTCGAACCCATAATCTTCATCGCTGCCGGGCTTGGACCGATAAAAGTCAGGCCAGCTTCCATGACGGCCTGGGCGAAATCAGCATTCTCAGCCAGGAATCCATACCCCGGATGAATCGCTTCGGCGCCTGTTGCCTTTGCAGCGTCGATGATGGCGGCGATGTCGAGATAGCTCTGAACAGACGGAGCTGGCCCTATGCAGACTGCTTCATCGCACAGGCCGACATGAACCGCTGTCGCATCCGCTTCTGAGTAGACGGCGATTGGCGAGACACCGAGGTCGCGGCATGCGCGAATTATTCGAACAGCAATCTCACCGCGGTTGGCAATTAGGATCTTGCGGAACATAGGTCCGTGGTCAGGGGCCAGTAGTCAGAGTCATTAAGCTTTGACAAGCGGTAATACTACGTTGAAAGTAGTGGGGCGGGAAATGTGCGGGCTGCCAGGTAGTTTTCGAATTTGAGGTCCAGCGCTTTCGCTTCGTCAGCCAGCAAGTACGATCCACTAAATCACGAAAATTCACGAAGGAAGCAGAAAGCTGTAGGCCTCCCCGTAGCAGTTCCGTTGAGAAAGCAGACTTGTCTGTCCCTGTGCCGCTCGTGGGCGCACAAGTGCGCTGTCTAAACGATCGTTAGGTTAAGTTTATGCAGTGTTATGGTTTGCGGCTTTGAGTGGAGGCAGCGGGCGCAACACCACGTCGAGGGAGTTCAGAGGCCTTGTAGATAACCCCGTCCTTAACTATCAAATCATCCTCGGTGCCCGTGATTTTATCTGGACCAGGCAATGGAAGCACATAGTTTGTGAACGATAGCCGTTCGCTGGGCGCGTCATCCCCCGTACTAACTGACGCATTTCGAATAACGAGGCCTCTGAGTTGCTGAGGCTTCTTGTTTGGCACCGCCGCGAATTCCCCGGTGGACCTGTAGCCGGACATATCAAGATTCTTCAATGCTGCCGCGATTGAGCCATCCGGGTCAGGCAGGCGGCTGAGATCCCTGGGATCACTGGGTAGAGTGCCAAACGTCTCCCGATACTCGTCCAATGCTCGATCGGTTCTGTAAATCGAAGCGTTGATTCCAGCCGCGATGCCCCATTGCCGGTGGCGTAAACGGGCCGGGACTGTGACCCCGATCAAAATCAAAACCAATAGAGGAACGGCCGCTGAGGCCAGGTAGCCACGACGAGCGTAGCGCAGGGCGCAGAACCGCACCGGTGACTGCTGAATCGAATGATAGAGTTTACGGCTTCCGAAAAGAACGAGCAGACTCAACGGGATCATCACCCACTTGAGACGCCAGGCGGCAGTTTCAGCAGCCGCGACCCAGGTCCAGAAATCAAGTGGAACTATCGAAGAGAGTGCCAGAGTAGTTGGGGCGCTTCGCGGCGAGATTTGGACCAAGGCAATGATTGTCTGGGTCACAAAAATTAGAACCATCAACGCCCCCATTACGGCCAGGACGAGCGAGCGGCCAAACGATGGGAGTTGGTGATCGGGACGCGGAAGGGGCTCACCCACAGCAACGGCGCCACACGATTGGCAGCCATCACTCAAAACGCGACTCAGAATGGATTCAGATTTGAAACCGCAGCAGGGGCAAATGGTCACAGCGTTTAGTTCCTTAATCCTTACAGCCGGATATCAATTGAATGTTGTCGGGGGCTGCACCTAACCAGCTTTGTGTACCAAAGGCTGCTCAGCTCGTCGTTCAGGCCCGGAATCGTTTGCGGAAGGAGCGGGTCGCGCCTCTTCTTCACTCGGTTTAGTCGTTGCTCTGTTCAACTCATACCACGTGTGATACATGCGATGAGCAAACGTCCAATAAGAACCCACAGCAAGAACCCACAGGACTGCCGGCATTCGGTTAGCGAAGAAATTTGTCGAACCCGGATGAGTGCTTAAGGCGCCAATTATGAAAAGTACTACTCGTTCGGGACGGCGCAGAAAGCCCACGTCACACTTGGGAATCAAGCTTTCAGCCCGCGCGCTGGCGTAGCTTACCATAACTGACCCCATTAGTCCTGCGCCGGCAAGAAAAACATTTAGCGTCGAGTGGAACTCCGTAGCCCGGGCGTAAAAAACCATCAGACCGACGAATACGACCATGTCCGAAAGCCGGTCCAGCGATGAATCCAGAAAGCCGCCAAACTGAGTAACACGTCCTGAAAGTCGCGCTACCTGGCCATCTAACATGTCAAAGAGATTGGCTACGATAAGGACGATTCCGGCCCAGAAAAAATATCCATAGCCGAAAAGCAAGCCTGAACCAACGTTTATAGCTACGCCGATTACCGTAAGAAAGTTTGGATTAATGTGACCGTAGGCAAGCCAACGCACCATAGCGTCAATAATTCTTTGGGCCCCGCGACCAATGCCGTCCACAAACATCTTCCGGTTGAATTCTCCCTCAGGGCATTATGCCCAAAACGACTTGAACGTAACAGCTTTCATACACAAACGGCGAATCTTATGGAGGCGTCGAAGGGGGTGTCAAGAAGAAGAAGAAGAATAGGACCTATATGACCTATATGACCAATATCCCCAGCTTCTGATCTGCCATGCGACAGTCAGGCCTTCTTATCAATCTCATCGTGAATTGTGGTCAAACGCCTGATCTCAAAGTTGCGCACGCCCGCCGGAGTTCGGACCACAACTTCGTCGCCCTCTTCCTTGCCCATCAAACTCTTGCCGACGGGCGAGGTAGTTGAAATCAGTCCCTGCTGCGGATCGCTTTCTTCTGGTGTGACCAGCCGGTAGGTGACCTCTTCATCACGCTCGCCATCGTAGAGGATCAAAGTCGAGCCGTAACTAGCTTTGCTGTGCGATATTTTCGAAACATCAATTGAAGCGATCTCACTGATTCGCTGACGCAGCTCGACGATTCGAGCTTTAACCACATTCTGCCGGTCCAAAGCCGCGCGATATTCAGAGTTTTCGCGCAGATCCCCAAATTCAAGCGCCCGCTTGATCTCCTTGGGCAGATGGACTCGTAACTCAGATTCCAGCTCGTCCAATTGTGTCTGAAGTTTTATTTTTATGTCGGCTGACAACGACTTTCTCTTTCCTATGGCGGACAACTCCGCTTTCTAAACAGTACCTAACTACTATGCACTTTGGCGATGATACTTCGCTTCGTCGGGAGCGCCAAAGGAAATACCTGTATCGCGAGCGGTGCGCACAAGCTGGCCATCCGCCGGCACTGTCTTAATATTTGCGATTGCCTGGCTAATCGGAACGGTGATGACGTCGCCCGCCTGGAGCGCGACCATCGCCCCACGCTTGCCGTCCACCAGGGCTCGCACGGCACACGATCCGTAATTCGTGG
Source organism: Pyrinomonadaceae bacterium (assembly GCA_051004635.1). Classification (GTDB taxonomy): domain Bacteria; phylum Acidobacteriota; class Blastocatellia; order Pyrinomonadales; family Pyrinomonadaceae; genus PSRF01. The sequence continues at coordinate 31,188 of JBPCKD010000205.1, forward strand.
CCAGCATGCGATCGAAAGCGTTGGGTCTGCCACCGCGCTGCAAATGTCCCAGCACGACGCAGCGGGTTTCTTTGCCGCTTAGCGCTTCCAGTTCCTTCTGACAGTAAGCGCCGATTCCACCAAGCCGCGGGGCGTGCAGCCTGTCGCCCTTGTCCTGGTAAATCAGTTCATGCCCAGTTTCAAGTGCTCCTTCTGCTGCAACGATAATACTGAAATTCGAACCGGCTTCGTCGCGCGCGCGTATTCGGTCTGCTACTGACTTCATGGTGAAAGGTATTTCCGGGATCAGAATCACATCCGCACCGCCGGCCAGTCCCGAGTGCAAAGCAATCCATCCGGCGTTTCTGCCCATTACTTCCAGGATCATCACGCGGTCGTGTGATTCGGCTGTGGTGTGTAAGCGATCGAGTGCATCTGTTGCAATATCCAGCGCCGTGATAAAGCCAAACGTCAGTTCCGTGCAGGCAAGATCATTGTCAATGGTTTTAGGAACACCGACAACCGGAACACCAAGCCGGTCAAACTCCGCGGCGATTGCCAACGTTCCTTCGCCGCCCAGCACGACGAGAGCGTCGATGCCCAGGCGGTGAATATTCCCGAGAGCTTCGTTGTAAACAGCATCAGGCTTTGAAACAACTCCTTCAGCTGTGCGCTCGACGAATTTTCCACGGTTGCGTGTACCTAAGATTGTCCCGCCGCGAGGTAGTAAGCCGCGGACATCGGCTGCGGTAAGGGGGCGTGTTTGGGTTTCGCCTAACAACCCTTCGAAGCCGTCCTCAATTCCGATCACCTTTAAGCCATATTGGCCGGTTGCTGTGGTTACTACCGCTCGAATTACCGCATTTAGCCCGGGAGCGTCACCGCCACCTGTCAGTATTCCAATCGTCGTGTACATAAAATGTTTAGAGGCGTTAAGAGTAATGGAGAGGGTTGAAGAGTTCAACCCTTAAGCTGAGGATTTTCCATTTATCATTTTTCAGTTCTCATTTTTCATTTCGGGACTGGCCGGTGCGAGTCAAATGGCTAATGAGAAATGTCAAATGAAATATGGAAAATCGATGCTTTCTACACTCGGAGTGGTGACCCACCTGGGAACGTTCCTGCGATTTCAGAACTCGGAAAGTTGGTAGTTGACCCTCTTAGTCTCGCTCGCGTAGCATGTGGCGAAGAAACATGGAAATAGACGACGACGCAAAAGAGATCGTTCGCGATATTGGAACCGCGATAAACGAGTCGGTGGAAAACTCATCCAAGGTCGCTGAGGCAATCGAACGACTGCGAGACGCCGGCTATGAGATGGAATTGACCCTCCGGTTGGAAATCGGCTTGCGTCCTCATTCCGGCGATGAAGAAGGTGAGATGGGTGATGCGACTCTGGATCTCACCGATGAGGATGTACAGGTACTTCAACGAATGAAGATCCGAATCGATCCTGAGGAAAAGCTCTAAGAGCCCGCCGCATAATGACCAAAAACGAAGTAGTGTCCCACTTTCAGAACACGTGGACGATCCACGAAGTCACACGAAATCTCACGAAAAAAAGTTTTTAATGTTGCTTAGTGTGGTTTAGTGGATCGTTTGCTCTTCTGAATCGGGCACTATCCGTTCCAGACCGCCGCTTGGCGCAACTTTCTACCCTGTGTTATCTTGACTGGCTTTCAATCATTCAAGTTTTTTCACCTTCATTAGGCCCCGAAAGAGGAGCAGCAGAAAGTATGGCTACGTCCAGCGCAAATGCGGTTACAAATGGCCAATCGTCTGGCCGCGTCGTGCAAATTATTGGTCCGGTAGTTGACGTCGAGTTTGAAGCGGGACACCTGCCGCCGATCTATCAAGCTCTCAGGATTGTGTCCGAGGGTTTTGACGTCCCCACACCCGTCGACCTGATAGCCGAAGTGCAGCAGCACCTTGGCGAAGGACGAGTTCGCACGGTTTCGATGTTGCCAACTGACGGCATGGTGCGTGGCATGAAGGCTATCGACACTGGCGGTCCTATTACGATGCCAGTCGGCGAGGGAACTTTAGGCCGGGTGCTCAATGTCATAGGCCAGCCGGTTGACAATCTCGGCGACGTCAAACACACCGAGCGTTACCCGATTCATCGTCACGCACCGACCTTTGAAGAGCAGTCGACCGAGCTGCAGATGTTTGAGACGGGCATCAAGGTTATTGACCTGATTCAGCCGTTCGTACGCGGCGGTAAGATTGGGCTATTTGGCGGCGCTGGGGTGGGCAAGACCGTCATCGTAATGGAGTTAATCAACAACATTGCGAAGGCGCGTTCCGGCTTTTCGGTTTTTGCTGGAGTTGGTGAGCGCACCCGCGAAGGAAACGATCTGCTGCGCGAGATGGTCGAGTCTCAGGTCATCCAGTTTGGCGACGCCTTTAATAAACACTTCCACGATACCGGCGAATTCGACATGACTAAGGTCGATATGAATGCGCTGGAGCAGTCGAAGGTGGCGCTGATCTACGGCCAGATGACGGAGCCGCCCGGAGCTCGTTTGCGAGTGGCGCTTTCCGGCCTGACCGTCGCCGAATATTTTCGCGATAAGGGTCTCGACGTGCTGCTCTTCATTGATAACATTTTCCGCTTTACCCAAGCCGGTTCGGAAGTGTCGGCGCTCCTCGGCCGCATGCCTTCGGCAGTGGGTTATCAGCCAAACCTGGCGTCAGAGATGGGCGAAATGCAGGAACGCATTACGTCTACCAAAACCGGTTCGATTACTTCGATTCAGGCGGTTTACGTTCCGGCCGACGACTATACAGACCCCGCACCGGCGACGACCTTTGCTCACCTCGATGCGGTGACGGCCCTTTCCCGACAGATTGTTGAATTGGGAATTTATCCGGCAGTGGATCCGCTTAGCTCTTCCTCGCGCATTCTCGATCCGCGCATCATCGGCGAAGAACATTACAACACCGCGCAGGACGTGAAGCGCGTGCTGCAGCGTTATAAAGACTTGCAGGACATCATCGCGATTCTCGGTCTCGACGAGCTGTCTGATGAAGACAAGCTCATCGTGTCGCGGGCCCGCAAGGTACAGCGCTTCTTCTCGCAGCCGTTCTTCGTGGCCGCCCAGTTCACCGGACTGGAAGGCAAATACGTCAAACTGGAAGACACGATTAAGGGCTTCCGAGAGATCGTCGAAGGCAAGCATGACGATCTGCCCGAGCAGGCCTTTTTATTGGTCGGCACAATCGATGAGGCCGTAGAAAAAGGCAAAACGATTGCGCAATAACAATTAGGAACGATGAACGCTGAATGATGAATTAATTCTTAGCTCATCGCTCATCGCTCATCGCTCATCGTTCAGAGTTCATCATTTATTCATGGCTCAACTCCAACTTGAAGTGGTAACACCTGAACGTCGCGTGCTTTCCGAAGCGGTTGAGTCGGTGACTGTCCCCGGCGCCGGCGGCGAGTTGGGCATACTGCCCGGACACACGCCGCTGATTTCCCAACTTCAAACAGGCGTTCTTTCGTACACGACCGGCGGCAAGACTGCGCAACTGCACGTCTCCGGCGGCTTCGTCGAAGTGAAAGATGATCACGTTTCCGTGTTAGCCGAGATCGCTGAACGTCCGGAAGAGATTGATGCCGCGCGCGCGCGTTTATCGCGCGAGCACATCGAAAAACAGTTGAATGCCTGGAATGGAACTGAAGAGGATTTTGAAGTGGCCCGAGCGAAGTTGGAGCGCTCGGTCGTTCGCCTGCAATTGGCTGGCGGAAGCTCAAGAAGCTAGCCCGCAGTTTAGAGTTCAATCTTTAGATTGTCTTTGCCGTGTCAGCAAGCCGAAGCTTGAACTCTAAACTACTCACTTCCCGCCTTAATTGCTTCGCGCATTTCCGTCACAGCCCGTTCAAGACCCACGAAGATTGACCGCGCAATAATGCTGTGGCCGATATTGAATTCTGTAATCTGTGAAAACGAGGCGACGGCGCCCACATTTCGGTAGGTCAGTCCGTGGCCGGCGGCGACTAACAATCCATACTGTGTCGCCAGGGCTGCCCCTTCACGCAGACGTCTCAATTCCTGGCCTACGCGCAACGCTCCTTCACCATGAAAGCCCCGTCCGCCAAGCGTAGCCTCGGCATATGGCGCAGTGCACAGTTCGATCTGTTGCGCGCTGATGTCATGGGCTGCTTCAATCTGTTTTGGATCAGGATCGATGAAAAGGCTTGCAAGTATTCCGGCCTGGCGCAAGCGACCCACCGTTGCGCGCACAATAGCCATGTTGCCTGTCACGTCAAGACCGCCTTCAGTGGTTATTTCGTTCGGGTTTTCAGCAACCAGGCTCACCGCGTCAGGGCGCGTCTCAAGGGCAACCTTCAGCATCTCTTCGGTCGCCGCCATCTCCAAATTCAGGTAGGTGTTAACGGTCTGCCGCAGGGTCCTTAAATCTGCATCCTGAATGTGACGCCGATCTCCCCGAAGATGAATAGTGATTCCGTCGGCGCCGGCTTGCTCGCAAAGCATTGCCGCGGCAACGACGCTCGGTTCAGGCGCGCGTCGTGCCTCGCGCACGGTGGCTACGTGATCGATGTTGACATTGAGACGTGCGGTCATAGATTGAGTGTAACGCAAACTGCTAGTTTGCGTCTCAAGGTTCGTAAAGCGTAAAGCAAACTGTTAGTTTGCGTTCAAGTTTCGTGGCCACACAACGTACTATTAGAAGCACTTGTTGTCTCTAACGTGGCTCAAGCCTAACAGTTTGTTTTACACGCTCTGCGTATCATGGACAGACTTAATGGCTCGGTCATAAACTCCGCGGCGCGCTTGTTGGCGAATTCGTCCGACCTCGCTGAGCGTTTTCAGACTATCACTCGCCACGTTGACCTTGCTTCCTTCAGCATGGTCCCAGCGCACGGGAACTTCCTTGAGTCTCAAACCGGCTCGGTAAGCAACATAAAGCAGCTCGACATCAAAACCAAAGCGATCGATGGTTGCTCCTTCAATGATGGGGCGGCACACACTCATGCGAAAAGCTTTGAAGCCACATTGCGTGTCCCAGAAGGGAAGCCGGGTGGCAAGCCGCACGAGGAGATTGAAGACCCGACCGCCCTGCTCACGCCGCCATGGTTGGTGAACTCCAATCAGACTTTGGTCGAGCGCTCTTGAGCCAAAAGCGAGATCGCATTTCCCACGGGAGATAGGCTCAATCAGTTTGGGCATCTCGGTAATTGGGGTCGAAAGATCAGCGTCCATGAATAGGGCGATATCACCTCGTGAAGCCAGGAGACCTAATCTTACCGCGCGGCCCTTTCCCAGGTTCGATTGGTAGCTAATGACTGAAGTACGTACTGTTTTGGATGTGGATAACTCCTCCCGCGCGGCGTTTGCGGTCTTGTCGGTTGACCCATCGTCCACCACGATCAATTCTGCTTCGGGGGCATGTTCATCCAGGTAAGTGACGATCGTGCGCAAGGAATTGCCAAGTCGCGAGCCTTCGTTGTAGGCGGGGACTACAATTGAGAGGGACATGGTCATGCTGTGTTCAGACGGGCTCAGGCGATGATCATCCGGGGCCGTTCCTGTGATCTCGCGGCGAATATACCACAGCGGTGAGTTGGACCCTTTCCGTCGGATAGGCATTCCTGTCTGTCGTGTTTTGAGCAAGACCACCTATTTAGGACGCGTGTGTTAAAATCTCCGCTGTCCGGCTCTCGTTATTCAAAAGCGGGTCGAGTTAACTAAGGACCAAATACCAGAGTTTATGAGTAAGCGATTCATCATTATTTGCGGCGCGGTCATATTAATCACGGCTCTCGTTGGCGGCACCATCGGCCGCTCGATACGTTTCCGCAACAGTGTGCCCCAGAAGGGAGTTGTTTCCTACGCCGAGGCCGACGATATCGAGCGGGATTACAAAGAAGCGGTTGAAGCTATCTCAGATGGCTATGCCGGTGAGATCGACTATGAGAAGGCAACTCAAGCCGCGATCCAGGGCATGCTCTCCACCCTTGATCCCCATTCGATGTATTTCCCCTACAGCGAATTCAAGAAGCTCAAGGAAGATCAAGACTCAAGATTTTACGGCATTGGCGTAACCATCGTGCCCCATCGCGATGGTGTGTACATTCAATCGGCAGTGGAAGGCACACCGGCCGGTAGATTGGGGTTGCGCTACGGAGATCGCATATTGGAAGTGGATGGCAAAGACGCGCGCGAGTGGTCGAGCGAGCAGGTTTCCAAGAGGGTTCGCGGGGGGCGTGGCGAGGAAGTCACGATTAAGGTCGACCGCGCCGGCTCAGAAGCGCCTCTCTATTTCACAATTATTCGCGATTCCGTTCCCTTACCTTCAATACGCAACGCTTACATGCTCCGTCAGGAAACGGGCTATGTAGGTCTGACGGGCGGTTTTCAGAGCACTAGCGACGAGGAGCTGCGCGAGGCGATCACAAAGCTGAAAAGCCAGGGGATGCGCCAACTCATTCTGGACGTGCGCGGGAATCCCGGCGGGCTACTCAATCAAGCGATCGATGTCGCCAGCGAATTCCTGCCACGCGGGCAGGAAGTTGTCTCAGTTAAAGGCCGCACTGAATACAGCGAACCCATAGTTTATAAATCGAGTGGCTCGGATCCGGAAGATATGCCTCTGGTTGTCTTGATTAATCGAGGTTCGGCGTCGGCGTCGGAAATAGTTGCCGGCGCCATCCAGGACCATGGCCGGGGATTGCTTGTTGGTGAAACGAGTTTCGGAAAAGGGCTGGTCCAGAAGGTATTCCAATTGCCCTTCAATACCGGTCTGACACTTACCACCGCGCGTTACTACACCCCTTACGGCCGATCATTGCAACGAGACTATTCGAGCGGTTCGCTTTACGACTACTACTCGAGACATGAAGAGGAAGAGAAACCGCGAGTATCCTCCGGCTCTCCTGCGCCGCGAAGCACAGCGTCTCCGTTGACGCAGCCATCTCCCAGTCCGCATCCGCCAAGTGGTCCAGCGGTGAAGACTGCGGCAGGTCGCGTCTTCTATGGCGGTGGCGGCATCACTCCGGACATCGACGTTAAGCCGCTTCTTTATTCGCCGGTCCGGATTCGCATTGCTGAAGCGGCTTTTCAGTTTACGCGCCAACTAGCCGCCGGCCTTTTGCCCGGGCTTGAAGCATACAAGGTCGAAAAAGTTCAGTATGGGCGAAATCCAAAGCCAGGCGATTATCCGATTAATGAGCAAGTCGTCGAAGCGTTCCGCAGCTTCGTGCGCACCGACGCGTTGTCGCAATTAGCTGCCGCACAACTCGATGCCGAACTGGATTTTGTGAAGTTGCGACTGCGCGAGGAGATTGTGACCGCCGCTTTTTCAAACGACGCCGGCGCGCGCGTGTTGCTCGATAGCGATCCGCAGGTATTGCGCGCACTCGAAGCGCTGCCGGACGCCAAGCGTTTGGCTGAAAGCATAAAAACCGGCGCGGTATCAAGCTGATTCAAAAGACGGAACTCGTCAGGAGTTTGTGAATATGAGCTTGCAAACGTTCCTCGCTTCCGTCCTGCTGTGCATCTCACTTTCCAGTATCACGCATCCGCAACAGAAAGTCGGACATCCAACTGACACCGGATTGGTTCTGGAAATGGCGTTCGTGAAATCCACTCCACCCACTTATCAAACGGTCTATTGGCCTGATTCGCCAAATCCTGGAAACTGGTCCGCTCGCTTTGGCAAAGTAGCGGGATGGCAGTTGCCGCCAGGCGTACTGCCGGTACGCGCGGTTAGAGTACTTCCTGTTTTAATGGGCAGAGCGGTTATTGTCCACGTCTCAGTTTTACGGGGCAACCATATAGATACAGAAGACGCCGTGGGAACCTACACTCTGCGAGAAAACGAGAAGGTCAGAGTTGAGGCGGCTAAAGACTTTGGCGTCGAGCCGTTCGAGATAAAAGTAATTCGGGTTTCGTCGCTGCCGAGCAATCTGCCAGCTGTCGAAAACAAACTTCCTTCACTTGAGGTGGTTGGCATTGAGCAGGTGGTCTCCGCGCTGCCGTTTGTTAAGCTCACGGTTCGAAACTTATCGGAGAGAAGCATTGAGGCACTGTCTCTCCAGGTTATGCAAGGAGATCGGTCACTAGTCAGCGGTGTCCCTCAGGGAACAGAAGGGAAGCCGCTGATGCTTCCTGGTCAGACTTACGAGTCGCGCACGCCGCTGGGCACTCGAGCCGAGGGCGTGGCCGGTAACTACTTGCCTTTTGTCATGGAAGAACAACGAGTGGTTATTACAGGTTTGCTTTTTTCTGACGGCACGACCGAAGGCACGCCGCCCAGGGATTTTCTTCTGGGGCTCAAGTACGGTCGCAAGATCGAATTGCGACGAATACTTCCGCTATTTGAGAGTGCCCTGGCGCAATCAGACTCGGATTTGGTTGACGGACCTGCGAAGCTGCGTTTGCAAGTAGAGGCCTTAAGTTACAAGCTCACGGCTGATGAACAAACCGAGCTGAACAAAACTCTGACGGTCAAACAGAAATCGATTGAAGGCGCGAGTCACCTAATAAGGAAAGACTTGGTGGATTTTCTGAAGCGCTTCCCCGCAGTCATGGATGGAAAAGCTTTCAGAACGTGGTTGGTCCGAGCGAAGGAGCATTATTCAAACTGGCTGGCCCGACTCGAGTCGAGTCCCGTGGCCCAGAACTAATGCCTTCATTCAACTACGCGCGCAATCACACACTTCAAATAGTAAGTTTCCGGCACTCCGAAAAGGATAGGGTGATCGCTGGCCTGCGTTCGCTTCTCAACTAACTGAAGCCTGCGATGAGCATCGTTGGCCGCCTCAGCGAGTATTTCCAAAAACATCTGTTCAGACATGTGATAGGAGCAGGTGCAGGTGATAAGCACACCTCCGGGATTTAGCAGCTTAATAGCTCGCAGATTTATTTCTTTATAGCCGCGTGCGGCTGGTTTTACGCTTGCGCGATTCTTTGCAAACGCCGGAGGATCGAGCACGATGGTGTCGAAGCGTTCGCCGGCGGTCTCCATTTCACGCAAGGCGTCAAACACGTTCGCCTCGCGGAATTCGACATTAGCTGCGTTGTTTAGCTCGGCGTTTTGGTTCGCAGCCTTTATTGCCTCAGCCGAGATATCGATTCCTAAAACACTATCGCACGCGTCCGCGAGGTGAAGCGCAAACGCACCTGAGAACGTAAAGCAATCAAGCGCGCGACCGTGTGCCACCGTGCGAGCAGCGATGCGGTTTTCTCGTTGGTCCAGAAACGATCCGGTCTTCTGGCCGGAAAGCGGTGAGACATTGAAGCGAATGCCATCCTGTAGTATTTCAAACTCCTCCGGCGCTTCGCCGTAGAGAAGTCCCGCAGTCATCTCAAGTCCTTCATGCTGGCGTACCTTGACGTCGTTGCGTTCGATTATGGCTCGCGGAGCAAATTCTTCGGCCAGCAGCTCCACCATCAATGACTTAATGTTTTCGGTGCCCTGCGAAAGCGTTTGCAGGACGAAGATGTCGTCGTAGCGATCGATTATCAGCGATGGCAGCAAGTCACCTTCCGAATAAACCAAACGGTAAGCATTCGTCCCCGGTCCTATTCCTGCTCGCCTGGCGGAGGCAGCTCGAATTCGTAGTCGCCACCACTCACGATCGATTGGCTCGTCGGTTATGCTGAGAAACCTCAGAGCGATTTGTGAGCTGTCGCTGTAGAAAGCCTGGCCAATGAAGTTTTGGTTCTGATCGCGCACGGTTACCACTGAGCCGCCTTTAGCCTCTTTTGTGTCGAGGACATCGCTTCGGTAGATCCAAAGGTGACCGTGGCGAATTCGGTCGGCCCCACGCTTGTTGACTGTTACGTCATTCATGGGACCACTGTGACACAGGCCAGACGCGATACACCACCGAGGATGATGCCGTGTCGCGGCAGAGGCGCTTTCCGGGGGCCAAAGTCTGTCTAACTAGCTGCAAAGGACCGCAAGCAGGCCTACTTAGCGTACCTTTGCCAGTACTTTGCGGCCTTGCGGTTAGAGTGCTATCTCGACTTATTCTATGTTAGGCTTTCGAACTTCGCGCGGTGCTTAGTACAAAGCGGTATGCAGCTACTCGAAACCTAAAGCAATCATGCCAACTAAGTCACAGACCCAGCCCCGCAAGCGTTTCGAGACATCTAGCGGGATCGACCTCCCACCCGACTTCAATCCGTCTAATACAGACCCGCTCGATTACGACAAAGACCTGAACTCCCCGGGCGACTTTCCTTTCACGCGCGGCATTTACCCAAACATGTATCGTGGCCGCCTGTGGACCATGAGGCAATATGCCGGCTACGCAACCGCGGAAGAATCCAACGCGCGATATAAGTATCTTCTGGCTCAGGGAACTACAGGACTCTCTGTGGCATTCGATCTTCCGACTCAGATTGGCTTGGATTCGGATGATCCAATTGCTGCCGGAGAAGTCGGCAAGGTCGGCGTAGCGATAGATTCACTTGAAGACATGCTGCGACTTTTCGATGGAATTCCGCTCGACAGTGTGTCCACTTCAATGACTATCAACGCGACGGCAGCGGCTCTGCTGAGTCTTTACCTGGCCGTGGCCCGCAAACAGAACGTATCCTTCGACAAAGTCAAAGGCACCCTACAAAACGATATTCTCAAGGAGTACATTGCGCGCGGCACTTATATCTATCCGCCGGCGCCCTCGCTTCGTTTGGTGACTGACACGTTCTCTTTCTGCGCGCGCGAAGTGCCAAACTGGAACACTATCTCGATCAGTGGTTATCACATCCGCGAGGCTGGTTCGACCGCGGTCCAGGAAGTTGCATTCACCCTGGCTGACGGAATTACTTATATCGAAGCGGCTCTTAAAGCGGGACTGGAAGTGGATGAATTTGCCCCGCGCATTTCATTCTTCTTCAATGCACACAACAACCTACTCGAAGAGATTGGCAAGTTTCGCGCCGCGCGACGGCTCTGGGCGCGGATTATGCGCGAACGTTTCAAGGCGCGCGATCCGCGCTCATTGATGCTCCGTTTTCACACACAGACGGCCGGTTCTTCGCTGACTGCGCAGCAGCCTGAGGTGAATGTCGTGCGCACAACTATTCAAGCCCTGGCCGCGGTGTTGGGGGGAACCCAGTCGCTGCACACAAACGCCATGGACGAAGCCCTGGCATTGCCAACGGAACAAGCCGCCCGGCTCGCTTTGCGCACGCAACAGGTCATTGCTCACGAGTCGGGCGTTGCGGACACGGTCGATCCGCTGGCAGGTTCCTATGCGATTGAGCAGCTTACCAATGAGATTGAGGATCGAGCATCTAACTACCTGGAAAGGATTGACGCGATGGGCGGAATGCTACGTGCGATTGAGACGGGTTACGTTCAGCGGGAAATTCAGGAGTCGGCTTATCGCTATCAACGAGCGATTGAGACCGAGGAAGCAATTGTTGTCGGCGTGAATCGCTTTCAAAGTGAAGAAGGATCGACTGTACCGACACTGCGTATCGATCCGGCTATCGAACAACAACAAGTCGAACGCGTTCGGGCGATGCGCGCCCGAAGGGACACGCCGGCAGCGGAAACAGCACTCCGGAAGTTGGAAGAAGCCGCGCGTGGTAACGAAAACCTGGTACCAAAAATCCTCGACTGTGTAGAGGCGTACGCAACAGTCGGCGAGATTAGCAATCGTTTGCGAGAAGTCTGGGGTGAGTATAAAGAAAAGTCGACAGTCTGAATCATTTGAACGCAGGAGTAAGGTTTTATGAATCGGAGAGAATTTACGACCACCATCGGAATGAGCGCGATTGCGCTGGGGCTAAGAGGTACAAAACTTTCCGGTGCGGATTCTGCAAACAGAGATCGACCAGAGGTTGCAATCACGATGGACGACTTTGCCTGGAATAAGTCGGTGAAGCTGGTTCCGGAGGAGCGTAATCGGGCGATTCTGGGAGCGCTGCAATCTCATGGCAGATTGAAAGCTGCTCTCTTTGTCGCGGGGAAGAATGCCGGCACTGAGACGGGGAAGGCCTTGCTTCGCGAGTGGGACAAAGCCGGGCATTTGATTGGGAACCACTCTTATTCTCATAAGTATCTCAACAGCAGCAAGGTCACCGCTGAGGTCTTCACGGAAGACATACTGAAGGGTGAGGAAGTGATTAGAAGTTTTCCGCACTTCCAGAAGAGCTTTCGTTTTCCTTACCTGAAAGAAGGCGAGACGATGGCAAAGAGAGACGCGGTTAGAACATTCCTGAAGCAGAATGGCTATCGTACTGGGCATGTAACCATCGACGCCTCGGATTGGGCTGTCGACGATCGTCTGAGTGCACGTCTCGCTAAGGATCCGGCGGCAGACCTGAAACCTTATCGTGACTTCTATCTGAACCACATGTGGGAACGATCCCTTTACTACGACGATCTCTCCCAAAAAGTATTGGGCCGGAGCGTTAAGCACACGATCCTGATGCATTACAATCTGCTCAACGCGCTATTTCTTGGCGACTTGCTTGATATGTTTAAGAGTAAGGGCTGGAAGTTGATTGATGCCGCGGAGGCTTTCGGGGATCCGGTGTTCCTATCGGCGCCAAAGATCGTCCCAGCGGGTGAAAGCCTCGTCTGGGCGCTGGCCAAAGAAACAGGAAAATTCGACAAGCTGCTGCGTTATCCCGGCGAAGACAGCGATTATGAGAACGCGAAGATGGATAAGCTGGGGTTGTAGTCTAATTTGGTCTTTGGTCTTTGGTCTTGGAGCTTTGCCCTCAGTCTCTCGGGTAGTTGTTGAACTCAAGAGCAAAGTACAAAGTTCTAAGTACAAAGACCAAAGGCCCAAGACCAAAGACCAAAACGCATCGAAAGAATAAGAATGGACGCATTCATCCCATTGATTCCAATCCTTGCTTTCGCGGGTTTTTTCGCTGTGGTCATAACTGCGGTAGTCCTGTTTGCGATGCACGCGAAAAAGCTCGAGAGGGAGCGAACGCAAGCCTTCAAGTCGTCGGCGACGATGCTCGGCTGGCAGTTTGCTGAAGAGGCGCCGCTGAACTACCTTCCTAATCTCGACAACTTTGCGCTCTTTAGCGAGGGCCATGGTAAGCAGATTAAGAACCTCCTGTATGGCGAGACGAACGGGGTTAAGGCCGCCCTCTTCGATTACATCTATACTGTCGGCTCTGGGAAGCATCAACACACACACTACCAGTCAGTCGTCTACTTCGAGCCGCGCAACCTCAATATTCCCTTCTTCTCGTTACGTCCGGAGAATGCTCTACACAAGCTGATCGCGGTGTTTGGCTACCAGGATATCGACTTTGGCCATCGTCCGACTTTCTCGAGTAAGTATTTATTGCGGGGCACTGACGAGCAGGGTATTCGCACTACTTTCGGTGACCCGCTGCTTACTTTCTATGAGATGAGTCAGGGAGCGTGCACCGACGGCGGCGGAAATCAGCTTTTCATTTTCCGGCCGGGTTACAGGACTCCGCCGCATGAGGCACAATCCTTTATCAGCTGGGCGGAGTCACTCCAGAACTTGTTCCCACGGTACCGGTAGGGCTGAGTCCATTTCGCATATAGTAAGTATCGCGACACGGTCACGATGTAGGCGACCTGGTCAGATTGGTTGCGATTGAGAGCGAAGTGATCTACGGTCTGGCAGTATGAAATGGTTCGCACGGAGAAAGTTATGGCACAGAGATTAAGGGCGATCTATCAGAACGGTGCATTTGTTCCTCAATCGCCTTGTGACTTGCCGGAGAATTCGGCGGTTGACCTGGTGATCGAAAGGCCCCATGTGCTCCAGCCGTTGGTCACAGATCCCGAAGAGCGCAAACGCATCATCGAAGAGTTAGTCCAGAACATGCGCGACAATCCAATCCCAGAAAACGCGCCACATTTTACCCGCGAAGAACTGCATGAACGCCGTTGACACCAATATCTTGATCTACGTTCATGACCGACGCAACGTGAGGAAGCAAGTGATCGCGGAATCGCTTGTTCGCACGCTGTCGGGGTGTTTTGCTATGGCAGGTCGCTTGTGAGTACATCTCGGCGAGTCGCAAGTTGGAACCGTTCGGATACAGTAAAGAGAAGGCTTGGGGATATAACAACGGGGACAAGCATAGTTTTGCCTGAGGACATACCGATTCGAGTGCATACCTCAGGCAAAGGAATACTTAGGGGGCAGGACTTTTCGGGCGAATTCGATGCGACCTTTCATATTCATCGGCCACTCCGAACCCTAAGCATCAGTGGACACTTCAAAGCAACTCTGGCTTAACGGCAGTTCGCTACTGCAATGAGCGGGCGTTGTAAATCGTCTTGCGACAGCGGGTCACCATAGAAGAAACAGACACGATAGTGGCACATCTGCTTGAAGTCACCAATCTCCAAACACACTTTCCCACACGCGCCGGACTCGTGCGCGCGGTTGATGGCGTGAGTTTCCATATCGATTCCGGCGAGCTCCTGGGAGTTGTCGGCGAGTCTGGCTGCGGCAAGTCAATAACCGCGCTTTCCATCATGCGACTGATTTCGCCGCCGGGAAAGATTGTCAGCGGCGCGATCGTTTTTGACGGTAAGAATCTGCTGAAACTGTCAGATGCCGAGATGCGCCAGATTCGCGGCGACGACATTGCCATGATCTTTCAGGATCCGATGACCTCGCTTAACCCGGTCTTCACCGTGGGTGAACAGATTGCCGAAGCGCTGCGACTGCATCGCAAGCTTTCACGCAAGGCCGCGCGCGCGGCTGCTATACAGGCGATGAGCGAGGTTGCGATTCCCGACCCCGCCCGTCGAGTAGACGATTATCCGCATCAACTCTCCGGCGGCATGCGCCAGCGCGTTATGATTGCCATGGCACTTGCCTGTGATCCCAAACTTCTTATTGCCGACGAGCCGACAACCGCTCTCGACGTAACCATACAAGCCCAGATATTGGAGTTGCTGGATGGGTTAAGGAGGAATCGTGAGTTAGCGGTGCTCCTGATCACTCACGACCTGGGAGTTGTGGCGGAAGTCGCGGATCGCGTCGCGGTAATGTATACAGGGCGTATCGTGGAAGAATCTTCGGTCGAGGAATTGTTTGCCCGGCCCAAGCATCCTTACACCGAGGGCTTGTTGCGATCCGTTCCTAAGCTCACGGTAGCAGACGTGGTTAAGAAAGAACGGCTCGAGACCATTGAAGGCACTGTGCCGAGCCCGACCGATCTGCCGCCGGGCTGCCACTTCGCGCCACGGTGTCCACACCGTATGCCACGGTGTACGGCAGAAGAGATACCACTCTACGATCTGGAAGCAGCGAAGGTGCGTTGTGTGCTTTATGATCTGGCGGCGGCTGTTGCTGCGGATCATCAGAAAGCATCCACAGATTACGCAGATTCCGCAGATTAGGATAAAACACATCGGCCTAATTGATTTATTTTGAAGCAAGAATTACTCCGGTTTAGCTGTGAGGAAAATCTGTGGAATCTGCGTAATCTGTGGATATCTCCGATTTAGATGACCACGAATAAAGAACTCGTCAATGTGCGCGGTCTGGTGAAGCATTTTGCTGTCGAAGGCAGCGACGATGTCGTGCGCGCGGTTGACGGGGTGTCTTTTGAAATCTTCCGCGGTGAAACACTGGGCCTGGTTGGCGAGTCAGGTTGCGGCAAGTCAACTGTCGGCCGTTGTCTGTTGCGGCTGATTGAGCCTACGGCGGGCAGGATTGAGTTTGAAGGACGCGATGTATTGTCGTTGGGGAAAAGTGAATTGCGCGAAATTCGCCGCGAGATGCAGATCGTGTTTCAAGATCCTTACGCATCCTTGAATCCCCGGATGAAGGTGGGCGATATCGTGGGTGAGCCGTTGGTCATTCATAAGGTGGGCAACCGGAAGGAAAGGCTCGATCGCGTGGCGGAGCTGCTGAAAAGAGTTGGGCTCGATCCGGACTATCGCAATCGTTACTCGCACGAATTTTCCGGCGGACAGCGGCAACGCATCGGTGTAGCTCGGACGCTCGCGCTCAATCCAAAACTCATCGTTGCAGACGAGCCGGTTTCAGCTCTGGATGTTTCCGTGCAGGCGCAGGTGGTCAATCTGTTGCAGGATTTGCAGAACGAGTTTGGGCTTGCATACCTTTTCATTTCCCACGGGTTGGCGGTTGTGGAGCACATCTCCAATCGCGTCGCCGTAATGTATCTGGGACGGATTGTCGAGGTGGCAACCGCCGCGGAGCTTTACGCAAATCCGTTGCATCCTTACACGAAAGCCCTTCTATCGGCCATTCCAGTTCCAGATCCCAGGCACAAGCGCGAACGGATCGTGTTGCAGGGCGATGTGCCGACCCCCATCAATCCACCATCGGGCTGCCGCTTTCGCACACGGTGCCCAATAGCTATTGACGAGTGTGCGCGGATTGATCCAGAGCTGCGCGAAGTTTCACCCGCTCATACAGTCGCCTGCATTCGCGTGCCGGGATGGGCCGAGGCCAGGAGTTCAGAGTCCAACCCCGGGGTCCCCACCCGGGTAGCCCGCGTGGGGTAGTAAACGTTCAGGTTGCTGTTTTGGACGCGGCAAGCTAAAGCCTGGACTCTGAACTTCTTGAGTTGACCCCTGCGCGCCAATCATTATCCATAATGAAACATCGCAGTCGATCCGAACGTATCAAGTTTTTCCAATCACGCCCGCGCTAGATGGGCTACCCCACCGGACGGAAGCTTTCTCCCCGTCCTCTTATCAACAGGAGGATAAGCAAATGAGTGATCCGAATATCCAGGATTTTCAAGCACCCCCGCCGCCACCCCCGCCCGTCGAGCAGGTGAGAGGACCTCGACCCACCAAGTTGCGCCCTGTTGCCATCGGACTATTCGTTGTTGGGTTACTTCTCGTGGTTGCGGGCATCCTGAAATTTTTGCCCGGTGGAATTGGTACAGGGGTCGCCTTCGCCTTTTGGGGAATACTGCTTTTTGCATTGAGCTTTATTCCCTTGCCGCAGACTAAAGGGGACGAGGAACCCCCGATGTCGGGACTCCAAAAAGTACTCGGAATTTTCTATGAGCCCACTCGAGTCTTTAGGAACCTAAGGTATCACCCGTATTGGCTCGCGGCCTTTTTGGTGATTGGCACAACCAATGTTGTTTACTCCACAGCCTTCGTGCAACGACTGACCCCTGAACGAATCGTCGAGTACACTTTCGAGAAACTGGCCGAGAGTCCAATAAAGCCTCCTCCCGAGGCGATGGAAGAAGCGAAGGCGGAAGCTCTGCAGCAGGCAAAACAGCCAATCCAGAGAGTCCAAACGGCAGCAAAAAGCTTTGTCGGCATTTTCGTTTTTTCCTGCTTTATTGCGACGATTTGTTTTTTGGGGGTGCTTGCGTTCGGAGGGCGAATCAATTTTTGGCAGGCATTCGCCGCAATGCTCTATGCCTACTTGCCTATCGAAGTCATTACTAAACTATTGAGTTTGGTCCTTCTCTTCATCAAGGATCCGGATGACATTCATCCACTGCTGGGTGCGCAGACACTCGTTCAGGACAATTTGGGTGTGCTGTTCTCGCCGGCAGAACATCCCGTGCTCTACGTACTAGGCTCCTCCATTGGCGTTTTGTCTTTTTACGGACTGTGGCTACGGGCCAAAGGGTTAGCCAATGCGGGTACAAAGGTCAGTCCAAGTGCCGCGTGGGGAGTGTCAATAACCCTTTGGGTATTGGTGCTGATTCTGGGAATAATCCTGGCTATGCTGTTCCCGAGCTTTATGTCCTAGTGCTTCGTAAAGCAAACTGTCAGTTTGCGTTAAAGAACTACTCGTATCTCAAAGATTCAATCGGATCGAGACGCGCGGCCTTCCAGGCGGGCCAAATTCCAAAGATCAGGCCAATACCGACGCTGGCAACCAAGCCGCCAATCGGCGCCCAGATAGGCACGTAGGACGGAAGCAAAAGACGCAGCAGAAGTGTCAGTAGCCAACCAATCGACAGACCCACCAAGCCGCCAATGCCGGTGAGGGTCGCCGCCTCGATCAAAAACTGCCACAGGATATCGCTCCGTTTGGCGCCAATTGCTTTGCGAACGCCAATCTCCCGGGTGCGTTCGGTGACAGATACCAACATGATATTCATCACGCCGATTCCGCCCACCATCAAGCCCACTGAGGAAATAACCACCATGGCAATCACCAGTCCGGCAGTGATCGAGCGAAAGTTATCCATGATACTTTCGGCAGTCTGCATGCCGAAATTGTCGGGCGCCGCAAAGGGCACTTGCCGCCTTACCCTAAGGAGGTCCTGTACCTGGTCTTTGGCTTCATCCATCTTTTCCGGTCTGGCAACGGCGAGAATCATGATGTCGTCGGCATTTGGCTTAAGTTTTTTCGCGACCGTGAAGGGAAGGTAGATCACGTTGTTCTGATCGTCGCTGCCACCTCCACCGAGAAACTGTTCTCGCTTCTGCAACACTCCTACGACGCGAAAGTCGTCAGCGCCTATTTTTATCGTTTGTTCCAGGGGCGAGCCGAAGCGAAAGAAATCGTCAGCGACTTTCGAACCTATGACGCACACGTCCTGCTTGGTGTCGTTCTCAGACTGCGTAAAAAATCTTCCCTCCGAAACTATGTGGGTGCCGGCCCGCTCGAATTCCGGCAGGGTACCCTGCAGCGCCACGCTGGCAGTGGTTTTTCCGTTCCCCGAAACCAGCAGCTTCTGGCCAAAGAAATTATTCGTGATATCCAGAAAGGGTACGGATATTTCAACTGCCGGTAGACTGGAAAGCGCGATTGCGTCGTCGTAAGTTAGCTCCTTACGCATTCGCTCTTCGCGCGACATCCGCCCGACGTGAATCCCAGGATTGTACTTGCTGATGAAGATCGAGCGGGTGCCAAATGACTCGACTTCTTTCTGTAACGAGACGTCGAAACCGCTAATGATCGAAGCGATCAACATCACAGTGATGACCCCGATTACGACGCCAAAAACCGTAAGAAACGAACGGAGTTTGTTGGCGAGCAGCGTTGACATCGCCATTCTCAAATTCTCGTAAATGTCGCTACGGATTAACTTCATAAAACTCTTTCTGCTGCTCAGCCAGTTTAGGAGCAGTCGGCAGGAAAGATATAGGGCCTATAGGACATATAGGTCCTATATTCCTTCCTGCTCCTGCCGACTGCTCCTGTTAATCGGCTCTTAACGCTTCAATTGGATCGAGCCTCGCAGCTTTCCAGGCCGGAAACACTCCGGCCATCACTCCGACCGCCATGGAAACACCAACTGCGATAATCACAGCTCCAATCGAAAGAAACGTCGGGAAGAACACTGCTGTTAGCACGCGACCAATAATCCAGGCAATGATTACGCCCACCGCTCCGCCCATTGCTGACAGCGTTACAGCCTCAACCAGGAATTGCTTCAATATATCCATCTGTCGCGCGCCCAGCGATTTTCTGATTCCTATTTCCTTCGTTCTCTCGGTAACGGAAACCAGCATGATGTTCATGATCACAATCGCGCCGACCAGCAAAGCGATACTGGGCACCGCAATGGCAATGATGAAAATCGTTCCGAATAAACGGTCGCGTAGTCCGGTGATGGCGTCGGGAGTAATAATGCCAAAATTATCCTTCTCGTTGGCGCCCAGCTTCCGCCGCACCCGCATCAGGAATCGCGACTCATCTACTGCATCGTTAAACTGATCATCAGTCTTCGAGGTGGCCACAAAGTAAAGCGAACGCTGGCGAATCAAACCGCCAAAGTTGTTTGCGTAGGTCTTTAGCGGCACTTGGATAAAATTATCCTGCGGGATGCCGAAGACCGTTCCCCTTGCCGTTTCCACGCCGATGACTCGGTATGGAAGCCCGGAAATGGTGATCTCCTGTCCTATTGGACCACCAACAGGAAAAAGTTTGGTGGCAACGTCGGCGCCGAGATAGGCCACTCGCTGGGCCGCATCGTTTTCGGGGTCAACTATAAACCGTCCGTCGGCGATGTCCCGGTTCTCGATGTCTGCGATTGCGGCGGTCGCGCCCGAGACAAAAACGTCCTCGAGAATCTGATCGCCGTGCTTAACTAAGGATGGTGTACCTCGAGCTCTCGCCCCGATCTTCCCTATGAGCGTGGCTCTTTCTTTTAGATATTCAAAGTCTTCGAGGGTTAGGTCTTTGTTCCGGCGTTGGGCAGCAGCGATGGTGTCGGTATCTTTGAAATCCTCAAGCGGATTGAACCGCTGAATCGTATAAGACTTGGCCCCGATGCCGGCAATCTTTTCGTCAACGTAAGTGTTGAAGCCCTGTATCAGGGAGTAAACCACAACTACTGCCATGACCCCGATAATCATACCGAGCAGTGTTAGCGCCGAGCGGAGCTTGTGTGCCCAGATTGCCGCGACGGCGAGTTTTAGCGTTTCAATGAATTTCAAGGCTCACCTAGTACGGTTTTGACAGCATAATGGTTGCATGGGCGCAGCTTAGTGTTAAACCACTTGGAGTGCGGTGACCTGTCAC
>JBPCKD010000206.1:0-38509 GCA_051004635.1 Pyrinomonadaceae bacterium
GCATCTCCCTCCGGCGTCTCCGTCAATTCACCGCCGACGATTAATTCATCAGTCGGAATGTCGCCGCTCTCGATGCGCTGAATCAGTTTCTCAACCGTGTAGCCGCGAGTCGTTTCGTCATGCTCAAAGCAGTTTTGAATTTTCGATGAGTGAGCGTTGGTAACGCGCAAGACGATTGACGCGGGCGAGAAGTCATAAGCGAAGCGGGCGTGATTGCCTGCGACTGGCGGCGGGTCAATGATCGCGTCAATCAGGTGATTAATGCTCGCCTTGTTGATGACGTCGCTCATGTTCACACCAAACGAATATTGATATTCGGTTGTATGAATCTCCGCTCCGTAGAGTGAAAGTCCTTCTGCCGTGCCTTTTTCTTTACCCTCCTTTCTCACAGTCGAGTTGTAAGACACCTCGCCGCGATACGGGCGCAGGGAAACGGCTCGCCCGACGGCGAGCGGGCTGGGACGTATTGTTGCCCCCTTCCTTTTTGGCTTGTCCGATCTTTTCGCTCCCTTTGCTGGTTTACCAGACGCAGTTTCCACTTCGGCTGATGCGTCTGCTCCAGCTGCTGCTGGCGCCTCTTGCTCTTCTTTAGCGGCAGCGGCATCCATGAACCCCATCAAATCATCGTCAACGAAAACGTCGCCTTGTGGATTCCAACCGGCGCGCTTCTCATCAACATACCCAACTTTGGCTGTCTCCGGGTTGTAAGTGCGATTAAGGTTCAAGCCCTCAAGTTGAAAGCGATAGCGAATCGCAAATCTAATCGCTTCGGCGGAGACGCTTGTGTGTAAATCGTCCTGGTGAAAAACTTTTTGCAGGGTTGAGGTGTTGCCGATGTTGTCGCCGCGATTATTTGCCGCAACCGCTTCACCCGTTAGAATCGTGCCGTAAAGGTAATGTGTTGCCATCGTTATTCGTCTCCTTCTTTGTTGCCCTCGTCTGTGTCCGCATATTTGCCCGCGTAACTGACCAGCGAGAACAGACACAAGTTTTGAAATCGTTCAAAGTTGCGCGGATTAAAGATGAATTCGCGCACGCGCCGCGCTTCATCTGCATCACGCAACGGCTTGATAGATGCGCCCTTGGTCGCATCAGCGCAAAAGCCCAAGAACCAAGCTCCTAGCTTCTCGGAGGTTTTTGTGCGTAAAATCGCGTTGCGCACTTTTTCGCGCTCGACTTCCGATAGCCTGCCGAATATCTCTTTTTGTTTGCTGTTCGGACTAGCGTTGTGAAGATCGCTGGCGCGCTTAGACAGTTGTCCGTATTTCATTTCCCATGCTTTATGAAACGTGCGGATGATCGCTTGATCTTCCACGTCTTTAATCGCTTTACTCATTGCTATCAACCCCTTTCGCGCGAAGCGCATACTCTTGAGACCGTCTTTGTCGCTCACCAGTGCCGAGAAGTTTTCGTACCAGTGATGCCCCCTTGCTAAGTTTGCGGCGGCCAACTCGGGTATCGGACTCATCGGTACGGCGAAACCTTCGCCGCTCTTCAGCTTAATTGTTCTGCTTCCGCCCAACTCCCTTTTCGCGGCTCTAAACACTTCTATCTCGCCATACTCTCCGCCGACTTTGACGATCACGCTCCGGTTAATTTGATTCGCATCCCACGCGACCTTGCCCATCGCAATTGCGACGCATCCGGCGATGCCGTGACGCTTTTTCGCAACTCGTCCGGCTTCCATGTCAATCAGAAAATTTAATGCCGCTTCCTCTGCTCCACCAACTACGCGATTGAGGTAAGTATTCTTAAATCGCTTACCTTGTACCTCTCTACCCATACTGGCAACGTGGCGCAACTCATCGGCGAAAGCGTCGAGATCAACCACGTCCGGTACGACGATGCAATACCGCGCTCGTTCCTTATTCTCACGCGGACGCAACAGAAACACAGCACAACCAACCATCAGGAACAATAACAAAACTGCTTCTTCAGGCGAGGCTTCTAATTCGCTTGCACCGGACATCGCACCAGGCACGACCGATTGCGGTATTGCAGCACGAGCGGGAAACGCGCCTTTCAGTTTTTCATCAAGCAGCCCCGTACCTTGCGCTCTCTGGTGTGCATAAGAGTCAACGGCTTTGTAAGTGAACAGCGCGGATTCTTCAGGGTTGTCCGATGAAGAGAGCGTCATACGGCGTGGTTCCTTTTCGCCTGGCCGCATTTTATTGTGCTGTAAAAATGTTCCCAACAGTCCGGTATGAATCGCTAACCGTAAGTCGTCATCGCCTTTGATTCCGTGCCCGGGCAAGTCAATCAGTTTCCCGCCATGTGGTTTATCTGGACTAGTGAGCTTGAAGGACGCATCGAGGATGCGACGCAATGCTTCCTGTTCGGTGATGTTTTTCCAGGACAATCGCACGTGGTCAGCGTGTAGCTCGGCGGCGATACCTTCGGGCTTGTCTTTATCTTCTCCCTCATCCCATGCACGCACGGTGGCGGCGAGTCCGCCGAGCGCCGCACGGTGATAAATCGTGTAACCCGGATTAGTCAATCGGTAGTCGATGCTTCGCTCAGCGGTTAAATCACTCATCTCCATTCTGCCCCCGTCCCGTCGCCGCTTTTTTCATCATAGTCATATTTGACTTCTTCTTCCGGCGCTATGAGGACTCCGCCGACGGGCTTCCAACGCCGCACCGCGTCTTTGTAAGTAATCGAAAATTCATGCTTGCGTAGCCAGTCGCTTGTCGGCTTTTTGCCCGGTTGCTGCCTCTTCCATTTCTTAAGATCAGGCTCCCAAATCGCGTTTACCGTGTAGCCCGCGCCGCGCGTTTGACCGATTTTCGTCTGCCACAGACCGGAGAAGAAAATCGCATTCTCTTCGGCTTCCGCGATATCAATCTCTTCTGTATTGCGGGGCATGCCATGCTCATCAACAGCACATTGCGCGAAGGCTTCGGACAAATCCTTCTGACTCAACTCATCGCCTTTTTCGGCAAGCTTACTCAGCCATATCGCTGTTTGCTTGTAATCGCGCTTCTCGTAAGGCTTTTCCGCGTTCGCGGCAATCGGTCGCACATACGCCCACCGAGGAGGCAACGGGTTTTTCGGCGTCGAGCGGCGGTTGAGTCTGCCCATGCGTTGAATCAAAGACGGAACAGGAGCGTCGTCTGTGATGAGCAGATCGGCGGAAAGGTCAAGCGACATTTCAGCAACCTGCGTTGCGACAAGGATCGCCGCTCTCGAAGCAGATTGACGGCGGTCTAGTTTCGGCGGGCAGCATGAAATCTGATTCGCAGCAGCACTGCCTTCATTTTCAGAGTCGCTCTTAATCTTGTCCGGTTTGAAGTTTTTAATGACGCGGCGATGACGTTCGGCGCGATCCATATAGCGAAAACGAGCATGATAAACGTCAACATACGCTCCGTGCTCTTCGACGTATAGTCTGTGACATTCATGGTAAGTTTTGTTCGCCCACTCGACTCGGTTACGCACCCACAACACTTTCTCCCGCTTCCTGACGCATTCAACAACGGCTTCCCATACTTCGGCATCGGACGCCGTGTTATGAATTAGATACCGTGGCAGCATCTCGAACTCAGGCGGGCCAGGAACGAGGACTAAGTCATTGCGCACCTGTTGAATCGCATGCCGCCGAACTTCTGGCAGCGAGGCAGTCATCAATAACACTGGCAGGCGCGGAAAGTTCTTGAGGAAGATGAGCAGATGCCCGAACATCTGTTCGTCGAAGGCGTGAATTTCATCGAAGACAATCGCGCTACTCATGATTGCCGGAAGACTGCACACGGCCCGCCGCGAATTTGCCATTAAGCCAAGCACCGTGTCAGCAGTGCCGACGACAAGCGGTGTCCTCCACAATTCGAGCGCGGCGATTTTGTCTTGCTTAGCCTTCAATGCTGCGCGAGCGGCTTTCGGCGCATCCGTCTCGTTATCATCAGCCTCTTCCTGCGCGGCGGTCTCGGTCATTGCGTCCAAGTCAATCGTCGCCCGCGAGTGAGTCAAGGTCACGTCATCAATGCCTGATTCGAGCGCGTAATCTTTAAATTGCTCGGTCGCCGTTCCGGTCGTCGGTAGCAGGAAGAAGAGGCGGAAGGGGCGAGGGTCGGCGCGATTCGGGGCGACGAGCTTTTCGCTCCACGCGCGTGCCCACATGTATGCCGCGAGACTTTTACCGGAGCCGCAACCCGCCTGCGCAAGTTTCAAATAAGTTGTTTTGGATTCGGCCGCTTCGTCAACATTGTCAATCGTTGCAACTTCGTTTTGGAAACGGCGCGGCTCAACGTCAGGCGGGAACTCGGACGCAGGATGATTTGCGGACGAATGCTCGGAACGCTCCCAAGCCCACTTCATCATTAGTAACCAAAGCATCTCGGAAGTGAGCAACTTGCCGTTGATAAAACTGCTCTCGATGTACGCAGTCAACGAGTAGTCACGTACACTCGGCTCAATCTCACGTTCATCCTTTGTGCGCTTATCAGTTAACAACGTCACCGATTCACGCTTTGCGACCGCGCTCGCGGCAACATCGGCGGCGATGCCGAAGCCTTTAATAAGCGCAAGCATTCGCCGCGATTGTTCATCGGCAAACAGCCGTTTTGCACATTTTTTGAAGTCTCTACGCAATCTCGCAAGTTCATCTTCAGCCGCAATATCGCAGCCTTCACGCTCTTCGTCAGTAACAGTCAAATCACACTTAAAGTCGGGGAGCAAAGCCTTGTCTAAGTTCAACGCATCGCCCATCTCTTTAAGCAGCGCGCTAAAATCGGGGTGAGTAACATAAGCGGTCAGAATCTCTGCTTCCGGGTTCGACTTTGAATCCTCATGGAATTTGCGGTGATGTCCCATCGCGCCCCACAGTGCCGCGAGTTGCAACATTTCCGATGGCACAGGCGAATTTGAACGCCCTAGAGAACTAAACCATTCACGCAATGGCTCGCGCGTGAGTAGCAAACCAGAGAGAGTTTCATGGCGAATAAGTTGAGGGGAATACGATGTATCCCTTTCCATCGCCTTCTGCAGCATTCTGACAAAATGGCTGTTTGCCTTTCCCAAATCTTGCGCCCAACCATTGGCGCGCAAAGATAATTGAAAGTCAGTAAATACTTCATCCGGCAAGTCAGAGCAGGCTAGAGCAATTCGACCGACCGACGCCGCCAGCGCGTCACACGCTGCAACAACATCACGGCTGTGTCGTGTCAACAAAGAAAATGACGGCGGCGCGTCACCGAAATCAGATCGTTTATAGGATTTCGCTAGTAGGTGCTCTAGCCCTGGCATTCTACTTTTCATCGTGATCGTTGCGCCTCTCTCTTCACAGGCGTAAATATCCCACAACCCATTCGTTGCCGCCCTCCGAGCCCCGACTGCTGCAGTTTCAAAGAATCTTCGTCCGAAAGACTAAGCACCGTTACGGCATAGCCGACAATGACACGATCTTTGATCCGCAGGATGCGACGAGACCGTTCGCGCCCGGTCGCATCGCATTCATCATCAACCCACACGTCACCCGTGATGCCTCGCGCGTCGAGTTGCTTGCGGGCTGCCGCCAAGAGCATTTCGCGACTAGGTGTTTGCCGGCCTTCTTCAACTTCGCTGACTTTGATCGTGACGCAATGTGAGTAGAGGGATTCGGAAGGTCGAAGAGAATAAATTTCAGGCGTGCCGATGTGGACGAGGCCGCCGCGTTTTCCGCTCACAACTTCGAGCCGTTTACCCGCAAGGGGCATAACTTCCGGGAGTTTTTCCATCGGAAGCCGCAAGCGTAACCGCGAATCTTTGCTGATTAATAATTCACCGTTGCCAACCACAAGCCCATTAATCGGGTGCACCGCTAACCAGTCGGCTTGGTGCAAAGAAGGTTGAAACCGTGAAAGGCTGCCATAAAGCGCGTAGCCGTGATCTATCGGAATCTCGTTTCCAATGACTCGGAAGGACAAGTCAACGAACATGGCAATTACCTCCGTGAGCAGAGAAGTATCACGATGGTTGTGATGAAAGTCAAGAAAAATATATGTAGGGATGGTATTGAAAACCGTGATATCCTGCGCCGCAAGCAGGTCGGGATGAGTGAACGGTTCCACCGGCGACGTGCACCGCTTTCCGCGGGTTCCAACCCTGCGGCGATTCCGGCCTGCCTCGACTTCTGCCGAAAGGCGTTGATCACTAGGGATGGTACCTTGCTTCATTCTGTGATTGATCCTAGGCGAATTCAGTGATGCCGACAGGCGTTGATTTTTGACGGCGACGGAGAAGCCGACGACGGACTTGCCGTGGATGGTTACTATGCGGCGGCGGTAGCGCCCTTGTTCGTCGCGTGGCAGTTCGGCTGTGCCCTTCGCGCCGAGCGAATCCAGTTGCCGGTTCACCGCGTCGAGGAATGGTTCGGGTTCGGTGAATTTCTTGATGGTCACGACGCGCGCGTAGAGCGAGGGTGCGGGCTCGAGCGGGCGGGCGACCGGTAGGCCGAGGCGGAGCTGGTGGCCGCCGATGTCCAGGCGCTTTCCTGCGAGCGGCAACACGTCGCGGTAATGCTCGGCGGGAATACGCAGATGTAGAGTTGCGCCGCGATCAGAGAGTGCGATTAAGCCGGGGCCGGAAGGGAAGCCGCTGATCAACTCGATGGCTAGCCAGTCGGTCTTATGTAAGGCGCTCACGGGCGGGACGCTCGTGCCAGTCGATGCAGGCAAGATACCTGCGCTCCTGTCTGATGCAGGCAAGATGCCTGCGCTCCCAGCTGAGACGCCTGCGCTCCCTGTAGCTCGCGCGATTGCGGAGTAGAGCAAGTAACCGTGGTCCGCCGGTATTTGTTTGCCGCTCAATGCAAAGGTGACGTTGATGTGCGGCTGTGTGAGTTCCCGTATTGTCGCGACGCCTGAACTGGAACTGTTCATGAGTTTCTCCTTCGGGTAAAAGCGCCTGAGGATACGCTCGCTCCTGACGAAGCTTAATTTCTCTTAGTGAGTTCTCAATCTGTAAACATGAGGCCGTTACATCAGCCTCGCATCGTTTAGAAGCGGACTCGTCCGCCTTGCCGCGTTGTACAAGTGCCCTACCTAAACGGCGAGTCTTAAATGCATTGGTGAGTTTCCTCAAAGAATTCTCCAAGGCTTTGCTGCCGCTGAAGATCTAATGGGAGTCAGCGATACAGCTAGTTTGAGAAGATAACGATTGGCGTGCTCACTCAGGGCGTGAAGAAAGCGGCGCGAGGAGCAGAGCAGCCAACTAATGCGCGCTAGAGTACACGGAGGAGGGAAGTCAGTAAAGCTTCGTCGACTGCAGGTGCTGATGCATTTTCAAATGTAGAACAGTCAAGATAGCTTTTCCACAGTCTCCGGTATACTTTGACCCTCAAAGGAGAAAGTCGCATGAAGCTCATCGCAAATTTGTTGACGGCCCTGGTGGCGCTCTGTCACCTGGGGTTCCTCATACTCGAGATGTTCTTTTGGGACCATCCGGTCGGTCGAAAAATATTCGAGATGAACTCGGAGGTCTCCGCCTCATCCGCCACGCTGGCGATGAACCAGGGCCTGTACAACGGTTTCCTGGCCGCCGGGCTCATCTGGGGAATATGGAAAGAGCGGCGGGACATCAAGGTCTTCTTTCTGTGCTGCGTAGTGATCGCCGGTGTCTTCGGTGGGATCACGGCAAAGTCATCAATTCTGTTTACACAGGCGCTCCCCGGTTTGATCGCGCTGGCGTTCGTGCTGATTGCTACGCGTCGGGACGGCAAATAGTGTCGGCGGTCTGAAACAGAAATACGGCCGCCACTGTTGGCGGCCGCAAGCGGATGATTTGATTGGTCGGGGCGAGAGGACCTGAAGCTCCGACCTCTCGGTTTCCGAGCCAGTGTGTTATCACTTTTTCAGCAAGTGGCTTTTCAAAAGTTGCAGCCACCGAATCGAGTTTTCTGGCGGGCGTCATATTAGGGGTTCAATAATCCGGCAAACCCTGGAGGTTAAATGCATGAAGATAATAGTTGGAGCCATTCTCGCAATTCTCTCCATGCTCATCGCCTGCGTTCAGGCCCAGCAATCCGTCCTGATTACCAACATCGAAGGACGGCACACAACAGACCTCAACGGTCGGTGGCAAACAATCATCGACCCTTACGAGACAGGCTATTACGATTACCGCTATCAGCCGAGCAACAACGGTTACTTCAAAAACGCCAAGCCTAAAAGCCCGAGCGATTTGATCGAATATGATTTCGACACTTCCGCGCAGCTGGACGTGCCTGGTGACTGGAACTCGCAAGATCAAAAATTACTCTTTTACGAGGGGACGATCTGGTACAAAAAATCCTTCGACTATCTGAAGAAGGAACGCACCCGCCTGTTCGTTCATTTCGGGGCGGCGAATTACCTGGCAGACGTTTACTTGAACGGCCAGAAGCTTGGACGACACGAGGGCGGTTTCACCCCGTTCAACTTTGAGATCTCACACCTCGTTCGCGAGAAAGATAACTTCCTCATCGTTAAAGTCGATAACAAGCGCCGGCGTGACGCCGTGCCCACGCTGAATACCGACTGGTGGAATTACGGCGGGCTGACGCGCGACGTGAATCTCATAGAGGTACCGGACACATTCATCGAGGACTATTTTCTTCAATTAAAGAAAGGCTCAACGGATGAGATTGCAGGCTGGATCAAACTCAACGGCACGAACTCGGGCAAAGTCGTCACCGTCGAAATCCCGGAAGCTAAGGTTAAGCGGTCGGCCACGACCGATGCTAATGGTTACGCACCGATTAGTTTCAAAGCCGATCTGAATCTTTGGTCACCTGAGAAACCTAAACTTTATTTAGTCAAAGTCTCGACCGACGCCGATTCAGTCGGCGAACGGATCGGGTTCCGCGAGCTGGAAACCCGTGGGACGGACATCCTCTTAAACGGGAAGTCGATTTTTTTGCGCGGGATCTGCATTCACGAGGAGTCGCCTCTGCGTGGCGGGCGCGCCTTCAGCGAAGACGACGCGCGGATGCTGCTGACCTGGGCAAAAGAGTTGGGCAGCAATTTTGTTCGCCTCGCTCATTATCCGCATAACGAACACATGACCAGGCTGGCGGACGAGATGGGGATCATGGTTTGGTCCGAGATTCCAGTCTATTGGACCGTTCTCTGGGATAACCCCGAAACCTTTGAGAATGCCAGGAACCAACTGGCCGAAAACATCACCCGAGACAAGAATAAGGCGTCAGTGATTCTCTGGTCAGTGGCGAACGAGACGCCGGTCAGTGAAGCGCGTATGAAATTTCTCAAAGGCTTAATTGATCATGCGCGGAAGATGGACCCGACCCGTTTGCTGACCGCAGCCAACGAGCGCCGCTACGCTGAACCCAACACGCAAGTGGTTGATGACCCTCTCGGCGAATACCTCGATGTGCTCGGCTGCAACGAATATGTCGGCTGGTACGATGGACTGCCGGAGAAGGCTGACCGCCTGACATGGAAGATTAACCACAACAAGCCTCTGATCATCAGCGAGTTCGGCGGCGACGCCCTTTTCGGCTATCACGGCCACAAGGGAGTGAGATGGACGGAGGAGTACCAAAAGGATTTGTACGAACACCAACTTGCGATGTTGAAGAAGATTCCGACCCTCCGTGGGATGGCTCCGTGGATTCTGACTGATTTTCGCTCGCCCAGAAGACCGCTGCCTCGCATCCAGGATTTTTATAACCGTAAAGGATTGATCTCAAGTCGTGGCGAAAGGAAGCAGGCTTTTTACGTTTTGCAGAACTTCTACCGCGATTTAATCAAAGAAGGGAAGTGAAGTTGAGCGAATTTCAAATTAAGGGTTGCTCGGAGTCCCGTGCGCAAAAAGAAGTCGTTGACTTGAGGATGTTCTTTATAATATTAATCCGTGCTTAAATTCCCAGGGAACAACCAGGCAGGCTTCGTTTAGGAGGCTCTGCACACACGAGGATAGAGGCCAAGTTAGTGCGACGAATCGATCTGAGAACAGTTCAGGCCGCAAACCTTCACACTATTCGCGATATCAATCGGCAGATAGTACTAAACTACGTTCGCGAAAGGGAGCCGATCTCACGCGCTACTATCGCCCGCGAAACGGCTCTGCAGCGATCTACCATCTCCGAGATTGTCGAGGCGCTGACCGGCGAGGGTCTCGTCGAGGAGATCGGTGAAGGTAAGTCAACCGGCGGTCGGCGACCCACGTTGTTGCGATTGCGCACGGTTGGAGCCATTGCCATTGGCGTAAATATCACTCCAACCAACACGACCATCGCGAGTAGTGATCTGGCCGGAGTCGTGCTCCAACAGGAAGCCTTCCCGACTGATCCCGATCCTGAACGCACGTTGAACCGTATCATAGAAATCATCGACAAATTCTCTGACCAGAGTTCAATCGAGGGGGTTGGCGTCAGCATTCCCGGACTAGTTACTCCGGCAACGGGTAATGTAATCTTCGTTCCTTATTTTAAGTGGCGTGACTTACCGATCGGGGAAACAATCTCTCAGGCGACCGGGCTGCCGGTTACTATAGACAATGACGCCAATGCAGTCGCCCTTGCTGAGTTATGGTTCGGACGACCCGAAGTCAGGGACAAGCGTGACTTCATCTTCGTGCTGGTCGCCGATGGAGTAGGAACTGGGATCATTTTTGATGGCCAGGTTTATCGCGGAGTACGCGGAGCGGCTGGCGAATTTGGTCACATGATCGTCGGCAGCAATGCACCGGTCCCGTGTTCATGCGGTAACGACGACTGCTGGGAGGCCTTCGCTTCTGAGCGTGCCGCGACCGCTCGCTACGAGAGGTTAAGCGGAGCGAGCAGTGCGCCAGATTTTGAAACTCTGATCGACCGAGCCCTGGGAGGAGAACAGGCAGCAAAGACCGCTCTCACGGAGACGGCACGTTATCTCGCCATCGGTATCTCCAATCTTGTCGTCGGCTTTAGTCCGGAAGCTGTCATAGTGGGCGGTGCGATAACTCGAGCATGGCCGTTGATTGAAAAAGCTCTCACCGAAAAAATAGAGCGTAGTGTTCGCCGAGGAGTGCCTTCTGCACGAATACTGCGCTCTACATTGAATGGAGACCCGACGTTGATGGGAGCTTTGAGCCTGGTTTTGACCAGCAAATTTGCGGGTGCGGCCGCTGCTTGACGATGCGTGTCTCTAATGATCGCGCTCGAGCATTCGACCTGCCTTTCGCGCACTCCCAGCCCAAATCCTCTGCCGGAGTAGGGTCAGTTCATATCTCGTTTCCAACACCGTTGAGGTAGGGCCTCAGTCCGCGATTCTCTGTCGTTTATTTGGGGCTCACTCTAGATCACGGGTCCTGGATAGGCCGGTACGTTTGGATAAATGTTCCGATAAGACAAGAAAAGAGTTGACTGTCAGGCCCCGCTGCACTACTTAATAGCAGGAGCCGACATAACTTTGTTAGGGCAACGAATTAAGAGACCCTCGGAGCTTATCTAATTCACACCTTAAGCGCATCGTGAGACGAATAGATCTCAAGAAGACCAGTGTTGCGCGCGCGAATACGATTCGTGACATAAATCGTCAGATCGTGCTCAATTACGTTCGTGAGTTGGGGCCGATCTCGCGCGCGGAAATCGCACGTGAAACCGCACTTCAACGCTCTACTGTTTCGCTCATTGTCGATGAGTTAACAACTCATGGCCTGATCGAAGAGGTTGGCGGCGAATCTACCGGCGGACGCCCGCCTAATTTGCTCTCCCTGCGCACAGCGGACGCCGTGGCAATCGGTGTGGACCTTGGCACAATTAAGACAGTCATGGCGACCAGTGATCTGGCTGGAAGAGTACTTGGCCAGGAAGAGTTCTCGACCGATCCGGACGCGGACACCGAGACGCAGAAAATTGTTGAGTGTGCGCTCCGACTCATAAAAAAGAATGGCGGGACAATTGAAGGAATCGGCATCAGTTTCCCTGGATGGGTCGACCCCGAGACGACGCGCTCATTCTCGCCCCACTTCAAATGGCGCGATCTGCCAATTGCCGAAACATTAACCCAAGCCACCGGCATGCCGGTAACTATTGACAACGATGCTAATGCTGCGGCCCTGGCCGAGCTTTGGTTTGGTAGGCCCGAAATACGGGAGGTTCGGGACTTTATTATGGTTTTGGTCGAGGCAGGTCTCGGAACCGGGGTTGTTTTTGATGGGCAAGTCTATCGAGGAAAAGGCGGTACGGCTGGCGAATTCGGTCACATGACTATCGGCACAGGTGCACCGGTGGCTTGTGCCGCGGGCAGTACCGGGTGCTGGGAGGCGTTTGCCTCTGAACGTGCCGCGCTGGCTCGCTACAAGAAGCTGACTCGCCACAATGGAAGCAACGATGTGGATTTCACGAAACTAGTGGATCTCGCTCTCAGAGGAGAAGCCACGGCCCGTTCCGCCTTGAAGACGACAGCTCGTTACTTAGGAATCGGCATCGCGAACTTGATCCAGGGGTTAGCACCAGAAACCGTGATAGTAGGTGGTCCCATTGTGCGTGCGTGGCCCGTCATTGCCCAGGATCTAAAAGCGTCGGTGGAAGAGAGCATCTGTCGCGGTTTGCCTTCTACGCCTATCATCGGTTCGACCCTGGGAGCTCAGCCCACGCTGATGGGCGCTCTCAGTCTTGTCTTAGCAAGCAAATTCGCTTCAGTTTCCTAAGAAACATCCGAGTGGGTTCGTCGGCAAAACAAAAAGTAGGTAGGCCAAAGGGCGGCTCTGCGACGAACGCTTTACAGAAATTTAGAAAAAGTTCTTGACAAGAATCCCGCTTAGGAGTAAATGCTTTTGTCAGATTGTGCAACAAAGTCCCTCAGGCTTAGATTGATTTACAGATTTTTTGATATTTGCGCGACGGGCATCGAGTCCGGGGAGAGCATCCCTGGGCAACCGTTTGCCCCGAGCTTGGTAAACTTAGGAGGTCTATTATGCTGAAGAAGCTTGCCCTGAAAGCGGTGTTGGTCCTGATGGGCGTTGGGGTCTTCGCGGGCGTGAACGCCCAGACAGCAACGGTAGGAAATCTGAGCGGCACGGTTCGAGACCCAAGCGGTGCTGCTGTGCCAAAGGCTGACGTAGAAATCAAAGACGAGCGCACTGGCGCCTCGCGTACGGCTCACGCAAACGACGATGGGTACTACGTCGTTCCCAGTTTGCCCGCAGGGGTATACACCGTAAGCACATCGCCCCAGGGTTTCAAGACAACGGTCGCCACGGGCGTCGAAGTGCACGTTAGTGAGAACAAAGTCCTAAACCTGGACGTTCAGGTCGGCCAAGTGAGCGAAACCGTCAACGTCACAAGCGACACCGCACCCGTCGAGACCCGCAGCGGCAATGTCAGCAGCCTTATTGCTGAAAAGCAGGTGACGGAGCTTCCTTTGAACGGTCGCAACTACGCGCAATTGGCGTTGATGGTGCCAGGCGTCTCGCAGGCCGGCAGTTTTGCCGCACGAGGTACGGGACTGGACTCAAACGTTGACATGTCGGTCAATGGTAACCAATCCAATGCAAACTTGTGGACCATTGACGGCGTCAACAACATGGACGTAGGTTCAAATGCCACTCTCCTTGTCTTTCCGTCGATCGACTCAATCGCGGAGTTCCGCGTGGAGCGCAATAGCTTCAGTGCTGAGTATGGTCAGGCGCAAGGCGCCGTCATTAATCTGATCACGAAGGGTGGCGGCAACGAGTTTCACGGTGCCGGCTTCTATTTTCTGCGCGACCATTCGCTGAATGCCGCTGACGCTTTTCTGAATGCGAACCCAGCGAAAAATGCGAAGGGCGAGACGATCCATAAAGGTGAGTTGAAATACAAAAACTTCGGATTCAACTTCAACGGACCGATCGTAAAAAATAGAGCCTTCTTCTTCTGGAGCCAGGAGTGGCGGCGTGAGAAACGCGGTACGACGCTGCCGCAACAAACGGTGCCAACTGCGGCTGAGAAGGTGGGGGATTTCAGCGGAGCGCTTACTGGTCCGATACCGCGTGATCCGCTCACTGGTCTTCCGTTCCCGGGGAACAGGATCCCAACCAACCGGCTTAGTCCGGCGGGCCTTGCGATACTGAAGGTTTTCCCTGACTCCAATAGTGGAACTGGCCGATGGGTTGATGCCCCTACCCAACCCGTTAATACACGTCAAGATAGTATCCGTGGTGATGTAAACATTACCAGTAAC
This sequence comes from Pyrinomonadaceae bacterium, assembly GCA_051004635.1. Taxonomy (GTDB): domain Bacteria; phylum Acidobacteriota; class Blastocatellia; order Pyrinomonadales; family Pyrinomonadaceae; genus PSRF01. Next base: position 14,115 of record JBPCKD010000206.1, read on the forward strand.
ATGAACGTGATGGCGCGTTATATCAATGAGAAATGGGTGCATGGCGAAGCTTCGGGCAACTTTTGGGGTGATAGCCCCTTCCCCACGTTGAGCTCTGACTGGGATCAGCCGAGCCACAGCTTCGCGGTGAGGGTCACGAATACACTGTCATCGACGACAGTTAACGAGTTTACGTTCTCGCGCGCGGGTAACACTATTTTCATTAGCACCAGTGGCGCTACAAGTGCTCTTAATGACGATATAGCCGCTAAGTTTCCCACGGTTTACCCGCGGCCGGAAGGTTTCGGATTGCCAACGCTTTGGGGAGCTGGCGGTTATCCGGCTCTGTGGCACCAGGCGCCGTGGGTTAATGAGGAAGATCTTTTTATCTGGAAGGATGACCTTTCGAAGGTCATGGGCTCTCATGACACTAAGTTTGGCGTTGTCTTCAGTAATAACAGAAAGAATGAGCAAGCCGGTGGACCAAATTCAGCCTACCAAATCTGTCAGACCAACGACCGCACTGGGAATGCCATCGCGGAGCTGCTGGTAAAAGATCTGCCGCTTGGCTGTTATTTTGAGTGGGACCATGCTGAATATACACAGGGACGCTGGCGTGACCTGGAGTTTTATGGGAACGACACCTGGAAGATCCGGCCGCGAGTTACGCTTACCCTGGGGCTGCGGTGGTCCCAGTTAAAACCGGGTTGGGCTGCCGACAATCGCATCAGCAACTTTGTCCCGAGGCTGTACAACGGCACCAATCCGCTCAGTGGCCTGGTGCGGGCCGATCAGCTCGGCAGTTCCGGGTTACCACGCGCCCTGGTGAATACTTACAACGGCGGTTTCCAGCCACGCGTGGGCTTGGCGTGGGATGTTAAAGGTGACGGCAAGACCGCCCTTCGCATGGGTTTTGGACGCTATATAGGTCGTTCAAACGTTATTGAAGATGTTCTTCGCATGGCCGGCAACGCTCCCTGGACGCAGACGGCTGGGTATGGTTGGCATAATGGTAGTGCGAATCTAGCCAGTAATCCGGTGTTCCGTAGCCTGGATACGATTCCTAATGTTGCTGCCCTGAAGGCTACGGCTTCAAGCACCAGCATTGGCAATGCTGTCTCCGAAAACTTCCGTCCACCAGAGAGCTACCAATGGAACCTGACTGTGTCACATGAGGTGATAAAGAATACGGTGCTGGAAGCCTCATACGTGGGTAACCGTGGATTACATTTATGGCGGCGTGGCGTTAACTACAACGACATCGTTCCCAGTGCGCGCCCTGGGCTGGCTGCGCTGTATAGAGCCGGTGCCGATACAGGAGCTTACGTGGCCGCAAATCGCCGATTAAGGGGGCTCGGCGATCTTACGATGAGTGAATCTACGGGAGATTCGAGTCACCATTCTATGCAATTGTGGCTCAACCGGCGGTTCACTGATAGGCTGGCCTACCAGGTTGCTTACACCTGGGGACATACAATCTCAAACGTTCCGGTGACGTCCTTTCAAAGCGCGACAACTGACCCCTTTAACTATAATCTCGACAGGGGAGATGCGGATCTCGACCGCCGCCACACCCTGATTGCCAACCTGGTGTACGTACTACCTTCGTTTAGCAAATGGGGCTCAGTGGCAAATCACATTTTGGGAGACTGGCAACTCAATGGGATCGCCACCTACCTGGGCGGAACGCCCATCGACGTAACTGCTGGCTCCAACACCGCGGGACTGGAAGCACAGTCTACGCAGCGGCCCAACCTCGTCCCAGGAGTACCTATTTACCTTAACAACGGTATTAACTATCTAAACCCGGCAGCATTCAGCCGGCCGGCGGTGGGTACATTCGGCTCCCTGGGTCGCGGCGTCATAAGAATGCCGTCCCGCAAGAACTTTGATTTCTCGGTGAACAAAAACTGGAGAATTGGAGAACGCTACGGTTTTCAGTTCCGCACCGAGATCTTCAATGTCTTTAACAAAGTGAACTATGTTTCGTTAGAGACCGCAGACCTGGGTTTTGGCAACCGTGCGGCATCGGGCCTTTCTGGCAATTTTGGCCGGTTCAACCGGGATGCTGGCCCAAGGGAGATCCAGTTCGGGTTTAAGTTCACTTTCTGATATATTCAGCCGAGCTGAATAAAATGACGGAGGGCTTTAGTACTAAGGCCCTCCGTCTGGTCTTATTAGGGACTGATTATTAGGAACTAAGCCAGGTAAAGATGTATCTACGTTCTACGATTTTCCCGTTGCTGGTTCTGCTCGTAGTCTTTCAATCGCCTCAAGATTCAATTCGCCAACATTATCAGGCCGCCGAAGCTCACAGACTCGCGGGGAATCTGGCGGGCGCGGAATCTGAATTTGCGGCCATTCTGGCTGAAGCATACGGCAGGCTGGGAAAAATCTACTCCGCGCGTAAGCAGTATCAAGAAGCAATCACCATACTGGAGTCTGCCGCCAGTCGCGCTCCTGATTCTCAGGAGGTGCTCCTGGACTTAGCAATTGCATATTTCGACGCCGGACAGTACCAGAAAGCCTTCGCCCCCGTGCGGAAAGTTGTGGCGCTTAATCCTGAAAGCACCGGCGGACATCACATGCTGGGCAAGACCTATTTCATGCTCGGCGATTTTCCCGCCGCAACCACCGAGCTCGAAGCTGCGCTGAAGCTTGCGCCTAACGATCATGATGTAGCTTACACATTGGGCTTAGGCTACCTTAAACAGCGCCAATTTATTCCTGCAAAGCGGATCTACGATCGCATACTCAAACAGTTCGGCGACCGCCCGCAGTTGCGTATCATCTTTGGTCGTGCCTATAGAGAGACTGGATTCCTGCCTGAAGCAATTGAGGAGTTCAAGCGGGCTGTAGCGCTGGATCCTCGTTTTCCGCGCGCCCATTACTATCTGGGGCTCACCTATTTGTTGAAAGACGGAACAGCTCGCCTTAACGATGCGCGCGAAGAGTTTAAGATCGAGTTGGCCGCAAATCCCGATGAGTTTTTTGCCAATTACTATCTGGGCGTGATATACGCGATCGAAAGGGAATGGGATCCGGCGATAAGGTTTCTGCAAAAGGCCTCACGAATTCAACCCAACAACCCGGATCCGTACTTTCATCTGGGCCAGGCGTATCAGTCGCAAGGGGGCCACGAGCAGGCAATTGAGGTGCTCAGAAAGAGCATCGCTCTCAATCCCCAATTAAGTCACAATGATTATCAAGTAACTTCAGCGCATTATCGCCTGGGTCAATCACTGCTGAAAGTTGGTCAGATTGAGGAGGGAAACAGAGAGCTGCAGCTGGCAGCGCAACTGAAGTCTGAGAGCTTTAAGAGAGATGAAGAGCGAGCTACGGCTTACCTTAATGCAACGAGCTTGAGCGAGCAGAACAATACGGCGCCGGCGATTACTTCCGCCGGAGGTGTTGTCGCCATCACTACAGCGCTGGATGAAAAAACCAGGCGAGACCTTAATACTAGCGAAGCTTACTACACCAAAGTAGTGGCTGGCGCTCACAACAATCTTGGTATGTTGCAGGCGCAGCGCGAGAATTTTCGCAAAGCCGTAGAGGAGTTCGCCTCGGCCGCAAAGTGGGATCCCGAACTGGAGGGGCTTAACTTCAACTGGGGCCTGGCCTGCTTTAAGTCGGAACAATTTAATGAAGCTATTCCGCCTCTCGAAAAAGAGTTGTCTAAGTACGCAACTAATACCGCTGCCAGTCAATTGTTGGGAATGAGCTATTTCATGGTAGACAACTATGCAAAAGCGTCTGAACTACTAGGCAGAGTTCTGGCTAATAATCCCGACGAAGCCGGTCTCCATTATCCGCTGGCGATCGCTCTGATGAAGCAGGGAAAAAAGGATGAGGCTGATCGAGTGATCAAACAGATGCTGGAGCGCGGCAATAGTCCTCAGGTACATATGCTGCTTGGCCAGGCTTTTTACGACCAGGGTGACACAACCAAAGCACTTGACGAATTGAAGAGCGCTTTGTCGTTGGACAGTAAGACGCCGCTGGCCCATTACCATTCTGGGTTGATTTACCTGAAGCTAGGTAAACTCGATCGGGCAGAGCAGGAGTTGGAAAATGAATTGGTTCTGAACCCCAAAGATGTTCGAGCCAGGTATCATTTGGCTTTCGTGCTGCTAGCGAATCAGAAATCTGAACAAGGCATCAAGTTGATGCGCGAAGTTATCCAATTGAAGCCTGATTACGCTGAGGCTCATTACGAATTAGGCAAGGCCTTGCTGCAAAAGGGAGAGATCCAGGCGGCAGTTGACAATCTGGAAGCCGCGATAAAGCTCAAGCCGGAAGAGTCGTTTATTCGTTATCAACTCGGCCGGGCTTATCTCGCTGCCGGGCGTAAACCTGAAGGTGAAAATCAGCTGGAGATCTACAGGAAGTTGAAGGACAGAGAGCGAAGTCAAACGAATCCTTAAGGTTTAGAGAGGTATCCAGGTTGTCCTTGCGAAGAGTCTGGCTAATGGTGACTTTGGTCACTCTACTGCTACCGCTCTGTTATCAAATTATTGATGCTCAGACCCGCAGCGTGCGCTTTACCGATATTACCCAACAGGCGCGAATCACCTTCAACCATGTCGCCTCGCCAGAAAAGAGGTACATCGTCGAATCAATGAGTGGCGGGGCCGCCTTATTTGATTACGATAACGATGGCTATCTCGACATTTACTTTGTCAACTCGCTGACGGTAGATCTGGTCAAAGCCAATCAGAAGACCAAAAGTGCGCTTTATCGTAACAACGGTGATGGTACCTTTACGGACGTTGCGGTCCAGGCTGGCGTGAGTGATATTGGCTGGGGGATGGGCGCCGCCGTCGGTGATTATAACAATGATGGTTTTGACGACTTTTACGTCACCTGCCTCGGGAAAAACCGACTCTTCAAGAATAATGGCAATGGATCATTCAAAGATGTGACGGAAGGCGCGGGCGTGGGCGATCCGCGCTGGTCTACCGGTGCGGCTTTTGTCGATTTCGATAACGACGGCAGGTTGGACCTGTTTGTCTCCAACTATGTGGCGTTTGATATCGATCATCTGCCGGAATTTGGAAAGGCACGCACCTGCCAGTACAAAGGAGTTTCAGTGCAATGCGGGCCCAGAGGCTTACCAGGCGCGGGCGACTCTCTCTATCGCAACAACGGTGATGGTACCTTCGCGGACGTCTCGAAGAAAGCGGGCGTCTCTGACCCCAGCGGCTACTACGGGCTCGGCGTTATCTGCAGCGATTTTGATGACGATGGATGGGTCGACATCTTTGTTGCCAACGACTCGACGCCGAATTTCTTATACCACAACAATGGCGATGGCACCTTTAGGGAGATTGGGTTTACGGCAGGGGTAGCAGTTAACGAAAATGGCAGCGAGCAGGGAAGCATGGGTGTTACGCTCGGTGACTACGATCATGATGGCAGGCTGGATCTGTTTATCACTAATTTCGATGATGAGTACAACACCCTCTACCACAACGAGGGGCGGGGTTCTTTTACGGATGTGTCTTACGCGGCTAAGGTGGCAGCTGTAAGTCTTCCCTACGTCGGTTGGGGAACCAAGTTTTTTGATTATGACAACGACGGGTGGGTTGATCTGCTGGTCGTTAACGGTCACGTCTATCCGCAGTTGCCTACCTACAAGCAGCGCAATCTCATGCACCACAACAATCGCGACGGGACTTTTTCCGAGGTAGGCGCCCAGCTTGGCACCCCCTTCGCAGAAAAGCGGACCGGTCGTGGAGCTGCGTTTGGCGATATCGATAATGACGGCGACGTCGACGTAATCATCAATAATCTGGACGGCGCTGCACAATTGCTGCGGAACGACGGTGGAAACGCAAGCAATTCCATTCTGATTAAGACTGTCGGCGTAAAGAGCAATCGTAATGGCATCGGCGCGCGAGTAAGCATCGTCTCCGGCGATCTAAAGCAGGTGGAAGAGGTCTACAGTGGTGGAACTTACATCTCGCAGAACGATCTGCGGCTGCACTTCGGGCTGGAGAAACGAACGAAGATTGATCTGATAGAAGTCCGCTGGCCGAGCGGCGCAATGGACAGGGTCGCCAACCTAAGCGCGAATAAGATACTGACCATCAAAGAAGGAAAAGGTGCCGTCGAGCAGAAGCCGTTTAGTACGATTCCGAGTAAATAACTTCTGTAAAGTAAGACAGTGTGGGATCAGTGTGATCAGAACGGTGCGCGGTAGAGGTATTGTTAAGGGTCGGGTTCTCAGCGCCAAAGGCGCGAAATGTAATAGCCTGGGCCATCGGCCCAGGTGGAAGTATTTGAAATCTTCTTAGCGCTGAAGGCGCTAAATGATGTTGGATGCAGCGCAAATCAATGTTTTTTTCGAGCCCGTATTTCGCGCCTTCAGCGCTACCGACATTCCTGCACCCTTACCTAGGGCGTTGCCCTAGCTAGGCTATTACATTTCTCGCCTTTGGCGCTGAGAACCCGACTATTGACACTGCGGTACCGCGCTAGGTTCTGTATCAACAAGCTGGCAAAATTCCAAACTAACCCGAACGACGTCATGAAGACCACCGCACTTTATAGTCAACCAGCATTACTCGTCTTGATTATCATGGTCGGTACCTCAACGGCGGTGGCCCAACCTGACAAGCTACTCAAACAACTAGAGCATGCAGCGGCGCTGATTGCAGACAATCGGACGACTGATGCTGAAAAAGAAATCTCCTCTATCTTGAGAGTGGCGCCAAACGAACCAGCAGCCCTCAATTTGCTTGGCACGATTCGCGCTAAGCAAGGCCGGCTCCGTGATGCCGAAACTCTCTTTTTGCGCGCCGTCAGCGGCGACAATCAGTACATTGGCGCACATATGAATTTGGCCCACCTTTACACGCTCATGGGCCAGCCAAAAAACACAGTCTTTGAGTTGAGACAGGTGCTTCTGCTGGATCAGAAGAATGGCGAAGCACTCGATAGGCTCGCGAGGCTCTTACTAGCGCAGGGAGAGATCGACGAAGGAATCAAAACTCTCGAGCAAGCGGAACAGTCGCAGCCGCTTTCGGTCAGATTACTAGTCCTGCTCGGGGATGCCTATTTCAAGAAGGGAAACGCGGCCAGCGCCGAAGCGCGTTATCAACTCGCGCTTGAACAGCAGAGTGACGACACTGATGCGGTCCTTGGTTTGGCACAGGTCTCACAATTTAAGGGAGAGGCCGAAAGGGCTTCGCTTTATCGGGCGCGCGCCAGAAAGATGGTGGCAACATCACCCGATACCCTGTACCGGTTTGCTCTTGTCGCTTTGAGTGCTCGCCTTTATGAGGAGGCCAACGGCGCTTTGCTGTCAGCTATCAAGCTCAACCCTAATGACCCAGCTTACTTTCTCGCCCTGGGAGCCACCTGGTTAGAAAAGCCCGATTTAGTGGAGGCTGAGCAGGCGTTCCGTCGCGCGCTCCAGTTGCAGCCTGATAGTCCAAAGGCGCAGATGTATCTTGGTTATACGTTACTGGAGCAGAAGAAATATCCCGAGGCGCGCGAGTGGCTCGAGAAGAGTCTGCGGCGGGATAAGAACATTCCCGAGACCTATTACTACCTGGGCCAGATTGCTCAGGAACAGAACGCAGACGGTCGAGCTATTGAATTGTTTAGAAAGGCTATCGAGATGGTGCCTTCTTATTCATTTGCACACGCTGCTCTTGGCGCCAGTTATCTCAGGTTGAAAAACTATCCGTTGGCCCAGCAAGAGTTGGAATTGAGCGTTAAGCTCAACCCGAATGACGCGAAAGCTCATTACAATCTTGCCGTGCTGTTTGCGCGACTCAAGAATCCCGAGCGAGCTCAGGAAGAGATGGCCATTGTTGAAAGACTCAAAAGCAAAAACAGTGCGCAATCAAGCAAGGAATCCGAGTCATCGGAGCCTAAACCTCGTGAATAAGGTATGGCCGATGGTGATGTCGGGATTTCTCGGCAGCACTAGCATGCCTAGCCCGCGGAGCGGGTGAAAGCGTAAAGTCTCGCACCCCGACCGAGATGCTCGGTCGGGGACCCCGCCCTGGGCTGGAGCGCAGCGCAACCCCAGGTTCGAACGTAGGTAAATTATTTGAGCCCGTGAAACGGGCGAAAGAGGATAGGAAAGACAACATGCGCTGGTCAAAGGCTCCGCAGCTGCGTGTAATATCATTGGACTTACAACCCTGCCTCCAGTGAGTTTCTCGAATAGGTACAATCCACTGTCATTGACCGCTATGAACCAAGCCACTGTCGCCCGCTTCGCAGGCTGGTCACCTTATTCTCGCTTGTCCTGGGGTTCCGCTGCGCTTCACCCCAGGGCGGGGTCCCCGGCCGAGCATCTCGGCTGGGGTGCGAGACTTTATGCTTTCACCCGCTCCGCGGGTTGTCTTTTCCTCGCCGTTGCCCTTTTTCTGAATTTGTCATTCACCAGTCGCGCACAACGAACTTCGGCCCCCACAAAGTCTGTCGTCACCTTTGAAGAGGTGCTACCGAAGACGAGCGGCATCACCTGGGTCCACAACAATGCTCATTCAGCTGACCGTCATTTACCGGAGACAGTGGGGGCCGGGTGCGCGTTCTTTGATTATGACAATGACGGCTGGATGGACATCTACCTCGTTAATAGTGGTCCTTCCGATTTCTTTAAACCCGGCAATCCCCTAAGAAGCGCCCTGTACCGCAACAATCATGACGGCACGTTCGTCGATGTCACCGAGAAAGCCGGGGTCGCGGGGACCACCTTTGGTATGGGCGTGGCCGCTGCCGATTATGACGGCGATGGGTGGGTAGATCTTTATGTCACGACTTATAGCCGCAACATTCTCTACCACAACAATGGGAATGCGACCTTCACCGATGTCACTGATAAGACCGGCACAGCGGCGCCAGGGTGGTCCACATGCGCAGTCTGGTTTGACTATGATAATGACGGCAAGTTGGACCTGTTTGTCTCCAGCTTTGTCTATTACGACAAAACGCTGAACGTCCTGTGCACTGACGATATCAACCGACGCTACTACTGCATCCCACGCTATTACAAACCCAGGCCCAGCCACCTTTTTCACAACAACGGCAATGGTACTTTCACTGATGTTAGTAAGGAATCCGGCATAGCCGGCTCTCCGGGTAAGTCATTTGGCGCGGTCGCTACGGATGTGAATAACGATGGACGAATGGATCTCTTTGTCGCGAATGACACCATGCCCAACTTTCTCTTCATAAACAAAGGCGCGGGAAAATTCGAAGAGTCGGGCCTTGCCGCCGGCGTAGGCTTCAGCGCCTCGGGAAAGACCCGTTCCGGCATGGGTGTCGATGCCGCAGATTATGACGGCGACGGCTGGCAAGACCTTTTCGTGGCCAATATCGAGCAGGAGTTTTTCAGTCTCTATCATAATCAGAAAGATCTCACGTTTACCGACGAGCCAGGGGAGATAGGTCCGGCATCGCAGTTTCTCAGCGGTTGGGGTTTGCGCTTCTTTGATTACGATAATGATGGCTCTACTGACCTGTTCCTGGTCAATGGCCATCCGGACGATTTCATCGAGATGCGGAATCCGCGCGTGAAGTACCGCGAGCAGTTGCTCCTCTTTCGAAACACCGGCAAAGTTTTTGAAAACGTGAGTGGACAATCTGGATCGGTCTTTAACAAATACTTCTCCGGACGAGGCATGGCTACCGGGGATTTTGATAATGACGGCGACCTTGATGTGTTGATTGCCAACAACGGTGAGCCTCCCGTGTTGCTTCGTAATAAAGGCGGCAATCGCAGCAACTGGCTCGGACTGCACTTGATTGCCAAACAGAGTAATCCAGCGGCGGTCGGCGCGGTGATTAACTGGCAAGCAGGTTCGCTCAAGCGCAGCCGGCTGAAGACGGCCGGCGGGAGTTATCTTGCCTCACATGATCCGCGTGAAATACTAGGTATTGGATCGGCGGCGAAGATCGATTATGTTGAGATTCGTTGGCCGAGCGGCAAGATTGAAAAGCTCAAGAACCCGCCGATAAATCGTTACCTAAAGGTTGTTGAGGGAGCAGGCATCAGCGCGTCAAAGTGAGAAATTTTGGAGTGCGGCGTCCCGGCGCCGCTTTGGTCAGCGGCGGCCTGGCGCTGCGACCGTGCGTCAGAAGCTCTTTTAATAGCAGAGATATCTTTTCCGCACCGCGTGGCGCCGGGCCGCTACGGGCCAAAGCGGTGACAGGTCCCCGCACTCCAAAGGAAGTTGAGTCTTCGCTTACCGATCCTATCTGGGTTCAGCAGCGGCGACTACCAGTTTTCTAACGCTGGAGATGACCACTAATTCCAAAGCGGCTTTTGGTTTCGCGGCTTCGTCCAGTTTGGCCAATTGGGCGTCACGCCACTGGGTAGTGGCTGCTTCGCCGGTCGATAAATAGGCAATAGCTTCCAGTCCCGCTGCCGCGACGTCCGCCAGATTCTTTGCGAGCGGTCGGGCCTCGTGCAAGCCTGGAGCTCGATCGATCATCGGGTCGAGTGCTGTCCCGGCATCGCGCCAACTGGTAAGCGAAACGCGAATGTCGGAACGATAAAGTCGAAAGCGTGGCGCATCGGAAAGCAATCCCTCAACCATCGCTGCGAATTGCCTCGCGACTTCGCTATCCGGTCGCGCAGCATCCACCAATCCCGTGAGCGGGCTAAGCATTGTCTGTGGGCGCACTTGATAGCGCTTGTATTCTTTAACCGGCTCGACCACTGAAACCAGCGTGCGAAGCGGACCGATGTTTTCACTATTCGCGAGACGTCTGAGAATCACGGGATAGTTTCTTTCGTGAGTGAGCCCGAGCTCTTCAAGCTGGCGGTTTACCACCGCCAGCCGTCTATACATATCTTCGACGTCGGTCACGGTGCGAGGCGACCAAAGCCGCTCAGCTATGGCGGCAGTGCGCGGCCAGATTCGTGAGTCAATGGTTTCGGGACTGACCCATTCGCCCCACATCGTGGCCTCGCCACCAAGCACATGCTTCGCTTCTTCAGGAGTTAGTACACTATCAGCAGGGAGCGGATCGGCGCGATAATGTTGCGAAGCCGGAAAGATCAGATCGATGTAGTATCCCGCTGAGAGGATCCCGTCGTAACCCTTCTTTGCAGCTTCCGCTAAAGACGCTGGCCCCCGCCAGGAGTGAATCACTGCATCTTTCGGCAGGTCCGGATGGAGTATCTCTTCCCAGCCAATCATCTTCTTACCGTGCTTTTGGAGAATCTTTAAGACTTGTTGATTGAAGTAGGCTTGCAGGGCATGGTTGTCTTTTATCCCTTTCTCTTTCATGAAGGCTTGAATTTGCGGATTGCGGTCCCATTGCTTGCCTTCGTTTTCATCGCCGCCAATGTGCATGTAGGTGTCCGGGAACAACTGCGCCATTTCGCCCAAAAAACCGTCAAGAAACTTATATGTCTGGTCACGCGTCGGGTCGAGCGCGGGCTCAAAGATTCCCGCAGCCCGTTCAATCTTGTATGGTCCAGGCGCGCTGCCCAGTTCCGGGTGACCAACCAACCAACTTGTGGCGTGCCCGGGAATATCAAACTCAGGCATCACCCGAATGCCGCGGTCAGCTGCGTAGGCAATGATTTCGCGCACTTGATCCTGGGTGTAGTAAAGACCGTCCGAGCCCATTGAATGGAGCTTCGGGAATCTCTTGCTCTCGACGCGAAAACCCTGGTCCTCTGTCAGGTGCCAGTGAAAAACATTGAGCTTGACGGCCGCCATTGCATCGAGATTGCGCTTGAGAACCTCCGGCGGCTGATAGTGACGGGCGATATCAATCAGCAAACCGCGCCAGGCGAAACGAGGCTGATCCTTAATCCTGATACCAGGCAGGTAGTATCCTTCACGATCTCCTCGGAGCAGTTGCAGAACAGTTTCCAAACCGCGTAAGGCGCCCACGACGGTGGGGGCAACGAGGCGCGCTTGCTTGTCAGTAATTTCCAAACTGTAACTTTCGTCTTCATTGAGGGAAGGAACCGCGTTACCGGCCCGTTCGCATTGGACCACTAAAGTAGCTGTGCTCTCATCGACAGCGAGATCGAACGGCAAAGTTATTACTGTTCGTCCGGCCAGCCGCCTGGTCATACGAGTAATGCCTCCGCGCAAACGATCATCTGTATAGCCTTTAGTGGCCACGCTGAACGCGTTACTCACTGCCAGCCGACCAGTCTGTAGTTGCACCGAAGCAGGCACCGGCATGAGGTTGAGTTGGCCTGGCGGTGCCACAGTTGGAGTGGGCCCCTGCGCTGGGACAGGCGAGATATTGCTCAAAGCGAAAGTTAAGAGCAGCGCTAGCTGCGCGTATTTAGCAGTCTTCATTTTTTAAGCTCGATTTTTTCCGGTTACCCTGACGGGACCGAGGTTCTAGTGGTTCTATTCCATTCGAAATAGTGACATAATCACCGCACATTCGCGAGAGCGCATTGTAGCTGATCCGGAGAAGATTTTGTGGGTGAGTTGCGCCCGTGGGAAGGATTTTTTCAATGTCTAAAAGGAAGGGTCGACGCTTTCCCTTCAGCAGAAATCTACCGCGAAGGAGCGCTCTCGCGAGCGCATTGCCGGTTGTTGTATTCATTTTCCTCCTGGTCTCATACTCATGCCTTGGCTCGCCAGCCCCAGCAAGCAATCCCGCGGTGTGGAGTTTAACCTGGAGTGACGAATTTGATGGGCCCAATGGCTCTCCGGTTAATTCGGCCAAGTGGTCATTTGATATCGGCGGCAACGGGTGGGGTAACAACGAGCTGCAGAGCTACACCGACCGCACTGCTAATGCGGCGTTGCAGGATGGTGCGCTGGTAATAAGAGCGCTAAAGGAAACCTACACAGGTCTCGACAACAGAACGCGGGATTACACCTCAGCCAGACTTCTCACCAGAAATAAGTTTAAGCAAACTTACGGACGGTTCGAGGCGCGCATCAAGGTTCCCTTTGGACAGGGCATCTGGCCGGCCTTTTGGATGCTGGGCGACGACCTCGCTACCGCAGGTTGGCCCAATTGCGGCGAGATCGACATTATGGAGCATATTGGCAGGGAGCCTTCGAATGTTTATGGGACTCTCCATGGGCCAGGCTATTCCGGCGGAGAGGGCATATCGGCGTCCTATTCGTTACCTCCTCCGAAGAAATTCTCCGACGATTACCACACCTATGCCGTTGAGTGGGAGCCGAACGTCTTGCGATTTTATGTCGACGGACTCCTGTACAAGACGCGAACGCCGGCGGATTTGCCGGCCGGCAAGGCATGGGTTTTTAACCACCCGTTCTTTCTCATTATCAATGTGGCAGTCGGCGGTTTCTGGCCGGGCTATCCGGACGCAACCACCGTTTTCCCGCAACAGATGCTGGTCGATTATGTTCGGGTCTATCAACGCGCCTCGCCGTCAAACGTGCCGCTGTTGTTTACTGACGAGGGAGCTAACCGCGCGCTGGCGCTCGACTCAGTGACGTTCATGCGCGATCCGTTTTCGGTTAAGAACTCTTCTAACTTTAGTGCGGACCAAACCACCAGGCTGATGCTGCTATCCGCCAACCTCGACCTGCAGCCGGGAGATGGTCCATCGATCGTGACGGTCCAGGCTGACAACGGGAACGGGCCTCCTTACCTGCTTACCGTTGAATGGATAGGTAGACTGCCAAACTTTGACTGGATCACTGTGGTGATTGCCAAACTGCCCGTCGAGTTAGCCAATGCCAACCAGGCGCTTATCAGCATTACCGCGCACAACCAGTCCAGTAACACGGTTTTGGTGTCTCTCTCACCTTAATATAGAATCGACCGCGACTGAGAATTGAAAGGGAACGTTTCATGAAATCCAGAATGAATAAAGTTAACAAGCTGGCCGGCTGCGTGGCCGCTGGAGTTTTCGCTATAAGCCTGGCAAGCTCAACATTGGCTCAGGGGCCACCGGCCGGAGCTGGGCCGCCAGCTGACAATAATCCAAAGTCTATTGATCGCGCGCGGCAGATGGACCAGGGCAGGCTGCGCCGCGCGGAACTGGGTGCCGTCGCGAAGACGGAGAATGACAAACACGTCCAGGCTGCAGTTGTAAATGTGAAGGCGGACTTCGCGCGTATTCAAGTGCTTCGCAATGACATTGCTCGCAATCTTGTAGCCCGGAAGCCGCTCGACTACAACCTCATCGCAGTGCAGACTGCCGAGATACACAAGCGCGCTAACCGCCTAAATGTTTATATGTCGGCGCACGCTCCCGATGACAAGGAACAAAGCAATCCGTCTGATGTCAAAAGTGAGGAAATGATCGAAGCTCTTGTGAAGCTGTGCCAGCTAATCGACAGTTTTACAGAGAATCCTAGTTTAAAGAATGCCGCAATGGTTGATGCTAAAGAAGTCCAGAAAGCGAAGGAAGATAAGGCGAGGGCTGATAGGGACTTGCGGGCGATTCTGAAACTAAGCGAGAACCTCCAAAAGAAGGCGGATAGCTTAAAAGCTCCTAAGTGATTCGCTACCAGAGGGCATGGTGGCGGAAAACGGAAGAGCGAGGGCATGCCCACCTTCCTGACCTCGAGCCTCTCAGAGTTGAGCATTTGACCTGGTGAGAGAGAGGCTTTCGACCGCAACTAACCATTCTAGTTAGAAAGTCTCACAGGTTGGGAAGACGGGCATGCCTTCCGTTTCGCTGAGCGCATTTTCGCGGCGCGCGCGAGCACTGCTATCACTGCGTAATCACGAACCACGCCTCTTGCTTGACTGACTTCTTTTGGCCCATATCTCTAGCTTCAATTACGGCGGAATACTTCCCCGTCGCTAGGCCGGTAAGCTTAACGTACTTGGCAAAAACAAGCTGTGGCACCGGTTCAGTCACAATTTCTGTGAGCTCGTAGCCGAGAGGCTTCAGAGCCGGCTTACCATCTTTCATTAGCGTGACGGTAACCCTAACCAGCGGCTTACCAGTCTCCGCCGCCGGCGTCGCGTTATAGAGTTTGAAAAAGATGATCAGGTTATCGGCGGCTTGAAATTCACGGCTTGGCGAAGGTCGGATCTGCACGTTACCTGCGCTTAGCACATCGACAGGACCTGACGGCTGCTGTCTTAGCGGCTCAGCGTGGCGACTCAACACAGCTTCAGTTGCTGAAAATTCTGAATCTGTGACGGGCAATGTCAGACTCCGTCTTTTGGCAGCCACTCTACCGGAGAGCCGATCTTTGACAACCAGATCAATGGTGTAAGCGCCTGCTTCCAATTGCATGTCCTGTCGATAAAAGATTTTGTCACTCAGGATTGACTCGTATTGTTTCGTAGTCAATTCGACGTCAAAGGTTCCACCCAGACGGGAAAGGATCTTATCGTCGCCTTCACGTCGCACTAATCCCAGCACATCGAGTTGCAGACGCTGTTTATCGCCCTGCTTGTTGAACTTCACCGACGCCGGAGGTATCTCGAAAGACAGTGGAACAATGAAAAAGCCTGGCTGCGCTCTGAATGAGTTCAACTGCAAAGACAGGGGCAAAGTTGAGCGGGCTGCCATCGTCTCAAAGTTCGCCATCAGCTTCTTGTCTTCAGGAGAGAAGGGCACGACCTGGCTCGGTGGGATCGCGTAGTAGCCGGGACGGGCCATGACCTTTGCCTCGGGGCGGCGCACCTCGATCTTCACCTTTCGAAAACTGCCGTCAAACTTTGGATCTGTGCTGCGATACGCCAACGTATAGCGTGAGCGGATCTCCTCATCGATCCGCTCCAGGCCGGACGCGATGTCATTGGTATTCTTTATGAATTGTCCGCCGGTGTCGCCTGAAATCCGATACAACAAGTCTTGTTGCCGATTTAGCCCCTCTTGTCGGGAGACGTCAAACACGCTCTCTCCCGCAGCCGCTCTAATGCGACTCTCTTGACTGGTTGCCGCTGAAATTGCCGCCAACGCCGAGGGACGCGCAATCGCTCCTGACTGAGGAACGCCGCCGGTCAGGCCGCCCGAGTCAATAATATAAATCGACACATTCGCGCGATTGGCGATGTCGATGGTGCTTTGTACCTGCCAGTCCAGGGCCTGGGGCGCGACGAATCCCTGCGAGAACACCACCAGGGTTTTCTTTCCGGATATAGCTCGCAGCCCCTCGCAGATAGCAGCCAGGCTCGCCAGGATCGGTCGCGTCTGTTGAGAACTTAGCGCCGATCGCATTTGAATGTATTGTTCAAGCACTCGTTGCGCAATCATGGCCTGGGCAGCGGCTGATCCACCGGCTTGAGTCGTTATCTCACCACCAGGCGCGCCTCCTAATTGATCCCGAAGTGTAGCTATAGATTCGTTAATGCTGCGTTGTTCCGAAGTCTTTGAACCAGTAGAGATACCCTCAGCTTGCTCAACAGCCGAGATAAGTTTCGCTTTGTCCTGTGTGAAAGGCTGCAGCAGTTGCAATCCGCCGGAGATGGCAAATAACGCAACCGAGTCACTAGCGGATATGCGCTCGCGAATATACTTCGTCAATCCGTCGCGCACGTGTTTCAAATTCGCCCCTTCGGTACTTTGCCCGTCAAGCACCAGGGCGACGATGTTTCGAGGAATGCTGTTCGGGGGCCGTGGTTCTGTCGACACTAGAATGGTTCCCGGCTGACCCGTGTCATTGCCGGAGGCGAGAGTCGAGTCGAAGAACTCTATGTTCTGCCGCACACCGTTTTCAGAGAGGACGAAATCTTCAGCTGTGAGATCCGTGATGGCCTTTCCTTTCTTGTCCTTGACCATCACGTCAAGATTTACCAGGTTGGAGCTAACCCTGATCACATCTTCTTCATCAGAGCTTTTCCGGGGTTCTTTTTTGTCTTGTGATTGTCCCGGGATGGCAGCGAGAAAGATGCCGCACGCCACGAGCAAGTTGAAACACACGCCCATCCCGCGTTTATTAAGAAAAGAAATATCGTGATGCATCATTTAACACGTGGTTCTATTGACGGGCATGAGTAACTTCTTGGCGATGTGTTCCCAGGCCCGAAGGAGCGGTATTCAGTAGCCACGTCCGGGAGGGCGTGGAAAGAAACGCCCAACCTCTCTTCGGGCCCGAAGGGCCGACACTTCTTCAGCTGCAACCTGTTCCGCACCTTCGGCGCTCATCGCTTTTAGAAGTCCTTGATCCACGCCCTCACGGACGTGGCTATTAAATGCCGGCCCTTCGGGCCTATGTACCTACTTCAATTCGAACTTGTCCTTCAGTCCGCCGATCATCACCTCAAACTCGCCCGGCTCTATGACGGGTTTGTTGTTGGCGCCGATAAATGAAAGATCTTCGGACCGCAGCTTGAAGGTCAAGGTCCGACTCTGGCCAGGTTCCAGATAGACCTTCGCAAAACGCTTAAGCCTTTTTCCGGGAGGCGACAAAGACGCTACGAGATCATTAAGATAGAGTTGGACCACTTCCTTGCCGGCGCGACGACCGCTGTTTGTTACTGTAACGCTGACCGAAACATCAGCGTTCCCGGTTATTGTCTTTTGGCCCAGGCGCAGATCGCTATAGGCAAACGTTGTATAGCTCAATCCCTGGCCGAATTCGAACTGGGGCTTAAAGGCCATGTTGCCAAAGGCGGTGTCTTCTGTTTCGAAGGGTTTATGATCGTAGGTAATCAACCCGTTAGGGGTGCGCGGGTAGGTGAAGGGAAGTTTTCCGGACGGATTAACGTCGCCGAATAGTACGTCCGCTACTGCCTGACCTCCCTCATTGCCAGGATTGTAAGCCATCAGCACAGCTCCGGCCTTGTCAACAATACGGTTGATAATTCTGGGGCGCCCCTCCACCAGCACCAGTACCACCGGTTTGCCTGTGGCCGCGATTGCTTCGGCGAGTCTCAGTTGCGGTTCACCCAGAGTCAGATCAGTAATGTTGCCGGGAGTCTCGGTGTAGGATCCTTCGCCGAGACAAAGCACCACCACATCAGCGGCGTTGGCAGCGCGCACAGCTGCCGGGATATCGACTTCTGCTTCGACGTCGGTTGGGGTGCTGTTTGAAGGGGATCCTGCAGGGCGCGTGATCTTCGTGCCGGGAACGTAGGTCACGTTTGCCTTTCCGGCTTTCGCTTCGATCGCGCCTCGAATTGTCGGACGGTCCTTCGGATAGAGTGATTCTTCCGAACCTTGCCAGACATAGCTCCAGCCGTTATTCAGGGAAATCAACGAGTCGGCAGTCGGACCAGTGACGAGCACTTTGCGACCTTTTGCCAGGGGCAGCAAGTTGTTCGTATTTTTTAGCAGCGTCATAGATTCACGCGCGGCCTGCAAGCTCGCCTGTCGCGATTCGGGCAGCCCGATCTTTGACTTGAGAGCAGGATCGGGTGTTGGCTTCTCAAAGAGCCCAAGCTCAAACTTTACTCGCAGGATACGCCGCACGGCTTCATCAATTCGCGACTGTGGCACAGCGCCTTCCTTCACCAGCGCGATCAGGTGATCGCTAAAGCTGTAGTCCATCGGCACCATACTCATGTCGTTGCCGGCCATCACCGCCATTCGCGTTGCTTCCTTCTCGGTAGCCGCGACCCGCCACATGGTTACCAGTTTCTTAATATCTTCCCAGTCGGTGACAACAAATCCCTTGAAGCCCAGTTCATCGCGCAGGACGCTTGTTAACAGCTGATGGTTAATGTGTCCGGGAATGCCGTTAATCTCGGCGGAGTTGACCATTACGGTACGCGCCCCGGCTTTGACCGCGGCAGCAAAAGTTGGCAGGAAATACTCGCGCAGATGGTTTTCCGGAATCAATGCCGGAGTTCGGTCCCTGCCGGTCAACGGAAGACTGTAGCCGATGTAATGTTTCAAGCTGGAGGCCACACGGTCCTGCGCGGCAACGTCCGATCCCTCCAATCCGCGCACGAAGGCCACCCCCATTACCTTGGCAAGATATGGATCTTCGCCGAATGTCTCCCAGAAGCGTGGCCAACGCGGGTCGCGCCCGATATCAAGCACTGGCGAAAAGCTCCATGGGATACCGGCGGCGCGAGTTTCCATCGCGGCGATTTCCGATCCTCGTTTCATCAGCTCAGGATTCCAGGTTGCGGCCATGCCGATCTCTTGAGGAAAAAGCGTTGCGCCCTGTACATAGTTTGCGCCATGGATCGAATCGATGCCGTAGATGACAGGAATGCCGAGCCGGGTCTTCCTGGTCGCGGCTTCCTGGATCTGTCTAATGGTGTCATGCCACTTGTCAGGCGTTAGGGCCTGATCCGCGACGTTAAGAATTGACCCGACGCCGTATCGCACGATCGCCTTCTCGAGCTTCTCAGGATCGATCTGGATGTTTTGATTCTGGCCCTTTGAAATCATGCCGATGGCCAGCTGGGTCATCTGGCCCACTTTCTCTTCAAGTGTCATGCGCTTGAGGAGAGCCTCGATTTTTTGCGAATTGTCACGCTCCGGTCCAGCTGAGTTAATTGCAGTCTGATAAAACTCGTCACTGTCATTGATATCTGCGGAAACCGGCCCGCGATCGTCCTGCGATAAACCTCTTCCGGATGAAATGTTCATAGTCGTTTGCGCCGCGCCGGCGGTGGAAGTGTCGGCCTTTTGTGCTGGCAGACCAAAGCATATTGAAAGCGTAACAACCGCCAAAGCAAGCGCAGTCTTTTTCATCGTCTTATTGTTTTCCTTCGGGAATGGATCAGCGGAGCAGGCCTATTCTCTCATTGGCCGGTGTATTCAAGAAGTCCGAAAATGGCAACGGTGGGTGAGTTTGGTAGACAAGATCAATACAGAACCGAGCGCAGTAGCGCCGGATACTAGAGTGATCTTGTGAAGGGTCGTATCTCCTTGAGTCCTATGCCCCAACGGGGCTTCACGATCGCGCTCGGTACTGTGACGGGCCTCTAACATCCGGCGCTACCGCGGCCGGTTCTGTACTCGCTTACTGACTTCGCGCCAGGTAACGAGCTTTACGTTGTTCTCCTGAAGCAGCTTGCGGAAAGCCTCACTGGTAACAAACTGAAAATCGCGCTGTCGCCATTCGGAGCCCCAATCGGGATGATTAAACGCCACCCCTCTCATTTCCTCATCGTCGTACGCCAGATGCACGATCATTTCCGTGATGCCCGGCTGAAGGTTTCGTATCGCGTCGGCGTAGTATTTAGACCAGCCCGCGGCAGTGACGCCAGGATCAATGCTAATTATGGTATTCATCACCACGTCGTCAGGACCAAGCAGCGAAGGCAGAAAGGGCGCTGCCGCAAACCACTCCTTCGAAACTCTGACTAGTAGCTTGTTGTCACGTGCTACCCGGAAGAGAGTCTCAAAGAGGGCCCGATTTTGGTAAAGCGTGCCCATGTGCGAATCGAGGTGGGTGGGTTGAATGCCAAGGGCTCTGGCGCGCGCAATCTGTGCGCGAATCTCTGCTTCCGCTTCTTTGGGGTCAAGGTGCGCGGCGGCTTCCGTTTCCGTCGGGTATAAGTAGCCGCTGGGGTCCAAAAGGGAAGGAACGCGCTCTTTCGCCAGGACCGGACCCCAGCGGTAAAGACTCCACTCGCTGGTAAGCGTCAGGTGCAAGCCAAGATCGGCTTCAGGATGAGTGCGCGCGTAAGCAGCTATTTCGGGAAGCCAGGAACAGGGAATCATGATGCTGGCTGAACTGACGAGTCCACTCTCGAGCCCTTTAATCGAAGCCATGTTAATAGAGTGGGCCATCCCCAGATCGTCAGCGTGCACGATGAGCAGTTTTGCATCGCGTGGGTAACCAAGCCGCTCCACCAAAGTTTTCGCCGCTGCTGGTGGCACTGAGGGTGAAGTTTGTGTCTGATGAAGTGCGGCGGTGGACGTTGCAAAGAGCAGGCACACCAGGATTGCGATAAGGGCTTTTAGTTTCATTAGCGGCAACTCCTTGGAGTACGGTGACCTGTCACCGCTTTGGTCCGCTGCGACTTGTCGCAGCTTTGGTACGTTGAGATGGTGGTTGACGAAACGCGGCGCCGGGCCGCCGCAGGCCAAAGCGCCGACAGGTCGGCGCACTCCAAGGAGTAGCGCTAACCTGCGCTCGATTTATTTGCGGCCGGCATTCACTGCCGTTCGAGTTGGAGCAAGCGTGAGCTTGCCGCGTAGTTCGATCTGCGCGGACGACGGGCCAACGAAGGATTCGACGCGAGTTTCAACTGCGGATGACGATGACGGCCTTGCCGGCGCAGACGTTTGCGCCAGCCCGAAAACGACACTCAGGCAGACAACTGATCGAACGGCAATCGCCGAACAGAGATTTCGCATGGCGTTTCAAAGGTCCACCGCCGCAGTTGCAGGCTCATCGCCTGATGGCGGCCGGTAGACAGTCCCTTCTTTCTTTTATGGAATATAGACCCTTTGCGGAGAAGGAAATTGTATGATGCTGTCTTGTTATGGTCAATCTTCTTTGCGCTTTGGTAATGGTCTAGTTTCAGGGCTAGTGCTTTCAGTGATCAGCTGGTAAAAACGATCCACGAAGCACCACGAAATTTCACGAAAAGAAGTTTAGTGTTGCTTAGTGTAATTTAGTGGATCGTTTACTTATTCTGTAAATTAGGGCCCTTACCCATCCGCCCATGAAACCGCTAAAAATAGGGATCACAGGTGTGCGCGGTATTGTTGGTGAGACCTTCACGCCAGAAGTAGCTGTCGGGTTCTCGCAGGCGTTCGGTACTTATCTCGATGGCGGACGTATTCTCGTTTGCCGCGATTCCCGCGCCTCCGGGCCGATGGTGCGCGCGGCAGTCATGGCCGGCTTGCTCGCTGCAGGTTGTGAGGTCATCGATCTTGGAGTTTCCCCGACACCAAGCCTGCAGTTAGCGGTTACGTGGCTCAAAGCGGATGGTGGCATCGCAATCACCGCCGGTCACAATCCTTCTCAGTGGAACGCGCTGAAATTTGTGCGCGGCGATGGACTCTACTTAAATCCCACGCAGGCCGAAGAGCTCCTGGATATATACCACCAGGGAGAGTTTGCTAAGGCTACCTGGGACCAGATCGAGCCTGCCATACAGCATCAGGATCCAATCGAGCACCATATAAAACTGCTCAAGAGTGTCTTTGATGTTGAGGCGATCAAGGACCGCCGGCTGAAGGTCGCTGTTGATTGCTGCAATGGCGCGTGTTCGAGGTTGATTCCTCGTTGGCTGCAGGAAATCGGTTGCGAAGTTCTGGCCATCAACGACGACCAGCGCGCAACCTTCCCTCATCCACCCGAACCAAAGCCTGAGACCATGGCGCAACTCAGCGCGGTGGTTAAAGCTGGGCATGCAGACATCGGTTTCGCTCATGACGCCGACGGCGAGCGACTCGGAATTGTCACTGAGTTGGGCCAACCGCTGTCTGAAGAGTTGACACTCGCCCTGGCGACCCGGATTCGTCTTGAACAGAAGCCGGGCACAGTGGTTACGAATGTCTCAACTACCGGCGCTATAGAGCAAATTGCCGCACTGTATGGTGCGACCGTTGTCCGCACTCAGGTCGGACAAATTTACATCTCCGAGGCCATGATCGAGTTTAATGGCGTTCTTGGCGGGGAAGGCAGCGGTGGCGTGACTGTTCCTGAACTCCATTGGACTCATGATAGTGCCGCCGCTGTTGGCCTGATTCTCGAGGGTCTTGCGCGCAGGCGCGAACCAGTCTCGAAAGTCGTCCAGGACCTGCCCCGTTTGACGATGGTAAAGCACAACCTTCCCGTAGAACCCAATCGACTTTATTCGGTGCTGCAGAACTTCCGCGTCGCCATCGAGCGTGAGCAGTTAACCTATGATCTGACGGACGGTATTAGAGTCGTGTTACCACTAGGCTGGGTCCACGTGCGGGCCTCGAATACAGAATCCATGATTCGCGTTATTGTAGAAGCTCAGGATGTGATGGGCGCAAACAACCTGCTTGATTGGGTGCGCGATAGATTGAATAGGTGAGCAGATACTCCGTTTAGAAAGGACACTTGTGCCCCCGACCGTGGGCGGACAAGTCCGCTTTCTAAACGAAACATTCATGCGAGCGATACCAACTCTCAAGATCAGCATTTCCGGCGTACGCGGAGTAATCGGCGACTCACTGACGCCCGCGCTGTTGACGCGTTTTGCGCAGGCCTTTGGCACCTACGTCGGCTCGGGCACGATTGTCATTGGGCGAGACCCGCGCACCTCGGGTGAGATGGTCAAACATGCTGTCATTGCCGGCCTATTGTCCAGCGGATGTCGGGTCATCGATATCGGAATGTGCCCGGTGCCGACAATTCAGCTACTCGTGCGCCATCATCGCGCCCATGGAGGCATTGCGATTACCGCCAGCCATAACCCAGCGGAGTGGAATGCTCTGAAGTTTATTGGAGGCGACGGACTTTTTCTGAACAGCGGTCAAGCGCGCGAGATGCTGGACATTTATCATCAAGGCGAGTACACGAAGGTCGCGGGTGCGGAAATGAGAGAAGTTGAAGAGATTTCAGGGGCGACTGATCTGCACATTCAAAAGATCCTTGACGTCCTTGGACCGCTGCCGCAAAGCGCAAAGCCTCTCCGTGTAGTACTCGATGCCTGTAATGGCGCAGGTTCCCTGGTTGGTCCAAAGCTACTTGAAGCTTTGGGTGCTGAAGTCGTTCCGATTAACGTAACTCCAAACGGACTATTCCCGCGTCCGGCGGAACCAGTGGCGGAAAATTTGGGAGACCTGTGCACGGCAGTCAAAGAACATCAGGCCAACATTGGATTTGCCCAGGATATGGACGCAGACCGGCTGGCAATCGTCTCGGAGCAGGGAACACCGATCGGCGAGGATTACACGCTCGTCTTAGCGACTCTTTATGTTCTCGGCAAGCAGTTGGGGCCGGTGGTGGCAAATCTATCATCCACGTCAGTGCTTCATGAGGTAGCCAACCGATTTAATTGCCCGCTTTTCCTCACCAGGATAGGCGAGGTTAACGTAACTGAAGAGATGCAGAAAGAAAACGCCGTCATTGGCGGCGAGGGCAACGGTGGCGTTATTTATCCCCGCATCAATTTTGCTCGCGATAGTTTGGCCGGTATGGCGCTGATTCTGCACCTCCTGGCTGAAACCGGCCAAACGATCACTGAGCTGGTGGATAGCTTTCCGCGGTTCAGCGTAATCAAAGAGAAACTAGTGTGTCCCTCAAATAAGATCTCTGCCGTACTCCGAATGCTGCGTCACGAGTATGCAGGTTATCCGCTGGATGTGCGCGATGGTGTAAAAGTAATCCTGCCTGCTGGTTGGTTCCTGGTGAGAGGCTCAAACACAGAACCGATCATTCGCGTGATGGCGGAAGCAGCGAGTGAAACCCAGGCGCAGGAGATTGTTGCCGGGGTATTGAAGCAGGTGCAAGCGTGTATCGATTCATAACCTGGTCCAGCTTCAACTCTTTGGAGTGCGCCGACCTGTCGGCGCTTTTGTCTTCTGCGACCTGTCGCACCCTGTCCCCGCGTTGGACGTGGCTTTCCGAAGGCGGCGACAGGTCGCCGGAGGCAAAAGCGGCGACAGGTCGCCGGAGAACAAAGCGGTGACAGGT
>JBPCKD010000207.1:0-38518 GCA_051004635.1 Pyrinomonadaceae bacterium
AGTTGCAACTGAAGTTTCTCAGTAATCGCTGCCGCAATCTCGCGCTGGGTTGTAAGGAGATCAGCAATCTTTCGCTCGTATTGCTCGCCCCAGATCAACTTGTTCGTGCGCGCGTCAACCAACTCAACACTGATCGTGAGATTGTCGCCGCGCTGAACCAGGCGACCGGACATCACTGCGCTGACGCCGAGTTCACTGCCGATTTTCTGCGCGTCAATCTCTTTTCCTTTGTAGCGCAGAACGGAACTTGTTGGACTGACCTTCAGATTAGGCAATTGTGAGAGGCGATAAATGAGCGATTCGGCCAGGCCGTCAGAGAGGTATTCCGAATCGGCACTGCCACTATTGTTTTGAAACGGAAGGACTGCGATCGAGCTGATCTGACCTTCGCTGCCGCCTTTGAAAACAAATGCGAAGTAGCCGGCAGTTGTAACACCGGCGAGCAGAACGATGGCAACGATCGCCGTGACCAGCTTATGACTCTTCGCCTGTGCTACTGCATATTCCAGACTTGAAGAGGATTTCGCTGAGAATTGCGTCGCGTCGGCGGCGCCGCTTCGTGTTGCCGCCACTGAAGCTGAGTTGTAGAGCTGCGTTTTGTGCTCGCCGACTGCTCCCGTGGTTATGTCGCGGCTGGGAATTACTGAGCGCTCAATCTCTCCCTGGATGTCCAGATCGCGCCGCAAGTTCTTCAAATCGATCAGCAGATCGCGCGCCGATTGATAGCGCATGTCTGTATCTTTCGTCAGTGCTTTGCGAACTATGCGCTGCAATTCACCAGGCGCGTTTTCGAGCGCGAGCTGTTCTTTCTCGAGAATCGAGACGATTGTGTGACTCGTGGTGTCACCTGTGAACGGAACTTTGCGGGCCAGCATTTCATAAAGCACGACGCCGAGACTCCAGATGTCAGTGCGCGCATCGGTCGGATTGCCGCGCGCCTGCTCCGGCGACATGTAGGAAACGGTGCCCATCACCACGCCCGGATTTGTATTCACCTGGAGACGCGTCGCGTCTTCGCTGCCGGATGACCCACCCGCTAACGCAGGCGGTTCTGACAGTTTCGCCAATCCAAAATCGAGGACCTTGGCATAACCATCGCGGCGAATCATTATGTTTTCGGGCTTGATGTCCCGATGGATGATGCCCGCCTGATGAGCCGCCGAAAGAGCTTCCGCGACTTGAACCCCGATCGTCAGAATTGTATTCAGCTGAAGCGGCTCTTTCTGCGAGAGGTGGTCACGCAAAGTCTGGCCATCGATCAATTCGGTCGCGATATAGTTATTGCCGTCCACCTCGCCGATTTCATAAACGGTCAGGATGTGCGGATGATTGAGCGCGGACGCAGCCTTTGCTTCCCGAATAAATCGCCTGAGTTTGCCCTCGTCTCTGCTGAATTCTTCGTGGAGGAACTTGATTGCCACTTTCCGGTCAAGTTTTGTGTCCTCGGCCAGGTACACCTCGCCCATGCCGCCTTGGCCGATCTTCGAGCGGATTTTGTAACGGCCGAGTTTTGTTCCTGGGGCGAGACTCATCTTGTTCGATTCAGCGGTTTGCTTGCCTCGTAGTAGTTCTGGACGGGCTTGTGTGTTGGCTTGAGATTAAGTTTGTCCATTAGAGCCGTTGCCTCACGATCAACGCGAGGCGAATCTTAGCAGGCTTTCTGAGTAGCAAAAACAATCTTCCGAGAAACCTCGCCCATTCCGCCCGCGCCGATTTTCGAAACGATGCGGTAGTGCGAAAGAGTGGTATTGGCGTCGAGGTCTTTAGACATCCTCGATCAGATTCATTCCGGCAGATTCATCCGTTTCAGCAGATCCTTGAATCGCGGATCGTCGCGCGTTTCATATTTGAACATGTAGGAGAAGCATCACTCCGGGAACCCGACCTTTTTCAATAACTCCTGGAATCGCGGGTCGCTGCGGACCGGATCGAGCCGGGGATCCAGGTTCATCCAGTTCATATCATTCTCGCGTTCATCGTAGGCTTTGACAAGCTCACTTATGGCCGCTTCATTTTCTCCCAAAGCAATATAAAATATCGCAAAATGGTAGTGGGCGAGCCCGGGCGGGCGCCCCGGGGCTGTCATTGCTTTCAGGAACCCCCTCCAGCCGCCGCGTCTAAATGCCTCGCGTGCCTGAGCTGCCCCGCCGCGGTCACCATTCAGCTCTCTCCATTTCGCAAATTCTTCTACGCTTTCGGGATAGTTGCCTTTCATATGGTAAGCAAGGAACAGATCGTAGTGCGGGCCTAGGAAATTGGGATCCAATTCGACCGTCTTTTTCAAAAGCTCGATGCTAGCGTCGTATTTCCTTTCAAAAAAGAGCGTGCCGCCTTTCTCCCGGTTTATGATGAGCGACAGCGGGTCGATGGCCAACGCTTTATCAAATTCTGCCTGCGATTCATCAAATCTGCCCAGATTGGCGAGCACCTCGCCATACCACTGATGTGCGGTCGCATAGTTCGGGTTCAACTCGATGGCACGCCGGTACTCCCTCTCTGCGGTTTTAAAGTCGTAATCGTAGTTCACAAGGATCTGACCCAGAGACGCGTGAGCCTCAGCCAAATCATCATCCAGCGAGCTGATCTCGATCATCAACGCTGATGGGTCGATGAGGTATCAAAGTCCATCGCTGGTTCGCCTGTTAGGGTACGAGCCGGAAGTTTTGAGTGGTAAAAGTGTGTTTGACTTCATTCATCCTGAGGATAAGGGATGAATCCCACCGCGCCTTCAATATCTCCCTCCAAAGCCCCGCCGACCCGGTTGAGGTCGAGCTGCGATTCCTGCACAAAGACGGCACCTGGCGATTCTTCGCCTTCAAACTCACTAATCTAATTGATGACCCTTCCATGAGGGGGATAGTCCAACGCCTTCGACATTACCAAGCAGAAACAGTCGGAGGAGGCGTTGCGTGCGCAGGGAGAGTTCCAACAGGAACTGCTGCGTAATTTCCCGAATGGTTCTGTGAACGTGTTCGACCGGGACTTCCGCTACCTGTTGGCGGAAGGGATGGGATTGGAAAGTATCGGATTATCAAGCCAGCACTTGGTGGGGAAAACGCTGGCTGAGGTATTTCCAAAGAATGAAGTGGAACATGCGCGACGCTTTTTCGAAAGAGCTTTCGCAGGCGAAGAAGTTGAGTTCGAAGTATTCACGGCCGGCCAAATTTATACGACCCGTACGGTTCCCTTATCGATTCAAAACAGCCACATCAATGCCATCTTGGTCGTATCCCAGAACAGCACCCAGCGCAAGCAAGCCGAGGTTAAACTGCTTCAGTGTGCGCTTTGTCGTTCCCGAATCCTAGTTGCGTTCATTCAATCAGAGCTGAGTCGGAACCTGACCACCATCGCGAAGAAGTCCTCACGGCTAACAAAATCTCTCTAAAACTGTTGCTGTCGAATTAACGGTTGACCCGATCGTGCCCCAAAGAGAAAGTGCCCAAGAAAAAGGTTGACACCCCGCAGTCGTCTGGAGTATATCACCGCCATAGAGTCGTAGCCTGGAGAAAAACTCCATACACGAATCCCTTGAAGCTTTAGAGGATTATGCCGAGAACCAAGCATATTGCGCCGACAAAGGCAGGCTGCCTACTACGGATCAAAAGTGCGATGGAGATGTTCAAGCCTGCGGAAAGAGCTGTGGCGGACTATGTTTTGAGTCACCCGGAAGAAGTTATGAACATGTCTGTGTCGGAAGCGGCCAGAGACATAGAGGTGGGAGAATCTACTGTCATTAGATTCTGCCGGGCCCTTGGTTATAAGGGATATCAGGAATTCAAACTCAGACTGGCACAAGACCTCGTCGAGCCAGTCGAGTTCATCCACGAAAACATCAGTTTCGGTGATAGTACTGCCGACCTGGCACAGAAGGTCTTCCAGACGAACATCAAGGCAGTGGGCGACACGATGAAAGCACTCGACCCTCACATGGTCGAGGTGGCCGCCAAAGCCCTGGCAGACGCGGGACGAGTCGACATCTATGGAGTTGGCTATTCATCATTCACGGCGCTGGACGCTAAGTTGAAGTTTGTGCGACTCGGTCTGACCGCCGATGCCTACGGCGATGCACATCTGCAAGCGATGGCAGCGGCGTCACTGAAGAAGGGCGACGTCGCCATTGGTATATCGAATTCCGGCAGCACTAAGGATGTGGTTGATGCGTTGGCGGCAGCGAGAAGAGCTGGAGCGGCAACAATTTCCATTACCAATTTTAGTCCGTCGCCGATTACGCGAGTTTCTGATGTCGTGCTCCTCACCGCATCACCAGAGTCTCCGTTAGGCGGTGAAGTGCTGACGTCGAGAATTGCGCAACTCTGCGTACTCGATGTGCTTTCCGTCGCCCTCGCCGTAACCCTCGGGGAGGGATGTCTGGATTTGATCAAGAAGACTTCAGAAGCAGTGAAGAAGAAGCGTTACTAACGCATTACAGCAATTGCCAGCAGGTGCGTCATATCTCTTTGCTTGAGCAGGAAGAGCCAGCAAGCTCTCAGGCTAAGCCCAGGCCGGTAAACCGATGGCGGGCATTACTCGGTTTTAGCCGCGAGAGTCGTTGCAAAAGTTTTCCGCCCGAGAATTCTAACCCCCCCTTTACGGGCTTTTTAGGAGATTGCCATGAACTTAAAGAGAAGGTTGAAACTTAGCTTCCTCGGTATTTCGCTCGTCATGTTCTCGCCGGCATTGCTGTTCGGGCAATCGGAGAAAGGCGCAATTCTCGGAATCGTAACCGACAGCACGGGAGCCTCAATCCCGGGCGCGAGTGTCACGATTACGAACCTGGCAACCAAAACGAGTCAGACTTTTACGACCAATAGCGAAGGTAGGTACGAGGCGCCGTTCCTGAACCCTGCTGCCTACATGGTGGTCGTAAAGGTCACCGGGTTTAAGACCGCAATGGTTAGCGAAGTCATCCTAAACGTAGGACGACGTGAGAGCGTGAACGTGCAACTCGAGACAGGAGATATCTCGGCCACGGTAGTTGTTGCGGACACGTCAACGCCACTCCTGCAGACGGAAAGTGCGAGCATCGGCACGGTAGTGACGACCAAGCAGCTAACCGATCTCCCGTCTCAGGACCGTAACATCTACGGCTTTCTTACGCTCGACTCAACAGTCACCAGCGGGTTTGGTGGCAACGCCGAGGCGTTCCGACTTGAGAGTGGTGGTACGTTTGTCATCTCAGGCACGAGGGCGTCGTCAATAACTTTCAAGATTGATGGGCAGGCCAATACCGATCCCACCTTCGGCACACCCACCATCACCCCGTCGATGGATTCGGTGAAGGAGTTCCAGTTGCAGAACAACGCATACTCCGCGGAGTTCGAAGGCATCACTCAAATCAACATCGCCAGCAAGGCCGGTACCAGCGGATTTCACGGCTCGGGGTTTGAGTTCGTCCAAAACGACGCTCTTCAGCCCCGCAATCCACTGGCAGCCCTGGATAAGAGCGGCAAACCTGGCAAAAACAGACTGCGCTTTAATCAGTTTGGCGGGACCATCGGTGGACCTCTTTGGCTGCCACGCTTTGGCGAGGGTGGTGCGGCTGTTATCAAGGATCGTACTTTCTTCTTTTTTAGCTACGAAGGGAAGAGGCAGAACGCCACCGCGCTCGGCTTTGCACGGGTGCTGACTGCGGCCGAGCGGA
Organism: Pyrinomonadaceae bacterium; assembly: GCA_051004635.1. Lineage (GTDB taxonomy): Bacteria > Acidobacteriota > Blastocatellia > Pyrinomonadales > Pyrinomonadaceae > PSRF01. The sequence goes on from JBPCKD010000207.1 coordinate 5,642, forward strand.
TAGGTGATTTTTCCAGTAGTCTGGGCGCCTGCCTCAGGTCAGGAACCACCGACATCCCCCTGCGTAATCCGAACGGAACACCCACAGGGGAATGCGTCAGGGTAGGCCAAATCTTTGACCCGGCCACTACTGTGAGGAACCCATTATTCAGTGGTACCGCTTCGGCACTCAATCCGGAGTTTATTCGTCAGCCTTTTCTGAACAATCAGATCCCAATTAGCAGGCTGAACCCGGTAGCACAAGCCATCATCAACTTGCAGCAACCTCTGCCAAACCAGCCCGGAACCGACTTGAATTTTCTTGGCGTCTCAGGGGCGCTCCTAATCAACAACCAGTATTCCCTGCGCGTTGACCACAATTTTTCCGATACCGACAACATCTACGGGCGATTGACGTGGCAGAATAACTTACGCGACAACCTGTCGATTCTTCCGTTACAACAAAAGAACATAACTGGGAACGGGCGCGTCTTCAACTTCAGTTGGACGCATATCTTCAGCCCGACGCTTGTTAACGAGGCACGTATGGGCTACGTCCGAGGCGTCTATGGAGACAGCATTGAAGAGTCTAGCCCGACAGCAGTTGGTGTTAGCAATACTCTGCTCAACACCCTGCCGGGCCTCTTATTACCCAACAGCCTCAATTTCGGCGGCTTCACAGCCTCGATCCTGAATACTGTGCAGAACACTTACCAGATCGCCGATAACGTTTCCATGATGCGTGGGAGGCATGCCTTCAAATTCGGCTTCAAGATTGACGAGAACCGGTTCAGAAACGGCGAGCAGATCCAGGGCAACGGAGTGGCCAACTTCAACGGACTTTTTAGCACCGGCAACAGCAGCATTGGGACCGGCGGCAACCGCAACAACCATGTCGCTGATCTTTTGTTAGGTCTTCCTAACAGCCATGTGCTGCAAACGAATCAACTGGCAAATCTGCAGAACAGGCCGTGGGCCGTGTACTTTCAGGACGACTGGAAAGTGAGCCGTCGAGTGACCGTGAACCTCGGAGCACGTTATGAATATCACCAACCCTTCAGAGAAAATCTGTTGGGCGGCGGCCGGGTGGACTTTGCAAACGGTGGGCGCCTGATAGTGGCAGACCCGGAGATTGCCAGGCTCGCCAATAGCCCGTTAGTTGTGTGCTGTACAAGCTCGCGCGTAGTCGATGCCGACAAGAACGATTTCGGTCCGCGCATTGGCGTTGCAATCCAGCCGTTCAAAGGTGATTCCATGGTCCTCCGTGTGGGTTATGGTCTGTTCTACTCCGATTCGTCACAATTCTTTCACTGGCAGAAATACACGCCCTTCAGACGCGGCAGTTTTGCGGGGGCGCTCACCAGTTTCCAGAACCCTGCCATTTCGCTCAGCAATCTCTTTCCCATTGGTCAGTTCGCGCCGACCGCCGGAAGCGGAATCACTCTTTCACTTCCCGCCGGGGTAAATCCCGCTGCGGTCAACAATCAACCTGTACTTGCCGTCTCTTCACTCGGTACCTACGATACGCCTCAGTCACATCAGTGGAGCGCCAACCTACAGCGCGAACTATGGGGCGACATGGTAGTGGATCTCACCTACGCCGGTTCGGTCTCCAAGAACCTGCCGCTTCAATGGTTCTTCAACCAACCCACATTCAGCCCGACTGCTGCCAACTTCCTCAGCTTGGAGCCTGCGGCCAACCCTTATTTGCGAAGACGGTTTGCAAATTTCACTACCGGGTCGAACATTGTGGCCAACGTTCTGTCGTCGAATTACAACGCCGGAACGGCGAAGGTCACGAAACGCTTTTCGAAAGGCTATAGCTTTACTTCAACGTACACCTGGTCGAAGAACCTGGATCAGGGCGCCGAGATCTTTACTGTATTTGCCAATCACGCCTTCATCGCCAACAATCTAAACTTTGACGACAGCAAAGGCGTTTCCGCTCTTGATATCCCGCACCGTTGGGTTACGAACGGCACAGTGGAGCTGCCATTTGGGAAGGGGAAGCGCTTCTGGAACAGTGGCGGCCTGACCGATAAGCTGGTTGGCGGTTGGCGTCTCGCAGGTGTTGCGACCCTTCAATCCGGCTTGCCCATCAACCCTTACATCTTCAATAGGCTAACCAATACGGGACTCAGCATCCCTGAACGCGGCGACCTGGTAGGCGATCCATATTTGAGCGGCGATGAGTGGGATGCAGCGGTCAGAGCCTGGGAGCATGGGGGCCAGCGGCTGTTTCTTATTCGACAAGGCGCGATTAGCCTGAATTATGCGCCGGGCACTCTCGGGAATATTCCCCGAAACTTTTTCCGCGCGCCTTATGGACGGCTTTTAAATCTTTCAGCAGCTAAAGTTACTCGCTTTGGCGAGACGACGAGTTTTGAAATGCGGATGGACATGTTCAACGTGACCAGAGAAGTTCTGCACCGGTTGGGCAGCGCCACGAATTACACCCATGCCAACGCGCTCACCAACCCACTGCTGGGCAGCATGCTGCCGCGTCGTAATTTCTTTGCCCCGCACACCATTCAACTGGGGGCGAGATTAACTTTCTGATCAGGTCTAAAGTCAGGGCTGCCATATGACGTTGTGGCGGCCCTGATAGTCGCTCATGCCTCCACCAGAAAAGATGAGCTGCGACCGCTCACTACCACGTTGCGATTCGCTTTATGATCCACGAGCCTGAGGAAGAGCCTTGTTAAGAGCAGGATTCAGTAAAGTCTGTATATCCCCTCCAATAGGTGCGCCGCTTGCCGGATTCGCAGCTCGGGAAGGCGTCTCGGAAGGCATTCACGACGATCTATTTGCGCGGTCTCTGGTGCTGTCCGATGAAAAATCGACTTTGGCTTTGGTAAGCGTTGATTTGCTGGCGCTCCCAGGCGAATTTGTGAAGCGAGTTCGTGCGGGTATTCAGGGAAAAACAGGTATTAGCGCGGCCGCCGTGATGATCGCATCAACTCATACACACGCTGGTCCCGTTACCATCACGACTTTCTTCAATCCCGAAGAGAGCGTTGATGCGGCCTACATGAATTCGCTGGCTGAGGCTGTTGAGCAAAGCGTTACCAACGCCTGGCGAGATCGGTTTGCCGCAAAAGTTGGCGTTGGTGTGGGCCACGTTGACGGAGTCGGTGTTAATCGTCGCAGCGCTGACCATCGTCCCATCGACGAACAGGTCGGCATCATCAAGGTTGACGATTTCAATGGCCGCACGCGCGCGGTTCTCATAAACTATTCCTGCCATCCAACTGTGCTGGGCCCGGATAATCTGCTGGTCACGGGAGACTTTCCAAATTTCGCTATCGAGCAGATCGAAAAAAACATCGGCCCCGACGGCTTCGCTATGTTCGTCAACGGCACGCAGGGCAACATTAGTATGGGCCATTCCTCCGAACTGAGTGCCATCGGTGTGATTACACCGGGCCGCACCTTTGAGCGCGCTGCTGAACTTGGCCATTTGCTCGCGGATGCGACACAGGTTGCGTTGCCGGATATCGTCACGAGTGACGAGCCGGCTCTCTCAGCACTGACGATACCCGTAAACCTGCCGCTAAAGAACTATCCGCCCCTTAACGAAGCCATCAAGTCTCTGAGCGATGCCGACGAGCTCCTGACCAGACTAACTGCGGCAGATGCGCCTCCCGAACAAATAATGCCGGCGAAAACGCAACGCCTTTACGCATCCATTACAAATTTCTATGCGCGTGAGGCGCTGGCCCTGCCTGACGGACACCTGCCAATCGAACTTCAGGGTTTCCGTCTGGGTGATGCGGCCTTTGTAGCAATCCCTGGTGAGGTCTTTGTGGAAATCGGCTTGGCCATCAAGCGGCGGTTACCATACATGACATTTGTTATTGGAATTGCCAACGGCTACATAGGGTACGTGCCTACGCGCGAGGCGTACGCGGATGGCGGCTATGAAGTAGTTTCATCAAAATGCCAACCAGGTGCAGCGGATGTCCTGGTTGAGAAGGTGGCCAATCTTACTGAGCAGTTGTTCAGCGAAGCCGGCAATGGTGCTAAGAGGTCACCCGCATTCATTTCGGCACCGCGAGAGAGCAGATGACAGACAAGGTACGCATCGGAGTGATCGGACTCGGCATCATGGGGGAGCAATATGTCCGCATCTACAATGCGCACCCACTGGCCACCGTAACTGCTATTTGTACTCGGGGACAGGAACGGCTCGACGAGGTCGGAGACAAGTATGGGATTAAGACGCGAGTCACTGATTATCACGAGCTGCTGGCCCAATTAGATGTTGATGCCGTCTGCGTTGCCACTCCTGATTTTGCACACTACGAGCCGGTCAAGGCAGCGCTCAATGCAAACAAGCATGTGCTATGCGAGAAGCCGTTTACAACTCTGCTGAGCGAGGCCGATGAGCTACTAGCGTTAAGCGAGTCCCGCGTGGAGCTAAAACTTCAGGTAGCTTTCAACCATCGTTGGCTCTCCTCCTACCATCATGGATTTACTCAGATCAGAGCTGGAGCTATAGGCCGTCCCATAGCCGGCTATGCGCGCAAGAACGACACCATCTATGTTTCGACCGAGATGATCAACTGGGCCAGCCAATCAACGCCGATTCACTTCCTGGGCGCCCACGACATAGATCTCATGCGTTGGTACTTTGGCAGCGAGCCGGTTGAAGTCCGTGCTTATGGGGCAAAGGGCGTGCTAACAGAACGCGGAATCGATACCTACGATTTGATTCAGGCCCAGGTTAAATTTGCGAGTGAAGCTTTTGCCACGTTTGAATCGGCCTGGATCTATCCAAACACTTTTCCGACGATAGTGGATTCATTCCTGGAAGTTGTCGGCAGCCATGGCCACTTGCACTTTGATCGCAAGCGCGAGTCGATTGAGATGAGTACGCCTGACCAGTTTAGCTATCCGAAGACCTTCCTCACACATGAAATCTTCGGAAAACTACGCGGTGCGTTTGTCGAATGCCTTTCGGACTTTGTTGATTCAATCATCAACAACACCGAACCAAAAGTGACAGCCTTTGATGGGCGCCAGGTAACTGCAGTGCTCGACGCGGTTACGCGTTCGTTGGAATCGGGCCGGACGGAAGCGGTCTCAAACATTGCGAGGAAAGACGCGGTTGGTGGTTGACCCCCGCCTACCGCAGGCGGCTCTGCCGCCGTCCGTGCGGAAAGGCTCCGCCTTTCCGTTTAGCGTTTTCTTCTTGAGGCTACGCCTCGTGGGAGGCATAGCCTCAAGGGATTTTTTACAGACTGACGGAAAGGCATAGCCTTCCCGCACGGACAGCGGCAGAGCCGCAACCCAGAAAAGCCGCGCTAACGAAATGTCAACAGGTCTCCACACTGCCGATCATATCGTTATCCTCGGCTATTTCGTGTTGCTGACCTTAATCGGCTTCTATTTCTGGAAGAAGATGCGCCACGTCCGCGACTTCTTCACCGGCGGCAACGCCATACCCTGGTGGCTTGCAGGCGTCTCATTTTACCTGACCGGCTTTAGCGCATTCTCCTTCGTGGCTTACTCGGAGATGGCCTACCGTTACGGTTTCGTCGCCGTGACGCTGGCGTGGAGCTCGGCGGTCGCCATGACCGTCGGCACATTGTTTATGGCTTCCCGCTGGCGTCGAGCCCGCATCATCAGTCCTACAGAATTCCTCGAAGCGCGCTACAACAAACAGATTAGACAGATTCTGGCGTGGGCCGGCATTCCGCTCCGGGTGGTCGATGATGGATTGAAGATTTATGCGACGGGAGTGTTCGTCTCCGTCGGCATGGGCTACGACCTGAAGACGAGCATCATTGTGAGCGGCGCGGTGATGCTGCTTTACACGTTCATGGGCGGGCTGTGGGCGGTAGTCGTCACTGACTACATTCAATTCATCATTCTTACACTCGGCGTGGTGGTCCTTTTCCCTCTGGTGTTCGCGCAGGTGGGCAGCTTTGGAGCTCTGGCCCATGGCGCTCAAGCGGGATTCCTGTCACCTGTCGGCGCACCCTTCTCGCCGCTATACGTTGTCGCTTTTTATCTGTTGATTATTCTAAGTTACAACGGCAACTGGGCGTTCGCGCAAAAGTTTTACAGTGTCAGCGACGAACGCGCTGCGCGCAAGGCTGGGATGCTGGCAGTCGGCCTCAAGATTCTCGGCCCGCCGCTTTTTATTCTGCCCGCGATGGCCGCGCGCAGCCTCATGCCCGAACTAATGCAACCGCCAAACTCACCGCAATACACCTACGCTGCCCTGTCGCTCAAGTATCTGCCGGCCGGGCTGATGGGCTTGATGATCGCCGCGATGTTCTCCGCCACTATGTCTACTCTAAGTGGAGATTACAACGTCATCGCGAGCGTCATGACGGAAGACATCTATCGCCGCCTATTTCACAAGGATGCAAGCCAGCGACGGCTGGTCATCGTCGGGCGCATTGCCACGCTTGTCATCGGCGCGATCACCATCACCATCGGCGTGACCCTCATTGCGACGGCGCGCAAAGGTTTATTCGAGGTGATGGTGACGGTCTTCGGCATTTTTATCGGGCCGATGCTGATTCCGATGCTGCTTGGTCTGCTGAGCCGGCGTGTCACGTGGCGCGGCGCCGCAGCGGGGATCGTGGCAGGTCTCGTATCCGGCCTTTCGTTCTACTTCTATAAGACGCTGGTTCTGGCAAAGCAACCTGGTATTGATCCGAACTGGCTACGATACGACTACGAAGCGATCAGTATCCTTACTAATTTCGCGGTTACCCTGTTGGCGATTCTGTTGGTGACTGTCTTGGAGAAGGTGTCGACCAGTGAACGCGCGAAAATCGACGAATTCTTCGTAAGGCTTTCAACCCCAATCGACGTGAGCCAGACACACGCGCGAGTCACGGGCGAGATCTTCTCACCCTTCTACATCATCGGCTGGGTGACGGGCGGCACTGGTTTGCTTCTTCTCATTGCCAGCGTTGTACAGCCCGCCGGCATTGGGCGATATATTAACCTGGGTGCTGGGATAACGATCGGCCTCCTAGGCTACGGTTTCTATCGTCTGCATGGAAGAGTCATGCGGCGACAAGCTCTGGTGGCCCGCGAGGACGCAGCAGCAGTTTCAGCAGAGTAGTGACATCGTTTTGTAGGGGTGTCCCCCCGTGGGCACCCCGCCTCAGGGCGAAAGCGGGGCGCCCACGGGGTGACGCCCCTCCAATTTCGTTTCCAGATCTGGGAGCAGGGAATGTTCTCCACGAGAATATGACGATCCACGAAATCACCTTGAAACAACACGAACGAACCGCGTTTTCGTGCCTCTTCGTGTCATTTCGTGGATCGTTCGTAGTTTTTCATCAGACTGACTCGCTACCGAGACTGCGCGATCAAAGGTTATGAAGATAGCGGTTTTCAAGCACAACGGCGGCCGGCGGATCGGCATTGCGCCTGGAGATTCCAGGGACGGGTTCATTGATACTGTCGCGGCGTCAGAGCTCCTCAAACTTAGCAGTTCAGAGCTAACTCGCGACATGGTGTCACTGCTTTGGTCATCGTCAGAGCCTTATGGCCAATACACACGACTCAAGCAGGCGATTAACCGAAACGATGAGGCTCTCGCCGAAGCGCGTCTGGATATCAATGATGTAAAACTCGAAGCACCGCTCGCGCACCCCGGCAAAATCATCTGTCTCGCCGGCAACTATCGGGCTCACATCGTTGAAAGTGGTTACGTTGCTCCCCAGGATTCCGACGTCATTACTCAGCAGTTATTTCTCAAACCAGCCAGCGCAATTATCGGCGACGGTGACGACATCATGATCGACAGTAATAACCATACTGTCGGCTGGGAAACGGAACTGGCGGTTGTCATCGGCAAGCGCGGAAGAAACATTCAAGCCGAAAACGCCTACGACCATGTCTTTGGCTACACCATCCTTAACGATGTCTCCGAAAGACGCTTGAACTCCGGAATCGAAAACAGGAGCAAGCGCGAAATGGATGGGTTCTTCGATTGGCTGGCCGGCAAATGGTTCGACGGTTTCGCGCCTTCCGGTCCCTGGATCGTCACCGCCGATGAGATTGCCGATCCACACAACCTGGAGATCAAGCTTACGGTCAACGGACGGCTCCGCCAGCAGGGAAACACGCGCGACATGCTCTTCAGCATTCCGGAACAAGTCGCCTACATCTCTTCAATCATGACAGTTGAACCTGGAGACATTATTTCAACGGGCACACCTGTAGGCGCAGGAGTGGGGGGAGATGCGTCGTTGCACGATGGTGATGAGATGGTCTGTGAAATCGATGGAATCGGAACGCTGCGCAATAAAGTGAGGGCAGGCAATTGAGAACACTGGATTGGACGGTTGTCGGCCTCTACTTTCTTTTCATGCTGGTGGTCGGCCTTTACTTTATGCGGCGCGCGAGCCGCAGCCTGGCTGACTACTTTGTTTCAGGCCGAGATCTTCCCTGGTGGGTAATTGCGCTCTCTGCTGTCGCCACCTATACAGATGCAGGTCTGGCGCCGGCCGTCACTATGCTTACCTATCAGGGAGGTCTGTTGGGCAACGCAGTCTGGTGGATTCCCTACGTGGTTTGGATGCCGCTTGGCGCTGTGCTCTGGTCAAAATATTGGCGCCGGCTCGGCACAGTCACGTCGGCAGAGCTTCTCAATATTCGGTACAGCGGCAAAGTTGCACACGTGTATCGCGGCATCTACGCCGTCTTTATGAGTTTTGGTTTCATCGTTGTGCTGATGGGTTATGTGTCCGGCTGGCTGGGCGCCGCGTTGGGTCCAATCCTTGGCTGGGAACCTCTTAGCCTGATTCTATTTTCCGCGATCGTGACCGCCGCCTACACAGTAGCTTCCGGTCTCTCCGGGGTGGCTTACACAGATGCTTATCAATTCGGAATTTTTCTGGTCGGCAACATCATTCTGGTTCCGATTGTGCTCTTTGCGGCCGGAGGCATGGAGCATGTCTATCAGACGATTGAATTAACCAGGGGCGCCGCCGACTCGGAATCGTTCTTTCGCGTCCTACCACCGGTCAAGGGGCTGGATGCTCTGACCGTCTTTGCCTTCATAGTGCAGGGACTCTTTTTCGCTGCCTCGCCAACCGGAGGCGAAGGGTTTACAGCACAACGCTTCATGGCAGCTCGTAACGAATTTCACGCTCAGGTGGGCCAACTCTTTAACGCGATGCTGACCTTGATCGTGCGGGTTGTGCCATTTCTCTTCATGGGTGTAATTGCCGCCGCTCTCTATGCCCCTGGAACTGTGGCTGAGCCAGGGGAAATATGGGCACGCATGGTGCGCTCCTACGCTCCGGTCGGTTTGCTGGGCCTCCTGGTGGCCGGAATCTTCGCGGCCTACATGTCCACCATCAGCACCTTGATGAATTGGGGAGCGTCGTACATCGTAAATGATTTCTACAAACCCTTCGTGCGCACAGGTGAGAGTGAGCGCCACTACGTTTGGGTGGGACGTATCGGCTCGGTCGTGATCTTCTCACTTTCCCTTTTCGTTGCTTACTACTTCGTAGAGGGATTGCGCGCATGGTTTCTTTTCATCAACTCCGTGGTCTTCGCTTTCATCCTGCCGCTGTCGTGGCTCAGGTTCTTTTGGTGGCGGCTCAATATCTATGGCGAGGCGGCTGCACTCATTATTGGATTGCCGCTCAGTTATATCGTGTGGTTCCCGCTTGGCTTCTCAAATGAGCAGGCGCACCCGTTCTGGCAGGGATTTCTGCTGCTGTTCGGCTTGGGCTTCGCAACCATTGTTGCAGTCACCTATCTGACGAGGCCTGAGCGAATCGAAACGTTGCGCGAGTTTTACGCGCGTTGCCGCCCGCCGGGATTTTGGGGGCCAGTGGTTAAGGACTTCGACCCCGCGGTCAGACGTGAGATTCGACGGGAGACGTTGACTGACATTATTGATTGTGTTTTGGGTGTGGTTGTTTGCACGGGCGCTATCCTCGCGGTGATCAGCCCACTCGGACGGCATTGGGGAATCTTCGCTGCGTCACTGGCTGTATGCCTGATTAGCGGCGGTTTTTTCATCGGCCGCTGGTCGCGGCGCGGTGTTTTTAGGTCGCTTTCAGCGAAGCACGTAGAACCACTCGAGCTCGGGCGCTGATGCAATTGGCCCAACTGAATTGCGATAGATCCGGTCGCATAAGATGAGTAACACCTCGTGGTTAGAGACCGGGTAAACGTAGCGACTGCCTTTTCAGCCTGAAAGCTTTCAGATAGTAGCCGGTGGTCGGAGCGTACTGACGGTGATCAGGAGGAGCAACCAGTTTGATAAAGAGGTCGTGGCGCAGAACCCGACAACATAAAAATCTTATTCGTGTTGCTTCGTGTGACTTCGGGATCGTTCTCTTGATTTACAGAAAATACGATCCACGAACTCACACGAACCCACACCAAAACATTCTGCAGGGCTGGGACTGGAGCAATACATCCAGGACAAAAACGAGGAGCCGATGAGAATCGAAGTTAACCACATATTTCGTTTCCTGATCACAGTTCAACTGATCTTTTTCGTTACGATACCGTTGGCCTCCAAACCATTGGAAACCACTCAAGCGCCGCGGGAAGGTCACGCACTGTGGGCGCACCCACCGGATGTTGGTTTGAGCGTCGAAACAGTGCGCGAGTTTGTAGCGAAATGTAAGCGCGCAAACATCGACACCATTGTCATGGATATTAAGGGGATGAATGGTGAGATCTATTGGAGAAGTAAGAAGTTTCCACAGGCTATTGCGAAAGGTTACGAATCGTTTGACGTGCTCGAACATCTTACCCGCGAGGCGCACGCGCAGGGCATTAAGGTTGATGCCTGGCTCGTTGACTTTGCCGAGGGTGAAAATGGCGCAGCCTTTCGTGAACATCCGGAATGGGCCATGCTAAATCCCGACGGGAACACCACAGCGACAGAAACTTTAGGCGTGGCCAAGCGACGCTATCCTTACGTATGGATGTGTCCGGCGCGCCGACCCGGCTACACGGACCAGTGGCTGCTGCCCATGATCGAAGAGATCGCGGCTAACTACGCCGTCGATAGTGTTCATCACGATTATGTGCGTTACCCGGGCGACGTTTCACCTGAGGGTTACTGCTTCTGCGACTATTGCCTTAAACACATTCCGCGTTATGCGATGCTCAGCTATGAGACTCGCGCCACAGAACGTTTCAGAGTCAAGCATATTCAGGAGCGCATAGAAGCTAACTGGTGGAGCGACCCGACCATGATCCCCGCCGATTGGCAGCAGCGCGATCGAAGGGAAATGGCTGACTATATTCTTAACGGGCGCACTATTCCCGGTGGGCCACCCGACATGCGCTATTACTTTTACGACTATCGCGTTCATCAGATAGATATTTTTGTCCGAGAGGTTCGGGAGCGGGTGAGAAAGATCAACCCGAAGATAGAAATTTCGGCAGCGGTGTTCAAGAATCCAGTGCAAAGTGCGCGCTTCATTGGTCAGCGCTGGCATGAGTGGTCGCGCTGGGTCGATGTCTTTATGCCGATGACCTATCGGAGCCATTTCGCGGGCAGTTTTGAAGATTACCTGGCCCACTTGACCGAAATTACCGGCAGACAGCTTGAATGGACCAGACACGAGCAACCGCTCCTTGCGGGCATCGCTTCCACCTATCTCTATCGCGAGGAAATGCAACCGCTCGAGGATCTCCGTGAGCAAGTAGGCGAGCTAAAGAGTGTGCCGGCAACCGATACGGCCGGGCGCGCCGACAAAGCTCGCGCGATTAGCAAAAGTTACGACGCGCTTCGAGAGCGCCTGGCGCGATTCGCACCGGAGCGGGAGCGGGAGATCGGGTTGCTAATTTCCCCGGTGGTCGCGGACGGTTCACGCGCTGTGACGCCCGAAGCGATTGATAAGCTTGCGGCAGCGCTGCTGCGATTGCGGCGGGACCTCCCGCCCGGATTCTGTCCCCCCGAGAAGCTCTTGCGCGCGATTGAAGCCGCGCGGCAGGCCAAGCCGGACGGGATCGTTATTTTTGCGGCAGGTAACCTGACGATCGAAAAACTGTGGCCTACGTTGGAAACAGCATTCAAGCGGTAGAGGTCCCCCTACAACGATTCCTGAGAAAGTGATGAGCAGCAATAACAGCAGTAAACCGATCCACGAAATCACACGAAGTAACACGAAAAAAGGCATCCGTTTCGCGCCATTTCGCGCGATTTCGTGGATCGTGTTTTTTCAGCAGCCTATTGTTGCCGTCTCCGCGAACCAAGGGCACGCATTATCGTGAACTTAATTAAGCAAACATTTCATTCAACTTTCACGAAGCGGCTGCCAGTGGCGATGGTTGGCTGCATCCTGGCGACTTGCGTATTTGTTAAGAGCGACCGGGCTCAGTCAAATGCGAAAACGACTTTGCTGACCCAGCCCTATAGGATGGGGGAAGATTTTCAGGGCGATAGTCTGGGCCAGTGGGCCAGCTACCCGCCTGCACAGGATGTCGGCTACGAACCGAGTCTGACTCCAACATCGCAATACAACGCTCCCGGCGGTCGCTCGTTAATGCGAGTTGTAAAGCCGAATATCACCGGTGCTTTACGTTTCGGTTTCATCAAAAAGATTCGAATAGTAACCAGCGACAGTGCGGGGGTTCGTTTTGCTTATCGGGTTAACACTCCCACGGCCGCTGCCCAAATCGAAATAGGATTGGCGGGGACGAATGGAGCTCTGTACACCACAAGACTAACCGCTCAGACAAATCGTTGGACCTCTGCCGAGGCGCGGCTTTCTGAATTACGTGACTCGCGCGGAAACGCGCCACAATCAGGGCTGCGCGTTGAAGCAATCTACCTGGTGGCCAGCCTGGGTGAAGCAGACCCCGACACGACCTATCGATTCATGATCGATGACTTGTCCCTTGAGGCTGCGCGCGAGGCTGATTTCCGTGTCATGACTCCGGCGACCGAAGCGATCGAACCGTGGCCGGTGCTGTTGAGTGGTCAAGGCTACCGCGCAGCTGACAAGATTACGTTGGAGACAATAGCGCCGGCGCCACTCACGCGGGTAACTTGCACATTAAGAACTCCGGATGGCCGCGTCGCCACTACTCAGAAGCTCTACGACGATGGTTCCCACGGTGACCGGCGGGCTGCCGACGGCTTCTGGGCAAACAGTGACGTCTATTCTTTCGGCCCTGCCGACCAGACCGGCGTGTGGAGCGCTCAATTGGATGGTTCCACTGCCCGCGGCGAAACTATAAGCACTCTTGTCCGGTTAATAGTTCATCCGGCAACGCCGGCAATCAAGGACGGCCATCCCCGTCTCTTTTTTGCAGCGGCAGATCGTCAGAAACTGATCGAACGTTCACGCCATCCCAAACTAGCCAGCCTGTGGGCCCATATCCAGACAACTGCAAAAGCCTCTCGCGCGACGGGACAGTTGAACCACGGCGGCGAGGTCTTTGAACTATTGGATTCTGAGTATTTGCTGCCATCGTTGTTGGCCTATTTTGATGTCTTAAATCGGGCGCGCTCCCGGATTGCTCACAACGCATTGGAGGCTTACGTCACAGACAACGCAGAAGCCCGGACGGCTGCAAAATCGGCGATGCTGGACGTTGCAAACTGGAAGCGTTGGCAACCCCCCTGGTTTAATGCGCACGGACAACATACCTACTACCCAGCCGGACTTCTCGCAGCGGACGTGGCGCTCGGCTACGATCTTCTCTACAACGATCTTACGGAAACTGAACGTGCACAGGTCCGGAAGGCTTTGATAGAAAAGTCGATCATTCCAACCTTCAGGGAATACGTAGGTGATAATCGGGTAATGGCGAACACGAGCAACTGGATTGCGCACACCGTTGGAGGTGCGCTCATCGCCGCCGCCAGCATTGCCGGTGACACTCAGCCGACAGGATTACCCGGAGAACCACACTGGGGATTAAATGCAAAGTTGGAGATCTTTCTTCACGGACTGTTGCTCAAGCTCGAAGACCACATGGCGGCGAGCTACCTGGCGGACGGCAGCTACGGCGAAGGGATCAGTTATCACGAGTTTGATATGGAAACTCTTGGGCCAGCTCTTAACGCGCTACGCCGCGTCTTTGGCATCGACTACTGGAAGCAGACGCATGTGCTCGATTCGCTTAACTATCCCCTGTATACGCTGGCCCAGCCAGTCAGCGGTAGTCTTGATATGGGAGACACCCATCCGCCGGCGGGTCATGGCATTGCAGCGCTGGCTTATGAATCGAAGGATCCGGTAGTGCGCCGGTATTACTCACAATTCGATCGTCCTTCGTTAAGCAAGTTCATCTTCTACGACGATTCCGTCGCTCCCCAGTCACCCAGACTGCCGACTTCGCGCATTTTCCGAGACAAAGGCAACGCTGTTTTCCGCACGGGCTGGGACAAAGATGCGATCGTCTTCCTCTATAGAGCTGGCCCAAACTTTAATCATCACCATGCCGATCAGGGATCATTCCTGCTGAACGCCTTTGGAGAGAACCTGGTCACCGAAGCAGGCTGGTCCGACTATTACAAAGATCCTTATTACGCCACCTTTTTCACCCAGGCCGTTGGGCACAGCACGGTACTCGTGGATGGGAATCCAGAAAGCCAAAGCATCGCCGACACCCCTCAGTTTGCTGCACTCAACAACTATCCGCGCATTACGGATTCAATCACCAGCGATGTTTACGACGGGATTGGAAGCGAATTGTCGTCCGTTTATCAAAATCGTTTGGCTCGTTACGCGCGGCGGATTGTTTTTGTTAAGCCACATTATTTTGTTGTTTTTGACGACTTGAAAGTGAAGGGAACGCCCGCGCGGTTAGATTTTTTGCTGCATTTACCCAATCGCGACAGAATCAAGATCGAAGACTTAACCGCGATTTACAACGGCGAAAAAGCGTCGCTCGCGGTGCGTTCGTTTGGACCGAACGACGCAAAATTGAGCCTTGAAAACGGGCGTATCCCGTATCACGTTTTCTCGGCCCGAACGCCTGCCGAAACCTCAGCACAACCGGCCTATCTCGCTTTCAGGACTGTGAACCCGATGAGCGAGGCGCAATTTCTTACGGCTATTGTGCCGGCGAAAAGTGAGAACGCGGCGCAAAGTGTAATCAATGAAATGTCCGAACTTGTCGGCGAGAATCTGAAAGGAATTCGGTTCCATCGCGGCGACGAAACGGACCTTGTGATGTTTCGAGTCGGCGCTGACAGGCAAACGCTTCGTCAGGGCGAGTGGTCGGCAGACGCTGCAACTGTTGCGATTACGCAGAATGGGAACACTCTGAAAATATTCGCTGTCCAGAACGCCCGATCATTGAGGCGAGGAAATCAAGTTTTATTTTCCAGCGAATCTCCCACGAGCGTTGCGGCCAATTTCAAGGCCAACGAAATTGAAGTGGCTTGCAATGCGGAGATGGCGGCAAAGATTACTTTGTTTGTCGGCAAAACCACCGTTCGCGTTTTTCTTGATGGCAAGGAGTTGAGTGCAAACGCTTTTAGTTCCAACCGCACTGCCGGCACGATCTCGTTAGATATTCCCAGCGGTCAGCACGATTTGAAAATTGTGTTTCGCTGAAAACGGTAAAGACGCTATGAAAAGAGTATTGACGATAAGTTTGTTTTTAACGTTTTGCTTGTTATCGCAAAGTAAGCCAATCGCGCAAACACCGTCGCCTACCAGGTTCAAAGGATTTTTGGGAACGTATCATCAGATGTGTGGGAGCGTTGAATATTGTCATCCACATTGAGACGGCGGGCGGTGCCCACCTCTAAACAGTCAGGGGGCTAAAACCGCATACCCAACGTTGAAAACTTTGTTGAGGTAAGAATTTGAAGATCGAGCGCAGAGAGTTCCTGGAGTTAGGAGGATTAGCCGTCGCCGGCGCGGTATTGCTTAACGCGCCCCCGGTTAAGGCCCAAAGACGTCTGCCGAAAAGCGAATACGATTATGTTGATTGGAGTTGGGAAAAATGGCGAAAGATAACAAAAGCAGTGCGTCCGCGAGTTTCTGGTGCGCAATCGGGCAAAGCCGAGTTGGTTGATTTGCTCGCTAGCGGAAATGAAAAAATCGCGACTCCGCAAGCGTGGAAAACACGGCGCGAAGAAATCAAAGATCTTTTGCAGAAACTTCTTGGCGAGTTGCCGAAATCGAAACCTACGTTAGCCGCAAAAATTACTGAAGAAACGTCGCATGACGGCTACATTTTGCGGAAACTCGTTTTTCAAACCGAGCCGAACGAATTTGTGCCGTCGTACTTGCTCGTTCCGAAAAATCTACGCGGCAAAGCTCCGGTGATTATCTGTCCGCATCAGACCACCCAAGCTGGAAAAAAGGAGCCTGCCGGACTTGCAGGCAATCCGCAATTGCAGACTGCTCTGCATCTGGTCAAGCGGGGTTTCGTAACATTCACTTATGACGCAATCTGTTTTGGCGAACGTCACGACGCGGCAAGTGGGCACTACGGCGATGCGATCCCTTTCTATCGCAAGCATCCGCGTTGGTCTTTGATTGGCAAGATGGTATGGGACCTCGGGCGCGCGATTGACTACCTGCAAACTCTCGATTTCGTAGATCCTGCGCGCATCGGCAGCATCGGTCATTCACACGGCGGAATCACGACGCTCTTCTCAATGGCCTTCGATGATCGGATCAAGGCCGGAGCAAGTAACTGCGGCTTCGACACCTTTCGTATCGACGGTAACGTGTGGCGCTGGTCGCATGCGACGGCGTTGATGCCACGACTTGGGTTTTATGTAGGAAGCCCACACATCAATATGGATTTCTACCGGGCGGTGCCGGATTCTGAGGTGGTTCAGACGCCGTTTGACATGCACGAGCTGCTGGCGCTCATCGCGCCACGCCCGCTGTTTCTCTCAACTTCGGATGAAGACTTTGTTTTCCCCAATGCGGGTTGGAGTGCGCGACGTTCGCTTGCTCGTCTTGAACCCGTCTACCGATTGCTTAACGCTCCGGGAAATATCCAGGGCCACTTTTTCAATGGGGGACACAGTTTTCCCGAGCAGGTTTCGCGTCGGGCTTACGATTGGTTGGAGCGGTGGTTGAAACCCTAGCGCCTGGTTGCTCGTCAATGTTCTAAGCTGTTCGTGTCATTTCGTGTGTTTTAGTGGATCGTTTTTGGCGTTGCCAGTGCCAGGAACGATCCACTAAATCACACGAAATAACACTAAACAAAACCAATGCTTTCGACCTGGTCTGCGGGCTTGTTGATGAACATATGGAGATCATTCTAGCCATTGATGGAGGGGGCAGCCGGACGCGTTGTCTGGCGGTTGATCGGAAAGCGCAGGTACTTGGTGAAGGTGCCAGTGGCCCATCAAACCATCTTCTGGTTGACAGTGCTGTCGTGAAGCAATCATTGGCTGACTCCATTGACCAGGCGATCACGCATGGCCGCGTAAAGCGTGCGGACATAGCCTGCTTATCAGCCGGACTCGCCGGCGTCGACTTTGATGGGACTGGAGCGCGGGAAATGGAAGCAGCGTTCCGCGAGCTTGGTTTTGAGCGAGCCGTCATCAACGGCGATATGGTCATCGCGCATGCGGGGGCGTTAGGTCTAAGCGCGGGGGTGATGGCTCTTGCCGGCACCGGTTCCGCAATTCTCGGCGTTGGATTAAATGGTGAGCGTGTGAAGGTGGGCGGTTGGGGACCAATCTATGGAGATGAGGGGAGCGCCTACCGAATCGGGCAAATGGCGCTCCGGGCGGCGGCGAGAGCGTACGACCACTGCGGACCCGACACGGCGCTCAAGGGACGCTTACTGTGCGCGCTGGGCCTCAGCGACTTCCGACAGACGTTGTCGCGCGTCTACGTTGACGCAATGGAAACCCGCGAGATCGCTGCGCTTAGTCGAGTTGCTCACGAAGTGGCGGAGGCAGGTGACGTCGTAGCGCGCGGAATCTTCTTTCGTGCCGGTGAAGAACTTGCCGCAGGTGTCGAAGCGGCTGCACGGCAACTCAAGCTGGATGAGTGTGAGGTACAGGTTTCATATCAGGGGTCAGTCCTCCAGTCGTGCGCGCTGTTGCGGGAAAGATTTGTTGAAACCCTCAAAGGCCGCCTGCCGAAATCCAGGGTTGTGGCGCCGCAAAGCGAACCGGTAATGGGTGCCTACCTGCTTGGGCGACAGGCTCTGGGTTGGGAAGTCAATAACCTCGTGCAGGATGATCTCGACCGTAGCATAGATTCAGGCACTAATGTCACCAGCCGTTGACAAAGTAATCCGAATGCTAAGGTACTGTTAAACAGAAAGGACCAAGTGCATTCCCTTAGATACATCGAAGGCTTGCAAGCAGTTCTCGACCGAATCAAACAGGAGCAGGGCAACAACATCATGGAAGCGGGTCTCGTGGTGGCCGATGCTCTTTCAGCGGGCGGCGTCGTCCACACTTTCGGCACGGGCCACTCGCACCTGATAGCGGACGAGGCTTTCTTTCGTGCGGGTGGAATCGCCGCAGTGAATCCCATCCTGCACGAACGGCTCATCTTCTTGAAAGGCGCTCTTGAGAGCACGCGCACGGAGCAGGAGAGCGGTTTTGCCCGGCAGTTGTTGGCCCAGGAAGACCTTAGAAACATCGATGCTGGAATAGTTATTTCAAACTCGGGGCGCAACGCCGCGCCCATCGAGATGGCCCTGGAGATGAAGGCGGCCGGATTAAAGGTGATTGCTATTACCAACCTCGAGCAATCGCGCCGTTCAACCCCACGTCACGCTTCGGGCAAGAGATTGTATGAGGTTGTCGACGTCGTAGTTGATAACTGCGTCCCGCAGGGCGACGCCCTACTGGAGCTGGCCGGACTCCAAACACGCATTGGACCGTCATCGACCGTAGCGGGCGCAGCAATTATCAACTCGATCATCATCGAGGCGGTCTCGGAACTCTTGCGACGCAACGAACCGGTGCCTGTTCTGCCAAGCGCAAACTCCGAAGGCGTTAGTGAGCAGACGTTGAGCGACATGCTCAGGCGTTACCAGGGCCGCATCAGGTATCTCGATATTGACGAGTCGGTCGCGAAAACAGGGGGAAGCTGAGCGGGGATGTCGAAGCGCGCGGCTCTTCTGGAAGTGATTGCCTGTTCTGTCGCTGACGCTGTTGAGGCTGAACAAGGTGGAGCGAAACGATTGGAGATTATCAGTGACTTTGCCCGGGGCGGTCTGACGCCACCCCTGGAGTTGGTGGTCGACATTTTGGCAATTGTCTCGCTGCCGGTTCGCGTGATGCTGCGGGAGAATGAAGGTTACGAAATTGGTAGCGAACCCGAGAAGCGGCGCCTCTTTAGCGCAGCGCACGAGTTTTCAAGGCTGCGTATCGACGGCCTGGTTTTGGGCTTCTTGCGGAAAGGGCGGATCGATTTGGAAGTGACTCAGCAGATTCTGGAGTGCGCACCGCGTTTAAAAGCCACTTTCCACCATGCGTTTGAGGAGACGGAACCGTTTCCGGCAATTAGGGAGATCAAGAAGCTGAAGCAAGTGGATCGGATCCTGACGAGCGGCGGTGGCGGCGAGTGGCCGGAAAAAATCGCACGGCTTGGCAGATACCAGGAGGAAGCAAGTCCTGAGATTGAAATCATCGCCGGCGGTGGGCTGGCGTCCAGTACGATAAGGCGTATAAGTGCGACGACTGGGATCCGGGAGTTCCACGTTGGTCGGGCCGCCCGGGTTAAAGCAAGCGTGGATGGTGTGGTGAAGGCGGCGCGAGTCAAGGTGCTGGTCGAAGCGACAAGAGACGATCCACGAAATCACACGAAGGAACACTAAAAGGAGTTCGTGTTAATTAGTGTGAGTTAGTGGATCGTGCTTCCGTTAGACGCCGGGGTAATCATTGCCACTGCGGCAAGCCGCAAAGAATCCAATACTTCTGGGAATACATGTCGAAGAGATGTTAGGAAAACAAAGTCACCACCGGTTGGCATTATTGGGTGGATCAGCCGCGGTCACGCGACAGCCGCCGGACTGGCCGATCTTTGATGAAACAGATCGCAAAGCCTTGAACGATGTCATGGAGAGCAGAGTCTGGGGTGGATATCACGAATCAGTGGGAGAGTTGGAGCGGCAATTTGCTGAATATCACGGAGCCGCGCATGGTATCGCGCTGGCAAATGGCACACTGTCCCTGGAGATCGCGCTGAGTGCCGCAGGAATTAAGCCGGGCGATGAAGTAATCGTTCCGCCGATTACTTTCGTGGCCTCTGCTACGGCTGTTTCGCGAATCGGTGCTGTGCCCGTATTCGTTGACATTGATCCGCAGACCATAAATCTCAATCCCAGGGAGGTTGCCGATCATATCAACGATTGGACGCGCGCAATCGTAGTCGTCCATTTCGCAGGTCATCCTGCTGACCTGGATCAGCTTACAGAATTGTGTGACCGTCGCGGTCTGGTAATGATTGAAGACTGCGCGCATGCCCACGGAGCCGAATGGCATGAACAGCGTGTGGGGAGTTTCGGCAGTTTCGGATCGTTCAGCTTTCAAGCTTCGAAAAACATGACGGCCGGCGAGGGAGGCATGCTCATCACCAACGATGCCGAACTGGCCGAGCGCGCGCGCTCAATCAGCAATCAGGGACGTCGCACGGGCGGCGCATGGTATGAACACGCGAGGTTGGGAACTAATGCGCGCCTAACCGGGTTTCAAGCCACGCTGCTGCTAAATCAACTCCAACGGTTACCCCAACAAGTCACGACACGAATGGATCGCGCTCGGCGGTTGCGAGAAGGCCTGCTGAATATCCCGGGCCTTCAACCGACGCCGGAAATACTTGACGAGCGGGTAACGGCGCATGGGCTTCATCTATTCTCGATGAAGTTTGACCAGCACGCCTATGGCGGGGCTTCACGCTCGCGCGTGATCGAGGCCTTGCAGGCCGAAGGGTTGCCCGTCACGGCCGGTTATCCCCAACCGATTTATCGCAATGAGCTATTCAAGCATCATCCTCACGTGGTTCACGATTGCAGTGACGCGGAAGACTATTGCCGCACCTCGATCTGGCTGCCGCAAAATGCCCTGCTTGCCGACGAGCAGTGGATCGATGAGGCGGTAGCAGCGTTTCGGAAAGTCTGGGAAAGAGCAGATGAATTGCTTCCAGAAACCTAAAGGGTCTGTCGTGGAAAAGTTCTCGAGAAAAAATGTTAATAATGTTTATAGGGTTACCGTGTCTTCTGGCGTAGGCTGCGGCAACAACCATCCACGAAATCACACGAAATGGCACTAAATTATTCGTGCTGGTTCGTGTGATTTCGTGGATCGTCCACTATAGGATTCAAAATAGCGCCGCCAACCGAAACGAAGGTAATGCAGACATGAAACGGCGAAGATTCTTAGAATCATTTGTCGGAACGGCAGCGATGGCCGCCGCGCTGTCGCCGAACGTCACCGGCCAGCGCAGGGCACGCGTTCCGCCCGCAAGACTCACCGGGAGGCTTGCAGGGCAGACACTAACTCAGCTCAGGGACACATACCGGAGCGATCTCTTCACCGACTTTCTGCCGTTCATGGAAAAGTATGTAATTGATCAGCAGTATGGCGGCTTCATGTGCAACGCGGATATCCACGGCAGGCAGGTCAATCAGAACAAGCTGAGTTGGTTCGAGGGGCGTGGCATCTGGGTCTATTCATTTCTCTACAACAATCTGGGCAGAGAGCAGAAATACCTGGACGTCGCCCGGCGTTCGCTGGAGTTCATCCTGAGAATCCGGCCCGCAGGCGAGGAGTTGTGGCCGAAAGAACTGACGCGTGAGGGGAAGCCGCTCACTTCAGCCGATGGTGAGATCTACGGCGATCTGTTCATTGCCGAAGGGCTGGCTGAGTATTCGAAGGCAACCGGCGAACGCGCCCACTGGGACCTGGCGCGCGAGCTGGTGCTGAAGTGCGAGGGGCTATATGACCGTGATGACTATCGTCCGACCATTGGACAAACCTACCTGGGACCTAACGCGCCGCCTTTTCCCGGCGCGCGAATTCAAGGTGTGTGGATGGTGCTGATCCGCGTGGTGACCCAGATGCTGGAGATGCGTGCGGATTCAGAACTGGCGCGAGTGGCCCAGCGTTCGGTCGACGCCATTATGAATCACCACTACAATCCGGAATTCCGACTCATCAACGAGCTGCTCAATCACGATCTGTCACGACCCGGGAATGAGTACGCTCAGCTCGTATATACCGGCCACGGCATTGAAACCCTTTGGATGCTCATGTACGAAGCGCAGCGGCTCCGTGACCACAAACTGTTCGAGACGCTGGCCGCGTGGTTCCGTCGCCACGTGGAAGTTGCCTGGGACGATGTCTATGGCGGCGTCTTTCGCAATCTACAGAACGTAGACAGGAACATCTGGACGCTCGACAAAGTGCTGTGGGCGCAGGAAGAAGTACTCATCGGCTGCATGATGATCATTGAGCGCACCGGGGCGCCGTGGGCCATAGAGATGTTTGATCGGATGCACAGGTACGTGCGGGATAAGTATCCATTGAAGGGTCACGGATCGCCGCTATGGATGTATGCATCAGATCGCAAGGCGAGTTTTGAAGCATTTCAGAAAATGCCTAGGCGGGTTGAGAACTTTCACCATCCACGTCATCTGATGCTGAATCTGTTGAGCATCGAGCGAATGATCAAGCGCCGTGGTCGTCGAGGGGGAATGTGAAGAGTATGACGATCCACGAAAGCACACGAAACAGCACGAACAAAACGGTTCTTTTCGTGTCGCTTTGTGTAATTTCGTGGATCGTTCGTAGTTTTTCGGCGAAGTGGGTGCCCCTTTTGGGTTTGCTCTTCATCCTGGGGCTAGCCGCAACTATTGCACAAGCCACCTCTCAAAATACCGTTATCGATATTTCCTTGAATCAAACAAGACCTCAACATGGTGAGACAGTTGAGGTCACGGTCCGGGCTTTTAAGGGGGAGGCTCCATCGAGCGAGCCTATTCATGCACTTCTTTTGCAGCCGTCCAAAGGAACAACGGAGCTGGTTCTGCAAAAAGTATCAGGCGGTCGCGGCGCTTATAGAACGGAAATCCCTCTAGGGCTGCAAGCTCCTGAGGGTGTGTACGTCGTTCACGTCTGGACGGGTGGGGCCGCAAATCCTTCCGCCGTTGGGAAGGCTACATTTCTGTTGGGCCGAGTGGTGGCAGATTTCTTTATCGCTTCATATCTGGATGAGACTCAACCAATCCAGGATTTGGAGAATTATCTGAAAGACTTCCGCCAGGTCGGCGGCAACTTCCTCGTCGCTCACAACCTGATCACTCCAACCAAGGTTTACTTTCCGTCTAAAATCGCCCGGACCGATGTTGTTCGTGGCTCCGCGGGCGACGTAGTTGAGCTGGTGTTGAGCCGGGCGGATAGGTACGGCTATGCAGTGCTGCTTTCAGTCAGTTGGGACATGACGCGGCAGTCGCATTTCAAAGACCGGATGGACGAAATCAAAGCCATTACTCAGGAGTTGTACGCCCTATACAAAAACCATCCGTCCCTGGCCGGTTTCTATTCGTATCAGGAAGGCAGCGGAACCTACTATGTGCCTTACGTGCGGGAATTCAGCGGGCACGTCAAAAACATTCATCGCAATCTCTTGACCGCGTGCGCTCCACACATGGACGATCCGCTGCTGGCTGGTTACTTGAGCACCGTTGAAGAGCTGGACATTCTCATCTATCAAACGGGCGTGATGGCGAGCTACCGGACAGACAACCGCAAGATGTACCCGTTTCGGCGGGTGAAAGACTTTTGTTCCTTAGCGGCTGGAGCCAAGCGGCTGCAGAATAAAATCTCCATCAATCATGTCGAACTGTTTGGCTATCTCGAAAACCGCTTGAACCCGAACATCGCGGCGACCAGCTACGAGAATATCTATCGCCAGATCCTGAGCGCGGCGACAGTGACCGATGCGGACGGGATTTCATTCTTCACCTATCATGCGCATGTCCACGTGCCGATGAAACAATTTGCCGAGGTCAAGCGCAGCCGCGCGGCCGTCGCCGAAGGACTGAAAGCTTTCGACCTGATAACTTCGAAGGTTTCCCAACAGCGCAATCCACTGACCGTCTACTTTCCTTATTCCGACTGGATTATTGAGCGGTGGCCAAACTACTTCCTGCCGGCCCTGGACGCTTTTCGTGTACTTGGTACGCCCGTGGATGTGCTCCCTTATGCGCCACCTCTGGAAGAGTCTGTCTATCCCTATTACCCGTATCACATGAACAAGGACGTGCTCGCCCGGCTTCTCAAAGAGCGGACAGTCTTAGTCCTGCCTAATGTCTCGGGCTTTCAGCAAACGGATAGCGATCTGATTAAAGGCTTTGTCGACCAGGGCGGAGTGGTCGTTGCTTTTGGACCACAGATCCCCATGGGCCGAAGTTATGAACGCAGGGAACTGTTCGGCGTTGATGAAGCTGGGGGGATGTCAACCCACACCGGCGTTGTTGTTAGGGAAGCGGTTGGCGAGCGCCTTAGGCCGGGAAGGCGTTTCGCTTTAACGAAAACTCAACTTCCTGCCTGGGCCATCAGCAAAACAATAGTGATTGCCACTTTCGACGATAACTCAGCCGCGATCGTCGCGAGTAAATTTGGAAGGGGAATGGTTATCTCCTTCTTTCCAGATGCGTGGACGGCGGCGCGTGACTTTCCCGATCTTGTGCGAGACGTTTTCGACTACGCGTTGCGCTTAACCGGTGCGGAGTCGCCGGTGGATGTTGTCGGAGCCAACGAGAACATGGATATAGCGGTTGGCAAAACCGCCGGCGGCTTTAGCGTGGCCCTCGTAAATCACAACCCGCGCGGAGTCGAAGTCATACTTAGACCTACAAAATCTCAGGCCGGCCGTGTCGGAGGCTGGGTCGACCTGGTTGCCGGCAATAAGATTGAGACTGCTGATTCGGATCGCTCGGTGAAATTAACGATTCAAGGCAATGGATTTCGTGCCGTCGAATTTCGCTGAGATTCCACAACGCAAAACCCAAGGGGAGCGAAAACACGATCCACGAAGTTTTACTAAATTACACTAACAAGATTTTCGTGCCGGTTCGTGTAATTTCGTGGATCGGTTCTTTCGTCCGGAAGCTTGTATTACATCGCGGATCTCGCAGGAAGCAATTTGGTATGGTTGAAGACTTATCTACACATCACAACCTAATCTCCAATCTTTTTAGGAGACCCGGTACTTCTCAAGAGTGGGCCAAGTTTCGCCTGAGCGACGAACAAGTGGAGTTTTACCGGGAGAATGGTTACCTCGCGGGAATCAGATTGCTGAATGACGAACAGATAGAAATGCTGCGCAAAGAGTTGGCCGAGCTGGTCGATCCAGCCCATCCGGGCAATGAATTGTTTTATGAGTTTAACTCCAATGAATCGGCTGATCCCCAAAAGGTTCTTTTCCATGCTTTGGGAGCCTGGCGCATAACGCCGGGCTTCCACGATCTTTTGTGGAATCCGGCTTTTTGTATTCCGGCGTCTCAACTTCTTGAGGGCCCGGTCCGTTTCTGGCATGACCAGCTTTTCTATAAACCTGCGGCCCATGGCGGAGTTGTGATCTGGCATCAGGACTATTCATATTGGACCAGAACGCAGCCGATGGCCCATCTTTCTTGCTGGGTAGGCCTGGATGATTCAACCCGTGAGAACGGTTGTGTGCATTATGTGCCTGGCAGTCACCGCTGGAATCTACTACCACGTGCAGACTTCGCAAACGATATGGACACGATCCAAAGCGTACTTAGCGAAGCGCACAAGAAAGAGTTCAAGCCTAAAGCCATTGAGTTAAAGAAGGGTGAGTGTTCCTTTCATCACCCGCTGATGGTCCATGGATCATTTGAGAATCGGACTGACCGGCCACGGCGCGCGGCTGTGATTAACGTTGTCCGCGACGGCGTCCGTTCCTCTTCGGATGAACCGTTGCTGGAAGGCGTGCCGCGAATTCCTGCCGGGGAGAAGCTCGGTGGGCAATTCTTCCCATTACTCTTTGACCCGCGCGAAGTGGGAGAGAAAAGCCGCTCGCGGCGGCAAATGGATCATTTTCCATATTTCATTTGACATTTATCATTTTCAATTTTCAAGAAGCGCGGATCCTTTTCTCATTTGGCATTTCCGTTGCGCGGCTTGGTAATGCGGCGCAATTTAATGCACAAGTTTCGGGTCACGACGCTCTCGACAATGCGAAAGCCAGGAAAACGCTCGCCCGTCGTCACAAATGACAAATGAAAACTGTCAAATGACAAATGGAAAATGAACGTTTATGAATCCTAAGTTACGCATCTGGCACGTTGGCAACTGGTGCATCCACATCGGACAGAAGTATGTTGAGTCGCCCTTTGAAGCACCGAGCAAGGATGTTGAAGTAGTCAACTACGCGCAGCCATTTGTCGACGCGCTTCGGGCGATTCCGTCGGCTGAAGTGGTATCGCAACCTTCCTGGGAGCTGTACCACATGTCGCCCGAAGCTTTTGCTGAAAGACTCAACTGGGCCAGCACCATCATATTTGCCGATGTCGAGACGAAGTGTTTGATGTTGCATCCGGATTTTTTTCAACGCTCCAAATGGAGTGATGCTCCAATGGTTTTTCCCGACCGCTTTGATCTCCTGCGTGTGTGGATCATCGGCGGAGGTCACTTCCATATGAACGGTGGATGGCTCAGCTTTTCCGGCGAGCTTGGGAAAGGCGGCTGGGGTCGCTCGCGTTTTCACGACGCACTGCCAGTTGAGTGCCTGCAGCATGATGATCTCGTGGAATCCACGGCTGGATATGTTGTGCGCTGCGCTAGTCCTGAGCACGCCGCCGTTAGAGGATTAGATTGGTCCACCTTACCGCCGCTCCTCGGCTTCAATGAATGCCGGATGCGAGCTGATTGCGAAAGCATTGTTGAAATTGAGAACCAGGGCAAATGGCATCCACTCCTGGCTGAGCGCAAACTTGGCGCGGGTCGGGTAACTTGCTGGATGTCTGGCGCCAGTCCCCACTGGGGCATCAACTTCATGAAGTGGGACTCCTACACACAATTCTGGACGCAGGTGTTTACTGGTTCAGCCTGGCCGGCTAATTAAGAAATGAGTTTGACAGGATCAACATGATTCACCAGATGGCGACGGCTCGTCAGTTTTGAACGAAACGGTTCCCGGTTGTTCGTTTCTTGTAAACCGTGTAAATCCTGTCGATGTCCATGCGATCTAACAGATC
Organism: Pyrinomonadaceae bacterium; assembly: GCA_051004635.1. Taxonomy (GTDB): domain Bacteria; phylum Acidobacteriota; class Blastocatellia; order Pyrinomonadales; family Pyrinomonadaceae; genus PSRF01. The sequence goes on from JBPCKD010000207.1 coordinate 32,752, forward strand.
ACACGAACCAACACGAAATCTTGTTCGTGTACTTTCGTGTGAGTTCGTGGATGGTACGCAGCGCTGATTGCCGGTAACCGCGCCCGCTGAAAGCGCGACACTAAAAACATTACTCCAGGAAACCTCTCATGACCTTCAATCTGGCCGACTGGCTCATACTGAGAATGTAACGATCGCTAAACTCTCAACGTTAGTCGAGAGGATATTGGTAGGAATGAACTATTTTTTTGGCGCGATAATCCAAGGTCAGAGCCAGGTTCTGCTAGCGCTCTTGATAATCCTGGCCGCGGCCAAAATCATGGCCGAAATCTTTGAGCGCCTGCGCCAACCAGCAGTGGTAGGGGAAATACTGGCGGGGGTCTTGATCGGTCCAAGCCTTCTTGGGTGGGTCGCACCTACAGACATCACTATCACGCTCGCCGACATTGGCGTCATCTTCCTGCTCTTCACTGTTGGGTTGGAGACGAGGCCGGCATCCATCTTCCGAGTAGGCAAGAGGGCGCTCCTCGTGGCTTTCCTGGGAGTGGTTACGCCGTTTCTCGCAGGGTGGTGGCTAATGAAAGTGTGGGGCGGGTCAAGTCTTGAGTCTCTGTTTCTGGCGACGGCGATGGTCGCAACCTCCGTCGGAATTACAGCCAGCGTTCTTTCAACCATGGGCGTGCTAAACGCCCTCACCAGCCGCATCATCCTCGCGGCGGCAGTTATAGACGACATATTGGGGCTGATGATCCTTGCCGTAGTCTCGAGCATGGCAATAGGCGCTGTTAGTTACTTATCGATTATCATGACAGCCCTCCTTGCCGTCGGCTTCACCGCCTTCGTGATGCTGGTGGGAGCCCCGGTAGTAAAGCGTGTGGCCCCTAAGATCGAAAATCTGCGCGGCAGTCAGACACTCTTTGTTAGCGCACTACTCCTATGCTTGGGAATTTCTGTGGCTGCTGTCTACGTCGGCGTCGCGGCGATCGTAGGCGCATTTCTGGCGGGGATGGCGTTTGCAGAAGTGGCCGAAGAAAGACCGACGATGCACAAGCAGATGTCGGGTGTGACGGAGTTTTTGGTTCCGTTCTTTCTCGTTAATATCGGCATGCAACTCAAGCTCGAGATATTTCGCGATCCATCGGTCGTCGCCTTTGCGGTTTTGGTTACACTGGTGGCGGTTATTACCAAGTTGCTTGGCTGTGGCGCCGGCGCATGGGGACTCGGATGGAGGCGTGTCGGTCAGGTCGGGATGGGCATGGTGCCTAGAGGTGAAGTCGGGATTGTCGTAGCGCAGATCGGAATGGGAATGGCGGTGATTAGTGACTCCCTCTACGGCGTAGTCTTAATGATGGCAGTCGCCACTACTTTGATAGCGCCTCCGTTCTTGAGAATTCTATTTGCCGGAGAAACGGCGAGCACAACTGCAAGTTGGCTAGTCAGCCCCCAGCCTCGTTGAGTACTGGTACAAACGCAAGCTGGTTGTGGTGAGGCGGTTACAGTCGAGTCATTTTGTAGCGATAAGCGTAGGCTGCGTGGCGGTGCGATTTCTCTAGCTGTTTGCAAGCGCAGAAGTGTCTGAGGGCGTCGAAGAAAAATTTCCTGCTCACCAGAAGCTGACCCGCGCGATCCTACCGCCCTCTCCCGTCGTGACCGAGAACCAGTAGGCGTCTTCTCCCAATAGAAGTCTGTAGCGAAAGATGTGAGTATTGCCCGCATCCTCGCGGTCAGAGTACGTGAAAGATCCTAAAGCGCCGTGGGAGGCGAACCATTTCCAGAAGGCTTTCCCTGTGGCTGTACTCAGGAAGGTGCGCATTGCCGGAGTGAATAAAGCAGGATCGTGTTTGCCCTTCAAAAGTCCGGTCAATACTTCCTTCAACATGAGCGAGGTTTGCGGGTCAGGATCTAAACTTCCTTGCGGCCTCGCCAGCGCCGGAACGTAGATACCCGCAATATCTATCGCCAGTTGGTCAACGATCCTGTCGGCGTGATTAGTCAGAATGATGACGGTAAGTTGCGAATCTACAAAACGGTAAATTACTGATGAGAAACCCGGCGTGCCGCCGCTGTGCTGGACGACACGATGACCATGATAAGTATCTATGAACCAGCCATACCCATAGTCAAATGAAGCCAACGCGCCCTGATTGGTTTTGGCGGGAGTCCACATCTGTTCGAGGCTGGATCTCTTAAGAAGTCTCTCGGTGTGAAGCGCGGCGTCCCACTTCGCCATGTCCTCCACGTTAGAAAGAATGGCGCCCGCAGAGAATGCTATGAAAGGAGCTAAGACGGGACGGCGCTCAAATTTTTTGTTTACCCATTCGTAGCCTGACGCGCGGTTTGTGACAATCGGTTGCGCGTTAGTGTTGCGAGTGGAGGTCATGCCTACGGGACGGAAAATGCGTTCGTCCAGAAACTGCCAGAAGTATTTCCCGCTCGCCTTTTCAACTATGATGCCGAGAAGGTAATAGCCTGTATTGTCATACGCCCAGGTCTCGCCCGGCTGAAACTCCAGCGGCAGTTTGAAGAACAGTTTGATAAGTTGGTCTCGCGTGAGGTTAGTTTGAAATAAGTTGGGAAAGTCAGGCACAGCGACATGGTTTTGGATGCCCGACGTATGATTGAGGAGATGCCTGACGGTGATTCGGCTCCATGTTTCCGGGGCTGCCGGAAAATACTTTGTGATCTTGTCATCAAGACTGACCTTGCCCTCTTCAACCAGCATCATCACGGCTGTCGCAGTGAACTGCTTGGTGATAGATCCGATTTCGTAAACGGTATCTTTCGTCGAGGGAAGATTCCCTTCGACATTGGCGAGGCCGTAGCCCCGCGCTTTGATGATCGTGCCGTTGCGGACGACGGCGAGCGAGAGTCCGGGAATGTGCAGTTGCCGCAACTGCCTCTCGACGTAATCGTCTACCTCGTCGGCGCGAGCGTGAACTACTAAGCAAAGGATTAGTGCTGCGGCGACGGCTATTGCTCTGAAGTGACTGCTCATAATGCTTCCCCAGCTCGTAAATCAACCGCAAAAGGAGTCGACAGGATTTACAAGATTAACAGGAAGGAAGGGGGTTAGGTGATCACACATCCTGTCAATCCTGTTCATCCTGGTGTGTTCCATTTTGGAAGAAGGCATTCCTGGCAGGCTGCTCAAAAAGGAATGGCCCGTCCTCAGGAGAAGAAGACGATCCACGAACGCACACGGAATGACTCGAACTATGGGCTCGTTTCGTGCCGCTTCGTGTGATTTCCTAGCACCCCCCGCCGTGGATCGTTCCTAGTTTTTCAGCAGCCTGCTAGAGCTCTATCCGGAGCACCTGGCCCGAGCCGCTGAAGATGCTGTTATTAGTCACATAGAGAATCCCGTCCGAACCGACAGCCACTCCGCCCGGAGCGAAGAGTGAGCCGGGGGCTATCTCCGTCCGCGTGCCGTTCGGGGCGACGCGGATAAGAGCGCCGGTCCAGTCATTAAAGATAAAGGCATCCAGCAACCCGTTCTTTGCGATCTCCAGAACATACAGCGAACCGTCCGCGCCGAAGGCCACGTCTATGATCGCGGTGAACCCCCCGGCGTAAACCTCGGCCACTCCACCTTGGGCCGGTATGCGATAGATGTTCGCCCCGCCGACCGGGAACGGGAAACCCGTAAGCTGGCCGACGTAGTAATGTCCGTCAGGGCCGAGGGCGACCGAAGTCGGCACAGCGTCCATCGGAATCTCCGTCCCCGGCGGAAGCTCAAGGAAGGGCGGCGCCTCCTCCATCCGGTCGGGGAAGATCGCCAGCGTCGAGATAGTGCCATTCGCGGACACCTCATTGAGGGCGTTAGCGCCGGCGTCCGCAACCACCCGCTTGCCGGGCAGAGCCAGAATGCCGTATGGATTGGTGTCCACCTCATCGCCCGTAGGGTTTGCCGCGGCTTCATAGGCACCCATGTCCTCTTGGAGACTCCATTTTCCGCTGGCATTCATGCGGGCCAGTCGGGCAAAATTCGCGCCAGCCGGCCCGAAGGAAGTCGTTCTGTCGGCGGGGTCGCCGCCGAAGCCAGTGGTCATGAACGCGTTGCCCCGACCGTGGAGCGAGATGTCGTGGACGCCGGTGGCGAAGCTGCCGTCTTCACCTGCCAGGGACGGCAGCCCCGACGCAACGCGCGTTACCGCTCCTGTACGAAGGTCAATTCGAGTGATCGCTCCGGTCGCGCCGTAGCAGCGTATGCCTTCCGGGCCGGGCGCACAGGGACCTGCGCCGCCGCTACCCGCTTCGGCCACGTAGAGCGCGTCCTCCGGCCCGAAGTTCAGCCCGCGCGGGTTGTTCAAGCCGGTGGCAATCACGGCTGTGGCTTCAGGGCTTGCGGCACTCACCGTCTCGACGCGGCTGCCGAAGCTGAGGCCTGTCAGTGCCGCGCCGAAAAGCGCGACGAGTGTAAGCGCACTCAAGATTCTGTTTCTGTTGTTCATGACTTTTCACTCCTTCTCTTCAAACTTTAGTCTTAGGTACCTTCGGTTTTGCGCCTGTCGGCGCTCATGGCAGGCAGGATGCCTGCGCTCCCAGCTTCGCGCTCCGGACACCGGACAGCGGCTTCAGCGTGCCGCGGGCGGGTCGGGTTGCGGATCGAAACCTTTGCTCGTCCCCGGCGCCACATAGAGGCTGCTCTTGCCAGTTGCGTCTTCGACCACCTCGCCTGCCATCACCAGATGCTTCGCGTCACTCTTGTCCAGGTGGGCTGCGCCACGCATCTGCACCCGCGTCTCGGTCCGCCCGCCGGCGGCCTCGATCCAACTAATCTCGAACGAGCGCATCTGGCCGGGCGCGAGCGTCATTGCCTCGCCCGTCTTGAGGTGCGCCCCGTCGCCATCGAATATGCAGGGGACGATCTCCAGCGGATTGCTGCCGAGGTTAAGGAAGGTGACGCGGGCCGTCTGACCGGCGACGATGCCCACCGGGCCGAGAGTGCTGGTCACACGACCGCCACGACCTTGATCGGACGGGTTGGCGTTTGTGGGATCCATGCCATTCCGCGTTCCCGGCGGCACGTAGAGGCTGCTCTTGCCGGTCGCGTCCTCGATCACCTCGCCGGCCACCATCAGGTGCTTCAAGTCAGGCCTATCCGCGTGCACCCCGGCGCGCACTTCGACGCTGCTATCGGTGCGCCCGCCGATCTCGCTGCGGCTCAGATCCAAAGAACGCATTTGCCCGGGCGCGAGCGTAAGCCGGTCGCCCGTCTTGAGGTGCGCGCCGTCGCCATCGAATACGCAGGGGACGATCTCCAGGGGATTGCTGCCGACGTTAAGGAAGCTGAAGCGGAGCGTCTGCCCAAAGGCGATGCCTACGGGCGGCAGGACATTCACGGCTGGGTGCCCGTCGCCATCACCTCGTTGCGCGCGGGCTACCGGAGTGGTCAAGATTGTGGCGAGGGCGATTATGCTGATTACAACCGCGCCCAACTTGAGTGTCTGTTTGAATCTGTTTCGTGTGTTCATGATCTTCTCCTTACTGTTGTTTATGGCGAGGCTGCCCTGAACCATCGGCTGTAAAAGCTGTCGGAACAGCCCTGTTTTCTTCCTTCACCCATTACGGCGAAAACGGAAGCGAAATCCCATCACGCCCTAAAGAAAAATTTCGATATTGAGTCAGTTTGGGTTCTCGTTCTCATTCACCCGCGGCTTAAAAGAGACCTGTGTGAGAACTCCGGCTACAAGTGTCATGAGGTGAGTAACAACTGGCGGGGGAGGGGGGGGGATGGGGGGAGGGGAGGGGAGAAGAAAAGGTAAAGTGGGTTGGCCAAAACGACCTC
>JBPCKD010000208.1:0-8589 GCA_051004635.1 Pyrinomonadaceae bacterium
GCGCGAAGCAGCGGAGCGTCAGGGTTTTGTGGTTCAGGGGTTGGCGCCAACCGGAAGAGCGGCCGATAAGCTGGCTGAAAGTGGCATCAAGACCACGACATTGCAGGGATTCCTAAGGGAACCGCAAGTGGAGTCAGACACGACCACCCCTGCTAATCGACGGATGTATGTTTTGGACGAGTCCTCTTTATCAGACACCAGGAATCTCCACCTTTTCCTACAGAAGGCTGGCCCGCAATCTCGCGTCCTCCTGGTTGGCGATCCCGCTCAGCACCAGGCGGTGGAAGCCGGCGCTCCCTTCGAGCAATTGATCAAGGCCGGCATCCGCACCGCCCGTCTCGATAAGATCCTGAGGCAAAGGACGAACCTCAAGCGGCCAGTCGAGCTGCTTTCACAAAGAGAAGTACTAGCTGCTGTCACCATGCTAGAAAGCCAGGGCAGAATCACTGAGATCAAGGATGATCTAGAGCGGTTGACAGCCATCGCCAACGACTATCTGAATAATCCGAAGGGAACTTTGATCATCTCTCCGGCTAACAGCGAACGCGTGGCCATTAACTCAATCATTCACCGGCAGCTGCAAGAATGTGGCGTCGTCAGCGCGGATGATCACAAACTCACCATCCTCGTCAATCGTCAGGACATGACCGGACCTGAACGCACCTTCGCCCTTGCTTATGTGCCGGAAGAAGACATCATTCGCTACAACACGACCAGCAAACTCTACGGCGTCAGGCCCGGCGACTACGCAAGAGTTCTAGCGAATAATCACAAGGAGAACAGCATCACCGTCCGACTCGAGAGTGGCCGCGAAATCACTTACAACCCGGAACGACTTTCCGGCGTGAGCGTCTACCGGGAGGCCGAGCGCGACTTTGCCGCTGGTGACCGCATTCAGTTCCGCGCTCCCTTCGCTGGGGCCAGGGTCAAGAACAGTGAGTTGGGAACGATCCAACAGATTGCGGACGGCAAAATGACAGTTAGGTTGGACAAAAAGCGTGACGTGACTGTCAGCTTGGACCACTTTCGCCACCTCGATCACGGGTATGCCATTACCAGCCATTCCTCGCAGGGACAGACCGTAAATCGCGTGCTGGTCAATGCCGAGACCACGGAAACTGACTTGCTCTTGAATCAACGCATGGCTTACGTCGCCATCTCACGCGCCCGCTTTGAGGCGCGCATCTACACCGACTCATTGAAGGACCTCGGACCAGCATTCAATCGCGAAAAGAACAAGGAGATTGCGCTCGACGCCTTAAAGGATGCCCAGGCTGCTACTCTCAGTGGTCCAGCAAACAAACTGTTTGCCACCGTACAGGTGGAGGAACGGGAAGTGCGCACAAATTCAATCCCAACCCTCAATGGCTAGCAGTGAATGCGGTTGACCCGTGTCCCGTCTGTCAGAAAGCCAGCAATTGTGCAGTGAGCCGTGACGGCGCAACTGCCTATTGCCGGCGCGTCCAGTCCGAGCGCCAGGGACGTGACGGCGGCTGGCTCCATAACCTGGACAAGGCACAGCGCAGGGAGCTGATCACTTCGGATTTACAACCATCGGCGCTAGCTAACCCATTGACCACTCCAGAGATGGACCCACGCCGTGCCACTCCTTTCTCAGAACGAATGCGCCAGTTGAATGATCGGCTTAGCCAACATGCTCACGTGGAGGGAGCTGCGAGATTCAGAATACGCTCGACAGATCGAGCGGCATGGTTCCACCATCAATGACATTCTTGACGCGCACGCCGCTGAGGTGCGGAAGTTAACCTTTTCCTTGCGCAGTGCCCACCAGACAAACCTTCGCTTCACACCGGCAGCGCAGGCCATCGAGGCTTCCTCTCAGGGAGCAGGCGCGCAATTACCCACTCCGATCATTCCGCATGAGAAACTGAATGAGCTTCAAGTCAAGGCAATCCGCAGCCGAGATGTCGATGCCTTTGAGCAGTTAGAGCAGATCAGGCGCGAAATGCCACACGAGTTAGGTGGACCAGATCGCGATACGTTCTCCTTCGCCAGGCTGAAAGGTCAGACCATTGTGGCCCAATCCAATGTCGCGATTGCCGAGAAGCGCGTTGCGGATTTCGAGAAGTCAAGGCACTTTGCGAAGTTTGAGATCGATGGTGAGCAGTGGTCGCTCACGAGAGTTGACCGCCAGCAACGACTCGCTGAACGAGAGATCGAATTCCATCGTGGGACGATCTCAGCCTACCGGAAACGACTGTACGCAGCATTACAAAACCCCATCAAGCTCTACGGCCTCGGCGAATACAAGGAGCGCGCCACCATTGCCAAAGAGAACATGGCGAGCGCACGCGAAAAGATCAGAGATCTACAACCGATCCGCGCTGAAGTGAAACGGCCCATGGAAGACCACGCAGCCGAGCTGAACGAAAACTTGCACGGCGAAAGTCGCATCACACAGGCTCTCAATCGCGCTGTCGGACAGGAAACCGGATTGCGACTCGCCAGAGGGCAGGAATTGCCCGGTGCCGAGTTCAACGGTTCGGAACTCAAGCGCCTTGAAGAAACTGCCATCACTCTCCGAGACCCGCACATGCTCCTCACAACGCAACGCGGGATGGAAGCTCACTATGGCCAAACCGAGGCGGGTCGCGAGAAGCTGGCCGCGCGTGCAATCGGCCGCGTCGAGTCTGCCGACGTGTCATTGCAAGAGCTTGCTGAGCGCATACAGAGGTTTCCTGAGAACCGTGAGTACTTTCCAGTGCTCTTCAAGGGAACCGACGGCCAGGAGCTGACCTTATCACCTGACTTCTATGAAAGCCCGGACACAGTGGTACAGATTGCCGGGCGCATTTCGACAGCCTATAGGTCGCTTTATGGTGAACTTCATCAGAAGCGAACAACCGACTTCCTCAATGCGATTGAAGAGGTTAAGGGTCGTTCGGATTGGTCTTTGGTACCCGAGAACGTGCGCGACTCGGTTTTGTCACCGTTGACTCAGCGTGCCTGCGAATCGCTGGATTTGCCGGACAATTCAACACGCTGCCAAAACTGCCACTCAACGATTGGCGAAATGGAATCTGACCTCGCGGCGATCAATGGTCTCAATGCACAGGTCATTGCGCGCGTCCAAGAGTTGACCACGCCCCCCGAACGGGAGGGGGTTCGCACCGAACGCGTAAGGCTAGCGGACTTTTTCGTTGGCCCGCTCGATTCTGAGGTAGCGGTTAGAGAAGCGGTGGAAAGATTGAGCGACTACCTACTCAAGCTGACAGCCGAAAACGTCAGGATCATCGTGGAGTAAAAGATGCTGAGTCCTCGCCAGGCATTTGAAGATAACATCCGGCCCGCCGTCTTGTTGCTGCGAGTCTATCGCTTGCTCGAAAACGACACTGTTCATACAGAGCACGAGCTTGTCACGGCGATGCGACAGCTACTCAGCGCCAGCGCAGATGAAGAACTCATGCTCATTCACAACAGCATCTTTGTGGGCTTGATTCGAGAGGGCGCGCAAATGCCTCGCGCCTCTTTGAAGAAGGCATCCTTATGCAATTTGCTTCGACAATCGGTTGTCACTGCCTGTACTGCTCTGGAAACTTATCTGCCATCTCTCCTGCGTGAAAATCTGCCGACGGTCATCGCCGTTAAGGGACGAAGCTTCTTTCCAGCGGACAAAGATGTTCAGAAGAGTTTTGAAGGGATGACGTTCAACCTCCCCGAAACGCTAAGGCTCTTGAATGAGCCAGATGCACCGCAGTACATCGCCAACAAGCTCCTTAGCTTCATCAATTTCAAATACTTGAGTGGCAGCAAAGGGATCTATTCGGTAGCTACACTGCTGACGATTGACGACGCATGGAACCGCATTTCAGAACGGCTTGGGCAGAACGTTGACAGCATTCAGAAGCAGATTGATGACACAGTCGGCCGCCGCAATGACATAGTTCATCGCGCTGACCGTTCTCAAAGGAAACCGGACAGTGACGTACAAGAGATTGGCTATGCCTGGTCGAAGCAGTCTATCGATATCATTGCCAACGTTGGCTATGCCCTCGATGAGCTAGTCGAAGCGCGGATTGGCGAGTTGAAAGCAGAAATTCTTGCGAGCAAGTTGGAATCTCAGACAGGACTGGCCTTACCTCTCGAAACCGCTTGATCCTCGCACACATGGACAAAGCCCTCCGAAACACCCTCCGCAACGTCGTCACTCAATGTCGTAGGCTTCTCGAAGACGCCATTGGTGAGATATTGCAGGGCAGGTACGGCATTCATAAAACCGGCGCGATTGAAAAGTCTGAAAGCCTGACACATCTATCGTCTGATGAGGTTGCGCATCGCGAGCGAGTTATTGCGCACCTCAAACACATAGATGCCACGACTCCCAGGTCAAAGCATGGTGGAACAACGAAAGACGGCGAGGAGAGACTGAACCATGAGCCGGCCGCAGTCGAACAACTGATTCGCGAAGCAGCTTTTACCCATCTCAACCGTCTTTGCGCCTACAAGATGATGGCCCAGCGCGGATTAATCGAGGACGCGGTGGGCAGGGGTCTTAAGTCGCGAGGGTTCCTTTTCTACCTGGGGGATCATTCGGAGGATGAAGCGCTCTACAAAAACGCGCAAGCTGAACTCGCGTATCGACATTTTCTTGAATGGCAAAATGAAAAACACTCCACAGAAATTGGCGTACTGTTCTCAAAAGACGATATAGCAAGTGGACTGTTTCCGCCTCATCGCACCTTGGAATCTGTTCTGGAGAAACTCAATCAGGAGGAACTCAAGAACATATGGGCCGAAGACGAAACTATCGGATGGATCTTTCAGTATTTCACGCCCAAGGAGTTACGAGATAAGGCCCGAAAGCTGAGCGCGGCTCCGCGCAACTCCTACGAGATGGCCTTCCGGAATCAGTTCTTTACGCCACGTTATGTCGTGGAATTCTTAGTCGACAACACGCTGGGCCGCACATGGTACGACATGCGCGGCGGCGAAACTGTGTTGGGAACGAGATGTCGTTATCTTTCGATCGCGGAAGAGCAGCAAAACGATGCCTCACACCGAACGCCACACAGACCAAAGAACGATCCTCGCGAAATCAAAGTGCTCGATCCCGCGTGCGGGAGCGGTCATTTTCTTCTTTACTGCTTTGATCTGTTGCAAACGATCTATGAAGAGGCTTATTCAGACTCAGAGCTTGGGCCGAAGTTACAGCAGGATTTTCCGAACGCCGAGGAGTTCAAGCGTCAGATTCCGGTCTTGATCCTCACTCACAATATTCACGGCATTGATATCGACCTGCGCGTAACGCAACTCGCTGGGTTGGCGCTCTGGCTTAGGGCGCAGCGAGCATTTCAAGAAATAGGCTTGAAAGCCGAGCGTCCGCAAGTTAAGCGCATGAATCTTATCTGCGCCGAACCTATGCCAGGCGAAGAAGATCTATTGGAAGAATTCATCGCGGAACTAGATCCACATCCGCTTGGTAACCTGATCGGTCAATTAGTACGCAACGTTTTCAAGCAGATGAAACTTGCGGGCGAGACTGGCGCACTGTTGCGCATTGAAGACGATATCAGCCAGCCGATTGATGAGGCGCGCAAGCAGTGGCAAGGGATGCTTAGTAAGAAGGCCGAGGATGATCAAGAACTCGCGAAAAAAGGAGCGCTGTTCGATTACCGTAAAGAAGAGGCACAAAACAAGCTCGTCTTCGACATCGCCGATATCACGAGCGAGAAAGTTTGGCGTGATGCGGAAGAAGAAGCACTCAAGACATTACACGACTACGCAAAGCGAGCGAGCAACGGCAAAGAGTTGTCGCGTCGTTTGTTCGCTGAGGATGCTGAACAAGGATTCGCATTCATTGATTTATGCCGGCAGAAGTTTGACGTCGTGCTCATGAATCCGCCGTTTGGCGACGCGAGCATTCCATCGAAGCCGTACATTGATGGGGTTTATGGCGACACGAAAGGCGACGTGTACAAAGCATTCGTCGAGTGCTTTCAAGATCGTCTCGTGCCGGGCGGTTTTCTGGGCATCATTTCGAGCCGCACGGGATTCTTCCTGAGCGGGTCAGGCGACTGGCGGGAGCGCATCGTACTGCGCTTGTATCGCCCGCTTGTGCTGGCTGACTTCGGGATGGGCGTGCTGGATGCGATGGTCGAGACGGCGGCTTACGTGCTGCGAAGTTTGACGGAGGAAGAAGACCGCCAGTTGACCCTGCAACTCGCCAAAGATTTAAAGCAAATCCCAACAGATAAGAACGATCTCATCAGCACGAAGAAGTATGAGGAGACGCGAGGCTTGAAACGCCATCAAGCCAACGGTGAGCTGAGGCGGTTGTACGAAGCGGGTTTCATCAAGCCGGTTGAGGGGCACTTCCCGCGCTGGTCGCCATTGCACAGGCAAAAAGAAAGGGTTTGCGTCTCCCCTTCGGCATCATACCCACTACTCGTTTGCTTACGTTTGCTGAATGAAGAAGACAAACGCCAAGCTCTTGGCGAAGCTCTGCATTACGAGAACGAGCCGCGCCGCTTTGTCGTCTCGCCAGAAGATTTCCGCCAAGTTCCGAATGCGCCATTTTGCTATTGGGTGAGCCATGATATTCGCAAGCTGTTCAGTGAACTTCAATCCTTTGACTGTGACGGACGAGCAATAAAACAAGGATTAGGAACCGGGGACGATTTTAGATTTGTGAGAACCTCATGGGAGGTGCTGGCTAATGAGGTCTGCCCAGAGGCCGCTTATTCTAAAAACCCGGCCGGTTCTTATTGTGTATTGGGTGAATATATTTGGTTTCCATTCGCAAAGGGAGGCGCTTACTCGCCTTTCTATGCTGACGTGAATCTAATTGTAAATTGGAAACGAGATGGGGAAGAAATGAAAGACTTCCCAGGTAGCATCATTCGCAATCAGAATTATTACCTCTATCCCGGTCTAACTTGGAGTGATAGGACAACAAGCTGTTTTCTGCTCGTGTGTGGCCTTCAGGCGGGGTCTTTTCAGTCAAAGGTTCTGCTGGATTCTTCAATGGCAAAGAATTTCAGGCATTAGGTTTGATGAATAGCCTCCCATTCAATGGTTTTCTGTCTTTAATGGTTGGCGCTGGAGATGGAGCAGCCCGGTCCTATCAAATTGGTGTAATTAGCTCAGTGCCTTTCCCTTCCGCCAATGATGAAGAAACCGGAAGACTAGAAACACTTTCTTTCCATGCATTTTCTTTGAAAAGACAGCTTGATACTTCTAGCGAAACTAGCCACGTCTTTCATCTGCCCGCGTTGCAACAAGTGAACGGCGACACGCTTGCGGAGCGCATCGAGGCCTGGCGAACGCGCGTGGCGGAGGCCGAACTGAAACTCGCCGAGCATGAGCGCGAGATAGACGATATTTCCTTTCGTCTATACGGCATCGGTGACGAAGACCGATTCGCCCTCGAAGCGTCCGTCACTCGTCAGCGCTCGCGCGACGCCGACGACGAACAGGCTGAGACGGACGAGGAACCGGAAGACGACAGTACTTCCGCCGACCAGCGACAATTGACAGCGGATTTCATCTCTTACGCCGTCGGTTGCGTCTTTGGACATTGGGACGCGCGCTTTGCCACCGGCGACCGCCCCGCAGCACAACTGCCCGACCCGTTCGCGCCGCTTCCGGTCTGTGCTCCCGGCGCTTTGACGGGTGAAGACGGCTTGCCTCTGAGCGAAGCGCCGGATGGCTACCCGCTGCGCCTAGACTCGGACGGGGTCCTCGTTGACGATCTCACGCACGCCGATGACCTCATCGCCCGCGTGCGCGAAGTCTTTGAACTCGTCTGGCCGAAGGCGGCGGAAGCGCGTGAACGCGAGGCTTGTGAACTGCTCGGCGTCAAAGAATTGCGCGATTATTTCCGCAAGCCCGCTGCGGGCGGCTTCTGGACGGATCACGTCAAACGCTACAGTAAGAGCCGACGCAAAGCTCCGATCTACTGGCTGCTCCGCTCGTCAAAAGGTAACTACGCGATTTGGCTTTACTATCATCGCCTCGACAAAGACCTTCTGTACAAAGCTCTGCTCAACTATGTCGAGCCAAAGCTGCGGCTAGAAGAGAACAACCTTGCTCAACTTCGGCAACGGCGCGAGGCAGTTGGAACAACGGGCCGCGAAGCGAAGCAACTGGAAAAGGAGCTCGATAAGCAGGAATCATTCATCTCCGAGTTGCATGACTTCCGCGACAAGCTCAAGCGCGCCGCCGATCTCCATCTCGAACCCGACCTAAACGACGGCGTCGTCCTCAGCATCGCGTCGCTCTGGGAACTGGTTCCCTGGTCCGAAGCCAAGAAATATTGGAATGAACTATTGGAGGGTAAATACGAGTGGTCTTCAATCGGGAAACAGCTACGGGAGCGAGGACTAGTCAAGCAATGAACTTTGGAGAAACTCTTGCTTACTGGTATCTCTGCCTGAAGGGCTTCATCTCGAATGCGAGCCCCAAAAAAGTGATGAGTTACTGCCGCTTCGGCTTTGCCGCCCGATGGTCGGAGTAGGAATGGCCATTGCTGGCCACCCCCTCCACAGATCCGGACGTGCGCGACTAACGCATCCGGCTCCTGCCTTAGGTGATGACGCCAAGGCGACGCAAAGGATAAGGGTGATGCAG
>JBPCKD010000209.1:0-29781 GCA_051004635.1 Pyrinomonadaceae bacterium
TTGACTGAAGACTCTTCTTTGACGAGTCATGGGCTGCAAGATCGAATGTTTATCGAAGCATTTGATTTATTGCCTGACGCAGCTTTTCTGTTCGCAGGCGATGGGCGGTTAGTGGGAGCAAATGCAAACGCAGCGCAGTTTGCAACCGGCACACTTCCAGCACCCCGGCGAGACTGCTCCACCGGGGACCCCGCTCTGAACGGAAGGTCCTGCTGCGAAATGTTCTGGCATGTCGAAGGCGCTGATGGCTGTGTCGTGGATCGCGCGATGCAAACCGGCGAGAAGGTTGAAGTCGAGATCCTAGCAGGAGCAGAAGGCAACAACTCCATATCTTTAATCGTCGAGCCACTCAAATCCGATGACAATGGTATGGGCCCAGGCACTCTAGTGATAGCTCGTGACATTTCTGATCTTCGACGCGCTGAAGCTGAAGCAATTGCGCACAAATCGTTTATCGCGAGTATTGCCGATCGAACCCCAGATGAGATTTACGCGCTTGACGCCGAAGGGCGCATCACCTGGATGAATGAACGCGCTGAAGCTTACAAACCCTTTATGTCTCCTGGTCCCAGTTTCCTGGACGTCGTTTCGGAGGACTCCCGTACGTTGGCGGCTGAGAACTTGCGCCGTACTGCGGCGGGCAATGACACTGAATATGAAGTACGCCTGATTTGTACTGACGGCTCTACTCGCTATGCCGAAGCCCATACGTCTCCGCTATGGAAGGACGGCGAGTTTGATGGTGTGCTTGTTTTCCTCCGCGACGTTACGGAGCGAAAGCGTGAGCATGAGTTAATGGCGCAGTCGGACAAATTGCGTGCGGTTGGAGAATTGGCGGCAGGCGTTGCCCATAATCTCAACAACTCTCTGACAGTAATCCAGGGTCGCGCGCAACTCATGTTAAGAGACGCCACAGATGAGTCGTCTGCAAAGAGTTTGGAAGTGATTACCAACGCGGTGGAGGACGGCACCAAGACCCTACGGCGGATTCTTGAGTTTGCGCGCCGCGACTCCGGCAATGAGTTTGCCCCCGTTGAGTTGGGACATCTCGTCACTTCGAGCGTTGATATTGCACGGCCGAAGTGGCAAAGCAAGGCGGGGAAATTCGATGTAAGGGTCGAAGAAAGCGCGCCTGTTTATATTTTGGGCGAACAGGCTGAGCTACGCGAAGTAGTGCTCAATCTAATTTTTAATGCTATAGACGCAATGCCTGATGGCGGCATCATGGAAATAGGCGCTCGCGCTGAACTTGAAACCGGCTGTTTTTGGGTTGCTGATACCGGCTGCGGCATGCCGGCTGAAACTGCTTCACGAATTTTTGAACCTTTCTTTACTACCAAGGGCAAGCTCGGTAGCGGCCTCGGTCTCTCGGCCTCTCACGGCATTATCACGCGCCATCAGGGCGAGATTGTGGTTGTGAGCGAGCCTGGCGAGGGTACTCGTTTCGAAGTCAGACTACCTCTGTGCGACAAGAATTATAGGTTCGTCAAAAAGTCTGAAGCTGAGGAAGAAAAGCTCAGTGTTGTTTGAAGTGGTTCTTGTAGTCCCTGGCCCAGTCGGATTGTTCCAAGTTCAGGCAGCAGAGTCTCCGAAGCATACACGACCCAAAATCTTCACCTTCCTCTTCAGGGTTAACCAACCGCAACACCCGTTTAGAATCACCCAATCGGTCAAAATGCCGCCCTCCATTTTGGAGGAACATGCGTTGCTCTGTGACCACTGTTACGAGAATCAATCTCGTGATGCGTAGAGCAAAAGGAGGTTTTGAATGGGTTTACCAAACAGAGACGAGCTGAAAGGAAAATTTGATCTGGCAAAGGGCACAGCCAAAGAAACCGTCGGCCGGGCGGTGAACGACCAGGAATTAGAACAAGAGGGGCGTGCCGATCAAACGGGCGGTAAGGTTCGGGAAGGCTTCGGGACGGCCCGTCGCAAGGTCGGGGAGGTTATCGAGGATATTGGCGAAGCAGTTCGCAAATAACTTTCCGCATCCCCCAAGGCGAACCGGGGTAATCTTTCACCAACCAAGGGCTTGCGACGTTTTGTCGTAAGCCCTTTTGTTCGTAGTCAGTAAGATCTCATCTGCGGCTACTGTGCCCGGACATTTTCGGCCCCGATTGCATCAAGCAGTTCCTCGAGTTTATCGACTTCCTCATCTGACTTGGCTTCCACTCCAATTAGAATGCCGCCGCTTTTCAATCCCGCTTCGTATACCTTTGCCCGGTATTCAGGAATGCCGGCGCCGATGAGAGCTCCGATTACGCCACCGGTTGCGGCGCCAGCGCCTGCTCCCGCCAGGGCCGCAGCTATCGGTCCGGCGATAACGAGACCCAAGCCTGGCAGAGCAATCGCACTACCTACCGCCACGATCGCAGCCAGCACTGCACCCACCACGCCGCCCAACGCGCCGCCGATGCCGGCGCCATCCGCGGCGTGGGTTCGCGCTTGCAGCGCAAATTCTTTATTGTGGGTCGCGTCTGACATCATGACGCTTATATCGTCTCGGGTATATCCACGCTTTAAGATTGCATCAACCGCCGCTTCCGCGGCGACGCGATTCTTAAAAAGTCCGGTCACTAATTTTGGCTTAGCCATAGATTCGTCCTCCTTCGGATTTCCGAGCCTGAACGGTCAAATAAGAACAGGGAGAATTGTTATGGGCGGCAACACCTGTGCCGTCTCATTGAAAGGGCTTTTATAAGTAGGCGGGGGACTATCCAGACTGTAAGCAAACAGGTTCGACCTTCTCTGTTCCGCTTCGATACGCGGAGTAGCAGAGCGGGGAAAACCGCCAGAGGCAAGAATTTTCCAGAAGCCGGGGGCCCCAACTCCACGCTGGCCGCCCGGGTGGGGGGCTCGGGATTAATATGGATGACAGGCAGGTTCTTGTGTACATTCGGTCGGTGCAAAGTCGTTTCGAGAAACTGACAGCCTAAACATTCCGTTGAAGATTCTCCAAATTAGTTCAGCTCAATCTCTTGGCGGAGGCGAGCGACACCTTGCGGATCTCGCCAACGGCCTCGCCGGCCGTGGACACGAGGTGTATTTAGCGCTCAGGCCAAACTCACCGCTGGTTGGCGAGCTGAAGAAGGTCGCGAAAGAAAACGTAACCACGCTTCCTTTACGGAATTCCCTTGATGCAAAAAGCGCTCGAGAGCTTTCGAAGCTGGTGCGAAAGAATCAGATTCAGATTGTACATGCCCACATGGCCCGCGATTATCCGCTGGCAGCCTATGCTGTGCGGCAAAACAAAGAAGCCCGCCTAATTGTTACACGCCATGTTCTCTTTCCCTTAAACCCACTGCATCGCATTACACTTTCCGGTGCGGGACTAATCATTGCAGTTTCCCGGGCGGTGGCCTCTCAGCTTCGTTCCGATCGAGTGGCGGCGCCGGAAAAAATCCGCGTCGTTCTCAATGGAATTGATACGACCCGATTCGCAGAAGTAAAACGGAATTTTGATCGTGAGCAGTTTTTTGCCAGTTGGAAACTTCCCAACGACAGCTTGCTCATTGGGACGGTCGGAGAGCTAACACCGCTCAAAGGTCAGGCGGAATTTCTTCAAGCCGCCGCGCAGGTATTAAAGCAACATCCGAATGCCTATTTCCTTATTGCAGGAGTTGATCACTCTCGGAGAAACAAGAATCGCCTCGACCTGGAGCATTTGACTGAGGACTTAAACCTGACAGAGCGCGTTAGGCTGGTTGGGTGGCTGGAGGATCTTGGCCAACTCTACTGTGCTCTTGATGTTTTTGTTTCGGCGTCGCACACGGAATCCTTTGGCCTCGCCATAGCGGAAGCGATGGCCAGTAGTGCGGCTGTAGTTGCAACTGAAACTGACGGCGCGCGCGAGATAATCAAACCACGAGAGACTGGCCTTCTGGTTCCCGTAAGAGACGTTGATAAATTAGCAGAGGCAGTTCTGGAGTTGTTAGAGAACAAGAACAGGAGGCTTCGTCTGGGAAGCGCCGCTCAGCAATCTGTCGCTAGTCAGTTTAGTGTTGAGCGGATGATTGATGAAACCGAAGAGATCTACCGAGCCGAGATCGAAAGAAACACCGCAAACGTCACTAAACGGAAATTAAGCGAGTGAATCAGCTTTGTGACCGACTCTCGCCAGGTGTGGGCTGACCCAGAAGCCGCAACATGTCAGGTTTGTCCTTGACGAGCCAATAGAGCACGCTTCGTAGCCGGCTAACTTCAGATTCAACCTGACCAATCCTGGTCGAGAGCGAACGATCAATCGAATCGAGGCGAAGATGCACTTGCTCAAACTCCCCGTGCATCGTTGTCTCTAAACGAGCCAAGTCAATCTTCGTCGCCATTTCGTTTCTAAGCTTAGCGAGGCCATCTTTCGTTTCGTTTCTAAGTTTAGCGAGGTCATCCTTGGTAGCCATTTGGCTTTCAACACGAGCGAGATCGTCTTTGACTGCTGCCAACTCTGCCTTCGTAGCCATCTGCGCCTTGAGCACCGCAAGGTCCGCCTTGGTCGCCATTTGATCTCGCATAGCCTCGACCGTGCTGGCGATAAAGCTGATGAGGTTTTTGTCGTTTTCTCCGCTCACGGAAACTATCGTAGCACGCAACATCTAAGTCACCTCCAAGCCCTCAGATTGGACCCGATCTCTGCCAATGCAAAAGTTAGAGCATGTCAATTTTCGCAGCGAGAATAAAATCACTTTCAGTCAGTCCATCAATCTTGTGCGTCCAAATAGTGACTTCCGCGCGACCCCAACCGAAGCAAATATCCGGATGATGCCGTTGTTCTTCCGCGAGGTTACCCACGCGGTTCACGAACGCCTGGGCCTCTTTAAAATCCCTGAATTTGTATTCCTTCCTTAGATGGTGTTCATTCACCACTTCCCAACCCTCAAGTTCGGATTGGAGTTTTGTGACCTCTTCACCTTTTAGTGGTGGTACGCCACCACGACATGGAACACATTCTCTACTTGCTAGCTCGTTCATTCCTCGCGCCCTCCGAAGTTGCTTTTTTCAGTATCGCAATTTGTCCTGCGTGGTAAAGATCGTGCTGTATCACTCCATGAAGGGTCCCATAAACTGAAGACATGCCTTCGATGATTTGCTGGTAAAGTCGTGACTCGTCAAGGCGCCCGACGGCATTTCGAAGATCATTGTGGCCTTGCTTGAGCTCTTCCCTGGTCTGTTCCCACGCTTCATCAGTCGTCGCTGGGACGGGGGGCCAGTCTTCTTCGGTGGGCAGTTCTGCGCGATCACCCCGCAGCCTTCTCAGAACCGCACCCTCCCATGCTGCGATATGCAGCACGATTTCCCAAATGCTGTGTACACCGTCGAAAGGGCGTGCGGCAGCCTGTTGTGAGTCTATGCCTTCAATAATTTCCAGCACGGATGGCCCATGCCAGGCTTCTCCCTCAAAGGCCCGCTTCAGCTGATCAACGATTCTTTCAACTTCACTCATAATCACCCGTTGCGCAGATAGTAAGTGTGTCTCCCGGGAGTGACTCAGGCATTAATCACCCGGTAACGACTCCAGTTCTTCTCTCAACTCTTGTCGTTCAGTATAGAGCCTGGCCAAGGGAGCCGTAAGCGCGAGGTTGTCGTCCTGATCCGGATCAAAACCTCGAGCACGCATTTCGCGGCGGAGTTGCTGATCTACTTCGCGTAATTTCTCCTCAAGACGTGTTCGCCGTGACCCGTCTGAACTGTCCGTTGACTTTTCAGAAGCTGACATACGAAACCATTCTACACTCAATAGTGCGGTTCCTGATTGCAGCCTGTCGCATCTGGCCCGTTTGATTTCGCCTGGATATTCGGGCCTCTAACCGTCAATGTCCAGACTTGCTAAGACCGTGCACGACCGGATAGTCTTAAGAGACAAGCCTTCTGCAACTAAATAACGTTCGGGGAATCAAGCGCAGTATAGAGTTCTGCCGCACCCTAAGGGCAATTCTACTCTGCGCGGGAGGAATAAGTGGCAGTCATTCGTCCTTTTCAAGCCTTGCGACCCCCTGGTGAGCGGGCAGAGTTGGTGGCCAGTGTGCCTTACGACGTCGTCAATACGAACGAAGCACGCGAACTGGCCGCAAATAATCCATTAAGTTTCCTGCATGTGTCGCGGCCGGAGATCGATTTGCAGGATGATATAGATCCGCATAGCGATCCGGTGTATGGGAAAGCGCTGGAAAATTTTGACAAACTGATCAAGGAGTGTCCGCTCGAGACTGAAGTAACTCCCAGTATCTATCTATACCGTCTAATTATGGGAGACCACGAACAGATTGGCGTGGTTGCCTGTTGCTCTTTAGATGAGTATGACCAGAATTTGATTCGTAAACATGAACGAACCCGTCGCGATAAAGAGGATGATCGAACTCATCACATGCTCATTCTGGGCGCACAAACGGGACCCGTCTTTCTTACCTACAAGGCTAATCGCGATATCGACACGATGGCGATGGAGACAACGATGGCTAACGCTATCTTCGATTTCACCGCGGCTGACGGTATTCAGCATACAGTTTGGCACGTGCCGGATCCGGTACGCTTTGTCCACGCGTTTCGTGAAATTCCATTTCTTTACATTGCGGATGGGCACCACCGCGCCGCCGGCGCCGCGCGAGGTCGTGCTGAACTTAGAGAACAAAGCTTCGGGCATACAGGCGACGAAGAATACAACTTTTTTCTGGCCGTGATTTTTCCGGATGATCAGTTGCAAATACTGCCGTACAACCGCGCCGTGCGAGACTTGAATGGGTTATCCAGCGGCGAGTTTCTTGAAGCACTTCGCAAAGAATTCCAAGTGTCGGAGAATGGAAGTCCCGAGCCCGCTAGTCGCGGCGAATGGAGTATGTATCTGAATGGTCATTGGTACACCCTCCGTCTCCCGGCCGGCGCTTCGCCGCCGCATGGGATTGTGTTCTCGCTGGACGTAAGTATTCTCCAGGACCGTTTGCTCGATCCCATTCTCGGAATCAAAGACGTTCGTACGGACAAGCGTATCGAGTTTGTTGGTGGCCTGCGGGGCAGCCAGGAACTGGAGCGTCTCGTCGACGAAGGAAAGGCAGCGGTGGCCTTTTCGTTATATCCCACGACCATCGATGATCTGCTGCAAGTCTCGGACGCGGGCGAAATCATGCCGCCAAAGTCGACCTGGTTTGAACCTAAGCTGCGCGACGGGCTTCTAATTCATAGGATCTAGAAAACTCGTTCGATGTCCCTCAAGTAGTTTAGAGTTCAACCTTCAGGTTGTTGATTCGGAACCACAAGCTAAAGCTTGAACTCTGAGCTTCTTGAAAGACTAATGAACCTTGAACCTGGAACTGAATAGTGAATGCGCGTTTTGATCACCGACAAATTTGAACAGTCCGGGCGCGATGGCTTACAGGCCATCGGCTGCGACGTTTTTTTTCAACCGGATCTAAAAGACGAAGCTCTCGTTGAAGCTATTAGCGCAGCAGCGCCCGACGTTCTGGTTGTGCGAGGCACAAAGGTAACTGAGCCGATGCTGGCGGCTGGCCAGATTAAACTCGTTGTCAGAGCCGGCGCAGGCTACAACACGATAGACGTGGCGGCGGCGTCGAGGCGGGGCATATATGTTTCCAACTGTCCGGGCAAGAACTCAATAGCAGTTGCTGAGTTGGCATTTGCTCTCATTCTCGCGCTCGATCGACGGGTAGCGGACAACGTGATTGCTTTGCGCCGCGGTGAATGGAACAAGAAGGATTTTTCCAAAGCGCGCGGCCTCTTTGGCCGCACGCTTGGTCTGGTTGGTGTTGGAAAGATTGGACAGGAAATGATCCCGCGCGCTAATGCTTTCGGTATGCGGGTAATCGCCTGGAGCCGCAGCCTCACCCCGGAGCGTGCGAAGCCGCTGGGAGTGGAGTACAAGGCATCACCCGCCGAGGTGGCCCGCGAAGCAGACGTAGTCAGTGTTCACGTGGCGCTGAATCCCGATACCAAAGGATTCCTGGCAGCTGATTTCTTCGCCGCGATGCGGGAAGGCGCTTACTTCATCAACACCGCGCGTGGCGAAGTGGTTGACCAGCCCGCCTTGATCGAGGCCATGCGGTCTCGCGGAATTCGCGCAGGGTTGGATGTGTATGCCGGGGAGCCAACCTCGGCAACTGGCGAGTTCACTGACGAGATTCGAAACGAAGTAAGTCTCTACGGCACGCATCATATTGGCGCTTCAACTGATCAGGCGCAGGAAGCGATTGCTGCCGAGACAGTTAGGATAGTTCGTGAGTTTAAAGAGACTGGCAGAGTCCCCAACGTGGTAAATCTTGCCCGGCAAACTCCGGCGACACACCGGCTGGTTGTTCGTCATCTGGATCGTCCGGGCGTGTTGGCGACCGTCCTCGATGCAATCAAGAGCGAACACATCAACGTGCAGGAGATGGAGAATATAGTTTTTGAAGGCGCCGAAGCTGCCGTGGCGCGGATCAACCTGGACAATGCGCCTTCGCGAGAAATGCTGGATAGATTGCCCGCCGGGAATTCAGATATTATTGAGCTCGATCTGCTTGAATTGAGCAACCAATGAACACGACCCTAATCACTGGCGCATCTTCCGGCATTGGAGAAGTCTTCGCCCGCAAGCTGGCCGCGCGCGGTCGGAATGTATTGTTGGTTGCCCGTTCGGAAGACAAGCTGGTGACGTTGTGCAATGAACTGGGCCGTTCGAACAGTATTCGCGCGCAATATGTAGCGCTCGATCTAAGCAAGCCGGAATCACCTGCGCGCTTGTTTGAGGAAGCTCAAAAGCGCGGTTTGACCGTGGACTTGCTCATTAACAACGCAGGCTTTGGCTCTATGGGTGAATTCAGCAAGCTCGACCATGACCGCGAACTAAACATGATCGACCTTAACGTCAAGGCACTGGTGGAGCTGACCCACCGCTTTCTTCCACCCATGCTCGAACGCAAAGAGGGAGCAATCATAAACGTTGCTTCAACCGCGGGGTTTCAGCCGGTCCCATTCATGGCAACTTACGCTGCTACCAAAGCGTTTGTCCTTTCCTTTTCCGAAGCGCTCTGGGAAGAGAACCGGCCACATGGAGTTCACGTGATGGCACTCTGCCCGGGCGTCACCGAAACCAACTTCTTTGAAGCCGCTCGCGGCAAGAAGCCGCCGGCGCGCGTTTCGCAGACTCCGGAAGACGTCGTGGATGTGGCGATTCGTGCGCTTGCTCGCGGTAAGAGCCATGTCATCTCTGGCTGGACAAATTTCCTTATGACTGAAAGTGAACGTCTGGCGCCGCGATCGCTGGTCATTCGCGTCGCCGGGCGCATGATGCGTTCACAGCAAGAAAAAGGTGAATAGTAAATAGTAAATGGTTCTGACTCTCAGTCTGCAGTCGCGCGTTTCTTGAGAAGATTCGAAGCCGGTTTTTACTATTTACCATTTACCATTCACTATTTACGGAGATTAAGAATGACCGAACGAATTTTCAACTTCAGCGCCGGCCCGGCGGTCCTTCCGTTGCCGGTCCTGGAGGAAGCTCAACGGGACATGTTGAGTCTTCCGGGTGTTGGCATGTCGGTGATGGAGATCAGCCATCGCTCGGTAGCCTTTGACGAGATTTTTGGCCACGCCGAAGCAGGTTTGAGAGAGCTCCTCGGCATCCCGGACAACTATCACGTCCTTTTCCTCCAGGGCGGTGCGAGTCTCCAATTCTCGATGATACCAATGAATTTTCTGCCGCCGGGAGGCAGTGCTGACTACGTCATCACCGGGAGTTGGGGAAAGAAAGCTTTGAAGGAGGCAAAGCGCGCAGGCGCCGCAAACGTTGCGGCGACAATGGCCGACGGCGGGTTCACACGCGTTCCCGGCAGTGATGAACTCAAACTCAATCCAAAGGCTGCCTACGTTCACATTACGACGAATGAAACGATTGAAGGAGTTGAATGGAAACAGGAGCCTGAGGTTGGCGCAGTTCCTTTAGTTGCTGATGCTTCGTCCGACATTCTTTCACATCCGATCCCGGTTGATAAATTTGCACTGCTCTATGCAGGAGCGCAGAAAAACATGGGACCTAGTGGCGTCACGCTTGTCGTCATGCGCGACGATCTGCTCCAGCGAATTTCTGACGGACTTCACACCATGCTCGACTATCGCACCCACGTCGAGAATAAATCCCTCTACAACACTCCCAACACCTGGGGCATTTACATCATCAGTTTGGTTTGCAAGTGGCTGCTCGAGAAAGGCGGACTCGAGGCCATGCATCGCGAGAACGAAAAAAAGGCGCAGCTAATCTACGATGTTATCGACTCCTCCGCTTTTTATCGCGGACATGCTGATCACGATTCACGTTCGATCATGAACATAACTTTCCGTCTTCCTTCTGAAGAGCTTGAGAAAAGGTTTACTGCGGAAGCCACGGCGCAGCGCATGGATGGATTGAAGGGACACCGTTCGGTCGGCGGTATTCGCGCTTCAATCTATAACGCGTTCCCACTCGATGGCGTTGAGGCCCTGGTCGCCTTCATGAAAGAATTCGAAAAGAAGAACGGGTGAGCATACTAAGACTTCAGATCAGGCAAAAGCACTCCGAGTTCAGCCGTTAGACCCGCAGGTTCCCCGGCTATGCCGCCTGATGCGCGGTGGCGGCTCCGCCCCACCGGCCAGATTCCAACTTGATTCTTTCCGGGCAACGCCCCAATCGGGGCGTTGCTCCTGACTGAGTTAGTCGTCACGGAAGGTCGAAGACGTCGAAGACCTTTCGCACATCAGGCGGCGAAGCCGCGAATCCTTTGGCGGTCCCTTCGCATCTTCCTTTGCGTACTTTGCGTTTAGAATACGGTCGTAATGGACCCAACTAATAGAAAGGCCGACGCCGATAACGAGACCATCTCGCTCAAAGTCAGTGAGATAGACTCCGGCGTCCGCCTCGATGCTTATCTAGCTTCGCAGATTGAAGGCTGGAGCCGGTCCCGACTGCAACGCCTGATTGACGAGGAAGACGTTCTGGTTAATGGCCGTGCAGTTAAGTCTTCATACAAAGTATCTGAAAACGACGAGATCGAAGTTGAACTAACGCCGCCGTCTCTAGCTAACTTCACCCCGGAAGATATTCCCCTCGATATCGTCTTTGAAGATGACGAGCTGATCGTCATCAATAAGCCGGCCGGCCTCGTAGTTCATCCAGCGGCCGGGATTCAGTCCGGCACCCTTGCAAACGCCCTCGCTTATCATTTTCAACATCTCTCCACCCGCGCCGGCGCAATTCGGCCGGGCATTGTGCATCGCCTGGATAAAGACACATCAGGGCTCCTGGTTGCTGCCAAGACGGAAGCGAGTCACGAAAATCTGGCGGATCAGTTTCGCGCAAGGGAAGTGTTCAAGAGTTATGTTGCCCTGGTGTACGGGGTGGTAAAGCAGGGAGCGGGGCGCATTGAACAGCCGATAGCGCGCGATCCTCGCAATCGAACGCGGATGGCGATAGTAGCCGGTGGGCGTGGCGCTTTGTCTCTCTATAAGGTTCGCCGGAGTTACGATTCTTTTACGCTGCTCGATGTTGAAATCAAAACTGGGCGGACCCATCAGATTCGGGTCCACCTGTCATGGCTAAAGCATCCGGTCGTCGGCGATGAGCTTTACGCTGGAGGTCGCGACAATAACTTGCAGGACGTAAGGTTGCGGGCACAGATACGCAAATTGAATCGACAGTTTCTTCATGCGGAAGATTTGAGGTTTAGTCACCCAAAGACAGGGGAACCAATGCAATTCATTGCGCCTTTGCCTCCTGAGCTTCTTGGCTTGCTCGAGCAACTGGAAGCGCGGCTATAGGTGTCCGCGAATGGGTTCAAAGCGCGCCAGACAATTTCTTTGAACCAATCGTCAGATCGCAAGCGATCGAAACAGCGGATCAATCCGAATCAGTACAAGTGCCGCGTGTCTGCTCTCATACGCTTTGTTTAGATAGCGATTGCCTGCACCTGATCGTTTGAGGCTCGTGAACACATTTGTCAGACTGACTTTGGAGGCCAGATTTGGTTTCGTTTGAGATGTATGTTCTTATAATCTGTAAGAGATTGCGTTGTCTTCTTCACTCCCACAGGGGGCAACGAGGTCACAGTGGTGACGCATCAAAGCGCCGGTCTCCAGCAAGGGCACTGTTTTCTAGCTAATTCACAATAAATATGAGGTTGTCATTTTCCCAATTTCTGCCGCGGCTATTGCTGTTTGCGTCAACGTTAGCGCTTTGCTGCGCCGTTTTTGGCGTCGTCACTCGGGTGAACCAGGCTCAGCAACCGAAGCCAAAGCCAAGCCCTACGCCACCGGCTACCGAGCTGGAGCCAGACATAATCCCAACTTTTATTCGGCGGGTCCGACTTCCAATTACTGTAGTAGATAAGAAGGGCCAGTTCGTTCCCGGGCTGACTAAAGAAGATTTTCTCGTGTTGGAGGACAAGGTCGGGCAACAGATTGAGACATTCTCAGATGATATCGGCGAATCCCAACCCTTGTACCTGGCAGTATTGATGGACACTTCTCCTTCGACGGCAGGCAAGGTCAAGTTTGAACAAGAGTCTGCGATGAACTTCATCTATACGGTGGTGAGGCCTCGGAGGGATCGGGTGTTGTTTGCGACTTTCGACCATGAGATAAATCTGCGCCAGGACTTTACCGACAAGCTCGACCTGGTGCAGCGTGCGGTGTTTGGTGTGAAGAAACTTGGAAACCAAACGGCTCTCTACGATGCCATCTGGCAATTCTGCGACGAGAAGCTCAGGTCGGCAGTTGGACGACGGGTTCTCGTCGTTATCACTGATGGAGACGACACGTACAGCCGTGCAAACCTGCGTGACGCGATAGACATCGCACAGCGCACAGAGACCACGATTTTTGCGATCTCTACGAAAGCTGGATTTGTTTCTTCGGTGCCGGGAGTTGAAGCAGGCCAGGTAAAGGACAGAGGCGATCGTGATCTGGTGACGCTGGCCGACGAGACCGGGGGAATGGCGTTTTTCACCGGCGACATGCTTTCCCTTGAACGTTCGTTTACTAAGATCTCCAAAGAACTTCGTGCCCAATACCTCGTCACCTACAAACCCGCAAACGATCGCTATGACGGCAGTTTTCGTAAAATCGACGTCAAACTCGCTGAGGGCCGTAAAGGTCTGAAGGTGAGAACGAAACATGGGTACAAAGCGATCGCAGACAGCGTAAGACCGTAAGAATATTAAGATGTTTGATCGAGCAATACGAGATTTAGTGATAACGCTTGGGCTGGGAATCTTGCTAGTGGGCGGTTCTGCGGCTTCAAGGGGATTGTTTGCGCAGGCTCAAACCGGATCGGGAGTCCAGGAAAAATCGAGAACCAGAAGGGTCGCGGAATCGCCGGCGCCCTCGCCAACTCCTCCTGTGGTCCCGAAGGAAGAGGATGACGAAGTCATTCGCGTCGAAACCAACCTCACTAACATTTTCTTCACTGCCGCCTATTCCAACAAACGCTTTGTCAGCAATCTTAGGAAAGAAGACATTCGGGTGCTTGAAGATGGTCAGCCCCAGGAGATCTTCACCTTTCAGCAGAATACAGATCTACCCCTTTCAATTGCGATTCTGATCGATACGAGCCAGTCAGAAGAGCGTACGCTGCCCGACGAAAAATCTGCGGCGCGCGCTTTTCTTGAAGCGGTTATGCGTCCGACCAAAGACGAAGCGGCCGTGGTTTCCTTTACTGGCGATGTTACTTTGGAACAGGGGTTCACCGGGAATCTCGATCGCCTTCGCCGAGCTATCGATCGCGTGGAGTTTGTCCCTCCTTCCGGTTACATCGGCGGCGGTGTAGTGGTACCAACGACACCCCCCATCTCAGACCAAAACCAGATGATGGCAGGCTCTACCGCCCTCTGGGACGCCGTTTGGGCATCTTCCAATGAGTTGTTGTCAGACTCTGCTGAGAACACTCGGCGGGCCATCATCCTTCTCACGGACGGTGTCGATACAATCAGTCAGGTGAAGATGCATGAGGCCATTGAACGTGCGCTGAAAGCCGATGCGTTGATTTATGCGATAGGTATCGGTGACTCCTATCAAGGGGGCGTGGATACCGGATCGTTGCGCAAAATCGCCGAGAAAACGGGCGGCCGAGCTTTTTTCCCACATAGCGAAAGCGAATTGCGAACGGCCTTCGACCAGATTCAGCGCGACCTGCGAGAACAGTATCTCGTGGCTTACTCTCCTTCAAACAAAACCCGCGATGGCTCATATCGGGTGATTCGTATTGAGGTAGTTGACCCCGAGTTGCGTAAACAGAACGTAAAACTCAACTACCGCCCCGGCTACTTCGCCAAAACCGTCGGCCAGGAAGTCCCGGCCAAAAGACCCGTCCGACCCTAGCTGTCTTCATGTCAAACCGCCGGCACAAGTGGGCGGGGCAGCCTATACGACCTACCCGAAATTGTGGTATTTAGGCAGTAAATTAATCGAATGACAAGTCTTTGCCAACTTTGTTATACTCCCCGAGCGGTCGGTGGGAACCGCACCTCTTAAAAGCACCTTTCCTCAGTTTCCACAGCAAAACAAGACACCTGCTCATTTCTCGCTCTTGAGTTACTGCCTCGAAGTGCCTCAATGACAACTGGTCGGTCCAACCTGGCAATAGATGATTAAAGCCCCCCCAGAAAAGTGTCGAGTGCTGGTCGTTGATGATGATCAGAAAGTTGCCGCCCTGCTTAACGAACTTCTAGAGCAGGAGGGCTACGAAGTCATGTCTACCGCCGATGGTGGTGGCGCGCTCGCGATCCTGAATTCGTTTGAGCCGGATGTAGTGATAAGCGACGTGGTGATACCGGTCATCGACGGGATCGAACTTTGTCGTCAGATTAAGAAGGGGCCCCGAACGGCCAGCATCCCCGTGCTGTTAATTAGCGGACTTCGTAATGCACCTGAAGACAGTTTGGAGGGGTTGACTGCCGGCGCGGATGATTACCTCAACGTACCCTTTCGCAACGAGGAATTGCTGGTAAAAGTCGCAAGGCTCGCCGAGCGGCGCCGCGTGGAACAGCACTATCGGGGAATCGTCGAGCAGGCGGCGGATATCATTTACACGCGCGACATGGATGGGTATATCACCAGCATCAACGCCGCTGGGGGCGCTTTTTTTGGAAGACCGGCGGCTGAGATTGTTGGCCGTCACCTTAGTGTGTTAATTGGGAGCGAGGCTGCTGCCAGGGACATAGAACAGACCAAACGAGTCGCTCACGATTCACCGCTGCGGTCCACTTACTATCTCAAGGATGCCGACGATAACGGGCGCTACCTTGAGGGAGTGCTGACCATCGAACGTGATCGGCAAAGACAGTCGACTGGTATTCGCGGGGTGGTTCGCGACATCACCGAACAGAAGCTGGCTGAGGAAGCGCTAAAAGAAAGCGAAGAACGTTATCGCCGGCTGGTAGAACTCTCTCCTGAAGCGATCATTGTCCACAGTGAAGGCAAAATTGTTTATGTCAATGCGGCGGCTCAACGTCTCTGGGGTGCCTCTTGTCCCGAAGATCTGCTCAACAAGCCGATATTGGATGTAGTGCATCCTGATCATCGCGAGTCGGCAAGTAAAGGTATTGGCGATATTTACGAATCAGGCGCGCCCGGCCTACTGAATGAAGTCAAACACATAAAGCTGAATGGTGAAGTGATCGACGTGGAAGTTGCCGGAATGCCTTTTGTGTTTAGAGGCACACCGGCGATCCAAGCTGTAATTCGTGATGTTACAGATCGTCGCCGCGGTCGCGAGGCTCTGCGGCAGACTGAAGAGCGACTACGCACGGTCGTCAGTAGTGCGTCACTGATACTGTTTGCGCTAGACCAAAATGGCATCTTCACGTTGTCGGAAGGTGAAGGACTAACAGCGCTGGGGTGGAAGCCAGGTGAAATGGTTGGGCGATCGGTCTTCGAGATTTACGGTGATAATCCAGAAGTTCTTGAAAACGTAAGCCGCGCCCTGGCGGGCGAAGCCTTTTCGACAACAGTTTACGTGGGGGAAGTAGCCTTCGAAGCGCGGTACTCGCCGCTTACAGACGAGGCCAATAAGGTAATTGGCGTAATCGGCGTTGCCACAGACATAACCAAAAACCGAAAAGCGCAGCAAGCTTTACAGGAGAACGAACAGCGCTATCGTGAACTCTTCGAAAACGCCAACGATGTTATCTATACGCACGATCTGGCCGGAAACTTCACTTCACTCAATAGAAGCGGCGAGAAGATAACAGGCTATAGCCGAGAAGAAGCCGCGCAAATGAACATTGTGAACGTCCTTGCTCCAGAATACGTGGCGCTGGCGCGGCAGATGATCGTTCAAAAAACCAATGACCAGGCGCCTACGGTTTACGAACTCGAGATTGTGACTAAGAATCACCGCCGTGTCCGGCTGGAAGTAAGCACGCAACTCATCTATCACGACGGGAGGCCCATTGGGGTTCAAGGTGTGGGTCGCGATCTAACGGAGCGCAAGCGTTCGGAGGAAGCCCTGGCGCAGCAGTCCCAACGCGAGGCCATGACCCATCGAATGTCACAGGCCATCCGCTGCTCGTTAGATAGTTCAGAAATCTTTCGCACGGCTGTTCATGAATTAGGGTCCTATTTGAATGCTGATCGCTGTTCCCTGTTCATGAAGGACGAAAAAGGAAACCGAGCAACAAACGTGGCTGAATATCATGCTGAAGGCATTCTTCCAGCCGCGCCAAACTTTGAGCTTGAAGACGTGAGGGGATTAATCGACTCTCTCTATGAAAAGGGTGTCCTTTGTTTCAATGATGCCGCGCACGATGGGCGGATAGCAGATGTTTATGAGCGCATCCTTTCGAGAGCCGAAGTGCGGTCCATCATGTATGTTGCAATCAGAGTGGGCGACGAGGTTACCGCGGCCTTTGCGCTCTCTACCACGCGAGAACTGCGTCACTGGAGCGATTCAGATATCGCGCTTGCAAAAGCAGTCGCCGATCAAACGGGCATTGCCATTCTTCAGGCGGAACTTTATCAGAAAGCCGACGCTACATCGAAACGCGAAGTTTTGGTTAATCGAGTGACGACCGCCATACGTGCTTCGCTCAGTCTGCCCGAAGTCCTGAATACGGCGACAAGTGAACTGGGAATGGCACTGGGCGCTTCACGGGTTCACATACATCTTTACGATCCCGAGAATCCCATTTCGCCGGTGCAGCACGAATATGTGGCGCCTGGCTGCGACAGCATAAGCTCGTCTCTGCCGGTCAGCTACGACGACCCTATCGGGCGCCATCTGCTCAGCATCTCGAAACCTCTTGTTATCGACGACTCATTAAACCATCACGATGGCCCGGCCGATTTCAGTGCCGCTGTTCGAGAACACGCAGGCAGAGTAAATCTTCGTTCGCAGATTGATTATCCACTGGTCGTCAAAGGACTTTTTCGGGGGGTGTTGTGCATCCACCAAACGGATCGCTTGCGTCGCTGGACCGAAGATGAGTTGTCTCTTGTCCATTCCGTCGCTGAGCGCCTGGCCATCGGCATAGCGCAAGCCGAACTCTTCGAAATGGTAACCAGGGCGAAATCTGAATGGGAGACAACGTTCGACGCAATGTCTGACGGCATATTCATATTCGATCGCGCAGGTCTCCTCAAGCGCGTTAACCGCTCCGGCGCGGCCATGGAAGCATCAAATCCGCGCGCCCTGCTGGGCAGGAAGTGTTGCGATATCCTGCGTACCAGCACCCAGAACGCAACCTGCGTAGTGGAAAAGGCAATTGAGGAAGGTCGGAGCGTTACGATTGAAGTGACACCCGACCGCCTTAACCGTCCCATTGTGGTTTCAATTGAACCGGTTTTGGACGAGGCCGGATTGGTAACCGCAGCGGTTTGTACGGCCCGGGACCTCTCAGAATTACGCACAGTGCAGGCTGTCGCCCGCGAGCATCAGTCTCTGCTGACAAACATACTCGAGAGCGCTCGCGAGTCGATTTATGCCGTAGATATGGATGGTCGTTTCAAATGGTGTAACAGCGCTACGCTCCTTGCACTGGGACTTAAGCGTGAGGATTTTATCGGGCGTCGCCTTGTCGACCTCGTGTATGAGGCGGACCGCGAGACCATTAGCGGAAAGCTCGGAGTCGCGCTATTGGGAGAGCCGCAAACGTATGAGATGCGTTATCTCTCCGCTGACGGCAGGCTACGCTACGCACGAGTGGATAATTCGCCACTCGTAGTCGACGGTCGCACGACCGGTGTTCTTGGTATCGCACGCGATATCACAGAACAGAAGGAAGAGCGTGAGCGCGCTGCTCGAGCCGACAAGTTGCGAGCCCTGGGCCAACTGGCCTCCGGCGTGGCTCACGATTTTAATAACTCCCTGGCGGCAATCCTGGGCCGTGCTCAATTGCTCCGCCGTCAAATCAGTGACGAGGCTTTGGTGCGCAACCTCGATATTATTCAGACGGCCGCTGAAGATGCAGCCGCTACCGTGCGTCGAATTCAAACCTTTGCTCGCAAATCACCCGCGAAAGAATTTGAAATTCTGGCAGTTGCCAGCCTGCTAAATGATGCAATCGAGATCACACGTACGAGATGGCAAAACGAAGCGCGCCTGCGGGGACTGGAATACGAAGTAACATTGGAAGCCGAAAGTGAGCAACATACTTTTGGGAGCGCTTCCGAGTTGCGAGAAGTGTTTGTCAATTTGATTGTGAATGCCGTTGACGCAATGCCCACGGGCGGTAAGCTCTCGGTTAGCATTAAGCGCAATGCCGATCGCCTGCGTTTGCAATTTGCCGACACGGGCTCGGGCATGCCGGAGGATGTGAGACAAAAAATCTTCGATCCGTTCTTTTCAACAAAAGGCGCACAGGGTACCGGCCTCGGTCTTTCAGTGAGCTACAGCATCATCGAACGGCATGAAGGGTCAATAAGTGTCGCATCGGAGCCAGGCAGCGGGACCGTTTTCACCATCGATCTTCCGGCTTCTGAACTGACATCAGAACCCGCGCCAGCGCCGGCTGAGAGTGTGGCAATGCCCTCGCTCTCGATCCTCGTCGTCGATGACGAACCGTCCGTACGAGAGACGCTGGCTGAAATGCTTGCAGCGATGGGCCACAGGGTACTGATGGCTGACAGCGGGCAGAATGCTCTTCACACGTTGGCCGGAAAAAATTGTGATCTTGTGTTCACTGACCTGGCGATGCCTGAGATGGATGGGTGGGAAACCAGTCGCGAGATTCGCAAGCGCTGGCCGGAGATGAGTGTCGTGCTCGTTACTGGCTATGGGACGGGTACCACACCTCCTAATGGAGAAGACAATCTGGTCAACGGAATTATTGGAAAGCCCTTCGACTTTTCGCAGATAAGCCAAACGATCATGAGCATCCTGGCCAATCAGCCCGTGCTTGAAAATGTCGGAAGCTAGGGAAGCAGCTCGCTTTCAGAAAAATCTAGTTGTAGTTCATGATTCCGGCGCTGGCCGTAAAACCGACCCCGAAACCAACAACCATCGCCGGCCCTTTCCATTCGTTCTTCTCGGCGAGCATGAAGCCGGTAGAGGCACTCGATAGGTTTCCGTAATTCTTCAAAACTTCATACGAGCCCTGCACCTTCGTGGAATCCGTTTCCAGATGCAGTTG
The DNA here is from genome assembly GCA_051004635.1 of Pyrinomonadaceae bacterium. Lineage (GTDB taxonomy): Bacteria > Acidobacteriota > Blastocatellia > Pyrinomonadales > Pyrinomonadaceae > PSRF01. Next base: position 19,575 of record JBPCKD010000209.1, read on the forward strand.
GGAACAAACACCGTCCAGGATCTTTTTGCTCCCCGTGTGGATTAAGCAATTGTCTACCTGGCCCAGGTTTGAGACTGGTGAATCAGGGTGCTGCAGAACGTTCTTCACGGTCGTGACCGCATAGTGTGCGCCGCGCATTGGGACGCTCGGTCGCATAAAGTATTGTGGTCGACCCTTCAGGAACGGATGTGAGCTGTTGCTATTCATGGTGAGAAGGTTAACGTCTTCGGTCAGTTCGTTGGTCAGGTGAGATATTGGTCCGAAGCTTGGTTTTCCTTCTTCGGTGCCGACCAGCAGAGCTACCGCGCCATCACCAAACAGCATGGATTGTATGACGAAGGTGGTATCCAACCTTTTCTGTTCAAACAGGGCTTCATCTATTTTCTGCTCCTTCCTCAATCGTATGATTTCTCGAAATCCGTGATACTCATCGCGTAAAAGCGGCGCGACGAAGGGAGTGTGGGCTTCGGCCATTAACACCATGGCCAGCTGCCCCGGATTAGCGGCGAGATACCATTGAGCCACCTCAATGGATTTCAACAAAACTGAACAACCTTGCGCTTGCATGCTGACTGTTCTAATTGATCGGGATAAAAGTCCATGAGTCTTTCCCATTACCTCGGAGGCAAGGCAGGGCAGCATTTGGTCCGGGGTATTTGTGGCGGCAATCAGCAAACCGATTCGCGAAGGATCTCCCTGCCACTCCTCGATGCAACGCTTCGTGGCCCCGACGCCAAGTTCGAGTGTCGAACTGGTCGCGTTCATCGCTTTGCCCGACAAAAAGTCAGGATAGTTGTCCATCACCGAATACCTTTGGTCGACGCCCAGGGAGTTGAGCGTGTTGATAAGCTCAGGCGACAGCTTGTGCATCAGAGAATTAGCGAGCTCTGTGGTCTTGAATACGTGCTTCGGAGTGGATGTGGCTGCTGATAGTAAGTTAATCATTATCGTTATCTCCCCTGGGGATCTGAGACTGTTTTTGCTTCCTTTTGATCTGTTCGTAGCGTTAGTTCTGTGCGTTTGCGCACGTAAGGGGTTTGGTAGTCGCTACTTTTTTTGTTCACTCGTTCCTTATCAATGCCTGTGCCATTCCCAGGATGAGCGGTGCGTCGACTTAAACGTAGAAATAATAGAACTTACGAGAACAACTGAGACAACTCGCGCAACGCTCATCTTGGATACCTCGTATCCACTAAAGCGAGCGAATCCTCTACAAGGGTTTTTGCTAAGGGGAATATGGCGAAGCGGGTTGGTAAGCAGGTATACAGATGTGTAGGAGGTAACCAGCGTTTCAGCGTTGTTACAGCTTTACTGGTTTCCAGCTCCGGCCTTCCAGGCTTCTAATTTTTGGCGTTTAGAGCTTTGAGACGTGCCCGCGGAGTTCCTTTTACTTGGATGGCGCTGACGGTGAGGAAAGCCGGTAACGTCCGACAGTGCCTTCGCCGATGCTGCCGAAATAAAGCGAACCCTGACGCTCGACTGCATTGGCTATCTGGGCGTAGCAATCGGGTGAGCCATTTTGAAGGTTGTCTGTCACTCGCCCGTTCAAATCCAATCCAAGTACGAAACTGTAGCGCTTGGGAGCGGGTTGAAGGAATTTCGGCAAACGCATGACAACTTTTCTGAGGAAGGGCCGAGGCAGCAGTTTGTCGAGAGTCTCATCACGGGGCGTTACCAGGGCTAGCCAGAATTTATCGCGGCCGTTTGAGGAAATGCCGTCGGGGTATCCCGGCAGGTTATCGATAAGGATTTCAGATGTTCCGTACTTTGGACCACCAATCCAATTCTGATTCTGGACGACAACTGACTCAGTGGGACCCTTGTTAAGCCACACACGATGCACGCGATATTTGCCCGTTTCTACAACCAGAACAGATAATTGATCCGGACTCATTGCAACCCCATTCGCAAAATGAAGGTGACTTAGAATTGTCCGAGTGGTCTTTGTCATGGGGTCATACGCAAGTAAACGTCCGTTTGGCCCGTGTTCAAGAATATCGGCTGTGAAATTTGCTAGTGGAAATCTACGCGAGGCGTCGGTGAAGTAGATCGTTCCATCGGCCGCGACGTCAAGATCGTTAGTACAACCAAAAGGCACTCCGTCCGCTCCGGTAGTTAAGACACTCACCGAGCCATCAGGAGCCATGGACAGCAATCCCTTTATTGCATCAGCTACTATCAGATTGCCGTTCAAATCAAACGCCAGGCCGAGCGGGCGACCATAGGTATTTGAGAACACTTGAGGGCTGGTGCCATCAGCTTGTAAACGCATGATGCGTCCATCGTCCAGTCCTGTGTAGATACGATTCTGGGCATCGAGTGCTACATCTTCCGGGGCGAACCCGGTTCCGGTTGGAACAAGTGCAAGGCGCTCGACGCCAGACAGCAAGTTGTTTTGTTGATACGCCTCCGTCAAGGGCGGCGCGGGTGGCGGTGTCCACGCTTGCGGTGAAATTGGAACCGGCCAGAAGAGAAGATAGAGAACAACTAACGCGACCAACGCGGCGAAGAAAAGGAAGAGCCGTTTAGCTTTGGTCATTCGCCCGCCATTTCGAGGAAACGGCTTGTATGTCCGCCGGTTTCTATCTCTCGCCACGGGCTTCTTCCACCTGGCTTTCCAACGCCACTACCAACTTTCGAATTCCCGGTTGGTCCATGGGTTCAATCAAACGGAGCGCCTCATCGAGAACTCGCCGTTGGTGCTCAGGCCAATTTGGCAAACCGGCTACACTGCCGAGCTCGCCTTCGTACACCGCCGCCCGAGGCGGCCGCACACTTTCCACCACGTCCTGAACTACGGCGAGAGTCATCGTAGGAATGCCAGCTTGCTCGAGGGCCCGGGCAATAAGCGAAACTGACTGATGACAAAGCTTCGAGGCGGGGATTAATAACGCTGCCTGAACTTCGTATCGCTCGACCCGTTCAACCAGACGAGGGGCCATTTCTTCAGCCAGCCGCGCCGCGTCTGGAATGAAGCCGCAACAGCTCCAAAACACCGGGTTGAGTTGGCCAATAATTCCGTTGCTTTCAAACTCGGATAAACGCCCGAGGGGCACGAGCGAGTTGAGGTCGGCCTCAACGGCTGCCGGATTGTAACCCCGCGCAGTAAATCGCAGCTCTTCCGCGCGTATCTCAGCTGGTATTTCACGAAAACTGAGATCACCGCCCGGCGCGCTGGTATCGAAGGGATCTGTGCCATCAATGTAGGCGCCGGCTGAGGAAATGAGTGCCAGGTTGAGCATTGGCAACGCGCGCCTGGCAGGCGAAAATGGCGCACGCCGGTTTTTCACAAAAGGATAAGAGTCTCCAATGTCGTCATTAGCAGCAATCGAGCCATGATTGTTTTGCCAATCAGCGCAGCGCTTACGCCATTCTTCAATGTGCTCGATAATTTCCAAATCTGGTCCTTCCTACAAATTCATTTAACGCGATTCGCGATGGCGAAGAAAGCAATCAGGGCGGCAATAATAGCAATAGAAAGCGCCGTGACAGAATACCCGTGCAGGGCATCGAATGCCACACGGCTCGGGTCACCAACCGGTATTTGATCAATAGTCGTGTGCATTGCCGCACGAAGGCCGCGCATCTTCGCAGCGATTACCCACTCTCCAACTCCTGTTGTGATGCCCAGGATCACCAGTAGAACTATCTGCAGAATAAATGCCCGCCGCCCGTAACTTTCTTTAAGCACAAACGCTGTGACGAGCAACAGCACACTGAAAGTAAATCCGCTGGTGTTAACTACGGAAAGCGTTCGAGTGACTATGGCGCCGGCGATCTCACTTGCGTTGAGTAGATTGAACGCTCTTAAGACTCGAAAGGCACTGGGCGCGACTGCCGCGCTGAAGAATATTGCCGCGCCCAGCCAGGATGCGAGTAGCAGCAGTCTAATATTGTTGAGAGTGGACATCGTGACTTCGTTCTAATCGTAGTCGGAAAGTCCCGGTAGTAGTGTAATCCTGGGGGGCGGGAGGTCCGGCTGAGTCAACTGGCGCGGGTCAGGTACAGTCAATAACCATGAGAGCGCAGTGTCGAGTTGCGCCTGATAATCTTCGAGGTCGAGAGACATGAAAACATTAGTTCCCAATAGCGCAAACTTCTCCTTGGCCCTTTGATACATCTGGCGTGCAGCACCCGGCCGTCCGATTTCCAGATGATGGAAGGCCACCGCCGATTGAATCATCGCCTGCAGGAAAAGTTTTTCCTGCGCTCCGACTTCACCCATCCAACGCTCTTCCCAGGCATCGTGCGCCGCATGAAACTCGCCCGCATTGTAGAGGTCGATGCCGGCGATATATTCGACCGGATACGCCGCGATGTGCGCATCAGTATAGGGTGGTTTTTCGTTTACACCTGTTTCGATCACTTTTGGATTCATGCGGCCAGGCTACTGTCAAGGATTACTTCTGCGCGGCTTTGCCGCTTTTCGTACGAAATGGCTGTGCCTTCCGTGCATTGCGTTTCTTCCCTCTCACCTTTCAAAAGGAGCGGCCTCCGGAAAGGCGTAGCCATTTCCGCACGGAAGGCAGCGAAGCTGCTCGCGTTTTCATCCAGGCTGACCTCACTTATGTCCACCTAAACGTGAAGCGATGACCTTTGCTGCCGTTGCGCCTGCGCCGGCTGCGCCGCTTATTGTGGGGGCAAGCGAATTTGAAACGTCGCCAATCGCAAATACATTCGCCACGTTCGTTTCCTGTTGACTCGTCACAACTGCATAGCCTTGAGCGTTCAACTGTAACTGGCTCAGGAATATTTCGGTATTTGGTTCAACTCCAACGCGAATAGCCACGCCCTGCACCGCCATCTGAAAAGGCTTCAGCGCTTCTTTGCGAAGGATCTCAACTGCTTCCACTTCATCATTGCCCAGAATTCTGGTAACTACTGACTCCGGAAAAACGGTTATACAGTGCTGACCCTGCAACTGCTGAACAAAGGTCGGCCGCGCTTTCAACTTCTTACGGCGATGCACAAGTGTGACCGTCGGGCAAACGTCTGCTAACAACAGAGCGTTCTCAGCAGCGGCATCGCCACCACCAATCACGCAGACATCCTTGCCTGCAAATGTTTCGCGATCTCGGCTGGGCGATTCTATGATGCCGTGTCCAACAAACTCTTTCTCACCAGGAATGCCAAGAGGCCTGCGTCTCACGCCCGTAGCAATAATAATCGAGATCGATTGAAGCTCCTCGCCGCTCCGCAAGAGGACCCGTTTGGTTTTCAAATCAACTGACTCAATCTCAACGCCGGTCCAGAGATCGAAATCCGCTATGCTGACTTGTTCAGAAAAACGATCGAGAAACTCACTTCCGTTGCTTGCCCGCACGCCAGGATAGTTCTCTATAGGATTGTGGATGGAATGAAGCTGTCCGCCCACCACCGTGTTCTGTTCCAGCACCAGCGTGTCAAGACCCAACTCATCGCACCAAAGAGCCGCCGAGAGACCTGCCGGCCCAGCGCCAATGATTAATACATCATGCATCGAAAGTTAGTAGCTTGTCAGAACCACCTGCGTTAGCGGGTGGGTCTTCTGCACTCAAGTCTGTCTTTCCGTTAAGGCCCACCCACTAACGCAGGTGGTTCTGACAAAGGGCTGCTACTTCATCGGGCGATAGCTCTGAAGCAGCCAGCATTCCCTCGTTGTCCAGGAACTTGATAGCCGAGGTCATCTCGCTGTTATCAGACTTCCATACTCCCTCGCCCTCAGTCTCGAGCTGATTGAGGTTAACCAGGAGTTGGGAAAGCTCGCGGCGCTTGATGCGCGGGCGCACGATTGTTTCTGCCCAGGAGTAGTAAGGGTAATCAATCCGATAAGCCCATCCGCTCTTCAAAGGAGTTGCAATCAAAAACATCGAGCCTTTGGCGTAACGCGAGATTGCAGTGTAGGGCGCCCCATCACGCGAAGGATCAAAACCAGCGGGACTAAAGATCTCCGGCGCGAGGGTTACTAATGAAAGTCCAGAGTGGGCAAATTCCGTGACTTTGGAAGCGCCGAGCTCGAAGCTCTCAATTGCCGCAGCAATTTTTCCCCAGGCAGCGCACCACAGATGCTCATAGTCGTCGATGCGGGTCAAGATCCGTTCGACTTCAGGCAGCACCAGTTCATAGGCGCGGGGATCATCGTCGACTTTCTCGCCGGCCAGATAGCCAGCCAGAGGCGAGCCTGCCTCATCACCAGGAGTTGGTTGATCCGAGCCTTGAATAACGATGCTCGCCCGTACCGCTGCCTCATTTGTGAATTCACAGAAGTCGCCCGCTTCCGCCGCGGGAATCAATTTATCGCGCAACTCTAATGCTCGCTCGCCTGTCAGAGCCGTCCAAACAGAGAGCACTCCGTCGGTATCGAAATGGTTGTTAGTAACTAAGTCGATACCTTGAGTCAGTTCATTTCTGATTGGGGAAGCGACAAGATTCAAGACAATCTCAGTGGAGGTGTCGGCTTTAACTTCGAGCGGGGTTTCGTTTCCCTCCCAATGTGAAAAATGGACGCTGTTTGACACCGTGCCGTCAACCGAAAGTTTCGGAATGTCGTCAAGACCGGAGTGATAAAACTCAAACCGCATGGATAGCCCTCATTTGGAAAAGAAGTATGCACCAGATGTGTGCTCGGTAGTTTAGCTGATGTTGATTAGGAATCCGAAACTGCAAACACGCGCAGTCGGGGCGTATTGTTTAGATCATCATGCACGGCTAGAATGTGTCTCTTAATAACTTTTCTGGAGGACTCATGAATCAATCGACCCAACAGCCGATGGCGGAGATTACCGCGACCGAACTCAAGCAGCGTCTCGATAATGGCGAGGAGATTCAGATCATCGACGTACGTGAGGCAGACGAAGTTGCTATTGCGACAATTCCCAACTCGGTTCACATCCCGCTGGGACAGGTGATTGCCCGAGCTTCGGAGATCGACACTAACCGTGAGACTGTGGTCCACTGCAAGATGGGCGGGCGCAGCGCCAGGGCAATCGACGCCCTCAAGCGTTCGGGTTTTTCCGGCAACCTGATGAATCTCAAGGGGGGTATCACGGCCTGGTCAAACGAAGTAGATCCGAGCGTGCCAAAGTATTGATTGAGTCTGTCCTACTTAGTTATTCCGTCGAGCTTGATAAAAGGGGTCATTGAGGTAATCACCATTCCCTCGCTTACTTCCATGCGGCAAGCGAGCCCTGGCTTGTCGTTCTCCCGGGTTTGCCCTTCGGTGTGATACCAGATCTGGCAATTTGTGCAGTCGCCATTCCAACAGAAATCGCCATAGGAGATTGTGTTTAGGGAGAGGAATTGGAAGCAGCGCAGCAACCGGTTTTTTTCCGGCACCTCAACTCGCTGGCCCAGTATTTCAATCCTAACGAGTCGGTCGTAGGGGTCGAGCAGATCATTATCGACTGCGGTGGTCTGCACAGGCTCGCAAGTCTGCTCGCTCATAGATGGCGAAGTATAGCGTCCAAAGTCCAATGTCCAAAGTCCAAAGTCTGTGTGGCGTTGCGGACTTTGGACTTTGGACATTGGACTTTAGACCTTCCTCCGCTTCTCATCTTCCCGCATACATTGATAAACTAATGCCACGCGGAGGTGGAATTATTTGGCACTAGTTATCTTTACCAAGCCGGGATGTCCTTATTGCCAGCAGGCGCGGGACCATTACAATTCGCTGGGTATCCCGTTCACCGACTATGACGCGCAGAACGATCGCAAGCGGCGCGCGGAGATGCTTTCCTTCTCAAACGGTGACCTCACTGTGCCCTGCCTTGTTCAAGACGGGAAATACAAAGGATCGGGTTGGGGCGATCCGCCACGGGGTTGAACGGTCCATGATTGATGGCCGTGCGCCGTTAACAACAAGAACATTCCGCAAGCTGCGCTGGCTTCTACATAGGGCAGAGTTTCAGCAATCACGCATGTCCGCCGCATTCGCAATCCTGGTTCTCCTAACAAAGAAGGTCCAACATGAAGAAATATCCAAAGCCCTTGATGATGCTCGTTTTGTTCACATTGATTTCGGCTTTCACGCTTAACCGCGCGGCGCTCGCGCAAACAAATGGAGGAGGTGCGGCCAGTGCGCCGAAACCACCAATGGCAGATAAGAAAAGCAAGACTACAACCATTCATGGCGAAACCCTCGTTGATGACTATTTCTGGCTTCGGGAAAAGACGAATCCTGCCGTGATTGCCTATCTCGAATCAGAGAACGCCCACACCGATGCAGCCATGAAGCCGACCGCAGCGTTCCAGGAGAAGCTCTATAAGGAGATGGTGGGCCACATTAAGGAAACTGACACCAGCGTGCCCTATCGCGCTGGCAGCTACTTTTATTACACGCGCACCGAGCAGGGCAAACAGTATCCCACTTACTGCCGCAAGCTCGGGTCGGTCGATGCGAAAGAAGAAATCATTCTCGATCAGAATGAGCTTGCCAAGGGACTCAAGTTCTTTAGCATCGGCGCTTTCGTCGTCAGTGACGATGGCAACCTGCTGGCCTATTCAACCGACACCACCGGCTACCGCCAATATAAGCTGCAGATCAAAGATCTGCGGACCGGCCAGTTGCTGCCGGAAAGCTTTGAACGGGTGGGCAGTGTCATGTGGGCGACTGACAACAAGACCTTGTTCTTCACTACTGAAGACGCGGTGACGAAACGTTCCGACAAGTTTTCCCGCCACGTGCTGGGAAGCGACAAAACTGACCTGATCGTTGAAGAGAAGGATGAACTGTTCGACCTTGACGCTGCACGCACACGCGATAAGGCAATGATTTTAATTGGATCCTACAGTAAGACTTCGACCGAGTTTCGCTACCTTCCGGCCGACAAGCCTATGGCGGAAACGAAACTCATTCATGCGCGCGAGGCTGAGCACGAATACGACGTCGATCATTATGGCGATCGGTTTTACATCCGCACTAACAAGGGAGCAAAGAACTTCCGTGTAGTGAGCGCGCCTGTTTCAGATCCATCCGAGAAAAACTGGAATGAGTTTGTGCCACATCAACCCGCCGTCAAGGTTGACGACATCACCTTCTTCGCGGGTCACGGTGTGGTTTCCGAGTGGGAAGGTGGATTGCAGAAGCTTCGCGTCATCGACATGAAGACTAACAAATCTCATCGTATCCAGTTTCCTGAGCCGGTCTACGCGGCCTCGATAACGGTCAACCGCGAGTTTAATACGCCCGTGGTGCGCTACAACTATCAATCTCTGGTTACGCCCAGTTCGGTGCTCGATTACAACATGAACACCCAGCAATCTACGCTCTTGAAAGAGACGGAAGTGCCTGGGGGTTTCGATAGGAAGAATTATGTTTCGGAGCGCCTCTTCGCCACGGCAGCTGATGGCACGAAGATCCCGCTGTCGGTGGTCTATCGCCGGGGCACGAAGATTGACGGCAAAGCGCCGCTATTGCTTTACGGTTACGGCTCTTACGGCGCATCAATGACGCCCACCTTCTCGTCAAATCGTTTGAGCCTGCTCGACAGAGGCGTCGTCTACGTGATCGCGCATATTCGAGGTGGCGGAGAAATGGGAGAAGAGTGGCGGCAGGCCGGCAGGATGATGAACAAGATGAATACGTTTACCGACTTCATCGCCGCCGCCGAGTATCTGGTCAAAAACAAGTACACATCCAGCGATCGCCTGGTTATTCAGGGTGGCAGCGCCGGCGGTCTGTTGGTTGGGGCGGTGACAAACATGCGACCGGATTTGTTCAAGGCAGTCGTGTCGCAGGTGCCTTTTGTCGATGTGCTAAACACGATGCTTGACGCTTCATTGCCGCTGACAACCAGCGAATACATCGAGTGGGGCAATCCAAACGAAAAGGATGCCTACATGTACATGAAGAAGTATTCGCCTTACGACAACATTGGACGGAAAAATTATCCTTCAATGCTCGTGAAGGTTTCGCTCAACGATAGCCAGGTGCCTTACTGGGAAGGCGCAAAGTTAGTTGCCAGGCTCCGGACTATGAAGACTGATAACAATCCGCTGTTGCTCAAGACCAATATGGGTGCAGGCCACGGCGGTTCATCAGGTCGGTACGATTACCTGCGCGAGGTGGCGTTTGACTATGCCTACATCCTTTGGCAGATGGGCCTTGCGGAATAACTCACCACTCAACTCTGACTAATTCGCAGGTTGGCCAAGGGGGGCTTTTCCCCCCCCCCCCCTCCCTGCTCTCCGTCTTCGGGGTGGAGACAACCGCCCCTTGCCCTCCCTTAAT
>JBPCKD010000210.1:0-28164 GCA_051004635.1 Pyrinomonadaceae bacterium
CAGGCTTGTTTCTGCTCCTACTTTCTCTAAACCTCTCATCAAGAAGTAACCCTGGTTCATCGCCCGCTTGATCGTACCGAATGGATGCTCAACGATCTGCTGCCTCTGCTTCATCAGTTCAGGTCTGGCTCTGACTCTCCGCGCCATTTCATCCAGCAACTTTTCATCAACCCAGCGCGTGATCCGTCGCCACTCCTTGTTCGTCGTACATCTCTCTTTGATCGGACAGCCGCGACACTTCGCCGTGGCGTAGTAACGGATCTGGCGGTTCGACTCGACGGTCTCAAACCGGAAGTTGAGATCTTCTCCCTGCGGACAGCGGTAGCAATCTTTCACTTCGTCGTAATTGAAATCTTCCTTGGTGAAGAGCCCGCGTTTCTTGTTCACCGAGGTTAACGGTTTCGCAACGTAGGTGGTGATGCCGGCGTCCGCGCATTGCTTCACCTCTGCGCCATCGTAGTAACCCATATCAGCTACGACTTCCAAGCGCTCGACTCCCAGCGTCTCTTTCGCTCGCAGCGCCATCTCTGCCAGATGCGCGTGGTCCGTAGGATCGTTCGTGGCTTCGTGCTCGACGATCAGCTTGTGTTTCGCATCCACCACCGTCTGCACGTTGTAACAGACATCCGTCCCCTTGTGATGATTGATCATTGAGCGCGCATCCGCGTCTGTCAAAGACACCTGCTTCTCCCCGCTGGCGGCAAGCTCCACCTTCAGCTTCCCATATCTCTGTTTGCGCTCTCGCAACGTTTTAATCTTCTCACCCAGTTCGTCGGCGTTGAAGGTCGCGGCGGCGGCAGGCGCTTCTTTTCCATCTTGCTCGTCCAGTTTCGTAAGGTAAGCACCGATCTTTTCATCAATCGCAGCGATTGCTTTCGTCAGCCGCGGCTCGCTGAAGTTACGCTTGCGGTTGTTCACTGCTTTGAACTTACTGCCGTCTATAGCCACCAACTCCCCACCGAACAATTCCAGCTTCTTACATACCAGCGTGAACTCTCGACACACGCCCTTGAGCGCGGCCAGGTTGTCTCGGCGGAAGTCGGCGATCGTCTTGAAGTCCGGCACCAGCTTCCCCAGCAACCACATCACCTCGACATTAACCTTGGCTTCACGCTCCAACATGCGAGACGAACGCACCCGGTTCAAGTACCCGTAGACGTACAGCCGCAACATAGCTGCCGGATCATATGCGGGTCGTCCGGTCTCGGCAGGCGTCGCCCGCTCAAACCCAAGCTCAGCCAGATCGAGGCTCTCTACGAATGCATCAATGAACCGCACAGGATTGTCCGCGCTGATATAATCCTCGACGCATTCCGGAAACAGCAACACTTCGTTCCGATCAGCTCCGCGAATGTAACCCATCAACGATCTCCTTCTTATTGTTATTAGCAAATTAAAATGTCCGGTCTTATTAGCAAGTGAAGTGTCCGGTTTCGCCATTTCTTTAACCAGCAGTAGTAGCTGTGGGAATGTGGGAAAGTCAGGCTGCTTTTTGGCCTGACTTTTCCAAGCCGCGGTGGGAAGCGACGGGTTTGGTCGCTTTCCTCGGCGGCGTCATTTCCATAGCTGGTTGGCCGTCAGCTGTGTAGCGGCCAACCAGATGTGGACCAAAGGTGATCGAGAGCGTCTGGTCCAAGTGTTCATGCACGGTGACTCTGCAACCCGCCAGCGTGGCTCGCAATTTGGAGCGTTCCAACTGCCACACTCGGTTGGCGAAGCTGACTGTGTTATCCCGAGCCACCACGCGCTCATGTTGCAATGAGAAAATCAGGTCCAGCTCTTGACGGCGCAGCGGCACAAAGGCTGTCCCGCGCTCGCTGGCTTTGACACTGAACCGGCGGCTGAACTCCTGCACATATTCCTCACGCAGAAACCGATTAGCTGCGGGCGCCGTGGTGATCTTTCGCAGCCGCAGTTCCTGGGGCAACCGCCCCTGCCAGGTGCTAAAGCCTCGTTCGCTGCGTCCTCGAGCCTGCGGCGAATAGGCTGGAATCATCTGAATCCCCAACTGTCTTAACGCTCTGCCCACCTGCGTCAGACGAGTATGATCCACCGGCTCGTCAGCCTTCGGCGTCAGAAAGAAATGGCTGGCTCTATCGCTGTAAAGCGCACAAAACACGCCCCGCTGCTCAATCACCTCACGCAATCCGGCCATCACCGTGCGGGTCGACTCCTCCTCTACCAACTGCGCGTAATAAATCTCGCTGGTGGCGTCGTCCATGATCACCAGCAAGTCATACCAGCGATGATCGCAGAACCACTGGTGCTGACTCCCATCGATATGTAACAACATCCCGGGCAAGGCCCGCCGCGCCCGCCGCTTGCGATGCACTCCGCGCTTCCGGTTCGGCTTTACCAGCCCCGCTCCCTGCAAGGCTTGCTTCACCCAGGTGTAGCTCAGTTTGATCGCGTGCTCCTCCACCAACTTCTCGTGGAAGTGCCGCACGTTGAAGTCAAAGTACTGCTCCTGGTACAACCGCAGCACTTCCTCCACCGTCGCCAAAGGCACCCGTTTCGGCGAAGGTACTCCTCGCCGCCGGTCGAACAGCCCTTCATATCCTTCATGCTCAAACCGCGTGTGCCAGCGCTGCATCTGCCGGCAGCTTATCCCCAGGATCTCCGCTGCCTGAAACCAGGTGATCCGCTTCGCCATTGCTCGCAACATTACGTCCTGTAGTTTCATCGCCCGCTCCACCGCGGATGGTGTCATTTGCTTCATAACAGCATCCTGTCATGTGCTCTGACCTCCTCCGCTCAGATCGGACACTTCATGTGTTAATTCGATCGGACATATCATGTGCTAACGACACGGGTTGCTCGGAGGGCTACGCACGGAGGTGAAATTATGATACTAACGGCAAAGTGTCGAAGCTTAAACCACAGATACGCCAAACGCAGGGTGGTCTGGAAGACGGAAGTCAGCTCCAGCGCAAACTAACAGTTGGGCGTTACAAACGAGAATCGGCCGGCAAATAGCGGGAGGCCCCCGCCTCACCAGCTGGTTAGATTTGACAGTCTCTTGAATCGTGTAGTAGCGTCAAAGCCACAGAATATGCCAGCAATTTCAGCAGACTCACACCCACGCAGATCAGTTAATACCGCACTCTTAATTTCGTCGCCGACAAAAGGAGATCGTCCCAGCTTTTGAGACAAATCGAATTGCCCCCTCGCGGGTTAGAAACACTCTTTGGTGTTCACGACCAGAACATCAAATACCTCGAGACCTTACTCGACGTTCGCATCGACGCGCGCGGACAGGACGTCAACATCGATGGCGACCCGGAGGACGTCGAGACCGCACAGCGAATACTCCAGGACTTCTCCGAACTCTTCCGAGAGGGCCGCGCTTTTACCGACAAGGAATTGCGCGAAGCTTTCGCACAAATCGCAGAAGATCGTGCCTTTAGTCTGCGCGACTATTTCACCAAGGCCCGATTCAATCCCGCGGGTAAGAAGCAGGTCGCGCCGAAGTCCGCCACTCAACGCAAATACATTCAGGCGATTCAGGAGCAGGACGTCGTTTTTGGTATCGGAGTAGCAGGCACCGGGAAAACTTATCTCGCGGTGGCCCTGGCGGTGCAGGCGTTGATGCAGAAGCAAGTCAACCGAATTGTGTTGGCCCGTCCGGCGGTTGAGGCTGGTGAAAAGTTGGGATTTCTTCCCGGCGATTTACAGGAGAAAGTGGATCCTTACCTTCGCCCGCTCTATGACGCGCTCTTTGATCTGATTGACTACGACCGCGTGACGAAGTTGCTGGAAAAGCAGGTGATTGAGGTAGCGCCGCTCGCCTTTATGCGCGGCCGCACGCTTTCTGACGCTTTTATTATTCTCGACGAAGCCCAAAACACTACCAGTGAACAGATGAAGATGTTTCTCACGCGCATTGGTTTCGGCTCGAAGGCCGTGATCACCGGCGATGTGACGCAGGTGGACCTTCCCGCAGGTAAACGCAGCGGCCTGATTGAAGCTGAACGAGTACTGGCGAATCTAGATGGAATCGAATTCATCTATTTCACCGAAAAAGACGTAGTGCGTCATAAGCTGGTCCAGATGATTATCCGTGCCTACGAAGACCATTCCAAGAAGAGAGACATTTAAGAAGACAATCCGCGAATTACCCGGCGAGGCTGGTACCGCCAAAGGTTGATAGAGACGATCCACGAAAGTACACAAAATTACACGAATGTCGTTAGTGTCTTTTTGTGTGGTTTCGTGGATCGTATCTCTTCGACAGTGTTTGCGGCCCGCCGCGCTTTGTACCTGCGTAATCTGTGGATGAACTATGATCGAAGTCGTTAACCGCCAACGCAAACTTCCAGTCGATTGTGAACGCTGGCAGACATTTGCGGAGCAGGCAATGCGGCTTCTGCCGACTGCGGCGACGAGCGTTACCGTCGCTTTTGTTTCAGATCGCGCGATGGGCGAACTCAATCGCCTTTGGCGGCACAAACGTGGGACGACGGACGTGTTGTCGTTTCCAGCAAACCAAGACGAGTTTGAAAGGCTGGAAGGCTTGAGCCTGGGCGACGTGGTGATTTCTGTTGAACAGGCAGCGCGACAGGCGAAGGAAAATGATTTATCTCTCGAGCAGGAGATTGCGCAGCTCATCCTTCACGGCCTCATTCATCTATGCGGCTACGATCATTCCACGGACAACGGCCAAATGGACCGGCTGGAGATTCGGTTAAGGAAGAAGCTTGGTATCTAGGAGGCACAGGAGATTTTCTATATATCATTTGACATTTCTCATTGGCCATTTGAATCAATCTCCTCCGAAGGGCAGCGGTGGTACAGAATCGTTGCAAAAACTCCGGCAATGACCAATGAGAAATGTCAAATGATATATGGAAAATCGGCTTGCTGGTTCTCGCAGGTGTTTACCATTCACCATTGACGATTTACTATTTACCTCTAAATGCAGATTGAGATCATCCTGACTTTCCTGCTTCTGTTTGGATTGTCCTTGCTCGCGACGGTCGACATGGCGTTTGGCCAGTTGAGCGATGTTGGTCTGCGTCGCCTGATTACCGAAGCCGAAGAGCGGTCCAAATCGCGGTCCTCAGCATTCCTAAAGCAGGTTCTGGGAAACCGGCCGAGGTTTAGCTTCGCAATCTCAGCAACGATTCAAATCCTGCTGGTGGCGGTTGCTGTCCTGACAACCTCGATCTCGCTGACGTTGTTCCAGCAGCGTCGCTTTGTATTGGTTGGCCTTCTTGCGGGTTTGATTCTGGCCGGCATCTTCCGCCAACTGGTTCCCTTATTCATCTCAACTCGCGATCCGGAAGGAACGCTTTTGTTCCTGCTGCCGGTAATCCGGCCCCTGTTGCCATTGATGGCATTCGCCGCCGATCCATTCCATCGGTTGTTTGACCGCTCGCGCCGAAAAGAGCAGGAACTCGAGAACGGCGCGGAAGATGAGGAGCAGGACACCGAAGACGACATTCAAGCGTTGATTGATGTGGGGGAAGCCGAAGGGATACTAGAGGAGGAAGAGGGCGAGCTGATTCATTCGATACTCGAGTTTGGCGACACTAGCGTAAGCGAAGTGATGACCCCCCGGCCCGACATTGTGGCCGTGCCGGCCGGCGCGTCCGTTCGTGAGGCGCGAGACGTGATGATTGAATCCAAGTATTCACGCTTGCCGGTGTATCGCGATCAAATCGACAACGTCGAAGGACTCATCTATGTGCGCGATTTGCTCGAGCGTTGGGCGGAGGACAATGTGGATGGACCAATCGCGACCCTCGTGCGACCTGTTTACTTCGTTCCCGAAACAAAACCGGTTGCTGAGCTGCTCGAAGAAATGCAGAAGGCTCACGTGCAGCTTTCAATTGTAGTCGATGAATACGGTGGAGTTTCCGGATTGGTGACTGTTGAAGACATACTCGAGGAGATCGTGGGTGAGATCGAAGATGAAGATATCGCCGGCGAAGAGCTGGAGGAGATCGTGGAACGGGGCGAAGGATGCTACGAGGTTGTTGGCTCCACCGAGATAGGAAAGATTGAGCGTCTCTTCGACATGGAAATTGAGACCGACGATTTCACGACTATTGCCGGGCTCGTAATCAACGAATCAGGTAAAGTTCCGCCACCGGGCGAGCGGCTGACTTTTCGCGGGCTTGAGGTAGAAGTGCTGGAGGCAGACGAGCGCCGTATTGGCCGGCTGCGAGTAAAGCGAGCGGAAAGCCAGGACTCAAACGAAAATGGCCAGGCGCATTGAAGGGTTCTGTAGATCATATTTGACGGGAAGCAACTTGGAAAAATGGCAAAACGAACGAGCAAATTTCTTAAGGGCAGGAGAATCGATCCGGCGCCAATAACTGCGCAGACCACGCTCGCAGAGTTGGTGGATGAGGCGTTCATTGCATATAACGGCGCGCGTTTGCGAGAAGCCTGCCAACTTTTCACGCAGAAGATGCTTGAGCCGGAAGTAACGATTGGCATGTCGATCACCGGGGCGCTGACCCCCGCGGGTTTAGGAATGTCGGCGCTCATCCCGCTAATCAAGGCTGGCTTTGTCGATTGGATCATTTCAACTGGCGCTAATCTATATCACGACACCCACTTTGGCATTGGTCTGATAATGCGGGAGGGCCGGGCAGACATATCCGACATCGTTTTGCGTGAAGAGGAGGTCGTTCGCATCTATGACATCTTCTTTGACTATTCTGTGCTGTTGGACACTGACGCTTTCTTCCGCAAGATCATTACCGGGAAAGAGTTTCAGAAAACAATGTCTACGGCGGAATTTCATTACCTGGCCGGGCGCTACGTGCTTGAGCGCGAGCGCAAGTTAGGTTTGAAGGACAAGTCGCTGCTGGGCGTCGCCTATGAATACGGTGTGCCAATCTACACTTCGTCTCCGGGTGACTCATCTATTGGTATGAACGTGGCCGCAAAGGCCCTTCAGGGAAACAAACTAGCGTTTGATCCTTCCCTGGATGTAAATGAAACTGCCGCGATCGTGCTTGCCGCGAAACGCAATGCAGTCAGCGCCGGGGCTGCTGGTGGGAAAGGCCGAGGTAAAAAGAGGCCCGGGCTTTCGGCATGCTTCATTCTCGGCGGCGGTTCACCTAAAAACTTCCTGCTGC
The DNA here is from genome assembly GCA_051004635.1 of Pyrinomonadaceae bacterium. GTDB lineage: Bacteria > Acidobacteriota > Blastocatellia > Pyrinomonadales > Pyrinomonadaceae > PSRF01. The sequence goes on from JBPCKD010000210.1 coordinate 7,092, forward strand.
AAACTGAACCACAAATCCAGGAGGTGCTGGGCATCGACGAACGCGGGCACGATTATTTTCTTCAGGTGACCGACGCTCGGCCCGACACAGGCGGCCTTTCCGGAGCAACGCCGGGAGAAGCTGTGTCATGGGGCAAAGTTGATCCTGATCGCCTGCCGGACGCGGTAGTCTGTTACGTCGATTCCACAGTGGCGCTTCCGATCATTACGGCTTATGCTTTGGCGAAGCACAAACCGCGTACGCCGAAGAGACTATATGATCAGCGGGCTGATTTCATGGCGTTGCTGCTCTCGGAATACAAGAAATCAAAGAGACGCTGATGTCGGAGCGAGCAGTTCATTGAGTTCATACTGAGGAATCACGCTCCTTCTGCAGAAAAAACGCCGGCTCCATAGGAGCCTAATGTTTATAGAGATGGCCATATATCAGACACAGGCGCTCCAGGGAGCGCAATGTATATGACGATAAATACGCGAGTGAGCCGTTTCGCTCCTCCGGAGCGAAGAATCTCTTGGCGCGGGTGTTCTATCAACATTACGTCCCTACAGGACGGGAGAAGCGGTTAGAAAACGTTATCGAGAAAATAATGAGTAAAGGGTTTGTTTTCATATGGGTCTAACATCTGGTGTTGCCGTCAAAGCTCTGAAATATGACTGCGATAAATGTGTTGCATACTGTTGCTCGATTTACGATCGCGTCCAGGTGACGCCCAGGGACATCAGGCGATTGGCTGCGCATTTTAATATCCTTCCGGACGTCGCCAGTCAGCGGTTTACCAAGGTGTGGAGCAAGGAACGAATTCTAAGGCGGCGAGCGGATCGTTTATTTGGACAGGCTTGCATGTTTCTGAATCAGGAAACGAGAAAGTGCACCATCTATCATGCGCGTCCCGGAACGTGTCGCGATTTTCCTAACACTGCGCGATGCGCCTATTACGACCTGATAGAGTTTGAACGTGCACAACAAGACGACCCTGACGTAATCCCTCTGGTGAAGATTACTTTTACCAACGGGAAGGAAAACCGGTAGCGGGATAGGACAGACATGCCTGTCTGTCGCTCGTCAAGAAACCGGCCTGGTACAGCAACGGAGGAATAGGCAGGAAGGTCACGAATTATGCAGGAATTGTTGACCAAGATGATCGGTACGAGGATCGACGTTCTCTGTGAAGGCGCATCGAGCCTTCGTGGGGAAGTGCTGAAGGTTGAAGAAGGCGTACTACATTTGAAGGACAGCGAAGAGAAAATGTGTTTCGTTGCAATAGATAAGATTATGGTAGTTTGGCATGCTCGAGATGAAGAACATCGCGCGGGTTTCGTGTCATCTCCGAGCGAGAAGTAGGACAGACATTCCGGTCTGTCCCGAGTTGAATTAACCAAACTGTAGAGGAGGAAGATCTTCCCTGCCTGTCCTACCTAAAACTAAAACGCCGGCGCTTGAGGGCGCCGGCGTTTCGCATTAACACGAAGCTATGGAGACCTTAGTCAACACTCGTTGGCTGCAACGCGGCGGGAGCTTTGCGAAAACCATCGATGCGCTTGGTCCAGTATTCATTAAAGGGTGAATAAACTACTCCATGATGACGAGAGGCATGATAGAACCCTTTTTCATCAGCCACGATGCCGATGTGCGCGAGATTGCTGAAGAAAACCAGATTTCCAAACTTATATTGTTCGTCGGGAGCCGGAGCAGTGAAGCGTGCCCACAAGGTCCTTGCGCTTCCTCGTTCAAAATCAATCCCTGCCGAACGGAAAGTGCTCCAAACAAAACCCGAACAATCGAACGCTGACGGCCCAGTGGCACCCCATGAGTAGCGAGCGCCAAGACGCTCGTCAATAGCAGCAGTAATCAACTGTTGGAACTGGAAATTAACCCCGCCGTTGCCAGTGAACGACTTCGCCCGATTAATATCTTCGGGCGAGGCAAGCGAGATGATAACCGGCTCTGCGTCCAAAGGGGTTAGGCTAAGGGATTCGTTTGTTTGTGCGACCTGGCGTTGGCGAATTTCTTCGGTTTGCGCTGTCGCGGTTAGGGGATAAATGCCAAGGGCGGCGAAGCAAACCGCAAGGGCATAGGGGAACACTTTTTTCAGTAGCAAAGGGGTCGTAGTCTCCTTAAAATTTTCTTCATTGGTGAGGAGGGATTACCGAGAGGCAATCGGAGTCTACTTGCTGAAAACTTTACGAACAAGCGGCAATGTGACTGTTTCGTGACGAATCACAATCGACAAAAATAATGCGCACCAAAAGAGGTCACACGAAGTTTTTCATGAAGGACATAGTTCATTGGGTTATCCGCGAGAGGCAGTTCTCTGAAGAACACAATCAGTCAAGCTGAAGGCACCAGGAGCTGAGACCTATCGAACTATTCGACCGATGGAGGACGCCAGTTCAATCTAAGCGCCTTGCCTTGCAGCGTAATAGTTCAATCCAACGGTGATGATTTTCTGTAGCAGTTGATCATAAGGTAGGCCGCTATGGGCGGCAGAGTCGGCGAAGTCTTCACCTTCGGCGATCTGCGGATTCGGATTGGCCTCGAGTAGATAGAATTGACCTTCTTCCGTCAATCGATAATCCAGCCGAGCATAACCACTTAGAAAGAGGTAACGGTAAATCCGTTTTGAGAGGCGTTCGAGAACTTTGTGCTGTTCGGGAGTAAGTTCGGCCGCCCTGGTCTTGACCCCCACTTTTTCCTGGTATGCGGGATCCCATTTGACCTTGAGCGTTGCTATGTTTTCTGAGCCTTCGGGCAGCTTTTCCATTACCAGCTCCCAGGGCGCATAAGTCTGTATGTTTTGATTTCCGATCACGCCAACGTAAATCTCGCGTCCTTTAATATATTGCTCGGCGATGGCCGCCGTCTTATTTTGCCGGTGAATAAATTCGACGCGCTGCGTAAGCTTTTCATCGTCGTGAACTAGAGATGCCTGTGAAATGCCCACCGATCCCTCTTCACTGATAGACTTCACCAACAAGGGAAACTTCAGGCGCTTTGGCCGTCGGACCTTTCGATTCATCGGAAACACAGCAAAGCCCGGCACTTGAAGGCGATGATATGCGAGGATCATCTTCGTCAGCGCTTTGTCGTGAGCCAAAGTCATACCGCGTGGATTGCAGCCGGTGTAGGCCTGCTTCATCAGTTCGAGATAACTGACGACGTGCTGGTCGTAAAGCGGGTAGCCATGAAATTCCTCCAGCAGATTGAACGCGATGTGGGGCTTATGCTCCATTAGCGCGTCTCCGATGACATTTAATTGATTGTAAAGGCCGACGGGGTAGACCTCATGACCCATCTTCTTGAGGGTTGAAGTGACGTCGTATTCGGTCTTGATCTCAATTATCTCTTTGTCGCTTAGCCCTTCGAGCGTTTCAGGGGGCACGAGATCCTGATGCATCAGGACGATTATGCGGAGCTTTTTTTTGGGCTCAAAAGTCATACGACATTCACAAAGTCAACCAAGAGAAGGTAATGCTAGTTCTGAGTTCTGAGTTTAGACTTTCGGATTCTCCCAGGCTTACTCTTTGCTCATGACTCAGCACTCAAGATTATGCTTACAAACTAAGCACTCCGCACTCAGTACGCAGAACTGTGATGCTCATACGGCGATGCGATGATAACCCGAATGCAGCACGTTCATTACCTGAACTGTTAAGACAATCATTACACGGCGGCGCGCTTCCCTGGTTGGCGTGGCAACGCGAAGCTTTAGTTCCTTGCAACGGTCAATCATGTTCTCGAGCACATGGTCGATGGTGTACTGGTGAACCCCGGTCCCTTCAGCGACAATCTGGCGCACCTCTCGGCGCACGCTGCGAAGAAAACTCGCCGCACTCGGGCTTGCTTTGTGGCGTGGATCGTCTGAGAAGATACGACGCAGGTCGCGATCGTAAACCGCCGGCCAGTCGAAATCGTATTTCTCCCGTTTGCGTCGGTAATGTTCGCGTAGCGTAGTGCGTATCTCCGGGATTGGTTCTACTTTGGTGCGGGTGCGGTTTCGTGGTTTCGTGCCAGCCAGTTCGTTCATTAACTCGTCAATATATTCAAGTTTGTTTAGGGCTGGCCAGCCTTTATAACGGCGTCGCCAGCGCGAGCGTGGCGTAAGCCAAACCGCGAAGGTTTCGGCGAAGTCTTCCGCGGGGTGAGCCTGCGCATACCACGCCGGCAAATGCAGAACATACTTCCGGCTTTTGGGTTTTGGTTTATAGAAATCCGGATACCGCTGCGCAAAGGAGCCAAAGAGCTCACGCCAGTGGCGTCTGAAATGTAAACGGAAAGCAGTGTCGAGCGCATGACCAGCCTCGTGGCGCAGAATACGCAAGCACTCCGTGTCGGTGCCACCTTCCACTTCCAACATCTGCTTGCGCTCGAGTTTCATCAGGCGTGGGTGGGCCAGGTAAAAGGGAATGGCAATTCCCGGAACACCGTCAGGTGAGAACCACTCTTCCGAAAGCCAAACGTGCGGTTTGAATCGAATGCCGCGATCATTCAGTTCGCTATAGAGTCGCTTGATGTGAGGCTCGAGAAACGATCCCTTGATCTTGAGCGCAAGATCGCAAATCCGCAGGTCGAGCAAATGCTCGTCAGATAGACGATACCAGGGGAAACGGTAGCTCACGCGGTCAGAACCTCCCTGCGAGCAAGGGTGTTAGCCGAAGAAAGCCTTGTTGTTTGCAAGGGTTTTAGTAGATCGGCAGTGACTGGCATGCGAGCGGCAGCAACTTGGACCATCAGCTTCAGGATCAGGGAACGGGGCCATTGTAGCGGCGTTAGTGAGGATGCGCTAGCGGGATAGATAGGACGTTTAGAAAGCGGACTTGTCCGCCCAACGGGGGCACAAGTGCCCTCTCTAAACTGGAGGCGTTCCGCTCAGCTCCCCGGCATCACGGCGGTCTTGAGATATGACGAGGGGCAAACCTTCTCAACCACACATTCGGCGCAAAGCGGATTGCGGGCCTTGCAGATTGCCCGGCCGTGGGCAATAAACAGGTGAGGGAAGATAACCCAATCCTTCTTAGGCACAATCGCAATCAGGTCTTGTTCGATCTTCTCCGGCGACTTTTGTTCGGTTAGACCTAGTCTGCGAGACAACCGCGTCACATGCGTATCGACCACCACTCCGGCTCTGATGCCAAACGCATTACCCAGCACGACGTTGGCGGTCTTACGCGCAACTCCCGGTAGTTCCAATAGCTGGTCCATCGTGGACGGCACAACGCCGCCGTAAGCTTCGGTCAAAGCTTTTGCGGTGCCCTGGATCGACTTTGTCTTGTTGCGGAAGAAACCTGTCGTGCGAATGTCTTGCTGCAGTTCCTTGTCAGAAACTTTCAGATAGTCTTCAGGCTGGCGGTACTTGCGAAACAAATCCTGCGTAACGATGTTCACCCGAGCATCTGTGCACTGTGCCGACAGAATTGTCGCAATCAGCAACTCAAAAGCGTTGGAATGATTCAGCGAACACTTCGCATCCGGATAAGCGCGCTTCAACAACCGAATGATCTTCCGTACTCGCTGTTTCAGTTCAGTGTCAACCACGCCGCCTCCATTAACCTCCAGCGCCAAAGGCGCGAAATGTAATAGCCTGGGCCAACGCCCCAGCTGAGAGGATATAAGTCGTTGTAGCGCTGAAGGTGCGAAATCCCCCAAGCTTAACCGAACAACCTAGCATTATTTTCGGCACACTCTCATTTCGCGCCTTCAGTGCTCGGTACCGTTGAGGACTTCACCTGGGCCGAATGGCCCAGGCTTTTACATTTCGCGCCTTTGGCGCTGGAAGAAGTTTCGACGCCAGCTCTGAGATGCCGGGTTTTTCATTCCCCTGCGCCGCAGAGTGCTGGCGCTACTCTTTGTGCAAACGTTTTGCGGATCACCGTTCACCTTCGTCCCTGGGCGATCTTCGCCGCTTCCGGCAAAGCACGCAATCGTAGCATTGCAATTACGCCAAGTAGTGGCCCGGGAGCAAGGATCGCAAATGCATATTGCCAGCCTACGGCACTGACAAAATAGGGTATCAGTTGGATAGAGATGGTCGTCAGCAGGAATCCTATGCAGGTTTGAATGGTCAAGGCAGTTCCCAGGTACTGGGGATCGCCCAACTCAGTAACACAGGCAGAGAACTGTGCGGAGTCGGCGATTACAGTTGCCCCCCAGATTGCGGCGACCAAAAGGAGTAAGAACGGATTTCCTCCAAAGAGAAAACCAATAACCAGACAACAGGTGCCGCTGATGGCCATGGCCCACGAGGTGACTACGGTGCGGCCGACACGATCAGCAAGGAGGCCTCCTGCGACACAACCTGCGGCGCCGCAGCCAATCACGAGAAACGAAGCAAATTCCGCCAGGGTCGAAGTGGGTTGACGCGCCTGCAGGCTTGCGCGAATCATTACGGGGATCCAGGCCCACATCGCGTAGAGTTCCCACATGTGGCCAAAGTATCCAAAGCTTGCCAGACGCACTCCGCGATTGCTGAATACCGCTATGGCTTGCTTCCAGTTAAACTGGGCCGCGGACACTGCATATGGGCCATCCTCAATAAAGAACAGCACAACTAGTCCGCCGGCTAACGCGAGCAAGGAAATAAAGAGAATATTCTGGCGCCAGTTTGCGCTGCCCAAGCCATTAACCAGGTAGGGCGAAGCTTTGCCCAGCGTTAACGCGCCCACCAGGACACCGAGAGCCATCCCACGGCCCCGCTGAAACCAGGTCGCCATGATCTTCATTCCCGGCGGATAGACTCCGGCGAGAAACAGGCCGGTAAGAAATCGGAAAACAATTGCGGTTTGCGCGTCGTGAGCATAAGTCGCAAGGGCCGCATTCGTTAGCGCACCGGCGAAGGCCGAGCCGGCGATCAGATATCGCACGCTCAGTATGTCAGGCAGATTCAGAAATGCGCTTATCAGAGTGCCGCAGACAAAGCCGAGCTGCACGGCTATCGTCAGCCAACTAACACTTGCGTCGCTCAGGTTCCATTCGACTCGCAACGCAGGGACGACCGCCGCGGCACTGAACCAGAGCGACATGCCGAGTAGTTCCGCCAACGAGAGCAAAGCAAGGGCACGCCAGCGAGCATAGGCTGGGCTCTGCTTCATTTGTTCTTTCGTTGGTCCCTCGCGCATGTCCATGGTTGGCAGCAAAGAATACTACAAATGCAGGAGCGCTTGGCTAACAAGTTGGGCCAAGCCGGTCGCTACCGACCCCGTGTGACAACTCGGCCCTCTTACGCCGAAGGCGTTGAATAACTTAGCCCCGGGTTGCGCGCCGCGTGCTACCCTGGGATCACTAGACCCCGATAGCCTTTGAACCCTGAAAGGGTTCCACAGCAATATCGAAGTAATACACACTCTGATACATACTCGCGTGCCCGGAGGAAGCCTCAAAGGTTGACAGCATATCAACAGCCGCTATATTTGGATCGTGATGATAAACACGGTGACCTTGTCGGTACGCGCGAAGAAGGATCTTCGCCGCTGTCCCGTATTCATCGTGCGGAAGTTGATGGCCTGGGTTGGCGCAATCCAGCTCGACGGCCTTGAGCAAACACGAAGATTGCCCGGTTACCATGACGAGCCGTTGCATGGAGAATGGAAGGGGTATCGATCAATCCGGCTCAACCGTTCTTACCGTGCTATCTACAGCATTCAAGACGACGGTTTTCTGGAGGTAGTGCTGGTGGAAACTGTCAGCAAACACGATTACTAGGGAGGTGAGTGTGGCTGGAGCTACATTAAGAGAATCAAGACGAAAGAAACGTAACGCGGCTACTAATGCGTTCCTGACTTCGCTCAACGTTGGAGCGCTGACATTTGGCCAACTTTTGGCCTCATTGCGACAGGCCGACGAAGCTGGTCTGGCACAGTTTGCTGCAACGCTGGGCATCTCGCGCCAGCATCTGCACCAGTTAGAAACCGGCCAGAAGAGCGTCAGTCCGGAACGTGCGGTGCGCTTTGCGCGCCTGCTCGGACAAAGCGAAAGCTATTTTCTACAACTCGCATTGCAGGACCTGGCGAATGACTCCGGAATCACGGCCATTGTTCAAGTCAAGGTCGCATAAAGATCGCGTTGTTCGGGATTGCATGAACAGATCGCTAAGGGCGTCCTCCCAGGGGTGACTGAGTCTTTCAGGCTAGATGAATCTTCCGCAGGACCGAGGTGCGAATATGGCGACAAGAAAACGGCCGGCTGCTAGAAATGCACCCAACGAGCCGCCGATCATCCGTGAACCGATCGCTGAAGCTCACGCTCAGCTTAGGGATCGCATCGAGAAGGGAAATGCCATTCTCTCTTTGCCAATCTCTGACAGAGGTGTGCTGGACCAGACGCGCGCTCAATACTACACCTGGGATGAGTACAACGCGGCCTTGCTGAAGCGCCTATTCACTACGCCAGAGAACGCTCAGGAATACTCCTATTGGGGAGTCGCTGTCTTCGGCATGGGGCCTAGCTCCCTTACCGAAGATATCGAAGAATTCCACAAGTAGTGTGTCACAAAAGTTGCGACGGCTGGAGTCTATCGTGGAGCGCCTACCGCTGTACGCGACTTCCGCTGAGAACGCTAATACCGATAGTATCAAGGATAAAGCTAACACGCGTGAAGCACAGGCTCGGCCTTCTGCCTCGAGAACAGTATTTGTGGTACACGGTCGAAATGATGAAATCAAAGAGACGGTCGCGCGGTTTCTCGGACAACTAGATCTCACGCCAGTCATTCTGCATGAACAGCCGAGCGGAGGCCGTACTGTTATAGAAAAATTCGAAGACCATTCGGATGCCTCCTTTGCCGTCGTGCTACTTACCCCCGATGACGTAGGCAAGCCCGGCGCAGACGCATCCGCGGAACTCCAATCGCGCGCGAGGCAGAACGTGATCTTTGAATGGGGCTTCTTCGTTGCCAAGCTCGGTCGTCGTCATGTCTGCGCGCTATATGCCGAAGGCGTAGAGCTACCATCTGATGTCAATGGTGTCATCTACGTTGAACTCGATCTCAAGGGTGCGTGGAAGTTGTTGCTTGCACGCGAGCTCAAGGCTGCCGACGTCGCGGTGGATCTCAACCGTGCCATTTAGGCATCTATCGATCGGCACGCCCCTCATAACCGTTACCAATGCCGATCATCTATGGCTGTTCATTCCAAAACCCAACAGATCGAAGCCCGTTGGAATGGTCTGGTTGTGGAGACCCCACACCCGACGAAATCAAGAGGTTGAGTGGGGCATTCGACGCTTTGTAACGCTTGAATAGGCCCTCTAAAGTCTAGAGACTCTCCCTCCCCAGTTCGTAAAGCGATCCACGAAGTCACACGAAATCTCACGAACAATGGTTCGTGTCGCTTAGTGTGATTTAGTGGATTGTTTGCTTATCTCCCACATTAGGAAACACCAGGAAGCCTAAAGACCAAGGTCGAGTCGTGATATTCTGAAAGCCCCCAAGCAAGACCTAAGGAGTGGCAGGAGCAGGAGCGGCTACGGACTGCGAGGTTACCGTTCTGCTTACGGCCCATTGCTACGGCTGCGGTATCGGTTCGACTGATTTCGGGACGATGATTGAGCGATGAGTGAGTTTCTCAAATTGCCACGGGCAGGATTTCGCAAGGCGTCGAGTGATGCTGAGGAGCAGCCGCTTCAGGGGGAGATATTCAGTGTTGAACGCCTGGAGCACTATGCCAAAGCCCTTGCCGCCGAGCACAAAACGGTCACTAAAAAAGGCCGGGCTCAACTCCTCCCACGCCTCCAGGACAACGGTCGCAAACTTGTAAGCGCTTACCGCGCCCTGGTCGAAGCCATTCGAAACGGGCGTGCGATTTCACCGGCGGCTGAGTGGCTGGTCGACAATTTTCATATTGTCGAAGAACAACTCCGCGAGATTCGCGAAGACCTTCCCAAAAGTTACTATCATGAATTGCCGAAGCTCGCTGAAGGTGAACTCAAAGGCTATCCGAGGATCTACGCGCTTGCCCAGGCACTTATCGCTCATACGGATTGCCGCCTCGACACAAACACACTGCGGCGCTTCATAGCCGCCTATCAAACTGTCGCTCCGCTTTCAATCGGTGAACTGTGGGCCGTGGCGATCACGCTCCGGCTGGCGTTGGTAGAAAATCTCCGCCGGCTGGCCACAATCATCGTAGGCGCTCGTGAAGAACGCGAGCAGGCTGACAAGCTCGCCGACAAACTATTGGAACTCGCATCACGGCAGCCTTCCGCGCTGGTTCCTCTGGTTGCGGATCGCCTGGGTAAACGCGAGCGTATACCGCAAACATTTGTGGTCCAGATTACTCAACGGCTGCGAGAACAGGATCCGGCAGTGATGCCGGTAACCGACTACCTGGAAAAGCAACTCTATCGTCACGGCATCACCATCGAACAGTTGATTCACGCGGAGCATCAGCGTCAGGCTGCGACGCAGGTGACCGTCGGCAACATCATCACCAGCATGCGTCTACTTTCGACGCTCGACTGGCGCGATTTCTTCGAGAGCGTCAGCCTCATCGAGCCGCTGCTGGGGGAGGATCCAGCGGGCGCTTACTCGAAGATGGAATTTGCGACGCGTGACCGCTACCGCCACGTGATCGAAAGGATCAGTAAAGGAACGCGGTCTGATGAGCTCGAGATCGCGCGGGCCGTAGTGGAACTCGCCGAAGACGCGACGCGTTCCGGCAACGCGCCAGATAGCCCGGCTCCCGGACAGATACCCCCGGAATGGCACGTAGGTTATTACCTGGTCGATGCCGGGTTGGCCCAACTGGAGTCCAACTATCGATACCATCCCCGGCCCACCGAAAGACTCCGCCGGTATGTTCTGCGCCATGCGACTGCCGCATATCTTGGCCTGCTCGCGTTTCTCATGTTGCTGATCATTGCTCTGCTCCTGAGCGCAATGCACGCTTTCGGAGCAAGCTGGCCACTGCTAATTGTCACGTCGCTGTTGTCGCTGATTCCTGCGAGTGATCTTGCTTTGAGCGTGTTGAATTGGGACGTCACACACCTGTTTCCACCGAGGTTGTTGCCCCGAATGGAGACGATCGCAGGCATCCCCGAAGAAGCTCGCACAATGGTGGTGGTTCCGACGATCTTTTCGAGCGAGTCACAGGTCAACGAACTCATCGAAAGGCTCGAGGTTCATTATCTTGCCAACCAGGACGAGCACATCTATTTTTCGTTGCTGGGCGATTTTCCGGATGCCGATACGGAAGAAACGCCTGGCGATCTCCTGCTGCTCGCCGCCGCGGAGAACGGTATAGAGGATCTGAACCGGCGGCATAGCAAAGGCGAGCCGCTTCGATTCCACCTATTTCATCGACGCCGCCAGTGGAATGCGAGTGAAGACAGATGGATGGGCTGGGAGCGAAAACGCGGAAAGATCGAGGAGTTCAACCTCCTCTTGCGTGGCGCCGCGGACACAAGCTTCACCAGCTTCACGAGCGTCAACAACCAGGGCGATGACTCGTTGCTACGCCAATTCCTGGGGCAAGTTCGTTATGTAATCACGCTTGATTCCGATACGCAGCTTCCGCGCGACGTAGCGCGCAAGCTCGTGGGTACTGCCATCCATCCACTCAACAGACCGGAGTTGGATCCAGCCACCCGACTAGTCACACGAGGCTACGGAATTCTACAGCCGCGTGTCAGCATCGCGCTGGAAAGCGCTTCTCGTTCGAAGTTTGCCCGCATTTTTTCCGGTAACACCGGGATAGACCCATACACCACTGCGGTGTCAGACGTGTACCAGGATCTTTTCTGTGAAGGCAACTTCACCGGCAAAGGTCTCTATGACGTAGACGTTTTCGAGGCGGCGCTAGCGAACCGCGTGCCCCAAGACTATCTGCTGAGTCACGATCTATTCGAGTCGTTATTTGCGCGCGCCGCGCTAATTACCGATATCGAATTGTTTGACGGATACCCGGCGTCCTACGACGCCTATGCCAAGCGACAGCATCGTTGGACGCGGGGTGACTGGCAAATAGCCGGCTGGCTTTTTCCCGCCGTCCCGGATGCGAGCGGACGAAAGATCCATAATCCACTGCCGCTGATCTCTCGCTGGAAGATTCTGGATAATCTGCGCCGCAGCCTCGTAGCTCCTTCAATGTTCCTTTGGCTGCTCGCGGCCTGGACTATCTTCCCGGGCTCGTCGCTGCTCTGGAGTCTGTTTGTAATCATAACGATTGCTTTCCCTGTTTACCTTCATGTCACCACCAGTCTCTTGATACATCCACGGGGTATTCCCTGGACCAGCCACTTCTGGAGTGTTTGGGGCGACGTTAGAACGAACACCGCACAGGTAGCTTTGTCAATTCTGTTTCTACCTCATCAGGCTTACCTGATGTCTGACGCGATCGTTCGCACCATCTATAGAAAAGTAATTTCGCGAAAAAAGTTGCTTGAATGGGTGACCGCCGCTGATGCGGAAAAGGCTGCGCGAAACGATCTCGCGGCTTTCGTGTGGCTGATGTGGCCGGCCGAGTTGCTTGCGATCTTCGCCGTAGCGCTCACCTTGAGCTTAAAGCCCGCAGCTTTCGGCGAAGTGTGTGCGTTTGCAGCCGTATGGGTCCTGTCACCTGTTGCTGCTTATTGGGTTAGCACTGCTCGCAGGCTGGAACGCAAGCTTCTGAATGCCGAGGATGCCCAGTTTGCTCGGATGGTGGCGCGCCGCACCTGGCGTTTCTTCGAAGCTTTCGTGGGCACCGAAGACAATTGGCTTCCGCCGGATAATTTTCAGGAAGATCCCACACCCGTCATTGCCCACCGCACTTCTCCGACAAATATCGGATTGCTGCAACTCACCACAGTTTCAGCCCATGACCTCGGTTATCTCGGATTACTGGAATTCATCGAGCGCCAGGAGTTGACGTTTGCAACCTTGGGGAAACTAGGAAAGTTCCACGGGCACTTCTTCAACTGGTATGACACTAAGACGCTCCAGCCCCTTTTCCCCCAATACATATCGACTGTGGACAGCGGAAATCTGGCCGCCCATCTGGTGGCGCTGAAACAGGCATGCATTGAAATGCCCGACACGAAACTGTTTGATGATCGAATTCTTAAAGGCCTGGCGGACACCATTAATGCGATTTCCGTGGAAGCAAGCAGACTGGGCAGCGTTCGGCAACGCACGGAAGTAGTTACAGTCAGCCAACTGCGAAACGAGATAGAGGCCTGTCAAAAGCTTGTCTCTGTGGATGCCAGAGACAGCTTGCCGTCGTGGTTCCTGCTTTTTGAATCGCTGATCCGGCGCGTTGCTGAAATCGAAGACATCATCAACGCACTTTCGCACGAACACGGAGAAGTAAACTTCAAAGAACTGCGTTGGTGGGTGGGCGCGCTTCAGCATCAGGTTAGTTCCTGCCGTCGGGATGCCGACACCTTAGTCGGCTGGGGACGTTTGCTATCACAGCTTCAGGCCGAGGTGCAGTCGGACCAAACACCAGCAGGGAAAACAGTTGAGAGCTCAGGCAGCGAGCACAACGAAAACGAATGGGAATCCCTCTTGAATCTACTTCACCGGGTCCCCGCATTAGCCGAGGTGCCGCAGGTTTGCGATGGCGCGCTGGTCCAACTCGCTGCCCTGGCCGCCGCAGATCAGGAAAGTTTATCTGTCGCGGTCCGGAGATTGACAAAAGCACTTGAGCAGGCGTCCGCGTCAGCGGGAGATTCGTTGTCGCGACTCACCCGTCTGGCGCACAGGTCTGAAGAGGTCATGGAAGAGATGGACTTCAAGTTTCTCCTCGACCCTGAGCGGAAAGTGTTTACCATTGGCTACAACGTTTCGGCTCTTCGCGCAGACAATTCTTACTACGACTTGCTCGCCTCAGAGGCGTGTGTTGCCAGCTTTGTCGCAATTGCAAAGGGTGATGTGTCGCAGGACCACTGGTTCCGATTGGGACGGCAATTAACTTCGGTAGACGGCGGACGCGCCTTGATTTCCTGGACCGGCACCATGTTTGAGTATTTGATGCCGCTGCTGGTGATGCGCAATTATGAAGGCACACTTCTGCACGAAACTTACCGCACGATCGTCAAGCGACAAATCGAGTATGGTCAGGAACGCGGCGTGCCGTGGGGTGTGTCTGAAGCTGCATACAACGTTCGTGACCTTCACCTGAATTATCAATACGGTCCATTCGGTGTTCCCGGTCTTGGTCTGAAACGCGGACTGATTGAGGATCTCGTGGTAGCGCCTTACGCGACAATGCTCGCGGCGGAGATCAACCCACGGGCGGCCATGGACAACCTGCGCCGGCTCGAGAAAGAAGGGGCCCTGGGCGCCTATGGCTATTACGAGTCGATTGATTACACAGCCGAACGCCTGCCACAGGGCCAACGCCATGTTTTGATTCGCTCTTTCATGACCCATCACCAGGGTATGAGCCTGGTCTCGCTCAGCAACGTCCTCGAAGACGACCGCATGGAGAAACGTTTCCACGCAGACCCGTCAATCCAGGCAACCGAACTACTGTTGCAGGAGCGCATTCCCGTTGGCGTGCGCGCCGCGCACCCGCGCGCTGAAGAAGTGTTGACGGGCCGCGTAGCGCAAACCTTGCCCGGAATGATTACGCGCGTGTACCACCGCGTCGATACCGACACACCGCGTACGCAGTTGCTTTCAAATGGAACTTACAACGTGATGGTCACGGCCGCCGGCGCCGGCTATTCCAACTGCGGAGCCAATGCGGTCAGCCGCTGGCGGGAAGACGTCACTCGAGACAGCTGGGGGACCTTCATTTACTTGCGCGACGTACGGAGCGGCGCCGTGTGGTCTGCCAGTTTCCAACCAGTACTCAAGCGGCCACAGTCGTATGAAGTTGCATTCTCGGAAGACAAGGCAGACTTCTGGCGCGGCGATGCAGGGATCACGACTCATATGGAGATCCTGGTCTCGGCAGAGGATAACGCGGAGGTCCGTCGCATTTCATTGACTAATAATTCGCAGCGCACGCGCGAAATTGAATTAACGAGTTATGCTGAAGTAGTTCTTAACACCCCGCAGGCCGATGCAGCCCATCCGGCTTTCAGTAACCTCTTCATCGAGACAGAATTCTTCGCTGCTGAAAATGCGATCCTGGCCCACCGCCGTCAACGATCAAGCAGCGATGAACAGATCTGGGGCGTTCACGTTGTCGTAGTGGAAGGAGATTTAGTTGGCGCCGTGCAATATGAAACCGACCGTGGCCGATTTCTGGGAAGGGGCCACACTCCTGCGAATCCGATTGCCGTCATGGAAGACCGGCCGCTGTCGAATACCACCGGCGCGGTTCTCGATCCTGTATTTAGCTTACGAAGGCGCGTGCGAATTCCCCCTAATCAAACAGTGCGTTGTTCATTCAGCACCGGCGTGGCCAACTCACGGGAAGATGCGATGCAGTTGGCCGATAAGTATCACGACCCGAACACCTTCGAACGTGAACTGCGACTGGCGTGGACCAAAGCACAAGTTGAGATGACCCACCTTAATATGGACGCTGAGGAGGCACACCTGTTTCAACGCCTGGCGTCGCGTATTATCTATTCAGATCCCTCGCTACGCCCTCGCCCTCACGTCCTTGAGCTCAACACCAAAGCGCAGTCGAGCCTTTGGGCCTACGGGATCAGCGGCGATCTTCCGATTCTGGTGGTGCGAATCAACAAAGCTGAAGACTTGCCCGTAGTTCGCAAGATTGTACGAGGGCATGAGTATCTCCATTACAAGGGACTCAAGATCGATCTGGTAATTCTCAACGACAACCCCACCACCTATTTGCAATCGCTGCAAAAAGAGCTGGAAGCGATGATTCGCACCAGCGGTCTTGGAAGTTTGCAGAATAAACCCGGGGGTGCCTTCCTGAGGCGCACTGACCAAATGCCGGAAGAAGACCGGATTCTGCTCCACTCGGTTGCCAGGGCCGTGATTGTTACCGAGCGCGGCTTGCTCGAAGACCAGTTGGAGCGGCCTCAGGTGGAGGAACGATTGCCGGAGGCTTTCACTCCGCATTTGCCTTCGCAAACTTATCCGGAGCCGACTGTTGCGCCCCCTGAATTGACCTTCTTCAACGGGCTCGGCGGGTTTCATCAAGGTGGACGTGAGTATGTGACTCTGTTGGGCGCCGAACAATGGACGCCCGCGCCGTGGTCCAACATTATCGCCAACAAGAGCGAGTTTGGTTTCCAGGTCACCGAAACCGGCGCCGGCTACTCGTGGTCAGTCAACAGCCGGGAAAACCGTTTGACCCCCTGGTCCAATGACGCCGTCAGCGATCCGCCGGGCGAGATTGTTTACCTGCGCGATGAAGATACCGGCACGGTCTGGTCCGCCACCCCTTTGCCCATTCGCCAGACCGAGCCCTATATCATCAGGCACGGTCAGGGCTACAGCGTCTTTGAACACACCAGCCACGGCATCTCGCAGGAACTGCTTTTGTTCGCACCGCTCGAGGCGCCGGTGAAGATCTCCCTGCTGCGTCTGCGCAATCGCACCGACAGAAAACGAAAACTCACCATAACCCTCTACAACGAACTGGTGCTGGGAGTTCAACGCACCACCTCGGCGCCCTACGTGATCACTGAGATCGACCAACCAGCGTCAACCATCTTTGCGCGCAATCCTTTCAATAATGAATTCGCTGGACGCGTAGCTTTCTGCGCCACGAACGAGAGGGTTTCCAGTGCTACCTGTGATCGCAAAGAGTTTATCGGCCGCAATGGCACGCTCGACCGTCCGGCCGCTCTGCGCCGAATAAATCTTGCCGGGCGCGACGGCGCCGGCCTCGATCCCTGCGCGGCGCTACAAATAACCATCGAGTTGGCGCCGTATGAAGCGCGCGAGGTGATCTTTATGCTCGGCGAGGCTGAGTCGAAAGAAGCAGCTCAGACCATCGTCGCGAAATTTGTGACTCCCGGCGATGTTAACAATGCCTTTGAGGGCGTGCTCAGACACTGGGACAGTCTTCTCGGTGCGGTCGAGGTAAAAACCCCTGATGGCGCTTTGGACATCATGCTGAATCGGTGGTTGCTCTACCAGACTTTGTCATGCCGTATCTGGGCGCGTTCGGCTTTCTATCAATCAGGCGGCGCGTTTGGCTTTCGCGATCAGTTGCAGGACGTAATGGCCCTCGTCTACAGCAGTCCGGCCATCGCTCGAGAGCAGATACTTCTAGCCAGTGGCCACCAGTTCAAAGAAGGCGACGTGCAACACTGGTGGCACCCGCCGACAGGACGGGGCGTGCGCACACGCTTTTCTGATGATCTTTTGTGGCTCCCCTTTGTCACCGCTTTCTATATTAGTGTCACTGGAGACTTGTCGGTCCTCGACGAGGTAGTTCCATTCCTCGAACAACCGCTGCTGAAGCCTGACGAGCACGAAGTCTATATGCAGCCGGAGGTCTCCACGGTGTCGGCGTCGGTTTTTGATCACTGTCTTCTTGCTCTCGATCGCAGTTTGCCGGTGGGGGCGCACGGGCTGCCGTTGATGGGTGGCGGCGACTGGAACGATGGTATGAACCGCGTAGGCCATTTGGGCAAGGGCGAGAGTGTCTGGGTAGGATGGTTTCTCTACACCACGCTGACAGCCTTTTTACCGTTCTGCGAGGGGCGGAAACAGACAGCCCGAGGCAATCGCTATCGTAAGCATTGCGAGGACCTCAAGACGGCACTGGCAGAAAACGCCTGGGACGGCGACTGGTATCGCCGCGCTTACTTCGACGATGGCACTCCGCTCGGCTCAGTCCAGAATGATGAATGCCGCATCGACTCAATCGTGCAATCGTGGTCCGTGATCTCTGGCGCCGCCGAAAGCTATCGGTCGCAACGCGCGATGGCCGCTGTTGAAGAATATCTGATCCGGCGTGGCGATGGCCTGGTCATTCTGTTTACACCGCCCTTCGACAAGGGCAATCTTGATCCCGGCTACATCAAAGGCTACGTCCCCGGCGTGCGTGAGAATGGCGGGCAATACACCCACGCTGCACTGTGGACCTTGATTGCCTTCGCTCTTCTTGGCGATGGCGAGCGCGCCGGCGAACTCTTTTCACTATTGAATCCAGTCAACCACTCTTCCACACGGGCCGGGTTGCACAAATACAAAGTCGAGCCCTATGTGGCCGTTGGAGATGTCTATGCGGTTCCGCCTCATACGGGCAGAGGCGGCTGGACCTGGTATACGGGTTCCGCCGGCTGGATGTATCGCGCGGGACTCGAGTCGATTCTTGGTTTTAAGTTGCAGGGTGAGCGGCTGATGGTAGATCCATGCGTGCCCCGGTGGTGGCGCGACTTTGAGATCACTTACCGGCGTGGCCGCACCACCTATCGCATCAAGGTAGAAAACCCGCTCGGCGTCAGCCGCGGTGTGGCTACGGTTGAGCTGGACGGCACACTGCAACCCAACGACGAGATCCCGTTAACCGATGATGACCAAACTCACACTGTCCGCGTTGTATTGGGTGAGAAACCGGTGCCAACTGAACCAGTTGAAACCGAAGACGAAACCACGCACAAGGAACAAACAAAGTAACTCATCTCGCTAACGTTAGAGGCGGGCACCGCCGGCCGGTTCATCTCTCGAACGTTTAGAGGCGGGCACCGCGGCCGTTCGTCTCTCTGAAAGAACATTTGATCCAATCTTGAGACGGCGGGCGGTGCCCGCCTCTAAAAGAACGTTTGATTCCAACTAATTCCGACACACAGTAATCATCACTCATGCACTGATCTAGTGGACTTCTCACGCCTCGCCTGATCTTCACGCTGAAGGCGTGACATAAAGTAGCCTGGGGTAAGCGCGTTGCGCGCGCCACCCCAGGATCCACGTTTGATTTGATCTTCGCGCGCAGCGCGCCGGAGGGCTTTGGCTTAACTTACTCTACCTTCGAACGCCTCCGTACATTACAAAACAATCACTCATCGCATCACTGGTCTAACGGACTTCTCACCCCGAGCCCACCCCTATTAAGCACGTGGGTGTAGATCATCGTGGTGCGAACATCCTTATGACCCAGAAGCTCTTGAACGGTGCGAATATCATAACCGTCCTCAAGCAAGTGCGTAGCAAAGCTATGCCGAAAGGTGTGACAACTTCCGTTTCTATAGATTTGGGCCAGACCAATTGCGTTCTTCACCGCTCGTTGAATGTGGTCTGGATAAAGGTGATGGCGTCTCTCCACACCTGAACGTGGGTCGCGCGAAAGCTTCACCGAGGGAAAAACATACTGCCAGCCCCACGCGCGGGCCGCGTTTGGATATTTTCTGGCAAGCGCGAAAGGGAGCTCAACTCTGCCGAACCCCGCCTTTAGATCGGCTTGGTGCAGGGTACGCACCTTTTTCAAATGTGTCTGCACACTTTCCAGCATTGAACGGGGCAGCATCGTCACCCGATCTTTCGAGCCCTTTGCTTGGCGTACAACTATTTCCGCGCGTTCGAAGTCGAGATCTTTGACCCGTAGTCTGATTGCCTCCATGAGACGCAGCCCACCACCATAGAGCAAGCAGGCAATCAAATGGTGGGTCCCGTCCAATCGGGCAAGAACCGCCTGCACTTCGTTGCGGGTAAAAACTACTGGAAGTGATTTGGAGGGCTTGGCCCGTTCAATATGGTCGATGTATGGCAGGTCCCTTTTGAGCACTTCTCGGTATAGAAAGAGCACCGCGCTAAGCGCCACTGTCTGAGTAGATGCCGACACTTTTGCATCCACTGCCAAATGAGAAATGAATTGGCGGATTTCCGGTTCCGCCATCTCTGTGGGATGCTTCTTGTGGTGGAAAAGAATAAAGCGTCGGATCCACCCGACGTAAGCGCGTTCAGTGCTTAGACTGAAGTGCTTGACACGTACAATGTTTCTGACCTGATCGAGTAGTTTTGGAGGTGGCATCGCTCAGACGTATCCTTCAGAAGGAAAGGCAAGCGGTACCAAGTTGAGTTGACGAGGGTGGCGGCGACACCGGATAATACCACCAAATCCGTACTTGTGCCGCAGATCCGCCGTATAATACTTTGTTAGGCGCAGGGTATGCGGCAGCTTGGAAAGGTAAGATATTGTGAAACGAACGCCACTATTAACTTTAACGATGTTGCTCTTTTCTTTCCCTGCCTCTGCTCAGATTTACCGAGTCGCCGAGATGAACGCCGAGCAAATTCGCGGTTTGAATCCAGAGAAGACGGTAGTGCTGATTCCCGGCGGCATCCTCGAAGAGCATGGTCCGTATCTCCCATCTTTTACTGATGGGTACTGGAACGAACGAGTAACTCAAGAGCTTGCTAAATCTATCCTTGAGAAGCCCGGCTGGTCGGTGGTCGTTTTCCCGACGATTCCACTCGGTAATAGCGGTGCTAATGACATCGGCGGTAAGTATTCATTTCCCGGCACGTATGCCGTTAGATTCTCAACTCTACGTGCCATCTTCATGGATTTGGCGACCGAATTGGGTGAGCAAAAGTTCAAATGGGTTTTCATTATTCATGGTCATGGAGCGCCAAACCACATTCGAGCGTTAGATCAAGCGGGAGATTATTTCCGCGAGGTATATGGCGGTCACATGGTCAACTTGGCAGGGTTGATGCCGGTCATTGCCGCATGGGACGGGAAGAAGACGCAGAGCGAACGTAAAGAAGATGGGCTACCTATTCATGCGGGGATGGATGAAACGAGCATGGTGCTTGCGCTTCGTCCTGACCTTGTGCATCCAGCATATAAGACCGCTCAACCGTTCTCTGGCGAAAAGATGGAAGATCTGATTCGTATCGCACAGTCGAAAGATTGGCTTGGTTACTTTGGTTCGCCGCGCCTAGCCAGACCTGAGCAGTATGCGAATGGGTGGCATGTAGCCTTGAATGAGGCAGTCAACATTACTCTGAAGATTCTCAACGGCTTCGATGAGCGGCTAATCCCGCGCTTTGGTGATGAGATGAAAAAGAGCACACCGGATGTTGCGCTTGACCGAGCTTCACTGATTCACGAAGCTGAGATAGCACAAAAACAGCAAGCTTGGTTGAAGAAGAAAAGGCTCAAGTAGTGTGTCACGCTGCGCCTAACGTTCTAAGAATTCGTGTGGCGCGGTAAGTTGACTCAACCCACCCTAGACTCAAGAGAGCCGCCACACAATTGTGTGTTGAACTAAGCCGGTG
>JBPCKD010000211.1:0-43483 GCA_051004635.1 Pyrinomonadaceae bacterium
CATTTGCTTCATAACAGCATCCTGTCATGTGCTCTGACCTCCTCCGCTCAGATCGGACACTTCATGTGTTAATTCGATCGGACATATCATGTGCTAACGACACAAAAGTAGAATGTTCTTGCCAGTAAATTGCAAAACAGGTTATAAATACCAGCACCGAGCCCCATTATAAGAATTGTTTGGCACGGCGCTCTTCATGTATAGGCAAATATTTGTTGTTGCGCAGAGAGTGATCCCTGTATTGCGGGGAGTTGTATAGTTTGCACTCTAATGCGGCGTTGAAGTGTATTTTGCCCGAGTTAACCCAACGGAGGATTAGTTAGCTGTGGACAGTCCGGTCAATCAGGATCCACCGGCCAACAGCGCCACTCCGCAACCCGGCGAGACGGTTAAGGCTGGAGAGCCATCGCAAGCGGCTGCTCCGGCGAAGCCGCCATTGCCACCGGCTGCAAAAGCACCACCGCGTGCGGGTGCAGTGGTTGAGAGCACGCCCGATCCTCCCGTTAACAAGATGCGGCGGAGAATTGTTTGGGCAAGCGTCGCGGGGTTTCTGATAACCAGCTTCCTGATGTTTCTCCGATTCTTCTTGCCACGATCCATCCTTGAGCCGTCCAGTAGCTTTCGAATCGGATCTCCCGACGACTACGCGCTCGGAGTAGATACGAAATGGCAGCAGCAGTATCGAATCTGGGTAACCAAGACTTCGGACCGGTTATTTGTGATTTACGCGCGGTGCACTCATCTCGGCTGTACACCGGATTGGAAAGCAAGCGAGAACAAGTTTAAGTGTCCCTGCCATGGCAGTGGCTACGACAGCGAGGGAATAAACTTCGAGGGACCTGCGCCTCGTCCAATGGACCGCGCACACGTCGAACTCGACGCGGAAGGCCAGATTCTCGTCGACATTGCCAAGCTCTACGATTGGCCAAAGGGCGAAAAGAGTGAATTTGAGGAACCTGGCGCCTACATTCCCTTATAAGGACCGTTGAGCGATAGTAGCGACGCGAGCATCATGGACGAAAATCCTGAGAAGAAAAGCACCAAGCAACTAACCGAAGGGGAAAAGGGGAGTACCAGCCTCGTCGGCAAGGTTCGTGAAGGTGCCGGCGCGCTTAAGGACAGGGCTGTCGAAGAAGTTAAGACTTACAAGGACCCTCAAGACACGCAGCTTTGGAAGTCGATTTTTCGTGTTTCCCATGATCGTTCTGATCCGCGCAATCGCTCCCTCGCCATTCTCTCCAACGTCTTTCTCCATTTGCATCCGGCAAAAATCAATCGCGACGCCGTGCGTTATCCATTCACCTGGGGCATGGGCGGCATCACTTTTTATCTTTTTATCGTGCTTACGTTCACCGGCGTGTTGCTGATGTTCTACTACCATCCGACTAAAGCGGATGCGTTTCGCGATATTCTTTACCTCGAGCACGACGTTCCCTTCGGCAAGCTCCTGCGCAATATGCATCGGTGGGCGGCCCACCTGATGGTTATAACGACGTGGCTGCACATGTTTCGTGTAGTACTAACGGGCTCCTATAAGCGGCCGCGAGAGTTTAACTGGTGTGTCGGCGTCGTGTTGCTGGTGCTAACGCTATTGCTTTCGTTTACCGGATACCTACTGCCGGATGACCAACTCGGGTTCTGGGCGGTAACCGTGGGCACCAACATGGCCCGAGCGACCCCGATGCTTGGATCTGAAGGGCCGTTTGGCGTCCAGCTGGGTATGACTCCGTTTAATGATGTTCGTTTTGGACTGCTGGGCGGATCGATTGTCGATTCGAATGCGTTGCTACGTTCCTATATCTGGCACTGCATCGGTATTCCCCTGGTGGCTTCGATCTTTATGGCAGTGCATTTCTGGCGGATACGCAAGGATGGTGGCATCTCCGGCCCGGCTCCAGTGATGCTTGAATCAGAGATGAAAGCAGTCAAGAAGAAGTAAGTTTTTCAGTCCGACACACCTTAGTTTGTCGATGTGTCATCGGATATCCTGGCAGGGAACTAAAGCGCGAGGGGCATCGACAAACTAGAGTGTGTCGGACAATACGAAATGGCGAAGCGCAACTTGAGCAAAGGTAAGCTGATAACCTTCGGTGTGGTTGTTGTATTGGTGCTGCTTTCAATCTGGGCCGTTAACGACTGGCACCAGCTATGGAAGATCTCATCGGCGCCGGACAATGTTCCCATCGTGGCCATGTTATTCCTGGTGCCTTTCTTTACATGGCTGGGGATCAAACAATCGAGGGCCAACGACCAGTTAATCCAACAGCTGGAACAGGACCCCAAGCTAGCCAAGGCTCATCATCGAAAAGTTGAGCCATGGCGACCGGGCTGGGCACGCGAGCTTCATGTCTGGCCTTACCTGGTGCGTATTGAGTTTTTGGCCACGGTGATCGTTACGGTCATACTTTTTGTCTGGTCGATCACGCTGAATGCGCCGCTGGAAGAACCTGCGAATCCTAATCTGACCATGAACCCGTCGAAGGCGCCGTGGTACTTCCTCGGATTGCAGGAGATGCTCGTCTATTTCGATCCGTGGATTGCCGGCGTCGTCATGCCCAGCCTGATCATGGTCGGCCTGATGGTCTTCCCTTATGTTGATTCAAACCCACTGGGAAACGGCTACTACACGATTAAGCAGCGCCGGGTTGCGTTGTGGATGTTTTGTACGGGTTTCCTGCAGTGGATTCTCCTGATCGTCATTGGGACGTTTATCCGTGGGCCTGGTTGGATCTGGTTCTGGCCCGGACAAACGTGGGACCACAATGCGGTGGTCTACGATCGCAACCGAGACTTGCACGACATCGTTGCCGACATGACGGGGCTCGCGGTGCTTTCAAGTTCCTGGGTGCTGAAAATGATTTTCGGCGCTATCGTGGTGGGGTTATTTTTTGTGGTGGGCGCTCTTTTCTTCCATTGGCTGTTGACTCGCGGCGGTATTGATCGCATCGACCCCTCGCTGCCGTTTTTGAAGCGCATCTGGCTCTGGATGAAAACGCCGGATGAATTTGAACAGAAGCTGCTGGCGCGAACCAGCTTGCTTCAGTATGCGACTTTCCAGTTCTTCGCAATCACTGTTTTGCTGGCGATGCCAGTGAAGCTGTTGTTGCGGCTCGTGTTCACAATCAAATACGTGTGGGTAACACCCTGGTTCAACGTTTGAGCCGGTTCAAAAACTAGATCGTTCCACGTTTGATGTTTTCAAAAGGAATAAACTCGATTGGCTGAGTCTCCTGAAGCTACTGAGTCGTTGGTGAAGAAAGAGCCTGAGGTTCCGGCACGCGATCCTATCGTAAGTCGCTCTACCAGCGGCATCATGCTGATCTGCGCTTTGCTCCTCACGCTGTCGCTTGCCTGGGCGCTCTACGACGAGGCCCTGGGCCAACGTCCCTGGAAAGGCATCCAGCAACAGTTTGTCAGCCGCTACACCCGCTACTTGAAGAGCATCAGACCTCGAGCTGGGGACGATGAAACGAAAGTAAAAGAGACCTCTGAATACCAGCAGCTCGAAGCAGAGGCGCAGGCCGCGCTCGATCGCGTCAAACCTGAAATCACTGAAGTGGATAAGAAGGTAACGTTTATTCAGAGGCAGATCGACGCCGTAACGGATCCTTTTCAGAATCAGCGAGGGCGGCTCACGGTCATCAGTTACAACATTGAAACTGCCAGCGGCTCGGCTAAGGAAAAGTATCGCAAGGAAGCGGAGCGGAAGCGGCAGGAAGTGGTGGAAGTGGAATTACCCACGAGCGAAGGTTCTGATAAAACGGTTCCGCAAAAGATGAACTATGAGCAGCTTGAGAAATTCTACAACGACCTGCGAGAGCAAAAGGCCAACCTCCTCGCCAAAAAAGCCGAGCTGCTGAAGGAACCTACCGAGTTGGCGAAGAAGCGAGACGATTACTTAAAACACAACGTTATTGGTCTGGGTCCATCCCAGATCGATGGCCTCGTCCGGAAGATGGAGAATTTTGATTACTCTATTCTCGGTCATCAGATAAGCGTTAATGCGGCTAACATAGTAGACCGTTGCGAGGTTTGCCATGTCGGCATACGCGAGCCGCTCGACATTAAGGCTGAAGACCTGGCGCCAGACGGGCCCGGCAAGAAGCCGGACGGCCTGGCGAAGGCCTTTATCAGTCATCCCAGGAAGGAACTCCTCCAGACTCATAATCCTGAACGCTTTGGGTGTTCAAGCTGCCATTGGGGCAACGGTCGCGCAACTACCAGCGAGATTAAAGGCCACGGCCGTCACAAATACTGGCTCTGGCCTCTGTTTGAGCGGGAAAATATTGAGGCAGGCTGCCAGCAGTGCCACGCGAAAGATCGAGTGACGCAAGGTGCCGAAACATTAAATCGCGGTCGCGATCTTTTCTACGAGCGCGGCTGCATGGGTTGTCATCGCTACGAGGGGTTCGATCGAGAGACAGATTCGCTTTCCGCCTCGAGGCAAAACGTCACGCAGCTCGAAGATCAAATCATCGCAAACGAGAAACTGATACGCCAGGATACGGTAGCGGCCGATCAAGCGGCAGATGACGCGGAAGCGCAGAGGCTGCTGGCGCATGCTGAGTCGCTTCGTGTTACTAACAGCCTGCTGGCCGCGCGCAAAGACCAGTTGAATCTTCAGTCAAGATATTTGCTGCAGGACCAAAAGAAGGTCGGGCCAAACCTGAAAGACGTGCGCCTTAAGCTGCGTAAGGAATGGGTGCCTGCCTGGCTCAAGGACCCGCAGGCGTTTCGTCCCGGAACAAAGATGCCGACGTTCTGGCGATTTGCTGAAACTGAGAACGCCAGCGGCGTGCCCCGGGACAAGGATGCGGATCAGCAGATCCAGGCGATTGCCGCGTATCTCTGGCAGGAAAGCTTCGACGGCAAAGTTCCCGAGCAGGCTCGCGGCAATGCTGCGCATGGCAAAGAACTTTTTGAAACCCGTGGCTGCCTTGGCTGTCATTCGATAGGCGATGCGGAGAGCCCGATGGGAGGCACTTTCGCGGCTAACCTTCAGCGGGTTGGCGAGAAGAGCAACTTCGAATACATCGTGCGCTGGATTCACAACCCCCGCGAGCGTTGGGCGCCCTACTGTCCGAAAGAGAAGCGCGACCTGACGCCCGAAGATTACAGCAAGAACAACAAGCCTTATGTTTTTGACACTGAGCTGAATTCACGCTGCCCAAACGATGGCACTGAGCTACAAGTTCAGAATATGACGGTGATGCCAAACTTCCGGCTCAGCGACGCTGATGCTCGGGACATTGCAACCTATCTGTTCTCGCTCTCCGGCCCACCTTCTTATCCGGACGCGTCGTTCATGGATGATCCAAATCTGAAGAGCAAAGGTCAGGCGCTGATCAAGCAATATGGTTGCGCCGGCTGTCATGAAATTAAGGGCTTTGAAGAAGAACAGCGCATCGGCAAAGAGCTCACGGTTGAAGGGGCGACTCCAATCGAAAGGTTAGACTTTGCTCTCCTGACTCATGATGCCGAGAAAGGGCATGATCCGCTCAGCTTACATTCCAGCACGGCGGGCGGCGAGAGTGGATCCCATCCTAACGAGCATACAGAGAAGCCCTGGTACAACCATAAAGGATTCTTCGAACACAAGCTCGCTGAACCTGCGATTTACGATCGAGGTAAAGAGAAGGATCCTAAAGATAAGTTGCGAATGCCCAAGCCCTTCCTGACTCCTGAATGGCGCAATGCCCTGACTACGCTTTTGCTTGGCAGCGTCGGCACCGAAGGATCCAACGTGCCGCGGTCGCTTTTCTACGAACCGCAGGACCAGCGCCGGCAGGACATTCAAAATGGCTGGTGGGTTATCAAGAAGTATAACTGCGTGGGTTGCCATCAAATTCAGGTGGGCCAGCGGTCGGCGCTGATGGATGTACCTCTCTATCAAACTCCAGAAGGTAAGGATTTCCTGCCACCCAGGTTAACGAGCGAAGGCGCGCGCGTCGATCCAAACTGGCTATTGAGGTTTCTCAACGACCCATCGCTCAGCGGGGAAAAGACTCCTGGTGAAAGCGCGACGCAGGCTGGGAGCGCAGGCATGCCGCCTGCTGACCTGAGCGCAGCTCAGGCTGTTCGCGCTGACGCACTCAATGCGGGCAGGATGCCCGCGCTCCCAGCTACAAGCGCGAAGCTCAAACCCCAGCCGGGAATGGATCGGAATGGAGTGCGGCCTTACCTTCAGGCACGTATGCCGACGTTTAGTTTTTCGCCAAATGAGCTGCAGACTTTGGTGCGTTTCTTTATGGCCCTGTCTGGGCAGCAAGAGCCGTACATCAAGGAGCCGCTCCAGCCCTTAACTGAACAGGAAAAACTCGTGGCGCGGCAGATGTTCACTTCAGGCACGCCGTGTTTGAAGTGTCATATCACGGGTGACCCTGCGCACGACAAAACAGCAATTGCGCCAAGCTTCCTGCTGGCGAGCGAGCGTCTCAAGCCTGACTGGACTTTCCGCTGGCTGCTTGATCCAGCTCAGATTAGTCCGGGCACCGCCATGCCGACCGGATTGTTTAGAAAAGAAGGCGAGCGTTGGGTTATCAACGTGCCGAACCCGCCGGCCAGTGCGAATGCATACACACAGGACCACGCTCAGTTACTCGTTCGTTACATGCTGTTGATGACGCCGGACGAGCAGAGACAATTGCTTGCGACTGCGCCGGTGAAGCCTGCGGCGAATACGAGCACCACGCAGACTCAAGGAAGCCTGCGATCACTACGGGGCGCAGAGGCGCGGGCGACGGCAGCGAAGCGAGTTCGCGGCAAGAGGCGAGGAGTTGTGGTGGCGCGAGCGGGCACAGTGCGCGGCAACGCGCGACCCCCCGGAATGTAGCCGGGGCAGGGCCTTGCGGGTCTACTTCTGGCGGGCCTCGTGGTAAAGTTCATCGGAAAGAATCTTAATTTGGAGGAACTGATTTATGTTTAAGCAGATGAAGGTCTGGCTTGCCCTGACCACTATTTTCTCGCTGTTGGCGCTGGTATCTTCGTGCAGCAAGCCGGCAACGAATGACGCTGCGGCTCCTGCGAACGAGGCTGCGTCGGCGGGCGAGCCCTACAAGAGCACTGGAAACGAAGGAACAGTCACCGGTAATGTGGCTTACAACGGTACCCCGGCGGCCCCGAAGAAGATTGACGCCTCCGCCGATCCAGTATGCGGACAGCAAAATCCGAATCTCACCACTGAGGACACTGTCGTTAAGGATGGCAAGCTCGCGAATGTGTTTGTCTATGTTAAGGACGGAACAACCGCCGATGGTAAGAAAATTGCCGTCTTTACCTTTCCGACGCCCACAGAGCCCGTAACCCTTGATCAGAAAGGGTGCCACTATGTGCCACATGTGCTCGGGGTTCAGACAAATCAAAAACTGAGAATTACAAACAGCGATCCCACCACACACAACGTCCACCCGACGCCGAAGGTCAACAAAGAATGGAATCAAAGCCAAACCAACGGTGCCGCTCCAATTGAGCAGGCCTTCACGCGCGCTGAGGTTTTGATTCCGGTCAAGTGTAACCAGCATCCGTGGATGAAATCTTATGTTGGCGTCCTGAAACACCCATTCTTCGCGGTTACTGGGGAAGATGGAGCGTTCACCATAAAGGGAGTGCCGCCAGGGACCTATACTGTGGCAGCCTGGCATGAAAAGGGCGGTCCCAATGGAACGGAGAAGACCATGCAGGTGACAGTCCCCGCAAGCGGATCCGGCAAGGCTGACTTTGCATTCGGCGAAGCAGCTACCGCATCAACGCGTCCCGGCCTGGAGATGATGCCTGCACTCGACGTTCCGATGATTGGGCGACACTGAGAACATTGCCAATTGCCGAATGCCGATTGCCGATTTCTCGCCTGTAAGCGTGAGCCGATAAGCGTGAGCCGATTTCGGTTTAGTTGAGAGGTTGGAGTCAGCATTCGGTAATTGAATCCGTAATTGAAATTGGCAATTGGCAATCGACAATTGGAAATATGAATAGGGGTGTGCATCGTTTTGCCCTGCTCGTTGCCTCCACCACGTTTTTCCTGATTATTGCGGGTGCGTTGGTGACGAGCCACGATGCCGGGTTGGCGACCGCTGATTGGCCGCTCACCGACGGCCGGTTTCTTCCGAAGGTTGAGTCTTTGGGAATCAACACCGGCGTTAACATGGTCGGCAATCTCTTCTGGGAACACGGACACCGGATGGTGGCAACGACAGTCGGTCTGCTGACCATCGGCCTCGTTATTTTTCTATTTCTAAAGGAAAAGCGAGGCTGGGTGCGCCGACTTGGTTGGCTGGCTCTGGTGGGGGTAGTTGCCCAGGGACTGCTGGGCGGGTTGACGGTAAAGCTAATGTTGCCGCTGGCAGTTTCGACTGCACACGCAACCCTGGCCCAGCTTTTTTTCTGTACGACAGTCAGTCTGGCAGTTTTTACTTCGGCAAGCTGGATTGAGAGCCGCCCGACGATTGAAGAGCAGGGAACTTTGGCGGTCCGTTACCTTTGCGTCGCAGCTGCGGCAACGATCTTTTTGCAATTGGTGATCGGGGCTACGTTGCGCCATTCGGCAACCTGGGACCAACCGTTGCCGACTGATCTTTTGTTGACGCACATTGGGGGAGCAGTTGCGGTAACGTTGCTGCTGGGAAGCGCGGCATTGATGATCCTGCGCCGCCATGGTAGCGAAACGTTTTTAGCTCGCCCTGCGAAAGTGGCCCTTTCATTGTTGGCTCTGCAGTTGGGTTTGGGCGTTGCCGCATACCTAACCAGACTGGCTTCGCCAAATGATCCGCAACCGCTGAAGCCAATGGTGGTAATCACGGTGGCCCACGTCGCCTGTGGCGCATTGGTATTCGCGACGACAACAGTCTTGACACTGAGAGCCTTCAAGGTTTTGCGAGGTCCTGAATCGCTGCTGGTAGCCCAACGTTCAGGTAGTCTGGAGTTCAAGCTTTAGCTTGATGTCTGGCACACTTGAGTTTGTGCTACGAAAGTTTACATGGAAGAATTTGCAATAGAACTTAACAGCGCCGCCATTGTTCCACTCGAGCGCTTGAGCGCCCGCGAGCGATTGGCGGCCTATGCAGAGCTTACCAAGCCGCGCATTACTTTCTTGATTGTGCTTACCTCGGCTGCCGGATTCGCACTGGCTTCGCCGGGAAGAGTCGACTACGCGGCGCTCTGCAGCGCAATGGTTGGCATAGCATTGTTATCTTCGGGGATTGCCACGCTGAACCAATATTTGGAGCGAGACCTCGACGCGCTCATGAGACGTACAGCCGACCGGCCATTGCCCTCGGGAAGACTCTTGCCCTGGGAAGCCTTGCTGTTTGGCGCGGGATTGACAGTTCTGGCGGAGGTTTATCTCGCTGTTTTAGTCAACCCGTTAAGCGCTGTTCTCGGTTTGACAGTCATCGCAGGTTATCTGTTTGCGTATACGCCTTTGAAGACAAAGACCACTTTGTCGACGGCGGTAGGGGCGTTCCCGGGCGCGGTGCCGCCGCTTATCGGCTGGGCGGCAGCGCGAGGCTCAATCGGTATTGAAGCCTGGGTATTGTTTGCAATTCTGTTTCTTTGGCAGTTTCCGCATTTCCTGGCGATTGCCTGGATGTATCGCGAAGATTACGGCCGCGCCGGGATTCTTATGTTGCCCGTGGTTGAGCCGGACGGTCGCGTTACAGCGCAGCAGATAGTTGTCTACACGTTGCTGCTCTTGCCGGTAAGCTTGCTTCCTACGGTGTTGGGCATCTCCGGCAAAGTTTATCTTTACGGCGCAATCATTCTGGGGTTGTTGTTTCTCTATAGCAGCTTGCGGGCAGCGCTGTCCAAGTCGCGACAAGAGGCCAGACGGCTTTTGCTGGCGTCGGTTATTTATCTGCCGCTCTTGTTTATTTTAATGGTCATCAACCGGTGAATGGTAAATAGTAAATGGTAAATGGATAGTGCGCAGCTGTTACTCGAACAGGTTTCTTTAACCATTTACTATTTACCATTTACTATTTACCACTAGGAGATCTAACCGATGGGACGAGCTCTGGCGGTTATTATCTGGATCCTGACTCTGGGTTCAGTGAGTCTCTTTTTCGTTAAGAAGTGGTGGTTTCCTACCTCGATCTCCGAGCATGCGCCGGCCATTGATCGTCAGTTTTTGCTGACAATCATTGTCGTCGGCCTGGCCTTCACTGCGGCCCAGGTTGGCCTCGGTTACATGGTGTGGAAGTATCGAGACCGGGGCCAAAAAGACCGTGCGCTTTACTCGCATGGAAGCAACCGGCTGGAGGTTGTTTGGACTATTGTCACCGCCGTGGTCTTTATCGGACTCGGAATCATGGGCCAGAGCGTGTGGGCATCACTACACTTTAACAGCGCTCCCGCGGGAGCCTTCCAGATAGAAGTGGTGGCACAACAGTTTCAATGGAATTTCCACTACACCGGGAAAGACGGCGTCTTCGGCCGCACTGAGCCCAAGTATATCGACGATTCGGCGCTCAACTTTATCGGCCTCGACGAATCAGACCCAAACGCCAAAGACGACGCGACTCATAGCGTAATCGCCATTCCCGAGGGCCGGCCGGTTGAGTTGATCCTACGTTCCAAAGATGTCACTCACAACTTCTGGGTTCCTCAACTTAGGTTTAAGCAGGACCTGGTCCCGGGCATGGCTATTCGCGTCCACTTCACGGCGAACACGCCGGGCAAGTATGAGCTGGCTTGCGCCGAACTTTGCGGCCAGCTTCATTTCAAGATGAGAAGTTACATGCTGGTTTTGCCGACGGAGGAGCATCAGGCCTTGATGGCCCTGCCGCAGGAACAGTTCCAGGCGCGCATGACGGAGCTGTTAGCGAAGTATCCCTTGCCGATTTATGAGCAGTGAAACACGTTCTTGGATTGTTGATTCAGCCTAACCAGTAGGAGATTAAAGATGTCAGATGAAACGCACGAAGCAGTGCATCGGCACGAGCCGCCAAAAAGCTTCATTCGTAAGTACATCTTCAGCCTGGATCACAAAGTGATCGGGATCCAGTACATCATTCTTGCCCTGGTCGCTGTGCTTGTGGGCATGACAATGTCTGTGCTCATGCGCATGAATCTGTCGTGGCCAGGTACGAATTGGCCGATACTCGGAACACTATTTCCCGGCGGCGCGCCCAACGGCATTATGACTCCGGAGTTTTATCTTTCGCTGGTTACGATGCATGGGACCATTATGGTCTTTTTCGTTTTAACTACTGCGCCCCAGGGCGGTTTTGGAAACTACTTTCTTCCCATCCAAATCGGCGCGGAAGACATGGCCTTCCCGGTACTCAACATGCTGTCGTTCTGGGTCACCTTCGTCGGGTTTGTCGTGATCCTGGCAGCAATATTCTTCTCCGGGTCAGAGTCGACCGTCGGACCAATAGGCGGATGGACCGGATACCCGCCGCTTAGTGCTTTAGCTAACGCCGGGCCCGGGCAAGGTATGGGCATGGACCTATGGATTATCAGTATTGCGATCTTCTGCGTTGGTTCATTGCTCGGCGCGCTGAATTTCATCACGACCTTGCTTAACATGCGCACCAGGGGAATGTCGCTAATGCGCATGCCTTTAACGTGCTGGGCCTGGTTTACGACCGCTGTCCTGGCACTGCTCTCTTTTCCGGTGCTGCTGGGCGCCGGCATTCTTTTATTGCTTGACCGCCAGGCAGGCACCAGCTTTTTTATTCCCGGTGGACTCTACCTGACCGGAGTGTTGTCAGGAACGTCTCCTAATTTTCCGCTGCATACCGGGGGCTCCCCAATTCTCTGGCAGCACCTGTTCTGGTTCTTTGGCCACCCGGAAGTGTACATCGCTATTCTGCCGGGCATGGGCGCGACCTCCCACATCCTGTCGACCTTCGCGCGCAAACCCGTCTTTGGTTATCGCGCCATGGTGTTTGCGATCTTTGCAATCGGGTTGTTGGGGTTCTTTGTCTGGGGTCATCACATGTTCATCAGCGGCATGAGCCCCTACTCCGCCATGACTTTTTCGATTCTTACGCTATCGATCGGCGTGCCTTCGGCCGTCAAAACGTTTAATTGGTTGGGCACGCTTTGGGGGGCAAAGATTCGCTTTACCACGGCGATGCTGTTCGCCATCGGGTTCGTTTCACTTTTTGTAGCCGGGGGAATCACCGGACTCGTGCTGGGCCAGACATCACTCGATCTGCCGATGCACGATACTTACTTCGTGACTGCTCATTTCCACCTGGTGATGGGCGTAGCCTCGATCTTTGGTATGTTTGCGGCTATCTACTTCTGGTTCCCCAAGATGTTTGGCCGCTTCATGAGTGAGAGTATGGGCAAGCTCCATTTCTGGGTCACCTTCATCGGGGTTTATTGCATTTTCGTTCCCATGCACACAATGGGTATCGCCGGCATGCCGCGACGGTACTCGTCGTTTGGCGAGTATGAGTTTCTCAAGTCCCTGCATCCACTCGTTGTGTTTGTCTCTATCGCCGCGATCTTTACGGTGTTGGTCCAACTGATATTTTATTTCAATTTGATTTGGAGCGTTTTCAAAGGCAAGAAGGCCGGCGACAATCCCTGGGAGGCAACCACGCTTGAGTGGACCACCGCAACTCCGCCGCCCCACGATAATTTTGCCGGGGTGCTGCCGACGGTTTACCGTGGACCATATGAATTCGCGGTGCCGGGTGCGCCCAACGACTTTGTCATGCAAACCGAACCGGAGTTTGGTGAAGTAACTGAAGGAGTTGGTGGTAATGGCCACAACGGTCACAGGCACTAGGCCGCTAACAAAGACAGGAATCGGCGGCGGCCCAAAACCGCGGGGTCCAAATGGTAACGGTTCGCGCAAGCGAAACGGTCATGACTCCGCGTTTCCGGACCTGCGATCTTCGGCAAGCCGCTATCGCATCGGAATGTGGGTAGCAATGGCCGCGATTCTGATGATGTTTACAGCGCTGACCAGTGCCTACATTGTGCGCTCGGCTTCAGCCAACGATTGGCAGCCACTGAAGATGCCGGGCATCCTGCTGTTCAGCACGGCGCTGATTCTCATAAGCAGTGGGACTTTGGAAACTGCCCGGCGCAAATTGAAGGTCGCCTCAGCAAACTCGCACCGGCGCTGGTTGCTGTTAACCGTGGCATTGGGCGTCGGATTCTTAGGATCGCAACTGCTCGCCTGGCAACAACTCGCGCGACAGGGCATATACGTTTCGAGTAATCCACACAGTTCCTTTTTTTATCTTTTAACGGCAACTCATGGAGTGCACTTGCTGGGTGGATTGGTTGCGTTGGTTTACCTCTCACTTCGAACTCGCGTAAACCAAGAAACGGAGCTGGCAGTTGTAAAAAGGCAGGGTGCTGCCGATGCCGTAACACTCTACTGGCATTTCATGGACATTTTGTGGCTCTACCTATTCGTACTTCTATTCTTTTGGAGGTGACAGGTGAGTACTGAAGCACGCGCAGTACATTTTCCGGCGGCCGATTGGGATGGTGGCGTTCACCCTTATCGCGTTGGTCATCGCAAGCTCGGAATGTGGTTGTTCATTGTTTCCGACTCATTGACGTTTTCTGCGCTGTTGATTGGTTATAGCTATCTACGCGCGTCAAACGTCTGGCCTACCCCGTTTCCGTTCTATCCCAGCATAGTTTTCGCCTCGGTAATGACCTTCTGCCTGCTCTCGTCCAGCTTGACGATGGTGTTTGCCGTGTCGGCTTCAAGCCGCGGCGATAAGGACAGGGCGCGCAAATGGATCATGGGCACAATCTTTTTCGGCGTCGCCTTCCTGGTGCTCCACCTCATCGAATGGAACCATTTGATCAGTGAAGGACTTCGGCCTTTTAGTCTTCCTGAGCATTGGGCAACTGTCTTCACGACGCCTGACGGAAGATCGCCGTCGCCTTTGTTTGGTGCGACCTTCTTTACCATCACCGGCCTGCACATGTTTCACGTTGCCACCGGAGCGATTTATCTGGCAGTGGTGGCGGCCAGAGTGAAGAAACTAAAACATGAAGACGTGGAGATCAGCGGGCTCTACTGGCACTTCGTCGATTTGGTTTGGATGTTTGTGTTCCCGCTGATTTACATCATGTCAGTGGATGTTGGCGGACATTTAGCCAAGTGAGTTTTCTGAGACTGAAGCGGAGGAGTGGAGAATGAGCGCACACGCGGAAGAACATTTCGCCGGCAGCAATAAGCTGTTCACATCGATCTGGATTTGGCTCGTAGTGCTGACGCTGATTGAGATCGGCCTGGCTTATAGGCCTATGTCAACTGTCCTGATGTTGGCGATTCTGCTGGGCCTTTCGATTATCAAGGCGGCGCTGATTGTGGCCTATTTCATGCACCTGAAGTTTGAGCGCTTGAGTTTAATATTGACCATAGTTCCTATGTTGCTGGTCTGTATCCTCCTGCTTTTTGTATTCTTCCCCGACAGCTTCAGATCGTGGGATATGCGCTACCAATTTAAAGAGGCTCCCGCTGTCGCCCCTGCACCTGAGGAACACTGATGAGCCCACGTTTCAACCGGAACGCAATCCTGATTATTGTTACGGCGATCGTGGCAGTTTTCATGCTGAGCACTCCGGCGTTTGGGCAGTGTTCCATGTGCAAGACAGCTCTAACGGGTGCTAACAATGCTTTGTTCGTCAGGAATTTCAATATTGCAGTGCTGGTGCTCCTAATACCTCCAGTGACGATCTTCTGCTCGATTTTTGTTGTGCTGAAACGTTATAGAAACTCGGATGACGAGCCGCCGAAAGAATAGACTCAGGACACGCTGCTCTTTAAGCCATGGCAGAAGAGAATCTCTTACGCATCGATGTTGAGAAGCGAACTACAAGGGGGCGGGTTTGTCCGCGTTGCGAAGGGAAAATCATTCCTTCAGATCGTGCGGTCTATCAGGGAACCGACGCGAGCGGTCTGTTTCCGGTTTGGCAGTGTGAACGATGTGGATACGAGGAAATGTCGGAACGTGTAGTACCGGCGGGCAAGGCAAAGCATTAGAGGCCCATGTCAGAACCACCTGCGTAAGCG
Organism: Pyrinomonadaceae bacterium; assembly: GCA_051004635.1. GTDB lineage: Bacteria > Acidobacteriota > Blastocatellia > Pyrinomonadales > Pyrinomonadaceae > PSRF01. The sequence goes on from JBPCKD010000211.1 coordinate 14,996, forward strand.
GGTGGCACTTTATCGACAAGTTGCGAGTAGGAGCCGCCCGCTCACGCAGGCGGTTCTGACAGGAATCGCGGGCTAGCGTTTGGATTGAGACTGAGACGACTGTGATGAGCAAAGAAGTAAAGTTACTCAATCTTATCTGTGTGATTTCCGCTCTCGGCTTTATCGCGTTCGCGGTATTCACTGCCCTTTTCTATCCGCCGCTGCTGAGCATTGATAATCTTTTCATCATATCGGTTTGCATGGTCATGGCGCTGGTGTTTATGTTCATTCCCCTGCTGTATCTGAAGGATGAAGGTCGGCTCCCCATTCCATTTGCCAAACGATTGCAGGGCAGAGGGGCCGTACCGGGGCGAGGGACTGCACAGCTTGCCTCCTCGAGTCCGCCGTTGCTTGACGCCAAAGGTCGCGCAATGCCCGCCGACGTGAAATCCATGGTGGCTAACATGAGCCTGAAACAACCAAAGGATTCCTGAGCGTTCGCCGTGGATGATTTAACCAAGCGAGTGTTGGGAAGTTTTGAGCACTGGAAAAAAGACGCGCTCGATCTGCACACCCTGTTTGAAGCTGGTGGAAATGACACGGCGGCTCGTACCAGAGTTTTCGATATTGTTGAGTGGTTGGTTAAGGAAGGACTGCTTGAAGAGCTCGGCAACGATTTCTACTCCCTAACTGAGAAGGGCAGGCAGGCAGCACATCACCCTGGGGATTAACGGGACCGACCGCATGCGTCCCTGCATTGGTAAAACGATCCACGAAGTAACACGAAAGTACACGAAGGGAGTTTAGTGTGGCTTAGTGTGTGATTTGGTGGATCGTTTTCTTCTGTGTGCATTCGGGCACTACCATCGATAGAGGTTGGTTTGAATTACAGTTGAGCTTCGATTTTTATGATGCCTGACTACATTAACTACCTTCCACACCTCAACGCCTTCTTAAACTCAACCAGCGCGCTTTTTCTGATAGCCGGTTATCGCTTCATTCGGGCGCGGCGGATCCAAGCCCATCGAAACTGCCAGGTCACGGCGGTCATCACCTCGACCGTATTTCTGATTTCGTATCTCACCTATCATTACTACCATGGAGACACGCCGTTCCTGGGGCAGGGGATGGTGCGGCCCTTCTATTTTGCCATCCTGATCAGTCATGTCATTTTGGCGATTGTGATAGTGCCTCTCGTTTTGATTACACTCTATCGCGCCGTACGATTGGATTTCATCAGGCACCGCCGGATCGCACGTTGGACCTTGCCGCTCTGGCTTTATGTTTCTGTCACCGGTGTAATCGTGTATTTGATGCTCTACCACATTTACCCAACCCCGTGAGTCGCTCGATGACAGACAACGGCAATAACCCTGAGATGACCGTCACGGTTCCTGGACGGAACCGTCTTCGCGCCTCAGGACCCATCTTAATTCTCGCCATACTCTTTGTGGTTGGCTCTTTTCTCGCCTGGTATTTCACCTGGTTTGGCCGCGGGCTCTCCGACGCCGACATTTCGACGTATCTCGTTAACGAGCAGCATCCGCGCCACGTGCAGCACGCGCTTCTCCAGATCCAGCAACGCATTGAAAAAGGCGACCCAAACGCGAAACATTGGTATCCGCAGATCCTGAGTCTCTCCGGTAACCCGGAAACCGAGTTTCGTTTGACGGTAGCCTGGCTGATGGGCTTTGATAACAAGTCGGAAGAATTCCATCAAGCACTCCTGAAATTGGTGAAGGATCCCGAACCCATTGTGCGCAGAAATGCGGCGCTGGCCCTGGTCAGGTTTAACGATCCGAGCGGGCGGCCTGAGCTCGTGGGAACGCTCTATCCTTACGAGTTGAAAGCGACGACGGACGGCATGGTGGCGAGTACTTTGAAGGAAGGCTCCCAGTTAGCGCGTGGAACTCTGCTTGGTCGAATCACCCAACCAGATCAGAAGACAGTCGAAGTAAGGTCCCCGCTTCCCGGAAAGGTCGAACGCGTGATCGCGCCCAGCGGCGTCAAGGTTGTTCCCGGAGCAGTGCTGTTGACCATTAACTCAGACGAAGGAAGTGTTTGGGAAGCGCTGCGTGGACTTACATTGGTTGGTGGAGCCTCAGATCTAGTTGCGGTAGAACGTTACGCCCAGGGTGTCGAGCCGGTCTCTGAACGCATTAAAGAACAAGCGGCCCTGACGGCCAAGTCAATCAAGAGCCGCGTGCAATAATCCAATGTGCGTAAAGCGCTGAAATTACAGTTACTTCTCAATTGTCAACTTTCATTTTTCGCTCTGGCATATCAGAACCGGGAGCGGTAGCGACTGGGTTTCAACTACCATAGCCTCGGTCCTGGCGTTGACCCAGTCGCTACTGCTCCCGGTTCTGATATAAGCATGAACAATGGAAAATGAGATATGGAAAATCTTTAGGGTTCTGCTTGGTCGGTTCTACGCGGCCGGCGGTGCAGGCGGAAGGTCAGGCAGAGTAATCCCGTGCACGGCTTCCCAATCATCGGTTGGCACCATCTCAATTGCGTCCCACGGACAGCCATCCAGAAATGCGCCGTCGGGTCCCTTGCTGATGCATTTTTGACAGCCGATGCAGAGATATGGATCAACTTCAATGCGTCCGAATGGCGGATGATCCTCGTCAGGGACCCAGAACATGCAGGCTTCAATGGGACAGTACTCGATGCAAGCCGGCGATCCGGCGCAGCCCGTGCAGCAGTCGGTTGTAATCGCAAGTATTCGCGGCCTCTTTTTGCGGGCGGCTTTGCCATCGCCCTCTGACATGGGCCAATGTTTTTCTACGATATCGAACAAAACTGTGCGCCCCTTTTGGTAGTTTGACTCTGACAAATTCTGAGTCCGACTCTAACATAGCTCTGCTGAATTCCTCAACGATTTGTGTCGGAAGCTGCTTCAGCTTGAAGTAAACCATAAAGCATTGGTCTAATGGCAGACAAAATAACAGCAGGAGGGTTTTCAAGCATGGAAACAGTTGCAGGAGTATTCCATTCGCGCGCCGATGCCGAGCGTGCCATTCAGGGCCTTCGCTCAGCCGGCATCGCCGAGGACAGAATTGCATTCTTGACTCCCGGCGCAACGGACGAGGCGGTTGAAGCGGCTGTTCCTACAACCGAGACCGAACAGTCAGGAATGGGCGCCGCAATGGGAGGCACGGTAGGTGGAGCAATGGGTGTGGCCGGTGGAGCTTCGCTGGGTGCGGCAGCGGCCAGCTTACTGATTCCCGGAGTTGGGCCAGTCATCGCCGGCGGCATTATCGGCGCGGCGCTGCTAGGGCTGGGCGGAGCCGCAACGGGCGCGGCTGCCGGGGCTGCATTGGAAAAAGGCCTGGCCGATGGAATACCACATGACGAGCTCTACCTTTATGAAGACGCTTTAAGGAAGGGCCGCACGGTTGTGATTGCTTGTGCCGATGACACCGAATCCGCTGAAGGCGCCCGCAATGTCATGGCCCAGGCGGGAGCGGAAAGCGTCGATGCGGCGCGCGAGGATTGGTGGCTGGGCTTGCGCGATGTTGAGGAGGAGAGTTATCGAGCGCAGGGCGGGGATTTTTCCAGCGATGAACTTGCGTACCGCCGCGGTTTTGAGGCCGCCCTCCATCCAAAGAGGCGAGGCAAAGCCTATGAGGAGATTAGCTCTGAATTGAGCGCCTCCGCGCGGGACGCTGGGTCCGAAGAAGCATTTCGACAAGGGTTCAAGCGGGGCCAGGAGTATCTAAACAATTTGAAAGCGACCCAAAGCAGTTGAGAGATCTGCTGCTTAACGTGGTTGTTTTGGTCGGCATACTGGGATTGAGTGCGGTCATCACAACCGGGTTTGCTCGCGCGATGTACGTTCGATGCATGGCCTGCGGCACTCTAAACGCGAAGCGCCGCAGCCAGTGTCGTGCCTGTCAAAAGGATCTCTCCTAGCAGGCTGCTGAAAAAAGGTCGGGCCATTCTTAGGAAAAACCGAACGATCCACGAAAGCACACGAAATGACTCGAACAAAGGACTTTCTTCGTGTCGCTTCGTGTCAGTTCGTGGATCGTTCTTAGTTTTTCCGCAGCCTGGTAGGCTTTTAAGTCAAAGGATTGAGGCTCGGAATCTCGCCGAAATAGAGTGCAAAACCTGATAACGCTGCGAACAAGAGTAGTCCCGGTTTTTGCATTCCTACTCTTGTCACTTTTCCAGACCACCACCATGTCACAAAAGCAAAATACCTCCATACCGAAAGAGTGGCTGACGCATGCCGAGAATTCGGATTATCGAGAGACGCCGCGGTATGCCGAAACCATTGAATACTCCAAGCGCCTGGATCAAGCCTCGCCGCTAATAAAGTTTCAGAGCTTTGGCAAGAGTGGCGAGGGACGCGATCTTCCATTGCTGATCGCCGCGGAAGGCGAGACGTTTACGCCGGAAGCTGCCAGGCGCGCACGCAAGCCCGTGATTCTGATCCAGGCGTGCATTCACGCCGGTGAGTCGGATGGCAAGGACGCGGGATTAGCGCTGCTGCGCGACATCGCCATTACCAAAACGCGACCGGGATTGCTCAAGCACGTGGTCGTGCTTTTCATCCCGATCTACAACACCGACGGTCACGAGAGAGTAAGTCCTTACAATCGGATTAACCAAAACGGACCAGCTGAGATGGGGTGGCGCACCACCAGCACGTATCAGAATCTGAACCGCGATTACATGAAAGCGGATACGCCGGAAACGCGTGCCTGGCTGTCATTGTGGAACACCTGGAAACCCGATCTGTTCATCGACTGCCATGTAACGAATGGCGCTGACTATCGGGTTAACATCACCTACCATCACGAACACCACGCAGGTGTGGCACCCAGCGTCCTTGCCTGGGAAAGGAAAGTTATCGACGACCGCGTAGCGTCGGCAACGGAAGCTGCTGGGAACATCGTTTCGTGGTATTTGGAGTTCATAGATAACCGCGATCTCACCAAAGGAATTCGTGACTTCAACGGCAGTCCGCGCTTTTCAACCGGTTATATACCGCTCAGAAACCGGCCCGGGATTCTGATCGAGACGCACATGCTGAAGCCCTACCGCCCACGCGTTATCGGCACTTACGACTTTTTGAGATTCACCCTGGAAGAGGTCAACCGCGATCCGGAAAGCCTGTTGGCCGCGGGACGCGAAGCCGATGAGAAGACGTTGGCCGACGGCCGTACCTACGATCCTGCACGTCGTTTTCCGCTGGACTTCGAACTGACCGACAAGTCCAGGCCTTACGAACTCAAGGGGGTCGAGTATCACACTGAGCTGAGCGAGATATCGGGTGTGCCTCGGGTGATTTTCGGTTCTAAGCCGCTCGATTTGACGGTCCCGATGTACGACGACTTCCGCGTGAAGGCCGCGGTTGCGCCGCCGCTCTTCTACATCGTTCCCGTGCAATGGAAAGAGGCAATTGAAGTTCTTAGGGCTCATGGACTCACGCTGCAAGCAACAAAGGAGGCGGCGGCGATTGAGGTCGAGAGTTATCGTTTTCGAAATGTTAAGTGGGCCACCGGCCCATTCGAAGGCCGGTTGATGCCTTCATTCCAGGTTGAAATGGTCAAAGAGCGCCGCACCTTCCCGGCAGGTTCCGTAGTTGTTCCACTGGCCCAGGAATGGGCAAGGGTTGCGATTAATTTACTCGAGCCCGAGGCGCCTGACTCGCTGGTTCGTTGGGGATTCTTCAATGCCACCTTCGAGCAGAAGGAGTATGGCGAGGATTATGTTGTGGAGAAGCTGGCGCGAGAGATGTTGGCGAGCAATCCGCAACTGCGCCAGGAGTTTGAAACAAAGCTGGCCAGCGATCCCAGTTTTGCGGCAAACCCGCGGGCGAGACTACGGTTCTTTTACGAACGATCGCCTTACTGGGACAAGCAGATGAATCTATATCAGGTAGGACGGATCGTCACCCCCTTAAGCATTCCATTGAAATAGGTTCGTTTAGAGGCGGGCATTCGTTTCGTTTAGAGGCGGGCACCGCCCGCCGGTGCAATTCGCGATTTCAACGTGTCTTGAGCCGGGGGGCGGGGCCCCCCTCTAAACGAAGCAGCTTGGGGCCAGCTCGGCAAAATCCAAACATGATTTGCACCGCTACGAGGGCAAGGTGAGGCGTGATCGTGCGCTCAGTAGTCGAAGGCTTTGAACTCACTTAAGTGGTCCGATAGTGGTTTACCAGCGCTACGATTACCAGTATGGCCAGGTAAATCAGTCGACCGGAGCCGTGGATGCGCTAAAGAACAACGGACAGTTAGGGCGCACGGATGCATTCATCGGCGGCACGCCCCAATCACCCACGAAGCAATGGGAAGAGCGGTTCAGCTACGATTCGCTGTCGCGCCTGGATGTGGCCAGCGAGTATCGGGGAGATAACAGTTCGCTGAGCTGGCAGGCCGACTATGACTACGATCGCTACGGCAACCGCACCCGCATCACCGGCATTGGTTATCTGGCAAAAGCTGGGAGCCCTGGGAGCGCAGGCATCGCGGGGTCCCCGGCGGGGCAGCCCCGCTGGGGTGCCATGTTGCCTGCAATAAGCGTGCAGCGCGAACGTACCCAATCAGAACCGGGAGCCGTAGCGACCGGATCGTCCGTTGCGATTGCACAACCAAGCGATCCCAAGGTGCCTCTCCTCACCGAACAACTCACCGCCAGGTCCGACCTCGAGTTGCCCGCCACACTGCGCACCGCCGCACCGCGTGCCAGCTCCAAGTCGCATCACGCTTCGCGGTCAGCGGCGCCCAACACCGCCACTGCGCAAGGGAGTCCACCTGTATTTACCGATCCGGATCTGCTGGCCGCCGGTGGGGTAGTAATCAAGGCGCTACATATCACCGAGTTGCGGACCGCGATCAACGACCTGCGTGCGCGGCTGGGACAAGCTGCCTATTCGTGGCAGACTTCGTTGTCAGGCTTCATCCAGGCGGATCCGATCCTGGAAATGCGGGCGGCCTTGGACCAGGCTCTGGGGCAGCCGTCACTGGCCTACAGTGCAGGCCTGGCTCCAGGGCAGCCGATTCTAGCGGTCCACATTAAGGAGTTGCGCGATCGAGTGATAGCCAGTTGGAACATGAGTATTGCCAATCTCTCCTACGACTCCGCCACGAATCGCATCACGACTGCGGGCATCACCTACGACGCGGCTGGGCAGACGCTAACGGATGCCAACTTCCGTGGGCTGCAGTATCAGTACAATCCGGAAGGCAGGATGACGTGGTCTGCAAATCTGGACGGTTCAAACCCGTCGACGTCTGTCTATGATGGCTTGGGCCAGCGGGTGCAGACTACCCAGGCCGGAGTGACGAGAACATTCTTCTACGACATCAAGGGCAGCGTGGTGGCAGAGTATGAGGCGACCGGTGGCACGGGCTATGGCGTGCTGAAGCGCCTAAACATCTACGGCGGCGGCAGACTTTTGGCTGTCGATGAGGTGCAACCAAACGGCACGAAAGTGACCAGCTATCGGATGGCTGACCGGCAAGGCTCGACCAGAGTTCTGATGGATGCAGCCGGAGCCGTGATCTCGCGGCACGACTACCTGCCGTATGGAGAGGAGTTGGGGGCAGGCACCAGCGCGCCCGGCAGCCCAACCGGAATGCGCACGGCCGCTCAAGGGTACAGCGTCGCCGATGCCTAATCCCAAGGTGTCTCTCAGAAGAATGACGAAGCCTGAACTACGATAGTGCCCACACCGGTCGTTGATGTCGAACAGCCTAAAGTTTATCCTTTGAGACACCCCCGATATTGTGACTGATGGGCAGAATAATGAGCGAGGCTTCTCTGACAGAAGTACAGAAAAAGAAAGAATGGACGCTTACCTCGCCAGCGTTTGATCGGCTTCTCAACTGGCTGGATGAAGGGATAAATTCCGAGGGGCTAAGATATCTGGAAATGCGCCTCCGTCTCGTCTCCTATTTCGACCGTAAGAACTGTGCGACGCCCGACGAGCTTGCGGACGAAACCCTGAATCGCGTGGCTCGGAGGCTAGAGGAGGAAGGTGGCGTGATCGAGACGGAAGCTCCCGCAAGATATTGCTATATCATCGCGCGCTTCGTCTTTATGGAACACCTACGCGGCGCTCAAAAGGACGGCGCTCTGCTCGAAGAGATTCGGCGTCTACCGCGTTTCGGTGGCCCCGGCGCAATTGAAGACGACGAGGAAAATGAAGTTAAAGAGAAGATGCTCGACTGTCTTGAGCAATGCACAGGAAGTTTAGAGCCGGTCCACCGCGAAGTCATCACGCAGTATTACACCGGGAAGGAGCGCGTCAAAATTGAAAACCGACGCGCGCTCGCGGAAAGGCTCGACATCACGATGAACGCTCTCAGCATCCGCGCCTGCCGCATCCGCGACCGGCTCGAAGACTGCGTTAAGCGTTGTGTCGGCTTGGGGTGAAGTATTTGGGGTGAAATATTTTTCGGACATCGTCTTATAGGTTTGAGGCGGAATTGCATCACCTTCGTTCACGATGAGTAAACAGACACACAACGATCAGACCCTGACGCGGTATCTGCTCGGCGCTCTGCTCGAGACGGAGGCCGAGCGTCTGGATGAGTTGAGTTTTACTGACGACGAATTCGCGGAGGCACTGAAGGCCGCCGAAAAGGATTTGGTTGACTCATACGTTCAGGGCGAACTGGCGGGCGCAACGCTGGAGCGATTTCAGTCACACTACCTTGCTTCGCCGCTCGGGCGCGAGAAGGTAAAGTTCGCGCGGGCTTTCCAACTCGTGGCCGAAAAAAGCGCCGCAACTAAGGCATCGGAATCAGGGACGGAAACTCAGGACAAGTCTGCGAGGAAAGGGAAGGGCTCCTGGCGGTTTTTCTCATTAGGCTTCCTCGCGGCGCCGCGCCCGGCTTTGCGGTGGGGCGCGGCCTTAGCGACGCTGGCGCTCATCGTCGCGGTCGGTTGGCTGGCATTGGAGAACGCGCGCCTGCGCAGGCGGCCCAACCAGACGGAGGTGCGGAGGCAGCAGCCAGCGCTGCGCGAGCAGGAATTGCAAAGGGAGCTTGAAGACCGGCGCCCCCGCGCGGAAACTGAGTTGGAGCTCGCGCGCGTGCGCGAGGAGGGCGAGCGTTTAGAGCAAGAGTTGAAGAAGCAAGAGTCGCAGCGGCAACAACGGGCTACAGGACAGCCGACCGCGCCGCCAGGCAAAGTCGGCATCGCTTCCTTCATCCTCGCGCCTCAGATGCGCGACGCCGGGCAAATCCGCGAAGTCACCCTCCCGCCTGACGCCGGTTCCGTGGTGATGCAGTTGATGATTGAGCCTAACGATTTTTCCGCCTACCGCGTTGCGCTCATCAATCAGACCGGCAACCAAATCCACTGGCGCAGCGGCAAGCTCAGGGCGAGAGCGACGGGCGACGATCATGCCGTCAGCGTGAGCTTTCGTGCCGGTCTGCTCAAGCCTCAGACCGTTTATCTGCTACGGGTCACGGGCGTCTCGTCTTCCGACGCGCCTGAGATTATTGGTGATTATCCGTTCAGAGTGAAATAATAACCCTCCAACCCGACGAGACTTTCATACGAGCACGGTTGGGAGGGCTATGTTCAAACGGATAACCTGTAGTCTCCTACCATTCATCCTGCTTTGGATTCAGTGCCCTTTCGGCCTGAACGCACAGGCAGCGGGCGGTCGCCCATCTCCGGCTCAATCACCAACGCAAGAAAGCACGGGAACGCAGAGCACGCAGGAAGTTACCGCGCTTGAAGAGGGCAAGCCGGTTGAACGCGAATTCGCCGAAGGGCAGAAACACAGCTATCAAATCACGCTGGCCGAAGGGCAATACGTCAAAGTAGCGATTAAGCAACTAGGCATGGATGTCCGCGTGTCGCTTCAACAGCCGGGCGGTCAGACCAGTTGGATGATTGATATTCCTCAAAGACGGCCTGAAGTGGCGTTCGAGCGAGTTGCCGAATCAGCCGGAATCTATCGGCTCGACCTTTACGCAAGGAGGAAGGCTCCCGCAGGCCGCTATGAAATCCGTATTGTACAACTACGCCCGGCGACCGAGGATGAGCGAGCATTGCAGCAAGCGCGCAAGTTATTCGATGAGTTTTTTCAGCTTCATCGTGGCGGCAAATATGTGGAAGCGCGTCCATCGCTGATACGCGCGCTTGAGATTCGTGAAAGAGTGTTAGGACCGGAACATCTTGAAGTCGCCGAGACGCTCGGGTATCTGGGAAATAATTATACGCTCACGGGCGACTACGCGAGCGCGGAGCCGATAAACCAGCGTGCTCTGAAGATTAAGGAGAAGTTATTCGGGCTGGATCATCCTGATATCGCCGGCGAGTTCTACTCGCTTGGAACATTTTATGACAACAAGGGAGACTCCCTCAAAGCGGAAGAGATGTTCCAAAAAGCTCTGGGCATATTTGAGAAGACGCACCGGATGGAGAATCTTACTGTCGCATCTGTTCTGGCTAATCTCGGAGATGTTTACTATGACCGAAGCGACTACGAAAAAGCCGGGAGCTATTATCAACGGGCGCTCGTCATCCGGGAAAAACTAATTGGGCCGGATCACTTCCACCTCGCAGCCTCAATCACTTCGATTGGCCGCGCGGCTTACGACGCGGGGGACTACGCGAAGGGCGAAAAGGCGTTTCAACGCTCGCTGACTCTGGCCGAAAAAGCCCTCGGGCCGGATGATATCCAACTGACGGGGAATCTGAACGACCTCGCCATGCTTTACACCACCACGGGCGATTACGCGAAAGCCGAAGCCTTCTACCAGCGAGCGATGTCAATTCACGAGCAGAAGGCCGGGATGACTGGTCCTAACGCTCAAGAAACTCTGTTCGGTCTCGCACGACTCTATGCCGCACGAGGACGCTCGTCCGAGGCCGTAAAGTTTCAATCACGAGCGAGCGAACTTGAGGAACGTTTCATTGGGTTGAATCTGGCTGTCGGTTCCGAGCGTGAAAAGCTGGTCTTTCTCAACAAGCTGTCGTTGCGCTGGTCTCGAAACATCTCGCTCCACGCCGATCTCGCGCCGGATAATTCAACGGCACGCGATCTGGCGGTGACAACTATTTTACAACGCAAGGGGCGCGTGCAGGATGCGCTGTCTAATAGCCTCGCCTCGTTGCGCAATCGCTTCGGCGCAAAGGATCAGTCGTTGTTAGACCGGTTGAGTGCCAGTACATCACAACTGGCGCGGCTCGTCCTCAGTGAGCCGCAGGGCGTGTCTCTCGCAGATCATCGCAAACAGATTAAAGCTCTGGAAGAAGAGCGCGAAAAAATCGAAGGTGAAATCAGCAGCCGCAGCGCGGGCTTTTACCAGCAGCCACGACCGGTGACGATCGCTGACGTCCGGTCACTCATCCCGGATCATTCGGCGCTGATTGAACTGGCCGTCTATCGCCCCTTCGATCCCAAAGCAAATGGCGCAAAGGCTTTTGGCGAACCGCAGTTCGTCGCTTATGTCCTGCGCCGGCAAGGCGAGGCGCAGTGGCGAGAACTCGGCGCAGCGAAAGAGATTGACGGCGCTGTCGGCGCGCTGCGTCAAGCGTTGCGCGACCCGCACCGCCGCCGCGACGTGCGCGAGTTGGCGCGCGTCTTAGATGAAAAGGTGATGCGTCCTATCCGCGCGCTTCTGGGCGACGCCACGCAACTGTTTATCTCGCCCGACGGCGCGCTCAACCTTATTCCTTTCGAAGCACTGGTTAACGAGCAGGGGCTGTATTTGATCCAGCGCTATTCTTTCACCTATCTGACGAGCGGGCGCGACCTCCAGCGAATGCAGTTGGCGCGTGAAAGCAGAAGCGAGCCGCTGGTAGTCGCCGACCCCTCGTTCGGCAAACCCGTCACGGAGCGGATAGCCCGGATGGGCAAGGCATCGAAAACGACCGCCTCCGGCGGCAGGCGCAGCAGAAGCGTGACCAATGCCCGCGGACTGTCCGAAGTTTACTTCGCCCCGCTCGGCGGCACGGCGCGGGAGGCGGAAACAATCAAGAAACTCTTCCCCGAGGCGAACTTGTTGAGCGGCGCTCAGGCGACAGAGTCCGCGCTCAAGCAGGTGGCAGCGCCGCGCATGCTGCACATTGCCACCCACGGCTTCTTTCTGGAAGACGCGGGAGGAGGAGGAACAGCCGCCGCCGCCGCTAACATACAGTTGGCGACGCGCGGCCTCAGCGTGAATGCCCGGATCGAAAACCCTCTGCTGCGTTCGGGGCTGGCGCTGGCGGGCGCGAACCTGCGCAGCGGCGCGGCGAACGACGACGGCATCCTGACCGCGCTGGAAGCGTCGGGGCTGAATCTGTGGGGGACGAAGCTGGTCGTGCTGTCGGCGTGCGACACGGGACTGGGCGAGGTGCGAAACGGCGAAGGTGTTTACGGTTTACGCCGCGCCTTCGTCCTGGCGGGCGCGGAATCCCTGGTTATGAGTCTCTGGCCCGTCAGTGACTATTCGACCCGAAACCTGATGGCCAGCTATTACCAGAATCTCAAACGGGGGATGGGGCGGGGCGAGTCGTTGCGGCAGGTGCAACTGGACCTGCTCAAACGTAAGGCGCAATTGCATCCCTTCTACTGGGCCAACTTCATACAGTCCGGCGAGTGGGCCAACCTCGACGGCAACCGCTGAGTGATACAGACGGAACTCAAAAATCAGCCCGTGCCTCCTGACATGAACTGACGCATCGGTCATTAACCCTCTTCTCGTCTGTTGCTCAACCGCATCCTTGTGCCTCTCATCCACGGCCCTCCGCAAAAGCTGATCCGCCCAAGAAAATCATCCAGCCTCCAATGAAATGTTTTTCCCGAACCGTCTTAACGAGTTGAACGACACGTTCAACTACCCCGGCCTTGCGTGAATGGGCGCGTACGGAGGTGAAGAAGGTGACCGCGGGAGAAATTTAATGAAAACCAACAGAATAATTATTTTGCTGAGTTCGCTGTTAACCGGAATTCTCTTTTCGGGCTGTTTTATTATTGACCGAACCGCCAAAAACAAAGCCGAAAAATATCCCGAAATGCTTGCCAAAAAAGATGACCTGGTTAACCTTAAAACCAGCGAAAAACTTGGGGGCGAAGAAAAATTAAAAGGCAAAATCGCCGTCGTCAGAAAAGACAAAGAAGCAAAGGTGGCAATGCTTGACCGTTTTTCTTACGATGGTGAATTCTCAAGTTCTTCGCCGGGGGAGAATAAAGAGTTTCTTCCGGCTGAGATTTACGCTAGAAAACCGGACGAAATCGAGACTTTGATAAAAATTGAGTGTCGAAAAGTGAGAGATTTTGGAAATTACCGCCAGGGCGGATCTTCCACAACTCAATCGGTAGAAGTTTTCAATGTTGTTTGCGATGTCGGCGTAATTGATTACAAAACTGCGACCGTTTTCGCCAAAAGCACCTTCGGTGACCGCGGTGCGCCGGGCGCGATTATTACCGGGACAAGCCCGAACGGCGAATTTCCGGGCAAACAAATACGGGATTTTTTAAGCGGCTTTCCCAGCACAATTCTGCCCCGCACACTCGCCCCACCGAGCGGCGAAACGCTGTCCGCGTCCGACCTTGCAGTAAAGACTAAGAAATCAATGGAAAGCGTCGCTCAATACAACGGCAAGGAAATTACCATTAACGGATATTCTTATATTTCTTCCAGAGCTGCGGCGGGCGGCGCATATTCAATCTTTCTAGGCGCAAAGGATGCTACGTTGATTGGTTCGCCGACTATTAGGTGCGGAGTTAATCCGCCGGACATACCGGATTTCAGAAATCTTACATCCGGCGACCACAACCTTACCGTCGTCGGAACATTCGAGGCTCAATATTCTTCCGGTAATCTCAAGAACTGTCGGCTCGTCAAAGCTGATTAAGCGAATGAATTATGGCGGGGCTAAGTCTAGAGCAGATTTCAGATGAAGTCTTTACTCCATAGTTCAAAATGCGCGTTCTCGCGTGCATTCGGATTCCTCTCTCTTTCTATCTCACTCCTTCGATCCCCTTCCGTAACGCTGCTTTGCCGCCTTGTGCTCGATCCCGCCAAACGATCCAACCCGCGATGAAATGTTTTCCCCGAAACGTCTTAACGAGGTGGTAGACAAAATCAAACACGGTTTTCCGCCTCTCGGCGCTCATGAAGGAGAAGGAATAATGAGAAGGATTTCGTACCTGGCTCTCGCGTTTTTAATTCTCACGGCTTTCGGTCTGCAAGCGGCTTCGGCGCAGATCACGATCAAGATTCCCGACATTCCGCGGATTAAAAAACCGAAGGCGGAGCCGCCGCGTTCGGGGGGAGGCGGCGACGATGCGCCGGCGGACGACCAGCAGCCCAACCCTCAAGCCCCGCCCGATTACAACGCCAATCTGAATGTGAATGACATGGCAGTTGCCGTTGATCGCTTTCATTCGCTTAGCGCCGTTCGCATCGTTGCCAAGTCTGGCAACAAGTACAAGGCCACCGGCGCGGAGCACCCGAACCACACCTATTGGTACAACGCCAATTCCCTGTACCCGTTTTTCGACAGGTGGGTATTCGCCGAACTCAGTAATGACACTTCGAAGTCGAAGTACCTCGACCCCTATCTTGAGTGCTACGCCAAGAAACACAATCTGGAGCTGATCAAAGTAACCGGCAACGCCTTCCACCCTCCTCGCTACAATAACGCGAAGGAGATGAAACAGAATTTGCAGGCCGAACTGCCGAAGCTCGCGGAACTTGAAAGTCTGCTGAAGAGCAAGTTCCAGGCACGCCCGAATACGTTTTTGAATTACCGCGATAACCCCGCCATCTGGGAAGAGATCACCTCCAACCGCGACCAATACCTGCAATGCGCCGTTGGCGCAAAGGAATCCCTACGGGTCTCGGAAAGCATCTGGCTACGCGCCCATCTGGAAGACATCGCCAAAACGCAGAAGCGTGTGGATGAAGAGGGCAACATGGCTAGTTCTACGAACCACAACTACGTGCTGTACGCCGTGTCGCCACGTACGCGTGAGAAATGGATGAAGGATTCGAACGCATTGGAGTTCAAGCCGAATCTCGATCCCGTGCTCGATGCGCTGGCCGCTTCCGCCGCGAAGGGTTTGCCGGCTTACAAGCCGAATGCCGCCGCCTTCCAATTCCGCGATCCTGTCGCCGAAAAACTGTTGATGGGATATTTCAAGAACCCCGCGACGGTCAAGGTTCACCGCATCGGCCTCAACACCGCAGGCTGGCAAATTCAGAAAGACAACTACAATCTACTTCCGAGTTACCGCTACAAAACCGCTTACGCCTACGTCCGCGATTCGAGCGACGATCATCCGTATTGCCGCGTCATTGGGGCGACCATCAAACAGGACTACGCGGGCGGCGGAACGTACAGCACCGAGACGTATCGTTCGAGCGCGTCGGACGATTTGTTCGGCTGTCCTGCAGGGGCAAGGTAAGTCATATGCGCGATGAAGAGACTGCCGGATTCGGACGCGTGAATAGCGTTTTTGTTAAAGCCAGGGGGAACGCCAAACAGCTCAATATGACGTTGCCGGATTTGCCTGCAAAAACCGCCGACAAGATCAAGAACAAGGCGAGTGCGCTACGGTACATGCTCAATTTGGCGGGAAAGCCGATAGGCGCAGCCCTTACGATTAACTACAACCTGGAGCACGCACTTTTGTTTGAGTTATCGTTGAAGTCGAATGTCTTGCTGATGATGTACGGGCCCGGCGAGAGCACGACTCAGGCGACCGCAAACGTAATCAAGACGAGGTCTGAGCGCCTCAGCCTACCACCCAAAATGACCGTAAAGCTCCTGGGCCTGATTGAAGCTGGAGCCGCCTATTCCGAGGTCAAGCCGGCTATCTTTCAGATGCACAGAGACGTGGCGAATTATCTTCGGCTCGCCAGATAAAGAACATGTAGAACCGATTCCCATCTAGACAAATTGAGGCAAACATGGCGGAATTTACTAATCAGCCAGTGGTAGATTGGGCAAGGCAGACGCTGGTGAATAGAGTCGAAGTTCAGTTGCGATACAGCTCGCCGGTCGCGAAAGTCGTTCTGGGTTTAGCGATCGCGTTCCTGGCCCTCGTCTTTTTTGGTTTGCCTATCGCCCTGGCTGTTGGTGCAATCTTCAAAGCGGTTAATGAGGGTTGGAGCGACGCTATCCCTCGTTACCTGGGTTGCAGTGGGGGCATGTTCATAATCTTTGCGGCACTGTTTTCCGCCATCATCTTCTTACCCCGAATGACACGAAAGAAATTGGCGAAATTCATGGATCGGGAAGGTGTGACGACCCGCAACGGTCAAAAGTATCGTTGGGAAAAACTCTACTATCTCGATTACAAAAGCGTGAGTATCGCCAGGGGAAATTTTGCTGTGGCCGCAACTCAAGCGGCCATGATGGCGGGATCAAAGCGTATAACTGTTGAATTGATTTTTGAAGCCGGGAAGGCGGTCATTCCCCCGCTTACTGCGAATCAGCCAGAGCTCCTCGGATTACTCGAAACCATGCCCGTTCAACGACGCGACGACGGACAGGTGAGGCAGAACTAGAATCTGGACACCAGCATGAATAAGAAAATATGGCTCGGAGCATATCTCGCTAGCTTCGTGATTTTTCTGGCAAGCGCGCTCATTGTTGGATTTATCTTTTTGCTTCAGATCGACTACGTGGTTCGCCTGGACGAAAAACCGTTGACCATGGTTATCGTTATTGGCGTCCTGGCGTATTTGCAGTTTGTGCTGGTCTCGATGATTTATAACTTTGCGCTCCTGTACAAAATGTGGAGCAGCATCCAGGATGGAGTGAATCCAATCACGGTTGGAAAGGCGATCGGCTTTCTATTTATCCCCGTATTCAGTGTCTATTGGATCTTCAGAGCTTGGGGTAGCTTTCCCACTGAATACAACAATTTCGTTGACCGACACAAATTGGCAGCGCCCAGAGTCACGAGCAGCATCTTTATATTTTTTCCAATTGGCGTCCTCATTGCCTCACTGTTAGTGCTTCCGCTTCTAGTTGTGCCGGTCGTATTCGCCGTTCTGATTGCACGTACATGTGACGCGGTCCAAAATCTGTCAGTTGCCAAGCGTGCTATGTCACAGGGCATTCTGCCCGGCCCGGATGAATTTATCGGTGGACCGGGAAGGAAACGGTCAAAAGCTCCGTTGATCATAAGTGTCGCGACCGGTGTTCTCATTTTCGTTATCTCGATCGTGGCGCTGCTTGTGGTAAATCGGAATCTACATCCGACTCTTGCGAGCGATGAATTACCGGAGACCGTCGGAAGCTTTAAGTTGCGACGGCCGGTATACCCATCCGGCAGCATTTTCGGTCTGAGATCAAGCGTTTTCGCAGATTACGAATCGGAAGAACGCGGTAAGAAAAAGCCGCTCCAATACAGGATGTATTCATTTGCGCGAGCGAGCGATGCCATCGAACATAAGGATAATTGGTCGTCCTATTGCCGGAATGAGTCGTCAAAAAAGGCTGGTGTTCTCCAGGATTCGAGCGGAGATCAGATCGGAGATGTCGAGGTCTGCATTCGGGCACTTGTCCTGCGAAATCGAAAGAGAGTCATTCTCGTTACCAGAATCTCCGACTATGAAGCAAAAGAAGGCAGCCGTTTACCGGCATCGATCGACGAAATGATAGCGTTTGCTAAAACTGTCCCATTTAATGCAGGAATGCAGATCTCAAACCTGTCTTTTGTCCCGATGTCGCCGACTTCCTCCCAGCCAGTGGCGACGAACGAAAAGACAAGTGTCGTGTCGCTTGAAGTAAGAGCTGATTTTTCGATGACCGCGGAAGAATATTATGAGCAAACAAACGGCAAATCTTCTTCAGAGGTCGCAAAGTTCAAGGGCAAAATAATCGAACTGTCGGGGAGATATTATCGGCTTGGCGAATTCGACGGGCGTTCGACGCATATGCATGCGGGCAAAAACTTCATATACGGCGATATTGATGCCTCGAAAAGCGCTGACTTTGAAAAGCTCAAAGAGGATGATCGCGTGAGAATCAAGTGTTTGGTACCAGATGGCTACACTGCCAGATTCAAATATTGCATTCTGGTTGAAAACAAGGGCGCGATTTCACCGGATGACAAACCAGATTTCACGTTTTCCGCGGACGAATACTTCAATGAAGTTTCGAATATAAATGTAAGTATTGAAAGACGAATGAAAAACCAGGAAAAGTATCGCGGTAAGATCATTTTGGTTTCGGGGGCGCTAAAAATTATCGGCGGTGAGCCTTATTACTTAACTGCTGGAGAGCGGGATTTCGTCACGTGCAAGCCCGACGGCGAAACTACTGGAAGTTTTTTGGGAGTGATGGAGGGTCAGGAGGTGAAGCTAATGGGAATCGGCGGGATATCCTCGGGCCTTAACCACTGTCTAGTCATTTCAAAACCGTAACATTTCCTCGCTTGATATGGACGGCCGCCAAATCGTCCGACTTCGCGTGGTCCATACATCAAACTCACACGCGGCGAAAAGAATATCGGCAAAAGTTTGCCGGTGGTCAGTTCCTCATTCTGTAGTCGCTGCCCTTTGTTTTCCCGTTCCCCATTCGCTCACGAAGGTCCTCCTACAATAGTCAACAATGAAACGTATCGCTTAAAACGTCTTGTAAGTGTAAGATGCCTCCGAAAGTGATGACCGTTGTTGCAAACCCTAAACCGATTTTGGAGGAGGGCAACATGGATGAAGAAACGAGATGGTTACGTTAACTATTCATGTCGCGGCGAGCGCGATTGCAATAATGGCCGTCGGAGTGACTGCCTACTATAAAGTAGGAAAAGCCCTCGCGGAACGGATTACCGAAAAACGGGTAATCCGTTCTATTTCACGAAAGGAGAAATCATGAACCGAAAAATTATTTGTTTGTTGTGGGCGGTTCTGTTAATCATTGGCTGCGGCAGCTCGCAATCCGTAAAAATCAACGAAGCGGCGCGAAAGGAAGCGGAAACGGCGGAGAACGAAGCGGTGACGGCATACAAAAAAGCTGGAGAACGCATCTCGCTGGAAAATCGCTACGGCGCGGAAATGGCGGCGACGATGGGCGATTGGAAAACGAACAAAGCGAAATTTGCCGCCGCCGCAAAAGATTACGAAACGGCGCGAGACAAGTTTGCGCTGGCTTCGACTAAAATGCGGGAAGCGATGAGCGGACAAGCGTCTTTCGACAACAAGGAGGCGGGATTTCTCGGACGAAGTAGCGAAGCCTTTAAGCTTTGGTCGGGAATGGCGGAGTTTGAAAGAAAAACTTGCCAAGACTGGTCGGAAGCGAAAGACCCAAAAGCGATTCACGACAATTTGGACGCGGCTGTTAAAGCGAGAAAGAAAATGAACGATGAAGTCATGTCAATGATTCGCGCCGCGAGTTCAATCTAGTTTCTCGAAAAAACCTTCCGATAGGGCTCAAGGTCGTTTGATCATTGGCCACTTTCTCGGTACGGGCGGATTCCAGACGCTGTTTTGCCCGCTGGCGCTGAAGTGCGGGTGAGACTCTTTGCCATCTCATTCTGGGGAGAGACCTGCCCGATCAACTGCAAGTACAGGTGCTTATCGCCAGGCGGTTGACCGTGGGCAGGGCGCCAGCCGTGGCTTGGTTAGGTGTGGATGCTGGCGAAGCGATGACCAATTCAGGTGGACGAGCGTCAAAAAGCAATTTTGCTATACTATCGACATCAGCGGCGCCAACGAATCAGACCCGCGTGTCCAGCGCTTTCTCAAGTCCCTAAGATTCAAGTAGGGGACCTGCCCAAGACGCCACTTGAATTCGAATCAGTCGGAGACTCCTCGGATTATTCGAAACCATGCCGGTTCAACGACGCCACGACGCCCAGGTGACGCAGAGCTAGCCTGCGGTTATCTGGCACTTCTCGATCCTGCGTAACACCAACAGGAATCAGCGGTTTCCCGCCGCCGCCAGCTATCGCCGTTCGCTCTTCCGCGATTTTCCCCGAGTTTACCCACCAAATAAATTCTGCCCGAGCGTGAAGTGTTATTGACGAATTGTCTTATCCAGGTGAATGAGGATCCTAATAAGGAGACGACAATGAAGATAAAAGTGATAATCGCTATTGGAACAATTTGTCTGTTAATGGCCGGCTGCAAAAGCGGCCGGGAGGCCTTCCTTGAAGAATACATGATGGTAGCGGACGAGATTGTGCGCCTGGTTGATACGAACCCGACAGCGGCGGGCGTCGCGCAGGCTCAGGCATACCTTGATTCCAAAAAAGCTTCGCTCAAATCGAAATTCAATGCGGGCAAAAGCGCCGGCCAGGATAAAGAAATGGAAAACAAATTTCGCGTCATTGTTCCGTCTTACTTAAAGAAGGTCGCGGGTCTCTCCGAAAAGCACCCAAATCTGAAAACCGAGTTGGACAGCTTGACGGAGGATTTTGGCGAATTCCTCTTGAAATAGATCGATTCTCTTTTACGGGAGAACAATCATGAGAAAACAGTCAGTTTTACCGCTCGCTTTTTTCGTAGCTATCACGGTCAGCTTCTCCTGTCCGGCAAGCCTTTTCGGCCAGACTGCGCCGAAGTCTACCCAACAGGCCGCCTGGGACTTGGGCGACACACTAAGCCTGGCGGCGGTTGACCATGGAGAAGACGTTGCTCCTGCGACCGTCAATAGTCTTTTTGTTAAAGCAAAAGGGAACGCCAAACAACTCAATATGACGTTGCCGGATTTGCCAGTAAAAACCGGCGACAAGATCAAAAACAAGGCGAGTGCGCTGCAGTACATGCTGAACATAGCGGGGAAGCCGATAGGAGCAACCCTTACGACTAACTACAACCTGGAGCACGCACTCTTGTTTGAGTTGTCGTTGAAATCAAATGTCTTGCTCATGATGTACGGGCCCGGAGAGAGCACGACTCAGGCGATCGCAAACGTAATCAAAACGCGGTCGGAACGCCTCAGCCTACCGCCCAAGTTGACCGCAAACCTGCTCCGTCTGATCGAAGCTGGGGCCGACTATTCCGAAGTGAAGGCGGCTATTTTTCAGATGCACAAGGATGTGGCGAATTATCTTCGGCCGGCCAGATAAGATTCCATGCAAGCAAATTAACGCTAACTGGGCGGAGTTTATTAAAGCCGATGTAATCGGGCGCAGCAGGGAATAGTCAGCAGAGTGAGAGATCATCCCTGATACAGGAATGTAAGTGAACAATGAAATCTATGGTTCTCCAATTCCTCCTAATACTCGCATGCGCGCTGGGCGGAGGCCCGTTTTATGGGCAAGACCTTCCCGGGCCCAGACCTAAGAGGGCTCGGACGGCAGAGGATTACCAGCCTCGTACGTTGAAGGAAATCGGCGCGGCCTCTAAACCGGAGAGCAGTCGTGACGAGGGAGGTGGGCGGGTGGTGCTCAGCGATCTTTTCCCCTCCCGCGTGAGAGTTGCTTACATCGGTTCAGCGAGATCGCTACCTAAAAACAAGAAGGATGTTCTTCACAGTTGGGCGCAACGTTATGCCGGCGCGCCTCAGCACTACACAGTGCCGTATGGTACTGAACTTCTTTTTAGCGAAGATGGACGAGAGTACTGGCTGGCAGTCAATAAGGATTTACTTCCGCAGTTCAAGGCGGAGTTGAAGAAAGGCGAGTCGTTAGACTTATACGTGATCCGGCTGGGCGGAATCAGGACAAAAGGGAAATGGGAGTCGGTGCTCCTGGTGGAAACCTTCGCCAAGCCAAAGACCATCTCTCATTAAGAGGACTGCCAAAGAGGGCACTAATTTTGCCCGTCACACAACCAGAAAGAGTGGGTTCTCCAGAATCTTCTTGAAGGTCTGTAGGAACTTAGCGCCGGTAGCACCGTCAATTACGCGGTGATCGCACGACATGGTGACGCGCATCATCTGGCGCACCACGACCTCGTTGTTTCTAACTACGGGCTTTGGCGACATCGCACCCACCGCGAGGATAGCGCCTTCCGGCGGATTAATTACGGCCGTGAATTCATCAATTCCAAACATACCGAGGTTGCTGATGGAGAACGTTGCTCCCATGAATTCCTCCGGGCGCAATTTGCGGTTGCGCGCGCGCTCAGCAAGATCGCGAACCTCGGCGGCGATTTCGCTCAGCGACTTCTGTTCGGCCGAGCGAACTATCGGTGTAATCAATCCGTCTTCGATTGCCACAGCGACACCGATGTCCGCGTGGTCGTAGTAGCGCACGGCTTTTTCCTGGAATGATGCATTTACCTGTGGGTGTTGCATCAGTGCGGCGGCTGCGACCTTGATGATTATGTCGTTGACGCTAATTTTCAGATCAGGTTCCAACTCCTTGATGGCGCTGCGCATTTCCGCTGCCCGGTCCATCTCGATCTCGGTGGTAAGAAAGAAGTGCGGTATAGGCCCGAGCGAAGTTACCAAACGCTTCGCGATGGTGCGTCGCATCTCACTAATGGGCTCATCGTGGTAGGTTGACGCCGGCATCGGCGCCTTCTGCGATAAACCACCCTCGATCGCACGAAGTCGTGGGGCCGGGGCTTGGGGAGTTGCAGCGGCAGCTTTATCCTCGCGGATTAAGCCTTCAACATCACGCTTAATAATTCTTCCACCTGGGCCACTACCACTAACTGAGCGCAAATCCAGGCCAGCCTCCGCCGCCATCCGCGCGGCCAGGGGCGAAACAATCAGGCGACCACTTGAGGCAACTTCAACCGGTTGCGGCGACCCGCCACCGTTACCATCAACCCGTCCCGGCTCGCGGGTTTGCCCCGGTCCGCCAACATCAGCGCCGGCATTGCCGCCTCCTTCGGCACCAGTCGCCGGAGAAGCTTGAGGCTCGGCAGGCTCTGTGGTCGCAGGCGCTTCGGCTTGGGGAGTTTTCGCCTCCTGGGTTGGAGGGGCTTCGGTCATCAGTGAGGAGATGTCTTCGTCAGGCTCACCAATAACGGCAATCAGTTGGCCCAGCGGAGCGGATTCGCCTTCCTGGATCAGAATCTTGCGCAGCACTCCGGAGCCGAGCGCCTGCATTTCCATAGTTGCCTTGTCGGTATCGATTTCGGCGAGTGGTTCGCCCATCGACACTTTGTCGCCCTCTTTCTTAAGCCAGCGAGAGAGTTGGCCCTCCTCCATAGTAGGAGAGAGCTTGGGCATGATTACCTTAGTTGCCATTCAATCCTCGTAAATAGTAAATCGTGAATCGTAAACAGGAGTTTCTGAATCGCAAAACGCGTGGCTGCCGAGTTATTGGGGTCTAAGCAGCCGTTGTCTCTATTACGTTCTTACGATTTGCGATTCACTAATCCAAGTAAGCAACTTCGCGAACAGCAGCGACAATCTGTTCCACACCAGGGATGGCGCGATCCTCAAGATTCTTTGCATATGGCATCGGCACATCGGCGCCTGAAACGCGTTTGACCGGGGCATCGAGATAATCAAACGCTCGCTCCGTGATTTCTGAAGCAATCTCGGCCCCTACGCCACAAAATGGATGCGACTCTTCGGCAACCACCACGCGATTGGTTTTCTTTACCGACTCGATAATCGTGCCGATGTCCAGTGGTCGAATTGTTCTGGGGTCGATGACCTCGCAAAAGACACCTTGCTTTTCCAGGACCTCCGCCGCCTTCAGAGCCATGGGAACCATTAACGAACGGGCGACGATGGTGGCGTCTTTTCCTTCTCGTTTTACGTCTGCGACGCCAAGCGGAACAACGAAGTCAATATCGTCAGGAACCTCCCCCTTGTTTCCGTACATTCTTTCCTGTTCGATAAAGATTACCGGATCGTCATCTCGAATAGCCGACTTTAAGAGCCCCTTGGCGTCTGCCGGCGTTGAAGGCATCACGACTTTCAAGCCGGGAAAATATGCAAACCACGACTCGATGGCCTGCGAATGCTGTGACGACACCTGAAAAGCCGAACCTCCCGGGCCGCGAAACACGATCGGAATCTTAAACTGGCCGCCCGACATATAGAGCATCTTGGCAGCTGAGTTAATTATCTGGTCGGTGGCGAGAATCGAAAAATTGAAAGTCATAAACTCAACAATCGGACGAAGCCCTACCATGGCGGCGCCAACGCCCAACCCGGCGAAGCCCAGTTCCGTTATCGGAGTATCGATGACGCGTTTGTCACCGAGCTCGGCCAGCAGGCCTTTCGTAACCTTGTACGCTCCCTCATAGGCCGCTACCTCCTCGCCCATGAGAAAAACGCTTTCGTCGCGCAGCATCTCTTCCCGTAAAGCCTGGTTGAGCGCCTCGCGCATAGTTACTACAGCCATTTAAGAGTTCCTCTCCTCCGGTTCTTGAGTCGGGTCGTTCCGTTAGTTGCGTGCTTGCACCTGTCGCTACCACCACCCCAGCCGGGCTGCGGGCTTGCCCCGGTCCGCTCCCGGTTCTGTAAACGACCGCGTTGCAGCTTTGGCTATCGTTTACCCGGCGTTATTGGATTCGCATAAACGTCAGTGAATAATTCGTCAGGCTCGGGCAGCGGACTTTCTTCTGCAAACAACACAGCCCGCTCGACCTGTTCCTTAACTTCCGCTTCGATCGTTTGAAAGTTGGAATCGTCTAATACGCCTTCCTCTTTCAAGCTTGCCGCGAAAAGCTTGATCGGATCACGCTCCTGGTGACGTTCAATCTCGGCGCGAGTGCGATAGTTGCCCGGGTCAGACATTGAATGGCCCATGAAACGATATGTGCGAACCTCGAGCAGGGTAGGCAGGTAATCTTTACGAGCTCGCTCAACAGCTCGAAGCGTTGCCTCGCGCACAGCCAGCACGTCCATGCCATCTACAAACTCCGAAGCAATGTCATAGGCATTCGCCTTCTGCGAAATGTCCTGCGACGACATCGCGCGGGCGAGTGACGTGCCCATCCCATATTGATTGTTTTCGCAGATGTAAATGCAGGGCAACTTCCAAAGCTGGGCCATGTTAAGCGACTCGTGGAAGGCCCCTTGATTGACTGCGGCTTCGCCAAAGAAACAGAGCGTGACTCGATCGGTCTCCTTGTATTTCGATGCAAACGCAACTCCGGTTGCCAGAGGAATTTGTCCACCAACGATACCGTGTCCGCCAAGAAAGTTGACCTCTTTGCTAAACATATGCATTGACCCGCCCTTGCCCTTCGAGCATCCGCCGGCCTTGCCGTAAAGCTCAGCCATGACAGACTCGGGAGACATCCCCTTGGCGATGGCATGTGCGTGCTCGCGATAGCTGCACAGGACGTAATCGTCTTTTCGGATCGCGGAAATGGCTCCAATGGCCACGGCTTCCTGCCCTATGTAAAGGTGGCAGAATCCACCAATCTTTCCGGCGCTATACGCCTCCGCTGATTTTTCCTCAAAGCGCCTGACCAGCAGCATTTGGTGGTAGAGACTAACAAGAGTGTCGCGATCGATAGCTTCGAGACGACTCTTCTGCGCCTCCTTCACCGCCTCATGTTCCTTGTGGAGCGTCTCGGAGTCAGTAGCTTCCGGAGCTTCTTCATCGATCACTCCAGTCGCACTCTTGTCTTCCGCTCCCAGACGGGAGGGCTCAGACGTACGCTTTCCCACTTCGTAGTTTGCTTTTGCCATTAGCGCGCTTTCGACTAGCGAACCGCCCTTAGCAGCGGCTCCTTGGAAGAAGGTTCGAATGTTATTGGTGTTTTAATAACGGCGAGGATTATACGCGAGGTTCATAAAGACGTGCAAAACCAACCGCTTCAAAGCAAAAAGCGCACACCGCATTTCGCTAGTGTGCGCTTTAAGAAACCTACCAGCTCTTGCTTATCTTAAGGCGTCGAGGTTGCCGATCGGGTCATTAGCGAGAGTCAGAACGGACTTGCGCGAATGCTTATCGCTCCTCATTTTTCCAGCAGCCGCGGTAAGAAGCTCTTCCGTTGTCTCGCCGTCCTCCGGAAAGCAGGCCACCCCCGTGCTAAGGGAAAGCTGAACAACCTTCCCGGTGCGTACGGCAAATTTTTGAGCTTCGACAGCGCTTCTGATGCGCGCGCCCACCATGACAGCCATACTGCTGGAAGCCATGGGCATAATGGCAACAAACTCGTCGCCGGCATAGCGCGTCAGGATGTCCATTTGCCTCAATTCGTTTCGGATCACACCCGCGACACTAGCCAGCACGCGATCGCCGATGGCGTGTCCATATTGGTCATTGATGGCCTTGAAATCATCAACGTCCATGCTCACCACAGCGAGCGACTCCCTGCCCATGCGTTGGCATTCCGCAATCCGTTGCCCAAGCATCATGTAGAACCCGCGCGCGTTGGGAAGTTCCGTCAGCGGGTCGATAAGAGCGCTCTCTTTTGTTTTCTCGAAAGTTAAAGCGTTGTTGAGTGCGCTGGAAGCATGTTGACAAACCGACTCCAGCAGACGAACGTGCTCCACCGAGTAAGAGGTGCGGCTCTTGGAGTAGAGCGTAATCGCACCAAAGGCCCCGTCTTCACGTAGCAGCGGCGAAACCAACACTCCCCGATAATTCCTTGATATCTCCTCGGAGACTCCTACCAGATCAAGCTCCGGCGATGCGTTGCACATTGATCGACCATTTGCTATGACCCAGCCAGTGATCCCATCGCCAACATTCATTCGCCGCCGGCTGAAAACATCCGCATCCTCGCCGGCCACATGCGCGGCCACGGCCTTACCGGATTTTTCGTCAACGACAAAGATGATGCACGTATCAAAGGGAACTATAGCGCGAAGTTTGTTGGAGACGAGTGCGACGGTGTCATTCAGGTTCAGTGAAGAGCCAATGGTCTGGGCGATCTCATGAAGGGCAAACACTTCCCGCTGCGCTTCGGAGATCGATTTAAAACCATCATTGTCAGGTGTGCCCATCAAATCAGACGCCAGACCCGCGTCAGGTTTGGTTGTGGTCAAATAGTCGTGTTGAGGAATTTCTGCGTCTACCTGCTCTTGAATGTCTTCGGCGTCAATTAGCGTGTCGAATTCCTCGACATGTTCGATAAACTTGTCAACGACCTGAGGATCGAAAGCACTTGCGGCCATGCTTCTTAGCAACGCCAGCGAATCCTCACGTTTCATGCCTTTGCGATAAGGCCGGTCACACCGCGTGGCATCGTAAAAGTCAACCACTGAGATAATTCGTGCCACCAGCGGAATCCCTTCGCCTTTCAGGCCTTTCGGGTAACCGCTGCCATCCCATTTTTCATGGTGATAGCGAACGATGTCTTCCACTGGATAAGGAAAATTGACTCGCCTCAGGATGTCCCCACCGACAGTCGGGTGGATTTTCATTTTGGCAAACTCCGCCTCGGTTAGTTTGCCCGGTTTATTGAGAATGTATTCAGGCACCGCAAGCTTGCCAATGTCATGGAGTAAGGCCCCGGCAAAGAGCGCTTTCACCTCGGGCTCGCCCACTTTGAAGATTTTCCCCATCTCTGATGCGTATATCTGAGTTCGCCGAACGTGGCCATGAGTCGTTTGGTCTTTCGCATCTATCGCGATCGCCAACGACTCAATAGTGTTCATGTGAATAGTAGCCATCTCCTCGACATGTTTCCGCTGCTCTGCTTCGGTGCGACGCACTTCCTTCAGGCTCTTCTCGTTAAATCTAGAAAGCAGATGGACCAGGCCCGTAATCAGAAGGCCAAGGAGAACCGATGCGAATCCGGCGCCATGAATAGCTGAATAGAAAAGAACGGCCGAAGCCGCGCCGGCGACCTGAGTGGTTAAGGTCCAAACCAAACTTTCCTGGGAAGGAATGACACGAGGTTTGCCCTCGACGATGTTGAGGAAGTAGACCGTTGCAAGAGTGCTAAGAAAATATTGAAGGACGGCGAGAACGCAGAGAGGTACGAGTATTACGTTGAGGGGCAGGCCGTGTCCGGAGCCCTGTAAAGGGTCACTGGCAAACACTGTCGCAAGAAATCCGTAGCAGGACGCCGAAACAAAAGTGGAGATAACGGCTATTGCCGTCGTGACCATACACTCTCTGCGGCTCGAGAGTCCATAGGTTGAAACGAAGCCTACCACTGCCGCAAGCAACGTGGCCGGACCCACGGTATCCGCAGGGTGCACCGCATAAAGGATGACCGCCAGGAACACGAACGCGTCGGCTACCGATTTTCGACTCTGATTACAACCGACGCTGCTACTGATGGAGACCGTGAAACGACTTGCCGCCAGAGTCAAGATGAGGAGTACCAACCACGACAACAGCCCCTCACGGGTCAGGAAAGGCAATCTGACAGTGGCAATCAAGCCAAAGCATACGAGTAACAATCCAAGAGTAGAAATGCTGGTTAGGAGAGCGGTGCTTCGCCAGTTTCTTTTTTCACTCATTGTCATTTGGTTCCCCAGCTTGGTCGGATCGTAAAAGCTGCCACTTGGCGGCCAGGTTTTCGGTGGGACTAATTGCGGGCGGAGGTTTTCTAGATCAGGAATTCTCGGATGCTGGCCAATGTTGGCAGGCTGCCAACATCGTTGAGCCTCGTAAAGATAACCTTTCAGCAGCTTAGAGTCAAGATTGGGGCGTTTTGTGTCGTTAGCACATGATATGTCCGATCGAATTAACACATGAAGTGTCCGATCTGAGCGGAGGAGGTCAGAGCACATGACAGGATGCTGTTATGAAGCAAATGACAC
>JBPCKD010000212.1:0-63726 GCA_051004635.1 Pyrinomonadaceae bacterium
ATGAACAGCGCCAGGTGACCCTCAGGTAGCCACTCCCGCAAATCTGGCGGCAACAGTAGCTTCTGCTCCGGATCGTAGCTCAGGTAGATTCTGCTCATGCCCCTCACTATAATCCTTCTTGCTTTTCTTTTGGTGTAGAAACTTCAAGCCTTTTCCCGACAGGCTCCTAGCATCCGGCGCTACCGCGCTCGGTTCTGTATTGACGCAACCAATCCTGGTAACTCCAAAGTGAACCACCACCGAATCCCAGCTTTTACCTGCGGATCAAACGAAAGGGTCTGACTAACGGATACAAAAACTCAAGTGAAGGCGGCAATGACACCGTCTCAAGATCTTTGTAGGTTGGGGAGAGCGCACGTCTGAAACAATACGTAAGGCGATCACTCAGACGTTCGCGGCTGCGAAGTCGAAAGCGGGTCAACTCAAACTGACTCGGCACATCTTCTGGCCTGACAAAAAGCCTCTCGCAAACCTGGTTCGCCAGGCTCCAGAGTATCTTTGTTCGCTGCAACCTTTGTAACACCTCCTCGGGCAAGCGGGCGCCCAAAAGATGGTGGGCCAGGAAAAGCCCCAGCAGGAGCATTCGATCTGCGCCGAGCTCTCGCGCTCGCGTCAAAACACTCTGCCAACGAATCTCGGGATAGCGGTACAGAAGTTCGGCAACCCGGCAGATGAACTCCAATCTGTTCCACATATCCTTGGTCCCGTTGACCGAAAGTATAAGGAGCAGATCTTCCGGCGACGGCGCCAGAACCTTTTTTCCGAGAAGATCGATTGTAGTTGAGCGCGAAAAGAGATCTTCGGTTCTAAGTTGAAAAGAGAAGAAAGGTGGAGTTATCGCCCAATGTATCTCCAATATCCGGCCATTGGTTCCCGTAAAAACTTCATCGCATTCAGACCGAAGTATCGCCCGCTGCTTACCCGCGGTCATCTTGAGTTGCGGCTGGTAGCCATTCTCAGCCAACAGATTACGTACTTTGGGCACATCGGGCCGGCGAACGAGGATGTCGAGGTCGATGAAGCTTCTAAGTCGCAGTTCCCCATAAACCTGGCAGGCCAGTGCCGGGCCTTTGTAAGGCATGGCCGAAACACCATTTGCTTTCAGCAAATCGAGTAAATTCAAGAGCTCGGTAGCCAGCAAAACATTGCGCCCGGCAATTCCCTGCGCCTCATTACGCAAACGCTCCAGTACGCTGGCCGGAACACCTGCGGGGCGGATGGCGTTTAGACTCCGGTAGATTAAAGGTACAACTCCGTGGCCGATACCCAGATAGACGAGACGCTCCCAATCCATTTTCTCCGTGGCCAGGGCTATGATCTTCGCCGCCTGGCTGTCGTCCACAACAGTACGGGCGCAAGCGAGCAGCATCTGGACTTCAGATTTCTCGGATCCCGAAAGGTTGTTTTGAGATTGAGCTGGAGCTGTCACATTCTTAAAGACCAAGGCGTTTGAAACCCCATAAACCGCAGACCGCAACGAAACGAGATTCCGTCGCAGTATAGAAGGGAACATCGGTATCTCAAAACCAGAGCGTTTCGAGGCGGGTATACTTTCATAAAGCTGATGACGTTCACGTTTGCCCCTTTTCCCAAAACTCTGAACAGACGAAAAATCATCCTGATGAGTACAATGCGAAACTAATCTTTATATTCGTCACCCTTTTATTTAACATGGGACGATACACCCGTGGCAATATCACTATTCTTAACCGGACAATACGCAGTTCAATAAAACCAGACTCGATAGTGGAGAAATTAATGTTCCTCTTGAAGAAGATTATCGGCCCTCTGCTCTTGCCTGTTCCATTTTGTTCACTGCTTTTAATCGTCGGACTTATCCTCTTGTGGACTGCTCGAAAACAAAAAGCCGGAAGACTCCTGGTGTCCACCGGTGCGCTGTTGCTCATTCTCCTGGGTTATGGAGTGTCTACCAGATGGTTATTACAGCCTCTCGAGCGTCAGCATCCGCCTATCCTCACAGCTGCATCGGTTGCCTCGCAAGATGCGTCGCAGCCGGTCAAGTGGATCGTCGTGCTTGGCGGGGGCGGGTCTTATAGCTCACAACTACCGAACCCAGCTCAACTCTCCCACGCGTCCCTGGCCCGGCTAATCGAGGGCATTCGTCTGCAAAGACAGATTCCCGGCTCAAAGATGATTTTGTCGGAAGGGAACATTTTTGGATCGGGCCCTGTGGCCGACGCGATGGGAAGAGTGGCAGAGGATCTCGGGGTGAGAAAAGACGATCTGGTTTTGGAATCGAAGTCCCTGGACACCGAGTCGCAGGCAGCCATCATTTCACCGCTGGTTGGCAGTGAGCGATTTCTCCTCGTCACTTCGGCCTCGCACATGCCACGCTCGATGGCCTTATTCAGAAAACGAGGGATGAATCCAATTGCTGCCCCAACAGATTTTGAATCCTTGAGCGCAGAGAATTGGCGGCCCTCTCAGCTTTATCCCAGTGCGGGCGGATTACGCAAAGCAGAACTTGCGGTGCACGAATACGTGGGTCTGTTGGGGGCGAAGCTCCGGGGAAAGATCTAGAACCATTTTCCAGATGTCATTTGACAGTTCTCAGGTCATACTGACTTATCAGAACCGGGAGCAGGAGCGACTGGGTCCAGCCTGAGGGGCGATCAGAGAGTAGTGGGTGGTCGCAGCGGAGCGCAGACCACCGGTAGACAAGCGAAAAGAATTCAGCAATCCGGAGGATTGCCAGAAAGACTGTGGCACTCCTCCGGGGTGCGGACGAACTGCTGGCTGCGACCACCGGCTACTATCTGACAGCCTTCCAGGCTGAAATCCCCTCGCTGACTTTTCACACACTCTCTACTAGCGACTGGGTCCAGCTCACGACCGAGGCTATGAAGCTTGAGACCCGGTCGCTACGGCTCCCGGTTCTGATACGTCGCAGAGACTGAGAAATGAAAAATGATATATGGAAAATGCGCTTTCAGTATTTAGACCAGGCGACAGTCAATGATTAGTCTCGTACTGCCTGGCGGTGAACCAGCGAGGTAGCAATGCTGGGAACCGCTTTCCGCCGTGCAGCTAGAGCTTGCAGTCTTCTTTCTTCCCACTTCTCTCTGAGCAAGACAATTCCGACCGCGACGAAAATAAAATAGAAAACCAGTATCTGTGCACGCTGACGGTAAGCCGTACCCACGTTACCCTGAAAAATCGAATAGGCCACCGTGAGCATGGTTGTGAAGATAAAGATCACAAAGGCCTGCCGCAGCCTGTATCGGAAAGTAAACCAGAAGCCCAGGACCAAAAACGGAAAAGCCGCCCACCAGACAAGCATCTCCGGCAAGGTGATGCCTTGACGCAACGATTGCAGTTGCCAGGGGAACGGGGCAAATAATAGATAGAGCACTCCGGTGGGGACTGCTTGAAGTGCACCCGATGCGGTTGAGACGTCTACGTCTTCGCCGAAGCCGGATTGGGCGGTTGTAGCCAAGTCAAGCCGGCTTCGCTGTACGACGCTCAAGTCGGTAAAATACCCAAACTGCAGGTTTGCTGTACGTATCACGCCCAGATAAGTCAAAGCCAGACCAATTCCGACCACAAGTAACAATTGTCGCACGAAACCGACCGCATTGAACTCTCTCATACCAATCGTGAAAGCTCCGACGATAGCGGCCACGACCATGTAGAAGAGATAGAACCGGAAAGTAGTCAGAGTCGCCAGGACCATAGCCAGAAGCAGGGCATTTTTGAAACTAACTTTTTCTCCAAGTCGCAACGTCAAAAGCACCGACACGGCAAGCATGAATACAATCGGGCCATCTTTCAGTCCCTGAGATGACCAAAGGACCAGCGACGGGAAAAAGGCGACGAACAATGAGGCAAGCCGAGCCACCCTGACATTGCCAAAGATGCTGTGAGCGATTAGAAAAATCACAGGCGCCGTCGCGGCCCCCAGGAGCGAGTTTATGAATTGCACTGCCAACATGTTTCGGCCGAGCACATTGTAAACCGCGGCGATTATGTAGATCATTCCCATCGCGCCGCTGCCGAATTGCCCCTGAAACGTTTTCACCATTCCCGCATAATACTGATCGCCAGCCCAGGCCTTCAGCAGCGCTGAGCCAACAAAGTCGTAGGTGAGGGCATCGCCTCCAAAGAAGTCCTGCAACTCAAAGACGTTGATCACCGTGCCAACCACCATCCTTATCAGCAAACCTGCGATAAAGAGTTGTAAAAGAAACTGCTTCTCAATTTTGACGCTGGAGATTGCAACTGACGTAAGAACTGCAATGAGGGCACAGACGACCAGGGCCGCCGCTGCCCCGGAGTGGTCCGGCACTATTACAATTACGCCAACAGAAACAATCAATGCCAGGGCTGCCA
The DNA here is from genome assembly GCA_051004635.1 of Pyrinomonadaceae bacterium. Taxonomy (GTDB): domain Bacteria; phylum Acidobacteriota; class Blastocatellia; order Pyrinomonadales; family Pyrinomonadaceae; genus PSRF01. The sequence continues at coordinate 4,351 of JBPCKD010000212.1, forward strand.
GAACACTGTTCATAATGGAAGACTTCTTGGCTAGTTACTGCTTAAAGTTCGTCGCGGAAACCTGATCGCAGATTAAAGTAAATACTGCCAGGTTTCCTGCCGCAAAACCAAATGATCTTCCAGGACGAGCGCATCGAAACTCGCGCTCTGGAAGGTTTTGATTGCATCACTCGGCCGGCACACGATCGGCTCCTGAATATTAAAGGATGTGTTGAGAACCATGGGGCAGCCTGTCAGTTTTTCAAACTCAGTTATCAGCTGCCAGTAGCGCGGATTGGTCTTGCGGCTGACCGTCTGCGGACGGGCAGTACCGTCAACGTGAACCACAGCCGGAAACCGTTCTTGTTGGTCCGTCGCGACGTGCAGCACGGTGATCATAAACGGATCGTGATGCGGCCTGCCAAAAACCTCCGCACTTACTTCTTCCTTCATTGAAGGAGCCAACGGGCGAAACCACTCGCGGAGTTTGACCTTCTTGTTGAGCAGCTCACGCATGTCTGCGCGACGCGGGTCGGCAATGAAGCTGCGATTGCCAAGTGCGCGTGGGCCAAATTCCATCCGCCCCTGAAACCAGCCGATGATTGCGCCGCCGGCCATCATCTGCGCCACCCGCGGCAGCATTTCCTCGTCAGGCAGCGTTTCAAATTTCATTCCCGCTTCCGTGAGCGCGCTCGCGCATTCAACCGAGGTGAAGCCTGGGCCGTAATAGGCATGTTCCATCTTGAACTTGCGTGGCTGTTTCAGAAGCTGATGATGTACGAGCAGCGCGGCGCCGAGCGAACAGCCCGCATCGCCCGCTGCCGGTTGCACAAAGTAATTCTTGAACGGCGACTCGGTCATGATCCGGCCGTTCATCACTGAATTGAATGCAACCCCGCCGGCCATGCACAGATTCTCTTCGCCGGTTCGCTCGTGAAGGCCGCTGACGAGATGGAGCGCTGTTTCTTCCAATACCTTCTGCGCGCTGGCGGCAATGTTCCAATGCCGTTCTGTTAACTCGTCTTCCGGGCGACGCGGAGGCCCTAACTCACGGCTAATCTCTTCGCCAAATTGGTAATGCTTCGCCAGGTGATGATCGAGCACCCGGATGTTCAGGTGAAAGTCATGATTACCATTGATCGTCAAGACCTTCCGCGCGAAGAAGTCGTAATAGTCCGGCTTGCCATAAGCGGCCAGGCCCATTAGCTTCCACTCGTCGCCGGCAAACATGTCGAAGCCGATGTAGTTAGTCACGGCCGAATAGAATTGTCCGAGCGAGTGCGGCAGTTTGATTCGCTTCAAGACTTTGATCTGCGTATCCTGCCCCTGTGAAAAGAGCGTAGTTGTATCTTCGCCGGTGCCGTCCCAGGTCATGATGGCGGCGCGTTCTAATCCGGAGACAAAGAAGGCGCTGGCCGCATGACATTGATGATGTTCGAGAAAGTGAAAACGAAAATCACTGGGGCCAAAATGCTTGCGGATGCGTTGCGGATGTTTCAGCATCCCCAGATAACTCTCACCGACTTGCGCCACGCCGCGATCGACGCGTGCTTTGAACATATCACGCGAGATCACTGCCGATTTCAAAGCTTGCATGGCTTTGTGCCGCAGGACCCACGGTTTCCAATAGAGGCCGATGTGCGCGACGTCCGCTATCTTGATGCCGGCCTCTTCCAGACAATACTGCATCGCCTGGTAAGGGAAGCCGCTGTGGTGCTTCCGGCGCGAAAACCGCTCCTCTTCCGCGGCAGCGACAATCTCGCCGTCATGAATGAGCGTGGCGGCCGAATCTCCGAGAGTGGTTAAACCCAAAATATACATTAAGCACTCTCTCCCTGCATGAACAGCGGGTTCTGCATCTGTGGGTCAACCTGGGCCATTCGCTGTTCTCTATCTTCAGAGGCCTGCGCGTCCATGGGTGCGCTCGAACGTCCACACACGCCGAAGCCGCGTCGTCCATCATTGCAAGGCCAAATCTCACCAAAGCCTGCCGCCTTGTACCACTCCGCGACCTCCTCGAACGAATGGTAGTAGGCGTAAGGCGCGCCGAAGATGTCCATCAGCGCGAGCGCCGCTTCGCGCCGCGTTTGCCTGGGATACGTACGAATGCCCAGGGCATTAACGGTCTTGCAAAATCCGATAAATGGGATTGCGAAAAGTTGCGCGACACGCGCGAATGCTGCAGGTGGAATCCTGGTAGAAACAGCCCGGATCGAATTGACCAGAGGCGTTACCCACTTCTCATACTTATAGAGCCACACATAGAAAGTGCCCCCAGGGCGGAGAAGTGGGCGGAGGGCCCGGAAAGTCTGCAAAGTATCGGGCGTGTGATGTAACACGCCCGCCGAATGAATGATGTCCAAAGAGCCCGCGGCCAACGGTGGGCTCTGTAAATCTGCCTGGACGAAATGCACCTTCGCCGGATCAGCACCTGCATGCAAGCGGCGATAGGCGTAACCGTGCTCCAGGCCCGAACTGAGATCGACGGCAATGACCTCGAGACCGTGCTCGGTGTAAGCCACCGACTGACTGCCGTTGCCGCAACCCGCATCCAGCATCACCTTGCCACGCAATTCCGCAGCAGGGATGTGGAGTGGTTCGAGAAAGAACCATTGCACACGATCTGAGAGCAGCATTCCCCAGGTCTTACCGCCCAGGGCGTGATTGTCCCACTCGTGGCTGAAGTTTTCTCGCGTTTGCTGATGATAACTGACCGGCCGAGTCGAGTTAACGCTCTCGATCAGTTGGCGCAGCGAATCCGGAGTCGGCTGTGGAATGAGAGTCTCGAGAGTGGACCAATGCTCCTGGAGCGCGTCGGGCAGCATGCGAGGGATTCCGCGTACGACGGGAAACCACAGCGCGCAGCCGACGCAGTGCAACAGTCCACTGGTTATCTCACCATCCGGCAACGGTTCGGAGTCTAATGCGACGCTCCTTAGGCTGGACTGACATGAAGGGCAGCGCAGAAAATCGAGCAATCTTAAGTACATTGTCCACCCTCTTCACAAAAATGAACCGAACGAGCGCTCAATGCACCGATGAGCGTGGAACGGGAATCTCCAGGCGTGTTCAGAATTAAGAAATTCACCAATAACTCCTCGTCAAACTAATAAGGCAAAATATCATATCAGCAGAGATTTGCGCCTGCACCCCGTCAACCCTGTGGGGCGCGCGTGTGGGCAGCCTCACTTGCGGGAACAGCCGAGCGAAAAGCCGCAATCACTTTAGCTGCATTGGCCTCCAGGCTGAACCGCTCCTGCGCAACTTGAGCGGCCTTGTGGGACATGCGCAAGCGCAAATCGCGATCTCTAATCAGCAGTTCCAGATATTCAACCCACTGCTCTGTAGTGTCCGCCAGGAAGCCCGTGCCACCATGCTCTATCACTTCCGGATTCGAGCCGATTGGGGTCGCCACCGGCGGGATGCCGAGCGCCATATACTGCGCCGACTTCATGAAAAACTTGCGCTTGTTCCATTCGTTAACGGGCACGGGCACCATACCGACCTGCATCTTCCGCAAGTCCGCCACTTCTGTTTCCGCACTCCACATCTGCGCCGTGTAGCGCACGCCGGGAAGATCAAAACTGGTGCCGCCAATCAAGTGAACGTTATGATCGACGCGCGGAGACAGTTCGCGCAGGGCGTCGGCCACCAGGCGCAAATTACCAACCGTCGTCGGGCTACCGCTCCACCCGATACAAACGCGCTCTGTATCCAGGGTTTCAGGCCGGAACACGTACTGCTTGGTATCCACAATGGCCGGAATCTGCCAGATGTTTTTGTTGTACTGCTCGGCAAACTGCCGGTGGTGCGTTGAGTTGACGATTACCACCGCGCTAAGGCGGCAGATATCGGCCACTTTCCCGAAGAACTTCAGATATGACAGGTAGCCGTTGGATGGACTGCGATAAGGAACGTAGAGGGGATCATCGATTATATATATGATCGGTTTGCCACGCCGCACGATCATCTTTTCCAGGAAAGCAGGACCTAGCAACGCCGCTTCACGATATACGAACACCGCATCGTAGTCCTGCAAGTTGCGCAGCAGACGCAACCGCTCAACGTAGCCGCGAATCATCTCGGCCGCTTTTTCCAATTGATGCCCGCTCCGATAAATAATCTGCCGCAAGCGTTCCGATTCAAACGGCGCGTAGTGGAGGTGAATGCCCACCGGCTTCAAAACGTTCTCCCAAACTTCGATGCTGCTCCGCTGCCCCGGCGGGAACCCGTATCGATTGGGAATCAAAGTTAAGACGTTCATACCAAAAAATCCTTTATTAAGTACCGCCGAGCAACCGGCGGTAGAGTCGGCGGTACCGGTAGCCTCCGACAGTTTCCATGTTGAATCTCTCACTGGCGCTTGCCTGGCACCGAGCGCTCAAAGTCGGATCCTGGCAAAGCTTCTCCAACTCAGCTAAGGCCTGAGTATAACCTTCCCGCGTAAAGTCGTGTATTACCACGCCCACCCGATCAGTATTCAGCAGTTCATCCAAATCGCCTACACCCGTATTGCATACTACCGGCAACCCGCTTGTCAGGTATTCCGCGATCTTGGTCGGTGACGACGACTGCTTCGAGTAGCAGGCTTTGATAAACGAGATCGATGCATCAGCCGCCTTCAGGTATCGCGGCACGTCTGCCGCCGCTATCTTGCCAACAAAGAAATCATCATCCTTTAATCCCAAACGTCGCAGCCGCTGGCGTATCGGGTCCGGCGCGCTCTGCGTCAAAATCAGCGCGAAGGTCCGCGGGTCCTGCTCGTGCGCGAGCTTCAGAAACTGCGTCATCTCGTCGGTCATGTACCAGCCGCCGAACGAACCCACATAGATCATCACTCGCCGACTCGTCAGTTTTAGTTCGCGCCGCAAGTCGACTCGAGAGGCCTCCTCTGCTTCGCGAAAGCGTGCCGGATCCACGCAGCATGGGATGACCTCAAGGGGTCGGCCCTGGCTGTCAGTCGCCTCACAACCCGGAAAGAGTATCTCGCGTGCTTTTTCCGTGAGTACGACAAATGCATCAGACGAGGCCATGAGATAACGTTCAACTCGCTTCGCCCCGCGATACAAGTATCCGTTCTCGGGCCACACTCCCGCATCTGTATATTCTTCCGGCATGAAGCCGCGAATATCAAAGATCATGCGTCCACCCATCAGCCGCTTAACAATCGCGCCTATCAGCGCCGGCACGTGGCCGCGCGCATGAAGCACCTCTACGCGCTCGCGCCGTGCGAGTCGCGCGGCGAGCAGTACGCCCCGCGCCACATCGTACAGCGTGGCGGGCAACGAGGGCCGTTTGTGATAGGGGAGACAATGCCAGTCGATACCTTCACCAGCCAATCGCGATCGTTCGGCCTCGATTTGAGCGCGTGACCAATCTCGCTTCATCTTCGGCTCAAACGTCAGCAGACTGACATCAATGCCACCGTCAACGAGTTGACGCAGGTAAGGTAACACCTGTGTTTGCACCAAGGGTTCACGCAGCCCAAAATAACAAAGATAAAAAGTGCGCATAGCTGATCGCGAAGAAGCGTCGGGTAATAGACGATTCGGAGTTTGAAGCCGATCGCCGGTAAACCGGCCAGTTTACCCCTTTGCTTCCTACAATATTGATTACTCAAAAACCGCAAACCCAAACTGCAGTTTCCGTTTGCTCATTCATTTCGGCTGTAGTCTCAACAATGCGCGGCGCGCTACACGCCAGAAACGGCCACTCCAAAGCACCCCCGAATCTCTAGTTACGGCCTCCCTCAAATACTTTCGCGCCTCTTTGAACCGCCCGGTCCCGTTCGCGAGAATTCCCAGGTATAAAATTGAGTTTGCCTGAATCCGTTTCAAGTAGGGTCGATAGACTTCCGACAGATGCGGGTCGGTGGCTAACTTAGCGCAGAGGTGGGCCATCCCAATCTTCATGCTATCCGGATTCTGAGTGTTAACGCTGCGGCCCCTATGCTGCAAAACGCCGCTGTTAATCTTCTCGACTCGTCCCACCTGGTAATCTGCCAGCACGCGTAGCCAGAACTCCCAGTCTTCTGAGCCTGTTAGCTCGGCGGTAGTGTCAAACTGGTAACGCTGGTAAATCTCGCGGTGAATAAAATTTCCGATGCAACTCATGAAATTTCCTTCGGCGATCGCCTTGAGCTGATTCCGGAGCGAAGGCATCCGGTTCTGTTGCAGGACCTTTCGGTCGGAATCCACGAATTCGTAGAGATTGTGAAAGCACTTCATCTCCGGGTGCGCACGCGCGTAATCGGCCGCGTCAGCCAAATTATCGGGATACATGAAGTCGTCCGAATCAAGGAGCGTCACAAAATCGCCCTTCGCCACGCTCATGCCCGTATTGCGCGAACGCGCGCGCTCATAATTCTGCTCGTGTCTGATGAACTGTATCCGGTCCGCTCGGATGAGAGGCTGTAGCACTTCGTCCGTATTGTCAGTGGAGCAGTTATCCACCACGATGATCTCGTAGTGTGGATACGTTTGGCTGAGCACGCTCTCGAGCGTCGCTTCAATAAACGCCGCCCGGTTATAAGTCGGAATCACAACGGAAAAATAAGGATATTCGTTCATCACACGCAAAGCTTGGGCGGCGCACGCCCACACATCTCGGAGTCATCACGCACGGTGTCACTAAGAACCGCTATCGATGATGTGGCCGAACAAATTAAAAAGGAGATTTGTTTAAGGTCGTCAGTTGTTCGATAGTGTCCACCGCATACCACCTCTTCGGATACACAGAGGAAACAAACAACTGCTGCTGATCGATCAGTTGCTGCCAGACTTCATAGAAGCTGTCGCCCTCCCGTGTAATCTGATTGAGGCGGTGGGGGTTGAGCACTTGAATGCCAGAGCAATAAATCTCGGTTTCTTTCAGGCGGCTTATCTCCTTAACGAAGTGATTCTCCTGGAAAACATAATCGCCTTCGAGACCCGGCACCGGACGGACCGGCACCAGCATGCACGCCGGTGAATTCAAAGACAGATAGTTTTCCTCCAATAGCTCGAAATCCAGATCGACAACGTTATCGCAAGTCAGGACCACCATCGGTTCATCGAGCTGGCTGAGCATAGTGTTATAGATCCACCAGCAGTTGCTCTTTCCCTCGGTATTGAAAACCGAACTTGCACCATGTTCGATCACATGCTGGGCAAGCATCGCCTTTTTGTAGCCGACTGTGACGTGAATATGCTCGAGTCGTTCAGCGAGGCGAGAGATCCCTCGCGCGATGAGGGTGGTGCCGTTATAAGGGGCCATCGGTTTAGGGATCGCGTCCGTTAATGGAGCCATCCGCATTCCGCGCCCGGCGGCCAAGATGATGCCGTGTCGAATCACTAATCTTTATCGCTCCTCAAGCGGCGGATGATCGATGATGTCAAGCATCTCAGCTTCCGTCAAACGCGGCGCGTTGACTGAGCAAAACGGAGCAGCCAGCGGCTTGGGTACCGGCGAGTTAAACTTAATCAGGAAATGTGGGACGCCGCCAAACTCGAGTTCTCGCGTGTACGGCAACTCCGGTTCGCCGATCAGATACTCGTGCGGACGCTCGCCAGGTCGGCCTTCGATCTGCTGCCAACTACCGCCCTTATGCTTGATCCAGGTTTCAAGAAAATCTCTGATCACCGCGGACTTCATCTTGCGCGAAAGCACCGCGCCCTGCACCTGCTCGATGTTATCTATTGCCGTGATCACGAGGGCAACTGCTTCATCCACGTTGGAGAAGTAGCGGGTCATGTCGGGTCCGGTGCTGCCAATGACGCCGGTGGAATCGTGCATCTTTTTCCAGAGGGGAAAAACCGAGCCGGTTGACCATGCGATGTTGCCATGCCGAACGCAGGCAAAACGCGTGGTCGCGGTCTTCGCATTCATGGCGCAGAAAAGTCGCTCCATCAAAGCCTTCGTCAAACCATAAGTGTTAGCAACGGGGGGCGCGGTTTTGTCGGTGGACATGCCGATAACCGTCGAGATTCCCTTTTCCACGCAGACGCGCGCAACATTCTGTGAGCCGATGACGTTGATGTCTACACACTCCATCGGCTGAACCTCGGACAGGTCAACGTATTTCGTGGCGGCGGCATGGACCACCACATCAGGGCGGATTTCTGTGAAGACGTCACGAACTGACTCGATGTTCGTAATATCCATTGGCAGTGTCGAGCAGCCGGTAAACTGCTGCGCGTCCATGTTGTGCTTGTTGTTGCGGCCCGTGAGCACCACGCGGTAATGGTCTTTCATGGCCATGCCTAGACGTCTGCCCAAAAATCCTGTGCCACCGGTTATCAGTGCGGTTTGCATGCGATCACGATGTCCTGTTGATTCTAGCGAAGTCGAGCCTGCGGGCTACTCAACTAACTCCCTCTTTTTGATGGGCCACCTAATTCTTGATCCCAGTTGGCTTTGCGGTATTTCTGAGTCCACGAAGATTGCAAATCAAGTTGATTCAGTCGTAGGGGTAAGACTGGTGTTGAAGGCAAACCGTCTGTAGTCCCTTAAGGTCTGCACGCCGATAGCAATGGATTTGCGATGGGCTAATGCAATCAATACTGCAACAATCAAGCTCACTGCCAGAGCGCCCAGGTTTTTCCCGGTTAGAGAAGCGTAAAGAGCGCCCAGAACTATCGGGAGCATTGCTTGCAGGGTCCATGTGTATCCCGGAAGAATACGCCGATGAACCAGCAAGAATACAACGATAGCATTTATCCCATACGCGGCCGTAGTAGCCCAAGCGCAGCCGAGGAGGCCAAATCGTGGGGTGAGCAGGAAATTCAAGACTAAGTTAGCCGAAGATCCAAGCGTTACTCCGATCATGGTGATGTATGTCTTTGACGTTGAAGTCGCCACCGGGGAATAACCCATCAATATGGGTCCCGCCATCGTCGTGGCAGCCATTAGTGGCCACATCAGCGGCCCAGACTCGGCGAATTTCGTCCCAAACACTAGCGGCAGCAAGTACCATCCAGCGGCAGCCACCAGGGCGCAAGCGAGTGTCCACAGTAAGGTTAGCAGTGGCAGCACCTCCTTCATGAAGCGCAGCGTGCGATTCTCCTGTTTGCCTGTCTGTAATGACACAAACAGCGGCATCAGGAGATACCCTGCCAGCAGCGGCAGTTGCTGCGCCAAACCTACCAGTTGATAGGTGACGGCGTAGATACCCAACTTTACTTGCGAGAGGAAGTGGAGAATGAAGAGCGCATCCAGGTAGTTAGTTGAAAGAAAGCCAACGAAAGCCGTGGGAATTATTGGAAGCGAAAAGCGCAGCATCCGCTTCAACAATGGAGAGTCTATTCGCACAACAGGCCAAATAAGCTTTCGTAGTCTCACCAGTCCGACGACAGTGGCGCCGAGCGGTCCAACGAAGTAGACCCAGGCAACGGTCCATACTGAAATCTTCCCGCTGAAGGACAACCAACATATCGACAGGAAAATCAGGACCCGCTCAAACGTCAGCAGCCAGCCTTGGAACCGGAGCAACTTGGCCCCCTGGAGAGCCTGTTGCACGTGAGCCCACGAAGCGTTGACCAGAAACACGCCCAACACGAACCACTCGGCGTTGGGTGGCAGATGCAGGAGATTAGATAGCAGTGGCAGCCACAGTGGGACCAGGGCGAGTACGAGGACGACGTTGGGAACAAGAATGGCCAGGCGGGTCCAAAAGGTGGTTGCGATTCTCCCGGTCTCCACAAATTCCTCGCAACCAAAGCGCGCGACTGTGAGACTGGTCCAGTTTACGCCCAGCAAGAAGACAAGCTGCGAGGCGGCGATAAGCGCCACAACCCCACCATATCCGTCGGCGCCCAAATAACGTGTAGCCAGCCAGACTGAGCCGAAGGATAGCACTGCCGCGGTGACTTGCGCCGTCACCAGCGAAACGTAGTTCTTCGGACCTTGAACAAGATCCCAGGAGGCGCCCCGCCGGTTGTCATCTCCAACCAGGGTGTTTGCCAGTTCAACGTCAACCGGCGTTGGCACGGCGCACTGCTCACCTTCGGCGGCAGGGTGTTCCTCGACCGAGTTCTTATGAAGCATTTATTTCCGACAAACAGACTGCAGCGTTCGACCTATTTCCGGACTAGAGTTCATTTGCCAGCTCTATTGATTTCAGTTCCATCACTGCCGGGGTCCCCACGCCGGGAGCCCGCGTGAGGTGGTAACCCGCTTTGCAGGCCCACCAGCATCGCCGGCTTTTCGCCTGCCTCCGAAACGACCCGAGTGGTCCATTGCAACATCGGACGCACCACGCCCGGGAGTTGCCCGGCGTAGTCACCCCTCGCTGAATCTCCATCCATGCTGTCGACTACCTGGAAGGCGACCGCGTCCCGCTCGTAGAAATGCGCGATCAAAGAGCTCATCGTGCTTATGGCCGTACCCACAAACAGGGTTCCTTCGGACAGCAAGTTACCGGGAAGCCAGGCTGTGCTGACATAGCGACCGATGGGACGCGGGCGACCACGCCATTCCGGATCGAGATCGCCGGCCACGAATGCGTATACGCCTTCTTCATTATGAAAGTGAAGATGAGGCATAAGCGCGTGGCCCGGCGTCAGAACCTCATACTCCATCTCAATGGCGACGGGGCGGCGAATATCCATTGTGTGTGACACTTCGCCCTGCTCCGTACACACGCGCACGGCGCAAAGTCGCACGATATCATCGCCGGGTGCGGTGCTGAGGTCAGTCCATTCGCGCGCGGCGGTAGTTCCTAACCCGGAACTGAGATAAGCGCTGACAATCTCAGGAGATGGCCCATCGCACAGCACCGCGCCCCGGTCCAGCAGAATCGTGCGTGGGCAAAGGCGCGTAATGGCGGACATGTTGTGCGAGACGAAAAGAACAGTGCGCCCCTGCTTTCCAACGTCCTGCATCTTGTCAAGACACTTGCGCTGGAAGCGTGCATCACCGACGGCAAGCACTTCATCAATGATCAGTATCTCCGGCTCGAGGTGGGCAGCGACGGCGAAAGCCAGCCGCAGGTACATGCCGCTCGAAAAATGCTTCACCGGAGTATCGATGAATTCTTCAACTTCAGAGAAGGCAACGATCTCGTCGAAATTGCGTTCGATCTCGGCCCGCGCCATGCCCAGGATTGCGCCGTTGAGGTAAATGTTTTCGCGCCCGGTTAGTTCCGGGTGAAAACCGGTACCCACCTCAAGCAGACTGGCTATGCGCCCATACACTTCAATGCGTCCGGTAGTAGGCTGCGTTATACGCGATAGCATCTTGAGCAGCGTCGATTTGCCGGCGCCATTTCTGCCAATGATGCCGACTACTTCGCCCGGCAGGACTTCAAAGCTCACATCCTTCACTGCCCAAACCAACGGTTGGGCCGCTCGCCTGTTGCGTTGCAGTAGACGCAAAGGCGCACGGGCCATACCCGCCAACGTATCGCGCAAACTCCCATATCGAGCCTGCTGTGCGCCCAGGCGATAACGCTTTCCCAGATTCTGAACCTTGATAATGGGTTTCATTCTTAGGTCAGATCACGTCAGCAAAACTTCTTTCCATGCGACTAAACGTGAATGTCGAATAAACCAGAATCAACAGCGTGATTACCCCGGACAACGCGAGCGTACCCCAGTCAATCGGTTGTCCAAAGAACGCTGAGCGGAAGCCCTGAACGATCCCCGTCATTGGATTGAGCGCCATCAACCAGCGCCACCGCTCCGGTACCGGATAGATTACCGGCGACGCAAACAGCCAGAACTGAATCAAAAACGGCAACGCATAGCGAACGTCTCGATATTTCACGTTTAGAGCCGACATCCACATGCCCAGGCCAAGAGCGAGTAGCGTTACCAGGGTAATCAGCAGAGGCAACAGCAGAAGACTCGAGTGTAGCCCGGCGCCATAGTAAAACATCAAGACGATGAGCAGCAGAAACCCGATCCCGAGGTCGACGAGCCCAGCGGCTACCGCTGCCGCAGGAATAATGATCCGCGGAAAGTAAACTTTCTTGATTAAGTTCGTATTGCCGATGAGACTGTTCCCGCTGTTGGTCACGGCATTGGCGAAGAACATCCACGGCAGGAGACCCGCAAATGCAAAGAGCGGATATGGCACACCTGCAGTCTTGACGCCTACGAGCTGCCCGAAAACGAAGGTAAAGATCAACATCAATAGAAGCGGCTGTAGCAGCGCCCATGTGGCTCCGAGCAGGGTCTGTTTGTATCGCACCTTCACGTCGCGCCACGTCAAAAAGTAGAGCAGCTCGCGATGCGCCCACAAATCTTTGAGACTGAGCCCGATCGAGGTCTTATCCGCGTCAACTACGAACAGCGGCTCGTCCGTCAATTTCACAGTAGATGTTGGAGCGTGCCCCATTACCTACGACCTCTCGGCTTTGGTACCGCGAAGCGGTTACGTCTCAAAGCCCAGGGTTGCTTCAACCCTGGGGAAGTAAGTCCCGATCATCATCAACCCGGAACGGGTTGCGCCGGCGGACACAACCGCGATGCGGTTGATCATTCATTCAATCCTGTAACCCAGGGTAGCCGAAGCGACAACCCTGGGCTTTGAGACGCAACCGCTTTGCGGTAAAACAGCTCAAGCGTTTCTCAATCCAATCTAAACTGTGTGCGCCAGTCCGTATTGTCGGTGTATGCCGGTTGCTCTTCCTTGTGAAGCACGCACGTCTCCAACATGAGAGAGTCCATCTCTGTTCTCATGAAGCAACGGTAGCTGTCCTCAGGCGAGCAGACAATTGGTTCTCCGCGTACATTGAAACTAGTATTAACGACAACAGGACAGCCGGTCTCTTTTCGAAAGGCCTCGATGATTTCCCAGTAAAGTGGATTTTCCTCACGTCTGACAGTTTGTATGCGCGCGGAATAATCCACATGAGTGACTGCGGGAATTTCCGATCGCTGAACATTCAGCTTCTCAATTCCCCATAGCGCCTCTTCTGCGGGCGTCATTTTTCTCCGGCGCCACTCGGCCACTTCAGCTACAACCAACATATACGGGCTGTCGGCGTCCAACTCAAACCACTCCGCAACTTGTTCTCTCAATACACTCGGGGCAAACGGACGAAAACTTTCCCGATACTTGATTTTCAAATTCATCGCCGCCTGCATTTGCGGGGATCGCGGGTCCCCAATAATACTTCGAGCACCCAGAGCGCGTGGACCAAATTCCATCCTGCCCTGGTGAACTCCAATTATTTTTCCCGACGCCAGCAGGCTCCCTATCGCCTCTGGAAGTTCTTCTCGTGAATACTTCCGGTATGGCAATTGTTTCGACTTTAAGAACCTCTCGATCTCATCCTCGGTGTGGCTGGGCCCCAGATACGATCCTTTCATGCTATCTGCATAGGCAGGCAAACGCCTATTGCGGTCATCGCCCCGGCCATTGTTCTGGCCCGTCTTTTTCGCCTTTGCGGATTGCCATGTTCCCATCTTCTCTGGGCTCAGGCGCGGCTTTCCCAAATAGCGGTGCCAAATCGCCAGCGCGATTCCCAGGGCGCCTCCTGCGTCGCCCGCCGCGGGTTGAATCCAGACATCATCGAAAGGCACTTCCCTGATCACCCGGCCATTAGCCACACAGTTCAGGGCAACTCCGCCAGCCATACAAAGTTTCTTCATTCCTGTTTCTTTGTAAGCGTACCTGGTCATCTTCAGCATCACTTCTTCCGTAATCACTTGAATGCTACGCGCCAGATCCATCTCTCGCTGAGTGATTTGCGACTCCGGCTTTCTCGGCGCGCCGCCAAGGAGCCTGGCAAACGCCTGGTTAGTCATTCGCAGGCCCTGTGAATAGCTGAAGAAGTCATGGTTCATCTTAAGACTGCCGTCTTCACGGATCTCCAACAGCTTGTCTTTAATGACCGGGACATATTTCGGTTCACCATAAGGCGCAAGGCCCATCACTTTGTATTCGCCGCTGTTGACCTTGAACCCGGTGTAGTAGGTGAAAGCGCTATAGAGGAGTCCCAGGCTGTCGGGAAAACGGAGTTCTTTCAGCAGCGTGATCTCGTTGCCCTTCCCGACGCCAATTGAGCTGGTGGCCCATTCACCAACGCCATCGACAGTTAAGATTGCCGCCTCTTCGAAAGGCGAAGGATAGAAGGCGCTGGCAGCATGGCTTTCGTGATGATCACCAAAAAGCAATTTCCACTGAAACTTCTTCCCTTCTTTCTTCGCCGCGCGTTCATAGTCCCCGCCGGTCGCTTTTGCCAGCTCTGTGCGTATCAAGTCAGGCATCCAAAGTTTCTCTCTCATCCAGAGAGGCATCGACTTCAGAAAGGAACTGAAGCCCGCCGGGGCGTAGTCAAGATAGGTTTCCAACAGCCGGTCGAATTTCAGTAAGGGCTTGTCGTAGAAGGCAACATAGTCCAGGCCCTGGGCGGTGAGATCAGCTTCACGTAGACAATAGCGAACGGCGTGAAGCGGAAAATTGTGATCGTGTTTGACTCGCGTAAATCGCTCTTCCTGGGCGGCAGCCACTATCTCGCCGTCTACGACGAGGCAGGCGGCGGAATCATGGTAGAAGGCTGAGATGCCAAGAATGCTAACCACTAAAAAGCCCCCAGTATTGATCCACCGCTAACGTAGGTGGTTCTGACAATCCTAAAACAGCGTATAGATGAAGGGTGCAATGGCCGAGCCCTTTGCCAGCGCAAGGAGAGCGCCAACCGCCACAAGCGTTATGACGATGGGTGCGAGCCAATACTTTTTATTGTTCCGCATAAACTCCCAAAACTCGGAAACAACTTGTACTTTTGACATTCGCAAACCCTCAGTACATTTTTTCGTAGTGGCGCGGATCGCGTTGCCGTTCCGAATACGGTTTCCAGTAAGTAACGCTTCGTCCTTCGCGCCGGCTAAGCGGGTCCCAACCAAACAGTCTTTTCACAACTCCAATGGGAGTCACTATGAGAAAGAAAACAATACCGAGAATGAGCCGCGTCATGACAAAGGCCAGCACCTCGGCCAGCTTCATCCACGCTCTGTTTGGCTGGATGAGTGCTTTGGGAAAAACCAGTCCCAGCAGAATCAACGCACTGCCCAGTGGCAATAGTACGTAAGCGGCACTGGTAAACTTTCCGCGATAAATCCACCAGGCGCTCAGCAAAACAAAAACCGCGCCCACAACGAGCCCAAACTCTCTCTCTATTCGGAAGGAGCGCTTTTGCATGCTTTTCACAGACGAATACTATACAACCGCGAAGGGTGAGCGCTATTCAGGCATTGCCGGCAAAAGGCTTTAGATAGGATGGACAGGATAGTTTAGAGACTCAGGGTATTGTGGTTTTAGTTTCTTGTAAATCCTGTTAATCCTGTCAAATGGTCGTAAAGACAACGGCCCTCGTGGCAATCAGGATCGCCAACATAAAACGGCGCGAGTCTTGTTGTTCAGCTCTGAACAAACAAGACTCGCGCTCCGATAGGAACTAGGCTGGTTTACCCTTTAGCGGCCGCGGCATCTTCTTTTTCGTCGGAATCCCCACTGTAGTAATAGCTCGAATAATAGCCATAGTAACCAGCATAGTAGTAATCCTGCTGGCTTTCGAGCTTCACGTTATTGAGAACGACGCCGAATATATTCGCGCCCACGTCGAGCAATTGCTGTCTGGCACGACGAACGACGGCGCGTGAACTCTTGCCACCGTGGACGATCAAAACTACGCCATCCACCATTGTGGAAAGGATTGATGCGTCGGTAAAAGAGATCGCTGGTGGCGAATCGATGATGATATGAGCAAAGCGTTCGCTGAGCAGGGCCAGCAACTTTCGCATTTCATCCGATCCCAGGAGTTCCGCGGGATTCGGTGGAACCGGACCGGAAGTCAGAAGCTTCAAATTGGCGTGCTTATCATAACTCTGAATCAGTGCATCAATGTCTCGCTCTCCTGAAAGCCAGTTAGTCAACCCAACGGAATTGGAGACTTCAAAGTGAGCGTGCAACCTGGGCCGTCTGAGATCGCAATCGATAATCAACACTTCAGCGCCCGTTTGCGCCAACATAAATGCCGTGTTAATTGCCGTCGTGGTCTTCCCTTCAGATGGTTGGCTCGAGGTTACGAGGATCGTCTTTGGCGGCTGCCCGGCAGAAGACAAAAGCAAAGAAGTACGCAGGTGTCTGTAGGCTTCAGCGACGGGTGACCGCGCATCATCCACCAACGCCAGCGCATTTGATGCCCCGGCGGGTCCCGGCGGCCCCCCCGGCATTCCTATCAAGCGCGCCTTGTCGCCCTTGCTTGAAGGAATGAGAGCCAGCGCTGGCAGGTGGATATACCTGTCAACGTCCTCCATGGAGTTAACTGTGTCATCCAGGAAGTCGAGGAGGAAAGCCAGACCAATGCCGGCCACCAGCGAAAGCACGAAGGCAATTATAATGTTCCGAAAGCGTTGTGGCCCAATTGGCTGTCCAAGACGGCTATAAGTGGAAACGCTTATATCGCTCGTTTTTTCCGTCGAACCTGTGGCTTCCAGCTCGCGTTTTCGCTGGAGCAAAGCATTCAGGTATTGTTTGTGAGTTTCAAGTCCCTGCGTTATTGCCAACAATTCAATCTGGTCCTGTGTCTGCTGCATGGTTGTTCCACGCTGCTTCATGTATGTCTCATTGAGCATTTGCTCCGTAGCCTTCGACTCCTCATAGCGCGCCTTCACACCGTTAAGTATTTCGGTCGTGACCCTTTGTAATTCCTTTTCCCTCGGCTTAATTTGGGCCTCAATCTTTTGAACCTCAGGCCACTCGTCCGTGTAGGCAACACGAAGAGCGTCCCTTTTTTCCTTCAGCGACGATATGGTCTCTCTTAAGTTGGCTATGTATTCTGATTTCTGTACATCAGGCACCGAAAAAGGATCTGGCGCAGTACGGGCGCTGTCCCATACAGCCTGGTGGTTCTTGCGCAGGTTTTGCGCCTCGAGCACCTGCGTGCTCAGCTCTTTGAGACGTATCGCTTCCACGTTAGTTCCAGGTTCAGTAGTTATGGGAAGGTTTTTGGCTCTGGCGTAATTGAATTGCCTTTCCTGTTTCTGGGTTACCTCCTGCTGCGTCTTGGCAATCTCCCGCGCTAACACATCTTGTGCGTTCTGCGAACCACGAGTTGCACGCTCGAGGTTATTGGTAATGAACACATCGGCGATCGTGTTGGGAACCTTTTGGGCCAGCTCCGGGTTTGTGTGCTCGAACTTGATTCTTATGAGACTGGTCTTTTCGATCGGCTCGACGGTTTCGGCAAGCATGATGGCATCTTCGTATGGCTCGAGCTGCGCCAATTGCTCGGGCGTCAAGTGCTGTTCATTCAGAGCATTCTCACTAATTATCGGAATCTCACTCTTAACTGCTGGTGACGCTGCCTTCGGCTTGCGGTCGCGATTAAAGATATTACGCAGCGAGGAAAAAAAACCTCCCTGCGACTGTCCGCCCAAAAATGATGGATTGTTTTGCAAGTCGAGCGTCAGCACAACCTGACGAGCAAGCTGTGGATTCTGCAGCAGCTTGAGTTGGGTTCCCACAAAGTTTGGATCGCTCTGCGAGTTCTGAATTACGAGGTCCTTAGTCTGCAGAATACTTCTGGGTTTAGGCTCGATTCGGATCTCGGTCCTCCCCTCGTAAATGGAGGGCGATCGGAACATTTGGATCGTCACCAATGAGGTAACCACCAGCATCAGGCTGAGAATCAACCACTTCCGCTTCAGTATCACGAAGAGATAATCGCGAATGTTAGTTGGTTGCGCGCCCGCACCGCCGTAAGGCTTAGTTTGAATTAGATCCGTCAACGGCCTATCCAAACTCCGATCAAGCGGACTCGCCATGAGACGATTATCTTGAGATACCATAATGATTAGACCTTCAAATACAGATTTATTGACTCAGAAGGGTAGAATAATAGCAGAGACACGCCGTCTGGCAAGCAGAGATGCAGGTCTAGCGCTGCCCGGGTTTGTCAGCCTGATAAGAAGTAGCCACAAACTCCTTTAGCGCCGTTTCCCAAAATGGCAGCGCGGGCAAGCCCACAGCCTTTGAAAACAAGCATTTCATCCGAGAATTCCTGGGACGTGGCGCGGGTCTATTGAGAGAATCTCCATCGACAGTTTCAAGGTTCATTCCTTCGTAACCCCCGCTGTCCAGGGCGGCGCGAGCAAACTCTTCATAACTCACACCATCTCCTGCATTCACCACATGGAAAACTCCCGGTAGATCGAGCTGCGCCAATTCTCGCAGTCGCGCCGCCAGATGGCGCGCATATGTCGGCATTCCGTAAGCATTTCCGATAGCCTTCATCGGCTCGCCGCGCCGGGCCCGATCAAGAATAGTGCTCAGGAAATTCTTTCCGCCGGGCCCGAAAATGAATCCGCTTCGCACCACAATCGTTCTGGCGCAAGCGAGTTGGGACCGCCGCTCGCCTTCAAGTTTTGATCGGGCATATACACTCTGCGGATTCGGATCGTCTCGCTGCGTATAGAAGCCTTCCTTTTGACCATCGAAAACGTAATCCGTGGAAATTGTAACGAAGCCCGCACCAGCTTGCCGGCTGGCTTTCGCAAGATTTTCAGGTCCGGTGGCATTTGCGGCGAGTGCTCGCGCCGGATCGAGTTCGCATCCATCTACATCTGTCCAGGCTGCGCAATTGATGACCGCGTCAGGCCTGGCTGAGAGGACAGCGGTTTTCACCAGATCGGGATTCGAGATGTCGAGTGCTTGATGGTCGTAGGCGAGAACTTCGTCACCCGACAACTCACAGTATTGATTCAAAGCCTGGCCCACCATCCCGCCCGCGCCTGTCACCAATATCTTCAACTTGCCGAGACCCCAGCGCCGTATTGTTGCTCGTAGTATTCTCGATAGGCGCCGCTGCGAGTTCTGCGAACCCACTCGCTGTTCTCCTGATACCAGCGAATGGTTTTACTCAAGCCTCCGGACCACGTCTCTCTCGGGCGCCAGTCAAGTTCCGACTCGGCGAGTGAGGGATCGATAGCATAGCGGCGGTCGTGACCGGGACGGTCTTTCACGAATCGGATCAACGAATGCGGTTTTCCAACGGCATCGAGTAAGGATTTCACTACTTCAATATTGCGCCTTTCGTTGCGCGCTCCAAAGTTATAAACCGAACCGGTCCTTCCACGTTGCAGGGCCAAAAGGATCCCCCGGCAGTGATCTTCGACATAAATCCAATCGCGCACATTCATCCCGTCGCCATAGACAGGAATGGGCTCGTCATTCAGTGAATTTGAAATAGCCAAAGGCAAGAACTTCTCGGGAAACTGGCGCGGACCATAATTGTTGCCGCAACGTGTGACAACTGTATCGAGTCCGAAAGTGTGGTGGGCGGCGCGCACGAGATGCTCGGCCGCAGCTTTGGAAGCCGCGTAGGGGCTGTTGGGTGCGAATCCGGAAGACTCGGTAAAGAAAGCGTCCGCATCCTCAGACAAACTTCCCATCACTTCGTCTGTGGAAACCTGTACAAAGCGGCTCACGCCACGTTCGCGCGCCGCATCCAGCAATATTTGCGTGCCCACTATGTTTGTGCGCAGGAATTCCGCCGCGGAGGTGATGCTTCGATCCACATGCGACTCGGCCGCGAAATTGATGATGGCGTCGGTATCGGGAGCTAATGCCGCGCGCACTGCCTCGGGATCCGCAATATCACCGCGAACGAAATGGTGACGCTCCCGGTCCAGGGCCTCAAGGTTGTCGGGATTGCCGGCGTATGTCAGGGCATCGAAGTTGACGAGCGAACAGTTGGGCATCTCATCCAGGATCAATCGAATAAATGCCGAACCGATGAAGCCCGCACCCCCGGTAATGAAGAACTTTTGCATTGTCGTTACGAAGTATCTTATGAAAAAGTAGAAAGCAACTCGTAAGTTGAGAATACCTGCCTTGCCCCGCTACGCGCAAATGCCAAAGTCAACATCCGACACTCGCGTTGGTAACTAAGTTGACAAAAAAGAGCAGCACCAAAGGAGTACAGAACCGAGCGCGCTAGCGCCGGATGCAAAAGTACGTCGGGAGAACCGTACCTCATGCCGGGATTCAATTGAAAAGGCCTGGTTCTGAGCGAGCAGCCAGCAGAAAGTTTATCAGGTTGACTCTATGATCCGGTGCTACCACCACACCAACCAAGCTGCCCGGTTGGGGACCCCGGTCCGCGTTCGGTTCTGTAGGTCGCAACCGTCCCACTAACTCCAGACTGACCCACCGCTCTATGCGCACGCAGAATTAGTTGGCACGGTAAGGCTTTGTGTAGAATGTCACGTTTTACAGAGGAACTACTATCGGATGCATTATCACTTAATAGGAATTTGCGGAACGGCCATGGCCGCGCTGGCGGGAATGCTGCAAGCCAGAGGACATCGCGTTACGGGTTCCGATGAGAATGTTTACCCGCCTATGTCAACGATGCTTGCCTCGTTGGGAATCTCGGTGAGGCAAGGCTTCCGGCCCGAACATCTCGATCCGGCACCAGACTGCGTGATTGTCGGCAATGCAATTCCACGAGGGAACGCCGAAGTCGAAACAACGCTCAATCGAAGACTGCTCTATCGCTCGCAAGCCGAAGTGGTAAAAGAAGAGTTCATTCGCGGCCGGCGCTCCCTTGTCGTCGCGGGCACCCATGGCAAAACCACGACCACCAGCATTGCTGCCTGGATAATGGACCAGGGAGGACTTGACCCTACTTTCCTGATTGGAGGCGTCGCCCAAAATTTCGGCGTCAGCTTTCGGGTGACAACCAGCAACTACTTCATCATCGAAGGCGACGAATACGACACGGCTTATTTCGACAAAGGTCCCAAGTTCATGCATTACCTGCCGGAGATCGGGGTAGTAAATAATATCGAGTTTGACCACGCGGATATTTACAAAGATCTGGCGGCCGTGAAGTTGGCATTTCGCAGATTCATGAACCTGGTTCCGGGAAACGGCAGACTCATCGTCGGCTGGGACAGCCCAAATGTTCGCGACGTTGTTGCCTCGATGGGCCAGAAGCTTTTCACCCAGCTCGAGACCTTTGGCACGAGCGAAGATGCGAAATGGCGAGTTTCCGAAGCGGACTATTCCGGCGAGACGAGCAACTTCACGGTGACGTGCGAAGGCAGGCAGTGGAGCAAGTTTCGCACTTCGCTAATCGGCGACTTCAATCTGCTTAATTGTTTGGCGGTGATTATTGCGGCCGACGCCTGGGGAATTAGCCGTGATGTAATTGCAGATGCGCTTTCGACTTTCAAGAACGTGCGCCGCCGCGTTGAAGTTAGAGGCGAAGAACGCGGTGTCACAGTCATCGATGATTTCGCCCATCATCCCACCGCGGTGCGCGAAACCCTCCGCGGGTTGCGCAACAGGTATGGCGAGCGGCGCTTAATAGCTGTGTTTGAGCCGCGCTCCTGGTCGTCACGGCTGGCAGTTTTTCAGGATGAATACGCTACCGCATTCGCGGCATCGGATTATGTGGTGATCGCAAGCGTGTTTGACAGCCAGAAAGTTGTTGAGAAGGGTGAGTCGCTTAGCACCGGAAAACTCATTGAGGATATTTCGAAGCAGAATAAGCCTGCGTTTGTTTTTCCTGACGCCGATGCAATCATTGCTCACCTGCTGCCGCAACTTCGAGGAGGCGACGTCGTGGCAATCATGTCAAACGGAGGCTTTGGCGGAATCCACGAGAAACTCCTGGAGAGACTAAAGGCAGTAAGCAGTAAGCAGTAAGCAGTAAGCAGTAAGCAGTAAGCAGTAAGCAGTAAGCAGTAAGCAGACGTACACAGCCTTACATTGTTTAGCAAGCGGACTTGTCCGCCTTGCGCGGCGGGGCACAAGTGCCCATTCTAAACGGCGCGCCTGGAAACTCTTGGATCAATGGCAAAGAAAATTTAGGAATGCTAAATGGAAAGTCTAAAGAATCTGTTTTCTGCTACAGCCTCTGCCTTCGGCCTTCTGCCTTCTGCCATCTGCCTCCTGCCTCCTGCTTGCTGCCTTCTGCTTCCTGCCCTTCCGGCCGCGCCACTAACAGCGGTTTGGCGATCCCTCCAACCCTGTCACCTTTCTCAGGCGCAACCTCCACTCGCGAGGTAAGCACGCGGCGAATCGGTTTCGGTAAGAACTTGGCCGCGAGCATGGCCGCGGCGCCAACGAGTTCGACAACGTCGCCACCGCCACTCCAATGCTCGCGAACGATGCGCGGATCAGTTCGCTCCATCAGCCTCAGGAGTGTCAACGCAATCAAGTATGCGTCATCGATTTGCCCGACAAATGGAATCATGTCGGGTATCAAATCTAAAGGAACAATGGCATAAACAATTGCTCCAGCCAGAAGCGCTTTTTCAGTTCCCGGCACGCGCGAATCCGTCAGCAGTCGCGCACACAACAAAAGCATATTAGGTATGAACAACAGCAGGTTTATTATTCGCCTCTTAGCTAGAAGTGCGGACATCGACCCTCCTGAAACAACTCTTGCCACGTTGCCGGTATTGGCTTGTTAAGTTATCACGACTCTAGCCCGGTTTGTAACAGAAACTGTTAGCTTGCCTGGCCACCTTAACAAGCAGAATTTCCCGCGGCTGTATTCCGGAAGCCCCCGCCATGCAAAGCGATCTCAACAGCAACGTGGCTTTAGGATTCTCATCACCAGGTTAAAAGCCGCGGTGCTAATGAGATCGCTTCGCGTGGTCAACACGTGTGCAGTCGGCAGCAACTCATCAAGGCTTGTTCTCTCTTCTCGACTTAGCTAGACTCCCCTACTCAAACCCGGATTACAGATTTCTCGTTTCTATGGACATCCTTGAACGAATTCGCCAGCGCGCAGCCGCCAAGCCCCAGCATATTGTGTTGCCTGAGGGCAACGATCCTCGCACCGTCGTAGCGGCAGCCATGTGCGTGCGTAATCGGATTGCGCGCATCACTTTGCTCGGCGATGAAACAACTATTCGCGAAACGGCCCAGCGCGAAGGGGCCGATCTGGGCGGGGTTGAAGTTGTGGACCATCGACGCGCACCTGACTTTGATAAAATGGCGTCGCTGTTTCACGAGATGCGACGGGCGAAAGGATTGATGGCTGATGAAGCGCGTACGTTAATGTCTGACCCGCTTTACTACGGGAACCTCATGGTGCGGCTGGGAAAAGCAGACGGGTCGGTAGCAGGAGCCACCAACACCACGTCTCACACTGTGCGGGCAGCGCTTCACTGCATTGGCGTGCGTCCCGGATTCAAACTCGTCTCTAGTTTTTTTCTGATGTCGCTGCGCGATAGCAGCTTCGGTCGCGACTTCGGTAATAACGGCGCCATAATCTTCGCGGACTGCGGTGTCGTTATCGAACCATCCGCGGCAGAGTTGGCGGAGATTGCCATTGCTTCCGCGGATTCCTGCCGCACATTGCTGGGCGCCACGCCTCGCGTCGCCATGCTGTCGTTCTCGACAAAAGGAAGCGCCAAACATCGGTTAGTAGATAAAGTGGTAGAAGCTACGAGGACGGTAAAAGCGCGAGCACCAGAACTTGATATTGACGGCGAACTGCAAGCCGACACCGCCTTAGTGCCGGCCATTGCCCAGTCAAAAGCTCCCGGATCCACCGTGGCGGGCCAGGCAAACGTTTTAATCTTCCCGGACCTTCAGTCGGGCAACATCGCTTACAAGCTCACCGAAAGATTGGCGGGCGCAACTGCGATCGGACCAATCCTCCAGGGACTCGACAAGCCGGCAAATGATCTCTCGCGCGGCTGCAAAGCCGAGGACATTGTCGATGCGGTCGCCATCACTGCGGTGCAGTCCCAGGCGCGCCAGGCAACGGCTTAATACATTCCGAATGTCAGAACCTGCTGCCTGAACGGGTGGCATCGGATCCACAGGGGAAAGGGAAACGGGGAAAGGTCAAGACAAACAATAGCTCCATACGCCAGAACAATTGTTGTGACTCTCAAAACTCCAATCATTCTTTACCTTTTACCCTTTCCCCTTTTCCCTTTGCCTTTTGTTTGGAAATTCCCACCAGCTAACGCAAGTGGTTTGGGACATCGAAAAACTCGGGCAACTCGAAACCGCTCCCCCTTGCATCCAACCTCGCGAATTCTTCATTCCCGAGAGGCAGACCAATCATTTTGTCCCATCGATTTCTAAAGCTCATGTTGTTGCAACTGATCCTGGCTGTCGCAATTTCTGTCCCGGCGCAGCAAAAATCACAGCAGCCGCTTCCACGTCCCACCCCGCCCAACGAGCAGGAGGAGCCTGTCAAGGTGTTTACGGAAGAAGTGCGCCTGCCCGTAGTAGCAGTAGATCAGTATGGTCATTACGATCCGTCAGTCGTACCCGACGACATTCTCGTGCTCGAAGACGGCGTCGCCCAACAAATCAGAAGCGTTCGGCATATTCCAGCCAATGTGGTTCTGGTGCTTGATACTGGCGGCGAGTTGAGCGGGCTAGGAGGATTCTCAAAGCGAACTAGTTTGACGCGCGACGTAGCTATCGCGCTACTGCGTCAACTTTCGGATAATACCTGGGTCGCTACTATGCAGTTTAATAACTCAGTTGAACTGCTTCAGCCGTGGACCCGTGATCGTCAAGCCACTATCAAAACTCTGAAGACAAAACTTTCGTCAGGTAAGCGTGCGCGCTTCGCGGATGCTATCGCGGGTGCTGCCCAGCAGTTGAACGATCGCCCCGAGGGTACTCGCCATGTAGTTTTCATTACCGACGGAGTCGATACGATGGGTAGCAGAATCGATAGGGCGCAGGCTTTCAAGAAGTTGGCAGCGACGAGAGCAACGGTTCACATCATTAGCTACACGGAATTAGTTAGGCAGAAGGCTGTCAAGAAAACCGGGTCGGCTCGTATAGAACAGGTTCCCACATCACACGATCCAATCACCACTATGGATCCCACTCAACCGCCTGGTACTACTCGCAGCCCGGCATATGTCCTAAATCGCATTACGTTTGATCCGGCTATGCGTCGCCAGCGAAAGGCTTACGAAATGGAGCTTAAGACGAGTCAAGAGACCCTGACGGGATTAGCGGACGAAACAGGAGGTCGTATCTATTTACCCAAAACGGGTGATGAGATGATTGCTAAGGCGAAAGAAGCCGCGCGCGAGATAGGATCTGAGTATGTCGTTACTTACCGGCCTAAGCGACCGCTCGCGGACGCAAACCAGGGCGAGTATCGGCGAATTGAAGTTGCCGCGCGTCGGGTGGGATTAAACCTGCGTTCGCGGCGGGGCTATGTGGTGCCTTCTCTCCCCTAAAGAAGAAGTCAGAAGTAAGAAGACAGAAATCAGAAGTCGGCTTTTATCTGACTTCTTACTTCTGTCTTCTGACTCCTGTCTTCTGTCTTCTGGCCTCTAAACGACCGCGGCTTCGACTTGCGACTCAAGCATCTCTATCATGCGGCGCATGTCGAGCGGGTCTTCCTTCTTTATAAGAGAGCGGTCGCGCAGGTCGTCCCAATCTTCCTTCGGAACTCGATGAAAAGCCTCAACCACCTTCGGATCAAATTGTTTCCCGGCCCAATCATTCAGTTCCTGCGCGGCCGCCTGATAAGGCTTGCCTTTACGATAGACCCGATCGCTGGTGATCGCATCGAAGGCATCGGCCACGGCAAATATGCGGGCGCATAAATCAATGTCATCACCACTCAAACCAAGCGGATAGCCTGAACCATCCCACTTCTCGTGATGCTGTCCTACAACCCGCGCCGCTCCCTCAAGAAATTCAACACCGCGCAAAATTTGCTGACCGTGAACTGGGTGTTGGCGCATCAGCACCCATTCATCGTCGCTTAGCTTTGCGGGTTTACGTAGGATTGAGTCCGGCACTCCGATCTTCCCGATGTCATGAAGCAGAGATCCAAACTCGAGCGCCTTTATGCGTTGACTATCCAGTCCATATTCTCGACCGAGACGCAAACTGTAGGTGACTACTCGCTCGGAATGACCGTGTGTTTCAAGATCTCTTGTTTCCAGGGCTGCAGTCAAAGCCCTTAGAGTCGACCGATACGCGTCTTCCAACGAGTTTAGTGCCTGGTCAAGCTCGGCTGTCCTTTGCTCAACCAATTCTTCCAAATGATCTTCGTAGCGCTGCTTGGCAACAATCAAGTCCTGATGCTCCAGGGCACGCTCCACTACAGCTTCCACCTGCCTTAAATCAAACGGCTTCATTACATAGTCAAAGGCCCCGAGCCGGAGAGCGCCGATAGCGCTCTCAACCGTCTGCATGCCGCTGATCATCACGACCACGGTATTTGGCCGCATGCTCTTTACATGCGGAATCATATCGAGACCGCTCATGCCGGGCATAGTGATATCGCTAACTACCAGTTCGAAAGCTTTTTGGGCTAACTCTTCGAGCGCTTCCTCGGCAGAGCCGGCGGTCGTGCAGTCGTGTTGATCCTCAAAGAGATCAAACAGGATTGAGGTTATCTCTGGCTCATCGTCCACGATGAGAATTCGTGATCTTGGACTAGCTACCATTATTGGTGCTCCTAAGTTCCGGGGAATTTGACGGGGCTGTAAAGCGAAGAATCCTGAAAAAGGCTTGTCGGGGGTCTGGGATGCTTGAATGCGTGCCCGCCCTCAGGGAAAGCCCTAGCATTCTACAGATTTTGCCAAGCCGTGGCAAACATGTTTTTGCACAGCAGTAAGTGGTTTAGAATTGTATGTTTGGTTAACGGGCGGACACGCACCAAATCGACGCGCGAGGTGGTTCCCACGCGGGTCGGGGCCGCGTGGGACTGAATGCTCCACCCGAAGGAGCGCGCTCAATTGTTGATGGTTGAAAGCACTAGTAACGGGCAGGGCCACGACGACGTTTGCGAATGCCATAGGTGTAAACGGCTGCGCCGCCACCACCTGCCAGCGCGCCAATCGCGGCGCCCTTCTTGCCCCCGGCGAGACCGCCAATTAAAGCACCAGCGCCGAGGCCTCCGGCCGTTGTCAGTTTGTCACGATGCTTCTGCCAGAAGCTTCTACCATGGCGGTGACCATCGCCCACGCAACCCCGGTGTGTATGAGTTATGTTGCTGTGCCGGTGCCGTAGGGTTCCACACCTTTGCGCCGAGGCGGGCACAGCCATCATCGCCATAAACGTTAATACCACTAGAATAGAGAGTATCTTTCTCATTAGTTCGTCCTTCCCGACGCTTGTCGTCGCTGCGGGAGAGAATGATTTTAGGAGGGGGGTGTAAGCCGATTCTATTGATTCGGGTTCCCTTTGTCGAGCCGGGATCGCTCCGAGACGAACCTATAGGTGGAAGATGAATTCGCGGAGCACGTTTACGCCAAACCTAATTCTGATGTGTAAATGATGGTGCCGGAGGTCGGACTCGAACCGACATGAGTTTGACCTCGCCAGATTTTGAGTCTGGTGCGTATACCAATTTCGCCACTCCGGCGGCGCGGGGAAAGATATTAAGCCGAGTTATTAGGGGATCGCAACTGGAGGAAGTTGCGCGGTGCCGGCCGACGACCGCAGACCGTCGTCGCTCGGCCAGCGGCGCGAAATGTGAAAGCCTGCACCAGGGTCCCCACGCACCTTCAAAGCAATGATCAATTTTGAGGTACACTGAACACTACCTCAATCATCTTTGACCCGCCGCGTGGGTGCTGGTATTTTCGATCCGCAAACGTGAAAGCAAAAATTCTCTTAGAAGCAAAACACTCTCCAACGACTCGTCTATCCGGAGTTGCGTCTGACGCTGAGGGTCCTCCTTCTTCGCGACCTTCAGTTGAAGATTTCTGTGCGAGTGATGCGGGAGTAGACCTTTCGGTTAGGCCCCCACTGAAGTGGGCCGGTGGAAAGCGCTGGCTGTTGCCTCACCTCGCGCCTCTTTGGCAGCCGCATCGCGACCGGCGTTATGTTGAGCCCTTCTGCGGCGGGCTGGCGGCCCCGCTTGGCTTGGGGCCGGCAACAGCCCTGTTGAATGACATCAATCCGCACCTCATTAACTTTTACAAGCATCTGCAAACAGGTCTCGAGGTCGCCATCGAGATGAAGAACAGAGCGGAGAATTTCTACCGGCATCGGAAACGTTTCAATCAACTTATCAAAGACGGGGAAGCAAAGGGCGCAGAAGCGGCGCAGCTCTTTTATTATTTAAATCGCACTTGCTTCAATGGACTCTGCCGCTTTAATCAAAGCGGTGAATTCAATGTGCCTTTTGGCACCCACAAAGCAATTACCTATGCGGAGGACTTTGCTCAATTTCGGCGAGTCTTTCAGAACTGGGATTTCACCAATCGTGACATCGAATCGCTTGAACTCGAGCCGGAGGACTTTATCTATGCCGATCCGCCCTATGATGTCGAGTTTACGACGTATAGCGCTGGGGGATTTGGCTGGAACGATCAGGTGCGCGCGGCAGAGCGGCTGGCGGCGCATCCGGGTCCGGTAGTGTTATCTAATCAGGCGACGACGCGGATTGTTGAGCTATACAAGAAACTTGGGTTCACCATCGCTTATCTGGCTGGACCAAGGAGGATAAGTTGTACCGGCGATCGCTCGGCAGCAGAGGAAGTTTTGGCTGTGAAGGGTTTAGCTTAATTTGAAAGTTCTGAAGACGCACTCAGGACCGACAGGATTTACATGATTAACAAGAGACAAAAGCAATCGTGTGAATCCTGTCAAGCTCCTGCACTGCCTGAAAGCTCTTTCAGACTATCCACATTTTGAGAGGTCACGATGTTTTCATTAACTCGCTACCTGGTAATTGTTTTTGGAATTCTATTGGTCGCCTCTACTGCATTGGCGCAGGACGCAGCCAACACAAAAGCTCTTCACGATCTCTTCGCGCGCGAGTGGGAGCATGGCTTGCAGGAGAATCCCACGCGGGCGTCGCAACTAGGCGACCGGCGCTGGAACGACCGCTGGCGCGATGTGAGTCTCGAAGCCATCAAGCGCCGGCACGCTCACGCTCGCGAAGTGGTCGCGGAACTGGCGAAGATTGATCGCAGCAAACTCTCCGCCCCCGACCAGTTAAATTACGACCTTTTTAAGAAAGACTACGAAAGCGGAATCGAAGAGTCGGGGTTTGGCTGGTATCTGCTGCCGCTCAACCAGCGTGGCGGCATTCAGACAGAAAACGAGCTGGCCGACTCCCTGCGTTTCGAAACCGTCAAAGACTATCGAGACTGGATCGCGCGACTGAATGCGTTTCCCGTCTACATGGACCAAACCATCGCCCTGATGCGCGCAGGTGTGGCCGCGAAAATGCTGCTGCCGAAAGTAATCATGCAGCGCGTGCCCGCCCAAATTGACAGGCAGATTGTCGCTAACCCTGATGAAAGCCCTTTCTACAAACCCTTCAAGCGCTTCCCAGCCGGCGTTCCAGTCGCCGATCAGGAACGGCTGATGCGGGAAGCACTGTCCGCCATCGGCACGAATATTATTCCTTCATACAAACGCTTTAAGAAGTTTTTCGTCGAAGAATATCTACCGGCCTCCTACGACGAAGTGGGCGCCTGGCAGATGCCCGAGGGCGACGCGATGTATGCCTTCTTCGTTCGCAAATACACCACCACCAGCGTGACGCCCCGTGAAGTGCACGAGAAGGGTCTTAGTGAAGTAAAACGTATTCGCGCCGCAATGCAGGACGTGATGGATCAGGTGGGCTTCAAAGGGACGGTCCAGGAGTTCTTTACATTTCTCAGGACCGACAAGCGCTTTTACTATGCCACGCCGGAAGAATTATTCGCCGCCTATCAAGCCATCTCCAAACGCATCGATCCCAATCTCGTAAAGGTGTTCAGGAAGTTACCGCGCATGCCTTATGGAGTGGAACCGATCCCTTCAGCGATAGCCCCGGACACTACTACTGCTTACTACCGCCAGCCTGCCGCCGACGGCTCTCGGGCCGGCACGTATTTCGTAAATCTTTACCAGCCTGAGGCGCGGCCGAAGTGGGAGATGATGGCCCTGTCGCTTCACGAGGCGGTGCCGGGTCATCACTTGCAGATCGCGTTGGCCCAGGAACAAGGCGACATGCCAAACTTCCGGCGCTATGGCGGCTACACAGCTTTCACAGAAGGCTGGGGACTGTATGCGGAGTCGCTGGGCGAGGAGATGGGCCTCTATGACGATCCTTATGCAAAGTTTGGACAGCTTACTTATGAGATGTGGCGGGCGGTACGGCTGGTAGTTGACACCGGCATTCACCAGATGCACTGGACGCGCAAGCAAGCCATAGATTATTTCATGGAGAATGCGCCCAAGCAGCAACTCGACATTATTAACGAAATCGATCGCTACATAGCCTGGCCGGGTCAAGCGCTGGCTTACAAAACGGGACAACTAAAGATCAAAGAACTTCGCGAGCGCGCCAACCGGCAACTTGGCGGTGGTTTCGATCTGCGCGAGTTTCATGAGCTGGTGCTCGGGTCAGGCGCCGTGCCGCTGGATGTGCTGGAACGGAATGTTGTTGAGTGGATTGCAAAGAAGAAGAAATAGAGGCAAGCCTAAATAGAGGGGACAGGATTTACAGGATTACAAGAGGCAGGGTGGTGTCCTTATTTGAGGTCTAGCGCTTTCGCTTGTTAGTTCGTAAGAACGATCCAAGAAGTCACACGAAATTTCACGAAGAAGAGGTTAGTGTTCTTTCGTGTGATTTTAGTGGATCGTTTACTTATCTCTTAACTAAGGACACTACCAGAGACAAAAGCACCTTACCCTGAAAATGAACTTGATCAGTTCTAATCTAATAGCCTGGCTGCCTGATTTGGTCTACACGAATGGCCGCTTCCATTCCAAGTTGTCACTTGTCGGCGACGATGCCGGTCTAGTCGCGCGTACCGTTCCTGCCACTGAAGTTGAAAATACAATTACCCTCAAGGACCGCGCCCTACTTCCCGGCCTCATCAATGCCCATTCACACGCCTTCCAGCGCGTAATTCGCGGCCGCACCGAATACCGCACGACAAATAGCAAGGACAGTTTCTGGACCTGGCGCGAGATGATGTACAGCGCCGCATCGCGCCTTACGCCGGAAGAAGTTTACGACGCTTCGCGCATGGCCTTCCTTGAAATGGCCCTGACTGGAATTACTGCTGTAGGAGAATTTCATTATCTTCATCATGGGCCAGACGGTACTCTTTACGACGATGCAAATCTCCTGGCCAAACAAGTCGTACGCGCTGCACAAGATGTGGGCTTGCGAATCGCTCTGCTCAGGGTTGCTTATGCGCGCTCCGGTTACGAGACTGAATCCAATCCCCAACAGGTCCGTTTCATCGAAAAAGATCCGGAAGTCTATTTGAAGAACGTGGACCAACTAATTGCCGATCTGGACCGGAGCAGTGGCCCGAAACAGGGGTCCGAAGTCGGGCAGCCCGGCTATGGTAGGGCTAGGGAGAGTGCTCGTTCCCCAACAAATGACGCCCTCCCTGACGGTCGGGCTACTGCCACCGCCTGGGTAGGAGTTGCGCCGCACAGCGTGCGCGCGGTACCGCTCGACTATCTGAGACACGTCGTGCAATTCGCCGAAGAACGAAGGCTTCCCGTTCACATGCACGTAGCCGAGCAACAGGCTGAGGTTTCCGCCTGCATTAAGGAGTATGGCCGATCGCCAGTCGCTTTGCTGGCCACAGAGGGCTTGCTTAGCGAACGCTTCACCGGAGTTCACGTGATTCATGTAACCGCCAAAGCCATCGGCATGCTCGCCGCCGCCCGCTCGACGATCTGCGCATGCCCCACCACCGAGCGGAACCTTGGAGACGGGATTGTTCCGACGGACAGTTTTTTCAAAGAAGGCCTGCGGGTGGCGCTGGGCACTGACAGCCACGTAGAGATCGATTTGCTTGAGGATGCACGCGAACTGGAATACCACTTGAGACTCCAGAAAATGGAGCGTGCTGTTCTGACTTCGCCTGAGGACAACGGACTGTCGGCGATTGCTGCCCGTCTCTTCACGAGCGCAACTGTCAGCGGCGCCGAAAGCATTAACGCACCCGGCGGAATGCTTGAACCAGGACGGCCGGCAGACTTCTTCACAGTTGATCTCAACGATCCTTCAATTGCCGGCGCTTCCGCAGAGGATCTTCTTTCGACTATCGTCTTTTCCCTTTCAAAAACGGCAGTGAAAGATGTGGTGGTTGGCGGAAAGCGGATTGTGGAGGATGGCCGGCACCAGCAGCAGGAGGAGATAGTGGAGAGATTTAGGAAGTTGCAAAAGAAGCTGTGGGGATAGTTTGGAGTACGGTGACCTTACAACCACCCCAGTCGGGCTGCTTCGCCTGGGGACCCCGGTGTCACCGCTTTGGCCTTCGGCGGCCTGGCGCCGTAGTCCCACAGTAGACTCAATCGAATCGCAGTCGCGACAGGTCGCGACGGACCAAAGCGGTGACAGGTCACCGCACTCCAAAAATATGACTGTTCAGGAAACACTCGCCGAATTAGTTGCAATCGATTCCGTGTCATCGCGATCGAATGTAGAGATTGCTAACTATCTGGCACGTCGCTCGGAGGGCCTCGGGTTTCAAGTGAAGCGATTTCCTTACACAGATGACAAAGGCGTCGAGAAAGTAAACTTGACTGCGCTTGCGGGCGCCGACTTTGCTCAAGGACCGCCTGAAGTCGAGTTGGCCCTCGTGGGCCACACCGACACAGTTCCTTACGATCCAAACTGGAACGAAGCACTCACGTTAACCGAGCGGGATGGAAAACTGTTCAGCCGCGGCGCGTGTGACACGAAAGCATTTATCGCCGCGGCGCTATCCGCAATAGAGGCGGTAGATTTACAAAAGCTGACCAAACCCTTAGCTCTTGTTTTCACTGCAGACGAAGAGATTGGATTGATTGGCGCCAAACGTCTTGCAGAAGTGCGGGCTTTTCATCCACGTTACGCAATCGTTGGCGAACCAACCTCGCTCCGTCCCATGCGGGCCGGCAAGGGTTACTGCCTGGCAGAAATAACAGTAAAGGGCCGTGAAGCTCACAGTGCTTATCCTGCTTTGGGGTCTTCCGCTGTGCTTGGGGCGGCGCGTCTGATTACGCGGATCGAAACCATCGCGGATCGACTTCGAAGTTATAAGCACACGGCCTTTGATCCACCGTTCACCACTCTGAATATAGGTCTTATCCGCGGAGGCACGGCAAAAAATGTGATTGCCGGCGAATGCAGGTTCACACTGGAATGGCGGCCCATACCCGGTCAGGGCCCGGATAAATTACTGGAGCTTCTGGCAGCCGCCATCGAGCAGGAAAAGAAATCCGACCCCGGAGTCGTGTTCGAAGTGGATGCTGCACGCGCTGATAAAGGTTATGAAACGTCCATCAACTCGAGGCTCGTTAACCTCCTTGAACAATTAACCGGACAGAAGGCAGGTACAGTGTCGTTCGGTACAGAAGCGGCCCAGTTGACTCACCTCGGCGCTGAAGCAGTTGTGCTGGGGCCCGGCGACATCCGCGTTGCGCATCGCACGGGTGAATTTGTCCCGGTTAATGAACTTGAGCAGTGCGTTAGCATACTGGCCAAGAGCGTGGAAAAGCTTTGCGGTTAAGGGCCCCTCGCTAGCTCAAGAGTGACTCACAGACGCTTGGGCATTCAACAGTGCCCCTCATCGGCGACTGGCTTAGTAGCGAAAACTGAAGACAAGGTGGACGATCCACTAAATCACACTAAGCAACACTAAGCTTTCTTGGTGAAATTTCGTGTAATTTCGTGGATCGTTTTGCCATGACGAAGCGAAAGCGATACACCTTGAGACCAGGCCACTACCACTTCACACCCGTTTTGGCCGGCCAGAACATTGCGCTAAGCTGTTTGAGCAAGTCCGGGGCAACTAGGAGGTGCCCAGTTCCATCGGAACTGTTCGCAAGTTTGAGCTTATTGCCCCCTTTTTAGATATGAGCCGCATTAATAAGAAGTTTCCGACTGTTTCAGTCATTTTTGCACTTGTTCTTCTTTGCACCTTTGGACTTTGGCCTGGCGCCATCGCCCAGCCTGCGCAGGCCCAGTCTGTATCGCCCCCCCTGACCAGCCGCGAAGTTGTGACCCTCGTTTACCAGTTACCAAAGCACCCCGAACGCCGCGATGAGATCGTCGACCAGATTCGCAAGCGCGGCATCGCCTTCCAGCTCACTGACGGAATGCGCTCGCTGGTGGCGAGCAAGAGTGGCAGCGATGCGTTGCTGCGTCGCACGCTCGAAGAGGCTGAGCGCAGAAGGGTGAACCCGACAGCGTCCGCGCGGCCGCCCGAAGCGGAAGGGCATGCTCTATTAGAGCGCACGCGCGAAGCAACTCTGGCAGCGGCCCAGGCAATGCCCGATTTCATAGTCAAGCAATTGATCAAACGATCAGAAGCTTATGGCAGTACAAACAATTGGCAGGCCCGGGACAATCTCACTATTGCCGTGGGCTATCGAGCCAATCAGGGCGAGCAATACAAACTGCTCGCTATCAACGGCATTCCCGCGGGCCCGGAAGTAAAGGAAAGCGGGAATTACAACAAATACGTAGGAGGGGCGAGCTCTTCGGGAGTGGAGTATATTTCGTCGCTGGCGGGGATTTTTAATCCAGCGTCTGAAGCTGAGTTCAAACTGGCCGACACCGATCTGGTTCGCGGCCGCCGAACTCTGGTTTACGAATACGAAGTCAAAAAACCGTTTTCGCAACTTACCTTGTCCGCCGGAGACTCCTCGGCAAATGTCGGCTCGCGCGGACGCCTCTGGCTCGATCGCGAAACGAATCGGGTGCTTCGTTTTGAGCAGATCGCCACTGAAATACCCGGCGACTTCCCGATCACTGCTGCCAGCACCGTCATTGACTACGACTGGGTGACTATCGGTGAAAACAAGTATTTGCTGCCGACGAATTCCCAGGTGTTGCTCACGAATGTTAATCGGAGAATGACTCTACAGAGTCGCAACGAAATTCGCTTCCGTGGTTACCAGAAATTTGGCGCGGAGCTGAAGGTAATCGATGAAATAGACGAAAAAGACTTTCCGCCCGAGAAGCCATAGCAGATTGACGGCACAAGCAACCAAAACTGCGAACGATCCACGAAACAACACGAAGCGGCACGAAAAGAGCCCTTCGTTCGTGTTGTTTCGTGTGGTTTCGTGGATCGTCCTCTTCTCATGGGCAATGACTCCCGCCTTCGCGCAGACCAAGCCAGCCCCCGATTATCTCGTTTACGTTCTATCCGAAGCTGCCGACAAGATCTCTTTGATTCGTTTCGGGTCAACCGGTGCGCGTGTGGACCATGAACTGGGAACCGGAGCCATGCCGGCCGACATCGATGGACCACACGGGATTGCGGTCTCCAGCGACAAGCAGTTTTACTACGTTTCCCTCGCGCACGGCCGGCCCTTTGGATCGGTCTGGAAATACTCAACCAAAGACGATCGGGTGATGGGCCAGGTAACGCTCGGCTTGTTTCCGGCAACCATGGACCTGTCGGCAGACGGCAGCCTGCTTTATGTCGTGAACTTCAACCTGCATGGCGATATGGTGCCTTCAACGGTTTCCGTCGTCGCTACCGAGCCGATGCTGGAGATCGCGCGCATTACGACGTGTGCGATGCCCCATGGCTCACGCCTTAATACTCAGGGGACGAAACACTACTCAGCCTGCATGATGGATGACCTGCTGGTGGAAATTGACACTCAGACCATGAAAGTTTCGCGTCACTTCCTGCTAACCAAAGGACGTGAGTTGGGTATGAACGGCGGGCCGAATTTAGTCGACAAAAATAAGTCACCAGAGATAGCCGGCACGAGGCCCGGCATGAAGCACGATATGGGCGGCCATGGTATGGAGTCGCCGAAAGCGGGCGACGTCTCATGTTCGCCTACATGGGCACAGCCTTCGATCGATGGTTCATCCATTTTCGTGGCTTGCAATAAGTCGAGCGAAATCGTCGAAGTGGAGACCTTGAAGTGGAAAGTCATCCGGCGTATTCCCGGGCGCGCGGGAGTCTACAATCTTGCCGTTACGAAAGATGGAACGCGCTTGCTCACCACTAACAAACGTGATCAATCTGTCTCGGTGATTGAGATAAAAAGTGGCCGCGAACTCGCCCGGATTCCTACCCGGCGAAAAGTCCTGCATGGCGTTGTCGTTTCGCCCGACGACCGGTATGCGTTTGTTTCTGTCGAAGGCATCGGATCAGAGCCGGGCACTGTTGAAATAATCAATCTCGCCACTCTTAAGATAGCGGCGAGCGTTGATGTCGCCGAAGGAGCCGCCGGGATCGATTTTTTGCAGACGGAAGCGGCGAAGTAAGGTTGGGGATATAGGTCCCTATGAGTCCTATAAGCGTGTAAGCGTCCACTGATGTTCACACCTCACTATCCGTTTGGTTCCACATGTCCAGAGGGAAGGCTTCTTGCTATTCGGGACATCCTGCCACGGGCCATCAAATCATCGATCGTGACCACTTAGGTATGGGCATTGCTTCAATCGCAACCAATCCGAGCAGTTTGCAGTAAGGAGACTCCCACCAATGAAGCCCAGAATACTGATCGTTGATGACGATGAGGCCATCACCAAGCAACTCTTTTGGACGCTCAATGAGGATTACGACGTGGTAATGGCCAACGATATGCAGACGGCCCTGCGCCGCGTCGCAATCTATAAACCGGCGGTGGCTATCCTCGATTTACATCTGGCCGCCGAAGTCGACTCGCCGGAGCTAGGGTTGCGAATCCTTGAGTACATAAAATTCCACTTTCCCGAATCGAAGGTCCTGGTGATGACTTCGGCAGGCGGCATCGAAACTCGCAAAGCATGTTACGCCGTGGGCGCCGATGAGTTTCTCGACAAGCCCTTCGAGACTGAGATACTGCTTTCGACGGTGCGCCGCATGGCGCCCCGTTCGCTCGAGTTTGTCTGAGAGTCGATCA
Source organism: Pyrinomonadaceae bacterium (assembly GCA_051004635.1). GTDB lineage: Bacteria > Acidobacteriota > Blastocatellia > Pyrinomonadales > Pyrinomonadaceae > PSRF01. The sequence continues at coordinate 41,086 of JBPCKD010000212.1, forward strand.
CTATCACGCTCCTCGCCCCAGCCTGAAGGGCTGTCAGATAGTAGCCGGTGGTCGCAGCGCAGCGGAGACAACCGGACCAAATAGAAATTATCCCACACCCCGACAGGGTGTTAGAAAACCGTGGCACCCCGCCCGGGTGCGGCGGAATTGGTCGATCCTTTCCGGTGGTCTTCGCTACGCTGCGACCACCGGCTACTTTCTGACAGCCTTCCAGGCTGAAATTGACTCCCTGCCTTTTTACCCAGCCTCGGATAGCAAGCGGTTGCCGTTTGGCGAAATCGTACTCACCTAGTCTTGGACCCGGTCGCTACTGCTCCTGGGTTCTGATCTTGCCCTCACTAACCAACTTCAGTAACCCTCTACTGACTTCTCTCTATTCGTCTGCGATAATGACCAACTCGCAATAATCAAATTAATCCTTGCGGTGGGCGCGAATGTTTAGTAACCGGCGATAATGGTCTATGAGCGAAGCAAGTGAAAAAGTAATCGGCGTGAAGGATCTTCCCATCTTTCCGCTCGGGGTAGTTTTATTTCCCGGTGTGCCTCTCCCGTTGCATATTTTTGAGCCCCGCTATCGACAGATGCTCAGCGATATTCGAGTTAACAATAGTCTTTTCGGAGTTTCTTATTTTGACGCCTCCACTTCATCGCAGGACTTTCCGCCATCGGGTCACGTTGGCTGTGTGGCTGAAGTAAGTGAGACACAAACTTTGCCGGATGGGCGCTCAAACATTCTCACGGTAGGTGTGATCAGGTATCGCATTGAAGAATACGTGGAGCGAGGCGATTCATACCTCGTCGCGCGCGTCAGCTTCTTTGAAGACGAGGAAGAGGATGATGAGATGCTTCGCGGGAGTTCGCGTGAAGTTGCGGAGACTTTCACGCGGATTGCTCGAGCGGTGCGCACAATCAACGACGAGCGCGCCAGCTTGCCGGACATTTCCGACACTGAGCCTCAGCGGCTCTCGTTTCTGGTTGCGGCCGCCATGGAGGTGGATACTGACCTAAAGCAGGAGCTGTTGGAAATGCGTTCAACTTCTGAGCGGCTCCGACGCCTGCGCGACATGCTCGCTCGTGCGGTCTCCGGTTACGAAGAGCGTGCGCGAATACATGAAATGGCAAAACGCAATGGCCACAGCGGCAGGAAGATTGAGATCGAATAACGCGGCTGAGTAATCGGAAGGAATGGGCCAATAGATTTTCCATTTCTCATTTTTCATTTCTCAGTTGTCATCGAGGACACTAGCAGGGCGAGTCGCAATTTGGTTCAGAATGCCAACAACAAGGAGATAGCCGTGAAAGTGCTCTTCTTTGGAGCAGCACGCGATGCAGTGGGCCACACCGAAGTGGACTTCGTTTTGAAGGGTGCCTCAACTGCCGCGAGTGCATTCAAAGAAGTGTTGGAAGAATATCCAAAGCTGCGTCGCTTTGGACGCTCGCTTCTGTTTGCAGTGAACCAGGAATACGCGGGAGATGATCGGGAAGTGCACGAGGGCGATGAGCTGGCGGTCTTTCCGCCAGTGAGCGGCGGGGCTGGGAGCGCAGGCAAGCGGGGTCCCCATCGAAGCAGCACCGATGGGGTGCTCATCCTGCCTGCCTCAGGTTTCGCAAAAGACTTCTTTGAGCTAACCACTGATCCGATCGACGTCGGCGCCGTCGCCCGCGGAGTCGTCCTGCCGGAATGCGGGGCAACGGTCACCCTCGATGGCTACGCGCGCGAGTGGACCCGTGGGCGCAGGACGCTTTATCTGGTTTATGAGGCATACGCGCCAATGGCTCAGCGCGAACTCGAGCGACTGGGCCGTGAAGCTCATGAGCGTTTCGAGATCGCCCACATTAGCATAGTTCATAGAACAGGCAGGCTTGAAATTGGCGAGACGAGCGTCGTGATTGCGGTCAGCGCTCCTCATCGAGGCGCCGCCTTTGAAGCCTGCGAATGGGCCATCCGCGAATTGAAGCGCACCGTACCTATTTGGAAGAAGGAGATTTTCGAAGACGGTGAGGTTTGGGTCGAGGGCGAAGGCTCACGGCCAACCCCTGTCAGTTTGTCGTAAGCACTAGCCCTCTGCTATTTTGACAGAGTTGCCGGCATCGCAGTCTGAAGCACTTGTTACAAGGGTTCCGCCCCGCAGTACCCAAATAGTCATATTCAACTTCCTTCAATGACGGATCACGTGTGGCACATAGGGGTATTTGGCACCTTCGACGTCCAGAATTATGGCGACTTGCTTTTCCCGCTGATCGCGGAGGCCGAGTTGACCAAAAGACTCGGCAGAGTCAAGGTTGATGCGTTCTCCTACCATGCTAAGAGGCCGCCTGAATGGCCTTACACAGTGACATCCCTAACCGAACTGTCGCGGATGGCTGGTAGTCTGGATGGCGTTCTAATCGGCGGGGGACACATTATCCGTTTCGACAGGGAAGTTGCTCCGGGTTACGGCCCGCCAGCAACCACGATTCACCACCCAACAGGCTACTGGCTCACGCCGGCTCTGATCGCGTTGCAACAGGCGATTCCTGTGATTTGGAACGCGCCTGGTACGCACGGCGAAATTCCTACGTGGGCCCAGCCGCTTATGAAATTAAGCCTCAAGCTGAGTTCTTACGTTGCGGTGCGTGACGAACCTTCGCGATCAGCGCTTACCCATTTAGCTGACGGCGCACGGATCGACGTCACTCCCGACACCGCCTTCGGAATATCAAGGCTGTTTGATGACGAACGGCCGACAGCCGAATTCATCCGCCTTCGTGAGGATTCAGGTTTGACTGGTCCCTATATCGTTGTCCAGGCCACTCCCGGGATAGAGTCCTATAAGCGGTTCCTACAAAGTAATTCGCATCTCTTCCCGGACTTCCGTCTGCTGGCTCTGCCTATTGGCCCCGTGCTCGGGGACGATGAGGCTATCCTGGATGATTTGCCGGGTGCGGTCCGGCTTTCTAAGTGGCCTCACCCGCTGCTTCTCGCAGAGATAATTAGTCAGGCATCGGGAGTGGTCGGCGGCAGCTATCATCTGATGATCACAGCGCTTGCCTTTGGGGTGCCTGTCTTCAGCATTGCAGACCTGTCTTTTGGAAAGCACACTGCCTTGTCGCCTTTCAAAACAATTTATACTCCACCGAAAGATAGTGAGATTGAACCTCACTGGTTCTTTACACGATTAGGGAAAACCGCTCCATCTCACGAGGCGCTCGCCACACTCGACCAACTGTCTGATCATTGGGATCGCATTGCGGACGCAATCCGCAAGGGTCCTACCGCCACACAGGCAACGCTCAATCGATTTTGGCAATCGTTGCCGGGCTTGCTTGAGCACTCTGACGAGTTAAGCAAACTCCTGACCCTGGCCCGTGAAGATATCCAGTCGCGCGACGACCGCATAGCCCAGCTGAGCGACTGTATAGCTCAGCGCGATGACCGCATAACCCAGGGCGACGAGCGCATAGCCCAGCTCCACGATTCTCCTTCGTGGAAAGTAACCGCCCCTGCGCGGTTTCTCATGCGGAATCTGAAGCACTTGTTGGATACCAACGGCCACAATGGGCGACAATGGCAGATGATGGATCTAGCGCAAATCGGGCGGCAACAGCTGCAAACTCAGCCTTACGCCTGGGCCGCAATAGATAGTCTTTTCTCGCCAAAAGATGCCAAAGCCCTGGCTGAGTCCTTTCCTTGTGATCATTTCAAAACCGTGACCGGTTACGACGGCGAGAAAGATTACGAATATGAGGCCCGTGAGCTGATCGCCATGGGCGCGAGTACCGTCTCAAACGCTGAGGAACTGAGCGAAGCCTGGTTAGCCCTGGCGCATGATTTTCTCTCGCCGGCTTACCGTAGCCGGATGTCTTTGCTCACCGGACTCGACCTTAACACGGTGGCGATGGAGGTAAATGTTTTCCATTACGGGCCGCGCGCTCGTCTTGGCGCCCATCTTGACCTGCATGACAAGCTAGTCACGCATGTGCTCTATTTCAATCGCACGTGGAACAGAGAAGACGGGGGCTGTTTCACGGTTTTGCGATCGTCCGATCCCAATGACGTGGCCGCCGAACTCCCGCCTATCATCGGCAACTCCTCGGTGCTGGTGCGATCTGACAACTCGTGGCACGCAGTATCGCCCGTCGTTCACAACTGCCCACTGTCGCGACGTAGCTTGACTGCGACCTTCTATCGACCCGGCTCAGTCAGCACCATGTGGCCGCCAGGAGACAACACTCCATTGCATCGCTATGATGGTAATGACCTGAGAACAACCCCAACTCAAATCAAATGGGCGGGCCGTTTGAATAGACTCGCCTGGTGGAAGCAATGACCCATTAAAAGGTGACTGGTGCGAGACAACCTGGCCTCCAGTGGGCAATCAGTGAAAAGCGCGAGTTGAAAGACTTGATCATTCAACTCGCGCTTTTCGTTTGAGCCTGTCGATGGTCTTAGGTGTTAACTCTCGACTTCTTCTACAATCGTATCTTCCGCGGCCGCCTCGACCAGCGAAGCGCTGGTAACCTTATCGCCGTCGTCGATCTTAATGAGTCGAACGCCTTGAGCACTGCGGCCCGTCTTGCGAATATGGTCCGCTTCCAGCCGGATTAGTTTCGCTTGCTGCGTGATGATCATGATCTCCGAGTCGGCATCAACCGGGAATACAGCTACCAGCTTCCCAGTTTTTTCTGTCGTTTTCATGTTGATAACGCCTTTGCCGCCGCGTGACTGCAACCGGTAGGTGGTAATCGGCGTTTGTTTGCCATACCCTTTTTCCGAGACCGAAAGCATTTTTTCCGTGTCTTCGGATGACACGGGACAGACTGAAACAACGTAATCGTCCGGGCGAAGATCAATGCCGCGGACGCCACGCGTGGCCCGGCCCATTGGTCTGACGTTCTTTTCATCAAAACGAATTGCCACGCCATTGTGCGTGGCAATAAAGATTCGCTTGGTGCCGTCGGTCAATACCACATCGAGCAACTCGTCACCCCCATCAACATTGATGGCGATGATCCCGTTGGTCCTGATGTTCTGGAAATCGGCAAGCGACGTCTTCTTGATCACGCCCTTGCGCGTGACCATCACCACATATCGTCCCGCGGCAAAATCCCGCACCGGCACAACACCCGCCAGCTTGCGATCTGAAGGGATATTTATGAGGTTCACGACCGCTTTGCCTCGCGCCGAAGCCGCGGCATCGGGCACTTCATGGACTTTCAGCTTGTAGACCATGCCGTCGTCCGTAAAGATCATTATGTAGGCGTGAGTCGACGCGATGAAGAGATGCTCGACAAAGTCGCTGCCCTTGGCGGCGGCGCCAAATCGTCCTTTACCGCCGCGCCCCTGTCTTTGATAGGTAGTAATCGGAGTGCGCTTGATGTAGCCGCTGTTGGTAACGGTGATGGCGACATCTTCGTCGGCAATCAGATCCTCGATTGAGTATTCAACCCCTTCTTCCACAATCTCGGTCCGGCGCTTATCGCCAAACTCCTTCTTGACCTCTTCGAGTTCATTTCCAATCACCCGTCGCAGAGAATTCTCATTACCCAGTATCTCTTCCAGCTCGGCGATGAGCTTGATGATTCCTTCATACTCGTCGGTAATCTTCTGTCGCTCCAGAGCTGACAAGCGGCGCAACTGAAGATCGAGGATCGCCTGCGCCTGGATATCGGAAAACGCGAGACGTTCCATCGTCTTCTGCAGTTTTCCCAGGTAGGTTTTGAGCGGAGTGTCTGAAGGCACTCCCTTCCAGGTTTTCACTTCGCTGGTGGTAGTCAGGTGCCCGGTGAGCCATTGTCGAGCTTCATCCACCGAGCGCGAGTTGCGTATCAACGTCACAATGTAATCAAGCGTGTCGATCGCCTTGGTCAAACCTTCGAGCACATGCGCGCGTGCTTTGGCCTTCCGCAGCTCGTATTCCGTGCGCCGGCGCACCACTTCCCGACGAAAGTCGACGAAGCACTCGAGCATTTGCTTGAGGTTTAGAACCCGTGGCTGTCCGTTTACGATGGCCAAATTGATTACGCCGAATGAAGACTGCATCGGCGTAAGCTTGTAGAGCTTATTGAGGACAATTTGGGGGACTGCATCGCGCTTCAGCTCGACTACGATACGCATGCCGGTGCGGTCTGACTCGTCACGCAGATCGGAAACTCCGTCGAGCTTTTTCTCGTTGATAAGCTCGGCAATGCGCTCAATCAAGCGGGCCTTGTTTACCTGGAATGGTATTTCCGTAATTACAATCGCATCGCGCTCCTGAGTTCCGCGTCCAATGCGATCAATCCCGGCGCGCGCCCGCATCTGGATAATCCCGCGGCCTGTCAGATACGACCTTTTGAGCTCTTCGCCACCATAGATAAACCCTCCGGTTGGGAAGTCGGGCCCGGTTACGATTTTTGTCAAAGCCTCTATCGTGACCTCCGGGTCGCGCAGAATCGCTAAAGTGGCATCGACGATCTCGGTGAGGTTGTGGGGCGGAATCTTGGTGGCCATGCCCACAGCTATTCCGTCCGAGCCGTTAATCAGTAGGTTTGGTATGCGCGTCGGCAGCACCTTGGGCTCACTCAGAGACTCATCGTAGTTTGGTTGAAAATCGACCGTCTCTTTTTCGAGATCCGCAAGCACCACATTCGTCACGCGGGCCATGCGTATTTCCGTATAGCGCATCGCTGCCGCGGCATCTCCATCCACCGATCCGAAATTTCCCTGCCCGTCGATTAGCGGATAGCGCATTGAAAAATCCTGCGCCAGGCGAACGATTGTGTCGTAGACGGCGGTGTCGCCATGGGGGTGGTATTTACCTATGACGTCGCCCACGATGCGGGCGCTTTTCTTGTAAGGCTTGTTATAAGTGTTGCCGAGTTCATGCATGGCCCAGAGCACGCGCCGGTGAACGGGCTTGAGTCCGTCGCGCACATCCGGCAAAGCACGTCCAATGATTACGGACATCGCATAGTCGAGATACGAGCGCCGCATCTCGTCTTCGATGTTTATATGATTGCGTTCAGAAGTTGTTTCCATCCCGTTGACCTTTCCAGTACAATCCGCCCGCCGTGGGCTTTGCTGCAAACTTTGCCGAGCCAGTCTACCGGACGAGCTGAGGCCTGCGAATCTGCTCGCAGAATGCTGTCTTGAAGTGAGCTTCTTCCGCGCAGGATTTAGGCTTCAAATGATGGCGCGACAGGTGACTCATGGGCTGAGAAAAAGTAAGCGTTATTGTAGCCCGGGCGAGCGGTTCTTGGCAAACGGGAAAGGCTCACAAACCCTAATAAAATCAAGGGCTTCGGCACCAAACTGACTTTTAGAGTCGGGATCGCTTTCGATGGCTAAACTGATGCCCGATTTTCGTGAAAATCTCGTGGTCCGCGACCTCCATTCTTTACATGCCTGAAGAGCGAAACTGGAAGCGAATTCGTGAGCGGTTGGAGCTGAAGTTGCCCGTTCGCGTACGTTGTCGGGAAACCACAGAGTTTGAGTGGACTGAGATCACTCGCCTTATCGACGTCACGCCCTTTGGGTGCGGCTTTACTCTGAAAAGACCGATAGAAAAGGGTCGGCTTTTGCATATGACTATCCCCATGCCTCGCCAGTTGCGGGTTTTTGATCACGTTGAAGACCAATACAGAGTGTGGGCGTTGGTGCGTCATGTGAAGCCCGCCATGCCGCCGGGAAGCAAGACGTTGATGTTTGAAGTTGGCGTTGCCTTCATTGGTAAAAGGCCACCCAGAAGTTACGAAGAGGATCCAGCCAAGCGGTATGACATTGGAGGTGCGACGCCAGAAAGTTTGAGCGTAGTCAAAGATTTGCTGGATTCCGAGATGGCTTCATCAGACCAGAGACAGCACACAAGACACCGCATTCCGGTTGATATGTTCATTGAAACTTTCAATGACAAGGGTGAAGTGGAGCTTAGCGAATACGCGGTAACCGAGAATATCAGCCCAAAGGGTGCTGCAATTTATACGACACTCTCTTTACCTGTAGGTCGATTTGTCCGGCTATCGAGTGAGCAATATAAACTGACGGTTTATGCAGCCGTGCGAGGCCTAAGCATTGGGGCGACAGGCGTGCCGCGGATTCATGTGGAATTTGTCGATCGAGAATGGCCGCTTTAAGCTGGGGTGTCTGGAGCTGAGCTTAGACTTGCTCAATAGACTTCTTTGCGTTGGCGCGATCCAAATCAAAGGTTTTCTTACGTATCAACTTTTCATCCTGGCCTTTCTATCCCCTTAAACAAGTGAGCGAGCGCGAACCATCACCGCGAGATCAACCGGCCGTAAGATCCAGGACTGTTGAAGCAGCTCTGCCACAATGGATTATTGAACTGCTACGCCCGTTGATTGCTTCCTTCAGCAGCATCTTCTGGCATCTGGAACACAAAGGCGTCGAAAACATACCGACCGACACTGGACTGATAGTTGCCGCCAATCACCAAAGTTACGGCGATCCTTTTTGGTTATCAGTACCTATCAAAAGACCCGTTCGCTACCTCGCCTGGAGCCAGGCGTTTTCGTGGCCCGTAGTGGGAAAGGCCATTAAGCTATTGGGTGCGTGGCCACTTCAAATTGCGGGGAGCGACCCGGCAGCAATTCGTCGTTCACTAACCTGGCTGCGCGAGCGGGGCGTGGTCGTGATCTTTCCGGAAGGCGGGCGCGGACTGCCTGATGGTTCGATGATTCGCATGAAGGGTGGCGCGGTGCGAATGGCTTTAGAGGCGGGGGTCCCCATCCTACCGGTCACAATTCGTGGGGCGAATCGGGTCTGGCCCGCGAACAAACTCTTCCCGCGTCCCGGCAGAGTGGAGATCACTTACCATCCGGTTTTCTACGTCGAGCAGCGACCGGGAGAAGAAACTCGGGCTTGCGCTCGCCGCGAGACCGACCGCCTGGCCCAGATTATCGAATCAGGATTGTAAGGAAGGCTCAACTCCTTGGAGTGCGCTGGCCCGGCAGCGCTTTGGTCGGCTTGCACCATAGCCTCCGTAGATTCGACCGAACCTCTCAAGCGGCGCCGCGTTGCGCCGGCGGACCAAAGCGTCGCCAGGCCGCTGCACTCCAAAGAGTTGCCGCTTCGAAATACCAGCGCTTTATTTCGTTCCCAGCACCTGCATCATTTTGTCGTGAATAAGGCCATTGCTGGCAAGCACTTTTGGCGTGTAGATGTTCAGCGGCGCGCCGATGAAATCAGTTATGCGCCCGCCGGCTTCTTCAACCAGCAGTACACCCGCGGCGATGTCCCAGGCATTCAGGCCATCTTCCCAAAACCCATCGAAACGTCCGCAAGCAAGATAGGCGAGATCGAGAGCAGCGGAGCCGTCGCGTCTGACGGCTTGGGCCTCCATAGTGAAGTTTGCGAAGTCGCGCGCAAAGTTGGGCCGCTCCCGCACGTTATAAGGAAAGCCAGTGCAGAGCATGGCTGCGTTTAGATCGTCGACTACAGAGACACGAATCCTGCGATCGTTCAAAGTTGCGCCTTGCCCACGCTCAGCAGCAAATACTTCATCTCGAGTTGGGTCGTAAACCACTCCAATTTCGATTGAACCCGCGCGCTCAAGTCCGATGGAAACGCAAAAGCACGGGTAGCCGTGAGCGAAATTTGTCGTTCCGTCCAACGGATCGACAATCCACCTCCAATCGGTCTGTCCCGCCCCCGTCTTAATCCCGTCAGTTGCGCCGGATTCCTCAGCCAGAATTGAATGGCGCGGGTAGTGAGTCTTAATTCGTTCGATGATCAGCTTTTCTGAAGCAAGGTCGGCTTCAGTAACGAGGTCGATGTCGCCTTTGTTTGATACTTGCAGCGCTCGCCCCATGCGATCCGCGAGGATTCGACCAGCGTCGCGCGCAGTTTGAATTGCAAAATTAAGCAATCTGGTTCCTCTTTAATTTGATGTGAATGTCAGACCACACTAGGCACGGAACCTCCGAGGGACGGCACTCCTAAACCATCCTGTGAATCTTGTACATCCTGTCTAAGAACTCCTGTCCCCAGGCAGAGGCTTTCGGATCGAACTCACGTTAGACGCTGCGGGCAAGCTGATGAGTCTCCAAAGTCCTTAGTCAGGGCTCCTCGCCGCGCTAGTTGTTGAGAGTAGCAATTCAAATGGGATGGGTTTCGGCGTTTATTCCGGCCGAGCCCATCCCTTTTTGCTTGCCGCCTTTTACGACAAACTGAATGGTTGGACAGGATTCACAGGATTAACATTATAGGAAACGATTTGGTCAGTTGTCTCGTAATCTCGTGTATCTTGTTAATCCTGTCTGCTTTTGAGTAGTGGTTCCAGTTTCTCTTTACACTACTTTGCGTTCTCTGCGGTCCGTTTGTATACCGAAGGACGGGATTCTTGAACCATGAATAAGATCAACCTTCTCGAAAAACTTTCGCTCATAAACGACCACTGGAACCCCCGTATCATCGGTGAGCTCAATGGACAGTATCTAAAGCTGGTGAAGTTTAAGGGTCCTTTCGCGTGGCATCATCACGAAACGGAGGATGAGATGTTTCTGGTGGTGAAGGGCAGATTTCGAATGGAGTTTCGCGAAGCAATTGATGGTGACCCCGCCCAAAGCGTGCAGCGCGAAATCTGGTTGGAAGAAGGCGAGTTTTGCATCGTCCCTCGCGGAGTGGAGCACCGTCCTGTTGCTGACGAAGAAGCTCACGTACTGCTTTTCGAACCGGCAACCACGCTGAACACCGGCAATGTTGAGAATGAATTGACCCGGCAAAATCCTGGGTGGCTTTAACAAGCCAGGGAAGGCCGCAGCCTGCCTGTGGTGGTAGACTACTGACTATTACAACCCTTCTGTGTGAAGATTGTGTGCGAAGATAAGTAAAATCCTGAATGGAGGCATAGTTCGTGAACAAAATTTTCAATTTCCTCGTCGTAGTCCTATTCGTTACCCTCGCTGCCGGCTTAACTGCCCGCGCGCAAAACGCCTTGGCTCAAACTGGCCATGCTGGATTGGGGAGCCCACACCTAGCCGCCGTTAATTCGACTTCGGTCACGAACCTGCCTGCGAATCAGGTTGTCAGTTCACTGGCAAGCTTGCCCGAAGCCGACATGCTCATTTACATCAACCCGCAGCGCATTCTCAACGAGGTTGTGCCGAAGGTGCTGCCTGCGAAAGACGTTGAGGAGATGCGGAAGGCTTTTGACGACGTCAAGAAAACCGTTGGCATCGATCCCACGAAGTTTGATTACATCGTCCTCGCGGTTCGCTTCAAAAAGCCGACTGACGATCTCAACTTCCAGCCGCCGGAATTCATGGTGGTGGCCAGCGGCGATTTCAGTGCCGAATCGCTGATTGTGCTGGCCCGAATGGCATCCGACGGTAAGCTGCGCGATGAGAAGTATGGAACGCGGACTCTGGGACTGATGACGATTGAGCCGCTCGTCAAAGAAGCCGAAAAGAACCCGTTGCTGAAATCTCTTGCCGAGATGGGGATAGTTTCGCTCAACGCAAACACGATTGCCGCGGGCAGTCCTTCATACTTGAGGGCGGCCGCTGATGCGAGCGATGGCAAGGCACGCATCAGTACCGCAACCCTGAATTCCCTAGTGCGTGATACAAACGTGCTTATTAGTGTTGCGGGTACCCCGTGGCATTCGTTTGCCAGGAGCTTTGGCATGCTGGGCACGGAGTCAAACTCGAGGGCCCCACGTTGTGAGTCGAACATCGGGGATCTCTACGCAGCAATTACGATGGATGCGGCTAACTTCATGGTGCGAGGAGCAATGAACGCAGACAATCCGGATACTGCAAAGATTTTTAGCAACTTGTATTCAAGCATGCTCCGCTATGCAACCAGTTCAATACCAGATCAGTCCGCGCAGGCGTTGCTGAAGGGCGTGGCAATTGCCGCGGAAGGTGACGAAGTAATGCTTCGCGCCGATTTCCCGCAGCCAATGGTCATGGATCTGATACGTCAGCAGATGAATCCAAAGAAGACAGATGACGTCGCCGCCCAAAAAACGACTGCCAAACCTACCAAACCTACCGTGAAGAGACGAAGAACAAAGCGCCGGGGTTAAGCTACGCCAGGTGGATCAGATGTCTTCAGCGGTCGCCGTACTAACGGCGATGATTACGCCGGCGGTGTTGATTTCCGCATGCGGCAGCATGATTCTTTCTACGTCGACACGTCTGGGCCGTGTTGTTGACAGAGTTCGAGCGTTATCAGACAAGCTCGAGGAGTTGGCCGCGAAAGGTAGCAGTGAAGTTAGGGAGACGACGGACAGGCAGGCGATAATCTTCGACCAGTTGGACAAGCTGACCAGCCGTGCGCGAATTCTGCAACGGGCGATGGTGTCATTTTACTTGTGCCTGGGAATGTTCGTTGCTACGAGCGTCGCAATCGGCGTTGTTGCAATCATCCCTAACGCGCGTTACACGATCGTGCCAGTGATCCTCGGTCTGATTGGGGCGTGCTTCCTTTTTTATGGGAGCATACTCCTTATCTTTGAGGCACGGTTGGCCCTGAGTACGATTCACGCTGAGATGGATTTCATCTGGAAGCAAACCACGAAAGTGGCTCCCGCAGATTTAGTGGAACAACACAAACCGCATTTTGTACATTTTCGAAGTCATAAGTGATAGCAGAGGTCAGATGTCAGAGGTCAGAGATCAGACGAAAGGCCATCCGTCCTATTTACGACTGTTCGAGACGGGTGAGTTCGCGAGGCGTGTAGCGGCGCTCGAGGCGCTACTCGAACGTTGCACGGTTTGTCCGCGCGACTGTCTCAACAACCGGTTGAAGGATGAAATTGCCGCATGCTATTCGGGACGGTTGCCGATCGTCTCCTCCTACACTGCTCACTTCGGCGAGGAACCCGCACTGGTTGGAACGGGCGGCGCGGGAAATATTTTCTTTGGCAACTGCAATCTGCGTTGCGTCTACTGCCAGAATTACCAGATCTCGCAAACACATAAACAGCAAATCAAGAATCAGCTTTCTCTGGAGCGCCTGGCTCAAATAATGCTCGAGCTGCAGGCCAGTGGTTGTCACAACATCAATTTTGTTTCACCTACTCATTTCGCTCCGCAGATGGCCCACAGCATCTTACTTGCCGCCGAAGGTGGTTTACATCTGCCCATTGTCTACAACACAAACGCATATGATTCGGTCGAGGTGCTGCGACTGCTGGATGGAATCGTTGACGTTTACCTGCCCGACCTCAAGTATGCCGAAGACGAAGCCGGCTATCTTTATTCCAAGGTGAAGGGTTACAAACAGTGTGCGCGTCTCGCAATTGCCGAGATGTACCGACAGGTGGGCGATGAACTGGTTTTTGGCGTCGATGGTCTGGTGAAGCGCGGATTGATTATTCGTCTGCTGGTCTTGCCAAATGACATCGGTGGCGTGCGCGAGTCGCTTGAATGGATCAGAGACGAGCTCAGCCCGCGGGTAGCCGTTTCGCTCATGGCCCAGTATTACCCGACGCACCAGGCAGCTACCAGCAGCCGTCACGTTCTGCTTTCGCGTCGACTCACGGAAACAGAATGGCTGCGCGCTGTCACGGCGCTTGATGAATTAGGAATTGAAGAAGGCTGGATGCAGGAGTTTGACGGGGCTGCTTTCTACTATCGACCGGATTTTAACGATGCTGATAAGCCTTTCAAAGACATCCGGGATTTTGAGTCTAATGAAGGCCAAACAGTTCTTGCTCCCTCAATATAAGCAGGGTAGTCTAGTGGCTGGATGCGGTTGATATTCGAATGGGACGACGAGAAGGCCCAGAAGAACCATCGGAAGCACCGAGTCGGCTTCGAAGAAGCCAAAACAATCTTCAGTGACCCCTTGTTGATTTCTTTTCCAGATGAATATCACTCCGGGGACGAGCAGCGAGTTATCAGTGTTGGTGCGTCAAGTAAAAATAGAATTCTACTCCTTGTTCACACAGAGATGTCAGAAAGCGGGAATACTGTTCTCATCCGTATAATTAGTGCCAGGCAAGCAACCGCGTCAGAGCGGAGGATCTATGAAGAAAACTAGCACAAAAAGATCGGCCGATAGTGAAATGCGATCTGAATATAACCTCGCTGGCAAAAAAGGGGAACGGGGGAAGTATTACGAGGCATACAGGAAGGGCCACCAGGTAAGAATCCACAAGGCGGATGGCAGCACGGTCGTTCAATACTTCTCTCTGAAGGAGGGAGCGGTCATGTTGGAGCCTGATGTCCAGCGGTACTTTCCTGACTCCCATTCCGTTAACAAGGCGTTACGCACTCTCATTACCTTGATACCTAACAAGGGCTCGAAACCGAAAACTACAAAGACGCGCTAACTTTTCGCGGACCAAGACTATATTGGCATCCCCTGCCAAGGTTGATTGCTCGAATCAAGTAACCTGGGTCAGCATCCGCTCATTACTCTTACATCTAAGCGACCATCTAAGATTTGTTTGGCTTGAGCTGGTGTGTCGTGTGCTCTGTCACAGAGGAAGGGCGCCGGACAATCTGATCAGTGGAAGATGGCAGATCGTTAGTGGAGTGAGAGAAGGGTGAGAGGTGGTTAACCGCTGGCGCGTTTTGCATTCTCGACTCAAGTTCCTTTTGGGCCACAGCTTCTTCAGAGCGATCGATAATGCCTTTTAGCGGCACGGTGAAAAAGAAGCCATTGATAATTAGTCCCAGCCCAACGAAAAACGTGACGAGGCCCAAACCAATAAATGGAAGAAGATCGTGAGCATTGAGACTCGCCACGAAAATCAGCAGTGACAAGCCCAAACCAATAGCCGCAGTGACTACTCCTGCCCGTACCCGACGCAATCGTTTCTCTTCCGGCGATTCCAGGAATTCTTCAAGCTGTGGCAGGACGGTGCTCGCCACGCGCTGCAGATCAGCGGCCGACTCCATTTGCCGGATCTTATCGGCGAAAGCCTGGCTAATCTGTTCGCGCGCCGAGACAGCCGAGGCAGTAATCGTGTCGGGAATCTCCAGACCCTTACGCACGATGCGCAAGTCAGTCCCGCAAGCGCGACAGTATTGGCTAATGTGTCTTTCCTCTGAACCGCAGGTCGGACAATACATGGTGCTGGGTTATACGGCAGCGTTGGGAGCGAAGTTCCTGGTTAGATAAGGCTGGGCAACGAGGAACGGGTAAAGGGGAAGTGGCGCGATCTATTTCTTTCCCTTTCGCTTTTCCAGTTCCCCTATTCCGCCACTTTCACGCCACGCCAAAAGGAAACGCGATCCTTGATCTCAGCGGCTGCTTCCTTTGGCTCAGGGTAATACCACGCCGCGTCCTTATTAGTCTCACCATTGACGACGACATTGTAATAACTGGCTTCGCCTTTCCAGGGACAGGTCGTGTGGCTGCTGCTTTCCTGAAAATACTCTTTGTTGACTGACTCGGGCGGAAAATAGTGGTTGCCTTCAACAACGACTGTGTTGTTGCTTTGCGCTAGCACGGCGTTGTTCCAGGTAGCTTTCATGATTAGTAAATGAATAGTAAATAGTGAATAGTGAAAGTTGCTTAAGCTCTATGCAGTCTGCCGTTTGCTGTTTGTTGTCTGCCGTCTGCCGTCTGCCGTCTGATGTCTGCCTCCTGGCTCATCCGCCAGTCACCGAAGGCAGGATGGTAATCTCGCAATTCTCCGGCAGAGTGGTGTCGAGCAGTTGTTTGCGTCGAACGTTCTCGTCGTTAAGAAAAATGTTGACGTGTTGCCTGATCTCGCCCCTTTCATTCAACACTCGATCGCGCAACCCGGGGTGCAGCCTCCATAACTCACCCAGCGCCTGGCCTACCAGCGTTGGCGAACCGTCAATCGGGATTTGGTGGCGGCCGTCAGTAAAGTCTGTCAGAAAACCTGTGACATTGAATGTGATCATAACTACCTTGCCAGTGGCGAGGGATCGTCCGCACTGAAATAAGCCAGGGCTACGGCAATACTCCCTCAGGCACGAGCCATGGGTGCATCTCAATTGCCAATCGCCCAGCCTTAACCGCCGGGTCTGTCTCCGCCAATTCCTTCGCCTCTTCAAGCGTTGCCACCTTGAATACAAATATTCCGCGCAAGGTGCCGTTATCGCCAAACGGCCCGGCTACCACAAGTTTCTTCGTCTCTGCCAACCGGTTGATGTTTGCCCTGTGCGCTTTCTGCAGTTCCTCGGTGGCAGGAGTTTTTTCTGGCGTCCACTTTGTGCCGCGCGTCAGCAGACCGAGGTAGGCAGTTGTCATCTTGATCGGCGAAGACGGCTTTTTCATGACGTCTTCCGACCACCAGGGATGCATCTCAGCCACCAGATTTCCGGCCTTCACTGCGGGATCGCTTTCAGCCCAGGCCTTCGCTTCCTCCGCAGATTTTGCGCGCAAGATGTAAACGCCAACAATGTCTCCGTCATCACTCAAAGGTCCCGCGATGACTGCCTTGCCGGAATCCAGAAGCGACATAACGTTAGCCACATGTGCTGATTGCACCTCTTTGGTCATGCCGCCGGTCGACCATTTAGGACCGCGTTTCAACAATGCCATGTGAAACTCGAGCATCTTAAATTGCGGTGGCTGTTGTTTCTCCTGGGCCCGCGCGGCTGCGGGAGTTGTGACAAATGAGAGGACAGCGATAGAGAAGGCTAGAAATTTTTTCATAGGTTTTGAAGTAGGACAGACATTCCTGGTTGTTGCTGTGCAGAAGCGTTTTCCCTGGCGCCAGGACAGGCGGGAATGCCTGTCCTACGAAGTCCGCGCTATTGAATGACCGCTGTTTTCACGCAAACTATAGCCGGCAGGCTCTCGAAAATTGCCGTCCACGATTCGCCGGCATCTTTGGATCCAAACAACTTTCCATTTCGCGTGCCAAAGTAAATTCCCGTCGGTTGCAGTCCATCCGCCGAAAGGCCATCGCGCAAAACTGTCTCCAGCGCATTCTCCTGCGGCAGTCCATTCGAAAGAGCTTCCCACGAGTCGCCTGCATTCCGAGTACGATAGACGCGCAGCTTTCCTTCCGGAGTGCAGCGAAACTCGTCTGACTCGAGCGGGATGATGTACGCGCTCTGCGCATCATGGGGATCAATTTCCATCGCAAAACCAAAGTCCGAAGGCACGCCGTTGGCGACGTCGACCCAGGAATCTGCCCCATCTTCGCTCTTATACAGGCCCCAATGATTCTGCAAAAACATTCTCCGCGGATTGGAAGGATGACTGACGATCTTATGAACGCACTGACCCCATTCCGGGTATTGCTGATCTGGGGGCAGAAACTGCGCGCGTACGCCGACATTGCGAGGCTGCCAGTTTTCGCCGCCATCGTCGGTGCGATACACGCCGCCGGTAGAGATTGCTACATACAAACGTTTTACGTTGGAAGGGTCGGTTAAAATCGTGTGCAAACAGAGGCCGCCGCCGCCAGGCATCCATTGCGAACGATGTGGATGATCGTAAAGGCCCTGGACCAGCGACCAGCTCTCGCCGGCATCCGTAGACTTAAAAAGCGCGGCCGGCTCAACGCCGCAATAAAGCGTGTCGGGTTCGTCCTGGTGGCCCAGTGCAATCTGCCAGATCTGTTTCAAGGCAGGATCAGCGCCCGTAGCGGGGTTGACGGCGGGGTTAGCGTCCTGCATGGGTGCCGCGGCGGCGGGTTCCTTCTGGGGAAACTTTACGCCGTAAGTCTCCGGCTCAGTCCAGGTTTTTCCAAAGTCGTCAGACGAACTCAAGTATGACCCCCAGTAGGAACTATTGACTGCTGCCCAAAGACGATTGCGGCCATTGCGATCATCGTAGGTCATGGCGTAAATAGCCCGCCCGGGAAAATAAGGCCCACCGACTTCCCAGTTCTGACGCGCCTCGTCGGAGCGCAGCAAAAAAGCGCCTTTCATAGTGCCGGCGAGCAGCAACACATCACCGGGATTGGCATTGACGTGATTAGGTGTAGGCATAAGGAAACTCCAGGGATTGATTTCTAAGATATGAAACGCAAACTATCGTTAGCGGATACGCAAGCTACAAATAAGCTAAATTTGTCGGAGACACCGAGAAACAGTTTGCGTCACGAACAGTGCGTTGCATTATAGATAACCATGACCGTAGCGCAAAGACTGCCGCCCGCGCAATTTTACTGATCCATAAATTCGGACAATTTGCCGGCTTAGAGTTCCTCCAACTCAAGAATTCCCACTCGATTAGCAATATATAAAAGCATTCGGAAAACTGTGGAGCACTGAAGGGTAATGCTTGGGTGTAGCCCCGGACTGCCTTTCTGCAAGTCTGTCTTCTCAATGGCCATCGAGGTTACATCCGTCCCCGATCATCGTCGAATTCCTTCTTTGCGCGGGCTTGCGCGAACTCTTAACGCGTTCAGCCACAACGATGCCACATATAGTAAACGACGCGTCTTACTTCTTTCGGTCGGCAACTTACTCGGAATAGCGCTGCTCCTTGGCGGCGACTATTTAGTGAGTTCGTACAAATATCACTCGAGACTGGTTGATGCTCGTCTGGCCAGCGGTTATCTAACCAGCCGTCCCGGGCTCTATGCGGCGCCACGCATAATCGAGCCTGGCCAGAAAATGTCGCACGAGGATTTAACTAAGGCACTGCGGCGAGCGGGTTATGCAGAGTCGGGCGGCAGTAACGTTTTTAGCGGCAGCTTTCGCAGCGCAGGTTCAGCAATAGAGATTCGACCCAACCATGCAAACGATGCCCGACCTGCAATCGTTACCATAGGCATTGATAGTCATAACAGAATCTCAGAGCTGACATCAGCGGGTGTGCCCATCGAGTCGTTCACGCTCGAGCCCGAAGTTCTTTCGAATGATCTTTTCACCAAAGCCGGAAAGCGGGAGACGCTCGCCTATTCCGAAATTCCGCCGGTTCTGGTTCAGGCCATTCTCTCGATAGAAGACCATCGTTTCTTCCAGCACTCAGGTTTGGACCTGATTGGAATTGCGCGTGCTCTGTTGCGAAATGCCGGCGACGAACACGTTGGACAGGGCGGGTCGACCATTACTCAACAGCTCGTAAAGAACACCTACCTGTCTCCCGAACGAACTCTGCGGCGCAAGTATGCCGAAGCAATGCTGGCTTTTGCTATCGAGCGCCGGCTTTCGAAACATGACATTTTTGCGCTCTATTGCAATGAAGCCTACCTCGGCCAACGCGGTGCAGTTGCGGCACGGGGCGTAAGAGAGGCCGCTCGAATTTACTTTGGCAAAGAGCTTAAGGATCTATCACTCGCGGAAGCCGCAACTATCGCCGGCATGATTCAGGGGCCATCGCGCTATTCCCCTTTGCGACATGCGCAAGCAGCACAAGCTCGCCGAAACACTGTGCTGGAGGCGATGGTGCGTGACCGCTGGATCGACGCTGGACAAGCCGCAGCCATATCGAGCGAACCCGTTGTGGTTTCTAAGGCTTCGACTTCCGACGGTTCCCTTGCACCGTATTTCGTCGACCAGGTTAACCGGGTCTCGGATTCAGAATTTGATGTCTCGCCAGCCAGACAAAGAATTTACACAACTATCGATCTCGACTTGCAGCAACTGGCCGAAGGAGCGCTCAAACGACAGTTGGATCGCCTCGACAACGTCTACAAAAACCGCCACGCGAAACCTCAAGCCGCGCTAGTCGCTCTCGACCCAAAAACCGGCAATGTGCTGGCGATGGTCGGTGGACGAGACTATGCCGCGTCACAACTTAACCGTGCTACCGACGCGCGACGCCAGCCAGGTTCTACTTTCAAGCCCTTTGTTTATGCGGCCGCAGTCGAAGATGGCATGTCGCCTGTGCAAACTTTTGCCGACGCGCCAAGGGAGTTCGTCTACGACCATAACAGGATCTATCGTCCCGCAAACTTCGGTGGCGGTTATTCAATGCGCGACGTGACCGTGCGCACGGGTCTGGTGAAATCGCTTAACGTGGTTACGGTTGATGTTGCCATGCAAACCGGTCTGGCCCGGATCGCGAATCTTGCGCAAAAGTTTGGTTTACCAAGACCGGAAAGGTATCCGTCGCTCGCCCTGGGAACCGAAGAAGTGACGCCGATCGAGCTCGCCGCCGCTTACGCGACTTTTGTAAATGGCGGCCGTCGGGTAAGACCGAGAGTTATCCGGAGCGTTGGAGAGCCGCCTGCCACACACTTTATGGGCGACGCTAACCTTGATTCGCAGGTGATTAGTCCGACTACGGCCTACATGATCACAAACATGCTTTCAGCCGTCGTGGACCACGGAACCGGCCGCGCCGCGCGAGGCGCGGTGAAAGGGACAGCCATTGCCGGCAAGACCGGCACGTCGCGCGATGGTTGGTTTGTAGGCTACTCGCCTAATTTGGTTTGCGTAGTCTGGATTGGCTTCGATGACAATCAGCAATTGGGCCTTACCGGGGCGGAAGCGGCACTGCCGGCATGGACGGATTTCATGGAAGCAGCCATCGAGTCAAAACCCGCTTTGGGTGGCAAAAACTTTGAATGCCCCGAAGGAATAAAGTTTGTAGAGATCGACGCAGACGATGGGCTGATTTCAACAATCTCGTGCCCTCATCGCGAGTTGATTGCAGTTACCGACAGGCTTGCACCTAACCTCGAATGCTTCCGGCACGGCAACCTGCCTGAATCTATAGGAACCGGAAACGATGAAGTGGTTGAGCGCGAGGTCACAAACGAAGCTGTCATGGCCCAACACTCTCGCGCATCAGAACGGAACTCTGAACGAGACGGGTGGTCTTCAACAACGCTGACTCGCGTCGATGTGGATGCAATAGGAAGACGAACGCTGACTAACGCAATGCGGTAGAGAAAACGCTTTGAGTTTCGTGATTTTTCGCCGCACGAAAAATGCCTGTTCACTCAATTAAGAGACACCAATTAATACTTGCAAGAAATCCCAACATCTTTACCAAGGCTTTCTTGCTCGCCGCTGGAAAAAATTAATCAACTTCGCTCCAGCACAACTTGCGCGATTGCGTGCTCGCTGGTGTGCGACATTGATAAATGTGCCACGGTCGCGCCTGACGAGCTAAACAACTCCTTCACCGGCCCGTGAAGAATCAGATACGGCGCTCCCGAATCGCTTGAGCCGATCTCGACGTCCTGCCAGCTAATCCCGCCACGCCATCCCGTCTGGAGCGCTTTTAGCGCCGCTTCTTTTGCCGCGAACCGCGCGGCATAATGTTGCGCTGCCACAGCGCCGCGGCCGTCGCAATAGGCGCGTTCGGCAGGGGTGAAGACGCGTTCTGCGAAACGCGGCGTGCGCAACAACACTTCGCGAATTCGCGCTACTTCGATAATGTCTATTCCAATGGAAACAATCATAAGCGATAAGAAACTGGAGCAAGCTGGTTTCTACTGGCGCGATGCTGACGGAGTTCGCGCGCTGATCTGCGCGCCGCTCGAAAAAGAAGGCTTCGCCAATGGATTTTCAACTCGCGGCGGCGGCACCAGCCCCATGCCGGAAAATGCTCTTAACCTTGCAGGCTTTAACGAAGACTCAGCGGAAAACATTCTGGAGAATCGGCGCCGCTTTCTCAAGCTTTTTTCGGGCGAGTGGGCTCTTGCAGGTTGCTGGCAAGTGCACGGCTCAGATGTGAGACTCATTAACAACCAGCTGGATGCAAAGCCGGCGGAGGACGCGCGCGGCGATACAGTCTACTGCGATGCGATTGTCAGCAACGCAATTGGTGTTTTGGGAGGTGTGAAAACCGCCGACTGCGTTCCGATATTGATCGGAGATCCGAAGACAGGATCATTCGCCGCGGTGCATGCCGGGTGGCGCGGCACTCTGGCTGAGGTTGCCACGAAAGCGCTGGGCCGAATGGTTAACGAATACAAAACACGGCCGCAGGACGTCCGCGTGGCTATTGGACCCGCGGCGGGATCTTGCTGTTATGAAGTGGGCAGCGACGTTATCGGTGCGTTCCGTGACAGCTTCCCCGGTCAGGACAAGCTCTTTACCGAGACGCGAGAAGCTCACGCCTGCATCGATCTCTTGCAAGCGAATCGAAATCAACTGGTTTCAGCCGGAGTTGAACCTGACAGGATTAATATCGCACCGCTCTGCACGATGTGTTACGCAGATCTATTTTTCTCGTATCGACGAGAGAAGAATGTTTTCGGGAGAGTTGGGCGGCTGATGTCGGTGATCGGAAGGGGTAAAGCGGAAGGGGTAAAGCGGAAGGGGTAAAGGGGAACGGGTAACCGGGGAAAGGGGAAAGGTCAGCGCAGGAAACGTCCGATTCCTTTCACCTTCACCCTTTTACCCCTTCTCCTTTACCCTTTTCCCTCCTCGTCCTTATTCCACGTTCAACCACAAACTGAGTTCACGCGACTGCGGCGGAAAGCAAACCTCGTCGTTACAGCTCTGGTACCTCACTCGAACTTTTATTTCTTTCGAGCCTGGAGAAGCATCCTTCGGAACCGTAATGCTAAAGCGCATGGTCGCGCGTCCCTCGTAAACCGAGACTCGGTTTTTGGAAAACTTGAATTTACGCAAGACCGCGCGTGGGTAACTCACTAGTCCCAGGCGAAGTCCCTTTGGCGCCTCAACCTTAACCTGCGTCGGAATCAAGAACTTTTCGAGCGGCTTGCTGGAATTGACGTGATAGCCTGAAGGAATATCCATCACCACCGTCGCCTGAACAGTGCGCCCGCGTTGGGCCCTATTCGCCGAGAGCGATCCGTTGACACCGATGTTTGGCGCTGACTGCAGAACCGTGGCTGAATAGAAACTCGACGG
>JBPCKD010000213.1:0-10559 GCA_051004635.1 Pyrinomonadaceae bacterium
AGGTTCATTCTTTAACATTCGCGAGCACACTTATATGAAACACTCAGAGGGCTTTTTGAATCTCGTCAACGACGCCAAGAGCCGCATCCGCGAAGTCACAGTCGATGAAACGCGAGAACTAATGGCGGCAAACAACGGTGTCCGACTAATCGACGTCCGCGAAGACAACGAATGGCAAGCCGCGCACGCAGCCGGCGCTGAACACCTTGGTAAAGGCATTATCGAACGCGACATTGAAGCGCAGGTTCCCGACAAGGCGACGGAAGTGATTCTCTACTGCGGCGGCGGTTTCCGCTCCGCTCTCGCCGCCGACGTCCTTCAAAACATGAGCTACACCAACGTCTTCTCAATGGCGGGTGGTTGGAAAGCCTGGAAAGACTCCGGCGCGCCGACAGAGAGTGGGTAGACGCTCGGCATGCCGGGAGCCAGCACTAGTTACTGAGTACCAGTCTGCTCGCCCTTCTCCTCTGTCAACCGCCGAACTATTTGCAGCAGTTGATCGATATCTATCGGTTTAATCAGATGTTCAGCAAAACCTTCCGCCTGGGCGCGCTCAATATCGGCGGTGCGACCATATCCGGTTAACGCAACCGCAGGCACACTGTCCATGTGCGGCAACTCTCGTAGTTTCCGAAGCAGTTGATAGCCATCCATCTCAGGCATTGAGATATCTGAAATTACCAGGTCGAATCGTTTCTTGTGCGCAATCTCCAGCGCTTCAGCGCCACTCCTCGCCAGATCGACAAAAGCTCCTTCGATTTCCAGCAGTTTACCGAGCATTTCGGTTGATTCGGAAGAGTCGTCTACTACCAGAATAAACTTGCTTCTGAGCGCGCCTGACGCGCTCACCCCTTCGGAAGGCAGCCCGCCTGGTCCGGGCTGGAACAACGGAATCCAAACTGTGAAACGGGCCCCGCGGTCGACTCCGTCGGAATCTGCCTGCACGCGGCCGCCATGTAGTTCAGCAATCTGCTTGACGAGCGCCAGGCCGATTCCCATGCCGCCCTGTCTGCGCGAGCTGCTGGCATCCGCCTGACGAAAAATCTCAAAGACGTGCGGTAAAAACTTGCGCGAGATTCCCTTTCCAGTGTCCTCGACAACCAGCCGGGCTTCGTCGCCTTCCTGTCTCAGGGTGATTCTGATCTCTCCGGTTGCAGGCGTGAATTTCACGGCGTTGTTCAGGAGGTTCCAGGCGATCTGTCCCAGCCGAACCGAATCGCCCTCAACCACCAGCATCTCGGTATCAAGATCTGCGGAAAGGGAGATTCCTTTAGCCGTGGCCTCCGCGCTCACCGTCTCGATGGCCTCCTTAATCACGGTAGACAGCGACAAAGGTTGGCTGTCGAGCGATAGTTTGCCCATCTGCAAGCGCGAGAGATCGAGCAGGTCGCAAACCAACTGGGCCTGGGCCAAAGCATTGCGGCGAATAGTCTCCGCGGCTTTGATCACAAAGGAGGGTTTCCGGGTTTCATCGCTCCGCCGCAGGATCTCGGCGTAGCCGATTACGACGTTGAGCGGATTTCGCAATTCATGGGAAAGCGTAGCCAGAAACTCGTCCTTCAAACGAATGGCTGCTTCCGCCTCGGCGCGAGCTTCGCGTTCCCGCAGCAGCAGATTCTCCCGCTCTTCTTCCGCTCGCCGCCGTTCGGTATTGTCTACTGACACGCCAACGATGCCGATCAACTCTCCACTGTCACTTAGGATAGGGGAGTCGGTAACCAGGACCGGCAATTCGGAGCCATCTCTTCGTCGTACCAGAAATTCTCCCGCCCAGCTTTGTCCGGTCTGCAATCTTGACAGGATCTCGGCGGCCCGGTCGCGAGCGGCTTCTGCCGGGATGAGGTCAAGAATGTTGGCGCCCAGCGCCTCCGCTGCGGACCAACCATAGAGCTTCTCGGCAAAGGAATTCCAATAAATAATTGTTCCGTTTAGATCGGTCGCAATAACGGCTTGCTCAACGGCGTCCAACATATGGGCCATGAGCGCAGCTCGGTTCGGCGTAGGCGCAACGGGGGGATTTGAATCTGGGGAAGACATAACAATTTGAACGGGATACTAAAGGCAATTTGTGACGCGCTTATGACGAAAACTCTAAATCGTCGAGGAACGTTGACAAGATTAGGGCGATGCAGTGAGCCTCCGGGTGTCTTGGTGTTCTCTTTGCCCCAACCGGGGCTGCGACTCAGAGCCCAGGGTAGCCGCCCTCGGGCGGCTACCCTGGGAAGGGAATGAATTAATCCTCCAACCGCAAAATGCGGTTGCGGCTGCTTTGTGGATTCCTCCGATCCAACTGGACGCAACCCGCTTTGCGGTTGAGAATTATTCCCCTACCCGTTCCCCAACGTAGCCGAAGCGGCGACAGCGAGGCCCCCACGCGGGCAGCCCGCGTGGGGTGCAAGCGTTGGGCTGGAGGACGCAGCCCCGTTGTTGGGGCATCGCCGAGTGTGCTGTAGAATTACTCCTGGTTAAGGCCATGACGACTCCACGCGATACGCGAATCCCGCAGCTCACAAATAATATTCCCAGCCAGGAAACCAACAATGTCACCTGAGGCAAGCGAACAAAAAGAACCCTCCGGAATGCGCCGCGAAACCGACTCGATGGGCGCCGTCGACGTGCCGGCCGATAAGTATTGGGGTGCGCAGACGGAGCGCTCTCTACTTCACTTCGACATCGGTGACGACAAGATGCCCCGCGCCATGATTCGCGCTTTAGGGTTACTGAAGAAGGCAGCGGCCGCGGTTAACTACGAACTAGGCAAACTGCCTCCCGAGAAGCGAAAACTCATCGAACAGGCTGCTGACGAAGTGATCGAAGGGAAACTCGACGAACACTTTCCGCTGCGCATCTGGCAAACCGGAAGCGGCACTCAGACCAACATGAACGCCAACGAAGTAATCTCTAATCGCGCCATTGAGATTGCCGGCGGCGAGATGGGCAGCAAGTCGCCCGTTCATCCAAACGACGACGTCAACATGTCCCAGTCGTCAAACGATACATTCCCCACCGCGATGTACATCGCCGCTGCGGAGGAATTGACTAAGCTGATTCCCGAAGTCGAGAAGCTTCACGACGCGATCCAGGCGAAGGCTGAGGAATTTAAGGATGTAGTTAAGATTGGCCGCACACATCTCCAGGATGCAACTCCTCTAACCGTCGGCCAGGAGATGTCCGGCTGGGCCAACCTTTTGGAGCGCGACATCGAGCGGATGGAAATGGTCAAGCCCGGATTGTTGGATCTGGCTATCGGCGGCACCGCAGTCGGCACCGGGCTTAACTCTCATCCGGAGTTTGGCGAACGCGCTGCAAAGAAGATTGCCGAACTAACTAGTCTGCCTTTCAAATCACATCCCAACAAGTTTGCCGCCCTCTCCGCCCACGATGAGATCATTTTCGCGAGCGGCGCATTAAAGACGCTGGCTGCCTCGCTGATGAAGATTGCCAACGACATTCGCTGGCTCGCTTCAGGCCCGCGCTGCGGATTGGGTGAATTGATTCTGCCGGAAAATGAGCCGGGGTCATCGATCATGCCCGGTAAGGTTAACCCGACGCAGAGCGAGGCGATGACGATGGTGGCGGTGCAGGTGTTTGGCAACGACGCGGCTGTCACGTTTGCCGGCTCCCAGGGTAATTTCGAGCTTAACGTTTACAAGCCGGTGATGATTCATAACCTGCTACACTCTATTCGTTTGCTTCACGACGCATGTCACGGCTTCGTCGAGTATTGCATCAAGGGCATTGAACTCAACCGCGAACAGATTGACGACTATCTCAAAAACTCATTAATGCTGGTCACAGCTCTGAATCCGCACATCGGTTACGACAAAGCAGCGCAAGTGGCCAAGAACGCGCACAAGAAAGGGATCAGTCTGCGGGAGTCGGTCGTCGAGCTGGGTTTCCTAAGCGGTGAAGAGTTTGATAAGTATGTAAAGCCGGAAGAGATGACGCACCCTTAGCGATTTTAGATTTTGGATTTTAGATTGCCGATTGGAAACCAATTTCCAGTCGGGCTAAACCAGAATCAATCGCAAATCTAAAATCTGAAATCTAAAATTATCTAAAATCGCTGATGCCTGATCGAAACGACCGCGTAAAAGAAAATATTCCCGGCGCTTTCTACGTCGATTCCTCGTGCATCGACTGCGACGTCTGCCGCGATACAGCGGCGGAAAACTTTATGCGTTCCGACGCTAACAGTTACTCCTTTGTCTACAAACAACCGTTAACGGAAGAAGAGCGCCTGGCCTGTGAAGAGGCGCTGCTCTGTTGCCCGGTGGAAGCAATCGGAAATGATGGTGAGTAGGATAGGCATTATTGCCTGTTAAGTATTTGCTTCAGGCGTTGAAAGACCTGAAGATTTTCCATATATCATTTGACATTTCTCATTTCTCATTGGCCATTTAGGACATCGCTCGAACTGATGAGGTGTGTAAACAAAATGTTTTGGTTTGAAATGCTTTAATTTGAAATGACAAATGAGAAATGTCAAATGAGATATGGAAAATCTACTTAGATCCTGACCTTTATCAACCCATCTTCAATTACCACATCATAAGTCTTCAGTTTCTCCCGCACCGTAAGGCATTCTCCAGTCCGCACATCAAATCGCCACCCGTGCCAATCACACTCGATCACATGTTCGCAAAGTGTGCCGGCTGACAACTGGGCGCCTTTGTGTGGACAGAAGTTTTCAGTGGCATAGAATTCGCCGTTGACATTGTAGAGAGCAAGCTCGCGACCTTCTGGAAGGTCAATAGTTTTACACCTCCCCGCAGGTAATTCGTCCGCGGGACCAGCGTCGACAGATTGTTGAGTTTCCATCAGCCGCTCGAAATCTCTGCTCTTAGTATCGAATGATTGCATTGCATGAATCGTAACAAAACAGTATTACAGTGCCAAAATGCAAACAGTGCTTGACGGCACACATGAAAGAGAGATGCTGATGAGCAGACGACTAATAATGACAAAATTGAAAGTAATTCTGGGCCTGGTCGCTCTGATTACGCTCTTTGCCACCCAGGTTTTCGCAAAAGAGATAACTGTGCGAGGACGATTGCAAAAAACGGTTGAGGCAGGGGGTTGGGTCATTGTCTCCGGTGATCAGAAATATCTGATCCTGAACGCGCGACGTTTTCAGAATGAGAAGTGGTTTGTACCAGGCACTGAAGTCGAGGCTGTCGGCGAAATGAAGCCGGACGTAATGACGACTTTTATGGAGGGCACCCCGTTTGAGGCGCGGACCATGCGCCCTTTCGACCAGGGCGGTTCCGGCGCAAACCAAAGCGGATCAAAAGGCCCAACCAGAGTGTTGGTAACCGGAGACTCGATAGTTCAAGCGCAGCCGGACACCGCGATTCTTACTGTCTCTGTTGTCAGTCAGGCCAAACGTGCGCTGGAGGCACAGCAGGATAACGCGAACAAGAGCGATGCTGTGGTGAGGGCGCTCAAGAGTGCGGCGGGAGCCGGAGCAGAAGTTAAGACGAGTGGTTACAGTCTGCAACCGATAAGGGTCTACAAAGAAGGCCTGCCGCCGACCATCACAGGCTACGAAGCGCGCAACAGCGTAACGGTGATCCTGGCCGATCTTACAAAAGTAGGGCCGGTAATCGATGCGACGGCCCAGGCCGGTTCGAATGACATTAGTGGAATCTCTTTTACTCTGAGGAAAGATCGGCCGGCACGCGATCAGGCCCTGGCCGAAGCAACTCGCGAAGCGGTTAGTAAAGCTCAGGTGATTGCGCAGGCACTGGGTGGACGAGTAGTGCGGATCGTTGAAGTTCAGGAAGAAGGGACAAATAGACCCCGGCCGGTTTATGAAATGGACCAGATGCAAACTATGAGAGCGGGTGTGGCGGCGCAAACGCCGATTGAAGTCGGCACACTGGATTTAACTTCAAGAGTTCAGTTAATAGCGGAGGTTGAAGCAGGCGTTCCATAAAGGGATGGGACTCCTGTACATGGACCACCGGAGGCAGCCCCCCTTCGTAGAGGGAGGCGCCGCCCCCCGGCTCAAGACGCGTAGAATCGTAAATTGCACCGGCGGGCGGTGCCCGCCTCTAAACGAACACGACAGTTAGAAGCCGAGTGTTGGCGTGGAACTTAAGACCACGGACATTTCGCTCCTAACGGAGCGAGGGAGAGTAAGGAGCGCTACGAGCTACAAACATCTCGCTCCTCTGGAGCAAAGAAATAGAGCAGTCTTGGCTAAGGATCGAGCGTTGGCCATTCCACATGACATTGGTGAGTTCGGTTATTGTGCCATTTAAATACGGGAGGTTGACTAGCAAGTCCACCTCTCCTTTCAAGGCTGTTCGATTTCCCGTATGCTGGAGCTACCGTAGCCAACATTTATGCCGAATCCGAACCGTGAGGTTGCCTTGCTTACTGTCGCCCATCGCGTAAGACCTTCTGGTCGCTTGTGGAATCCTGCCGCGGATGTTTATCGCAGCGAAGATGGCTGGATAGTGAAAGTGGATCTAGCCGGAATATGTTCAGACGATCTGGAGCTTGCACTCGACCAGTCAAGCTTGAGGATTCGCGGTTGCAGACGCGACACTTTTCATGAAGAGGGACTCACTTATCAGCAGATGGAGATTACCTACAGCCGATTTGAGAAGAGAATTCAGTTTCCCTGCTCGATCGAAGAGGCATCGCTCGCGCACGATTATCACGACGGTTTTTTGATTGTGCGTCTGCGCTGTCGGTGATTCGGAAGAGTGAAGTTACGAAAACAGGATTATCAGCATGGCCGAAACTCCTGACAAACCAGATTCCCCGCCCAA
The DNA here is from genome assembly GCA_051004635.1 of Pyrinomonadaceae bacterium. GTDB lineage: Bacteria > Acidobacteriota > Blastocatellia > Pyrinomonadales > Pyrinomonadaceae > PSRF01. Next base: position 6,783 of record JBPCKD010000213.1, read on the forward strand.
TGCTCAAGTGACTCCGAGCCCTGGGACTCCTGGCCAAAGGCCTCCGCCGACGACGGAACAATCTCAGACTGAGACTTCGGCTACCCCACCTCCAGGTCAGCCATTCGAGATTGCAGTCCTGGCCCTGCAAAACACAACTCTCTTTCCAGAGACGGTGGTTCCGCTCGCCGTTGGCCGACCGCGTTCCGTGGCCGCCGTTGAGGCAGCTCTCTCAACTGAAGAAAAATTGCTCGCGTGTATCACGGTTAGAGCGGACGCTACGAACGCGAATACCCAGGATGCGCGACCGGCGGATTTGTATCAGGTTGGCACCCTCACGATGATCAAGCGGATGGAGCGCATCGAGAATACAATGCACATCATCGCGCAAGGCACAGAGCGGATTAAGGTAATTGAGTGGAAACAGGAAGATCCTTACTTGCGCGCGGTAGTCCAAATCCTGCCGGAAGTGAAGGTAAAGGACCCGGACGAAGTCGAAGCACTGAAGCGGAATGTTCAGACAATGGTGCAGGAAGCGCTGGCTCTCCTCCCGGGTGTGCCGCCTGAAGTTCGAGTCGCAATGCTGGGCTCGGTAGAACCTGTCCGTCTCGCCTATTTCCTGGGCTCGATCCTCAATCTTGGGGTAGAGCAGGAACAGAAGATGCTGGAATCCGAGACTGCCGATGAGCTGCTGCGGCTGGCCCATACTTATCTGGCTCGCGAACTGGAGATCATCCAGTTGCGTTCGAAGATTGCCACCGAAGCGCAATCGGAAATGGACAAGTCCCAGCGCGATTACATTCTGCGGCAGCAGATGAAGGCGATTCAAAAGGAACTTGGCGATGACGAAGGTGGCGAACGCGCCGAGGCTGAAATGCTGCGCGAGCGGCTGGCAGCTGCTGATTTGCCTGACGAAGTGAGGACCGAAGCGGAGCGTGAGCTTAAGCGTCTGGAGAAACTGCCGGCCGCGGCGCCCGACTATCACGTCATCCGCACTTATCTCGAATATATCCTCGAGCTTCCGTGGCGAAAGTCGTCTGAAGACAAACTCGATCTAAACGAAGCGCGAAAGATTTTAGATGAAGACCACTACGGTCTTGAAGACGTTAAGGAACGCATTCTCGAATTTCTGGCCGTGATTAAACTGCGGCCCGATGCCAAGAGTCCCATTCTCTGTTTTGTCGGGCCGCCTGGGGTTGGCAAAACTTCTTTGGGACGCTCGATCGCGCGCGCTCTTGGCCGCCAATTCGAGCGCATGTCCCTCGGCGGCATGCGTGACGAAGCCGAGCTGCGCGGACATCGACGCACCTACATCGGCTCGATGCCGGGTCGCATAATTCAGTCAATCCGTCGCGCCGGAGTAAACAACCCGGTGTTAATGCTTGACGAGATTGATAAGCTCGGCAACGACTACCGCGGCGATCCGTCATCTGCATTACTGGAGATTCTCGATCCGCAACAGAATAATTCTTTTCGCGACCACTACATCGATCTTCCGTTTGATCTTTCGAAGGTCTTCTTCATTGCCACCGCAAACCAGATGGGCCCAATTCCGCCGCCCCTTCGCGACCGCATGGAAGTGATCGGGATTCCCGGTTACAGCGACATGGAGAAGCTACAGATTGCCAAACGCTATCTCATCCCACGGCAAACGGAAGAAAACGGTCTTAAGCCGGGACAACTGAGCATTACCGATGCGGCGATTGAATTGATCGCCACCCGCTACACACGTGAAGCTGGTGTGCGCCAACTCGAACGAACCGTGGGCCAAATCGCCCGCAAGGTAGCATTGAAGATTGCCCAGGGCGAAGCGGAGACTGTCAGTGTCGATGCCGGTGATATCCATGATTACCTTGGCGCCCCGAAGTTCTATCCGGAGCAGGCTCGCAAAGAGTTACCCGCGGGCGTGGCCACGGGAATGGCATGGACCGAGATGGGCGGCGAAGTGCTTTTCATCGAGGCGACGCTCCTTCCCGGCGGCAGCGGTCTGACAATCACCGGCCAGCTTGGGGAAGTAATGCAGGAGTCGGCGCGCGCCGCGCGATCGTATCTCTGGTCACACGCCACCGAGTTTGGCATTACTCCGGAGATGTTTAAGGATTATGGCGTGCACCTGCACGTTCCCGCCGGAGCGATCCCCAAGGATGGACCAAGTGCCGGCGTCACTATTACCGCTGCCCTGGCTTCCCTCTACACCGGACGCCGGGTGCGCCCTGACACCGCGATGACGGGGGAGATCACGCTTTCGGGTTTGGTTTTTCCCGTTGGTGGACTCAAGGAGAAAATACTCGCCGCACACCGCGCCGGAATCCGTCGCATCCTGCTGCCGTCTCGTAATGAGGCGGACATAGAAGACTTGCCCGAAGATGTTCGCAAGGAACTAGCGATCGTGTTCGTCTCGCGAATTAATGAAGTCATCGATGCCGCGTTGGAAGTGCTCGTCGCGAATCCGCCACCGCCTCCGATTGGGACCAGTGCGCCACATAGCGCTGGCACTCACTCCGACGCTACCAACGCGCCTTTGGCAGTGCGACAGAACTAAATCTGATCCATACCCGATCCATTTTCCATATATCATTTGGCATAATAACATATGGAAAATCTTCTGGTTCCAGTCGCACAAAACCAAAGCGCCCTGCCTGGTGGCAGGGCGCTTTGTTTGTTGAGCGGCAACTCCTTGGAGTGCGGTGGCCTGGCACCGCTTTGGTCGTCTGCGACCTGTCGCAGCCTTCGGTGACGAAATTGAAGCAGTAGAAACGCCCAGGTGCAATGGTGCGGAGGATCGCTTGGGGCGCAAAAGCCACCAGGGCATTGTCGGCCCCGTGATAAGCCTGGCTCGCCGTAGGTGCCAGCAGATTACCGGCCGGGATTTGTGTATTGCCATTCGTACTGGTACCGCTCAAGACGTGCACGTGCTCCGGTAATTCGGCGATGCTTAGGGTGTGCGCCTGCTCGCCGCCTTTTTCCCCAAGAGTATGTCCGCTACCGACGTGAATCGGCGTGTTGCCGCGCAGATCAGGCAGTGCGAAGTTAACTCGTCCGTCGCCGCCGAAGGTCGTGCCAAGCAAACTGAAAAGCGCCTGGTTCTGATTAATGGGCAGCAACTCTCCGTTACACAACGCCCAGCCTTTGGGCGCAAAGACGAAGCTCATGATTCTGATTTCAGATAGAAATGGTTCTGCCATGATTTTTACTCCCTGGAGTAAGTTGGGAATCCCAAATATCCGGCCGACCTTGGGATTTGCCCCGGCAAGGCCAGCCGATTTCGTTGGCGTGCCTGATAAGGTTCAGTAAGGGTCAGTCGCGAGGACGACTCAACAACTAAAACCGCTTTTGACCGTGATTACCGGCGCTCGCCCTCCCCGCTGGATCCCTGCTTGTGAAGAAAGAAAAGCGCCGTATTGAAAACTTGAAGAGCTGTTGAAATCTGAAGCGCCGGGATTCTAGCCGCAACCCGCAAAAATTACAAGCAAGAATTCTTGCATAACACTTCAAGATCACACATACAAGAGTTTTTGCATGCGCTTCACGCAATCATGCAAGCCCTTTTGCATCGACGCGGAAAAAGATAAAGAGATTTTGCATAAACACTCGAGTGCGTAGAAACATGCCAGACTTCTTGCATAAACACTCCATGCGTATCAGAGATGCCAGAGTTCTTGCATAGGGCTAGCCGGCGAGGAGGAGTCAACTCCTTGGAGTGCGGTAACCTGTTACCGCTTTGGTCGGCTGCGACCTGTCGCAGCCTTCGGCGTTGGAATAGAAGCTAGTGGAACGTGCGGGCGCAACGGTGTAGAG
>JBPCKD010000214.1:0-41289 GCA_051004635.1 Pyrinomonadaceae bacterium
AAGCATCGCCTGGTTCCCCTCAAGCTGCTTTCCGTTCGCGATTATCCTGACGGCGTTTTGCGACTTCACTACGCGGTTGAGCGAACGGAGGAGAAACCGAAACGCCCTGCGAAGAAACGGACACTTAAATACAGAGACTGAGTGAAAACTCGCAGGTGGTGAAGGGGTCGAGCGAAGCGACGCCCCCGCTCAAGCGTAGCGTTCGTCGCTCGCACTAAAAACCGCTCGGTCTTAAGTAGACCCTCGGCTTGTGTAACTTGAAAAGAATTCAAGGTGATTGCGCTTGCGCTGGAGCGGGGGCGTCGCTTCGCTTGACCCCTTCCCCACCTGCGAATTTTTCACATTGTAAGCTACGTATTCCGAAAGCCTTTCCGCACGGAGGGCTGCGAAGGCGCCAAGCCAAAGGCGGGCCATCCGTTGATGACCCGCCTCCGCCGCCCGTAAAAATCGGTAGACCTCGATCACGTAATCCCTCAGGGACTCTTCACGAGGGCAACAATAGGCGCAGGCTTTCCCGCTCCTGTATCCAGATTCACTGCTGCCGGATAACCCTTTCCTTGAAGCGCGGCCAGCTCAATGACGACTTCCTTTTGATTTTTGCCAATGGGTTTCCTGGCGCGAGCGCTGGCGACTTTCTTATTTGCTTTGTCAGGTGACGCCTTTTCCCCGGCTTGCGGCGATGCAGCGGGAGTGGCAACACTTTTACGAGACGTAGCCTTCTGTGGATGGCGCGACATCGCATTGACTGCATCCAGAACATGCGAGCGTTCTTCCTCGTTCAAGTCTTCGAAATTGATGCCGTTTGCGAGCAATACCGCTCGCAAGTTTGCTTCAGTGTTTGTGTCCTGGTCGTAGACGTCACGATAGATATGAAGCTTGCCATCCTCAGCGACGATAGTTTCATAGCGCAGTTCCACAGGCACGACCTGGCCCAACTTCACAACCTGGGTCTTTGTCTTGTTCTTCAAATATGACTGGAAGGCTTTGTCAGAAATCTCGCCGCCGGACACTCTGGCCAGCAGTTTGGAAAAATCCTGGACTTGAGGTGTCGTCAACCCGACACAACCATGCGAGGCAAAAGTCCCGAGCTTAGCTGGCGATTTTCCGCCGTGAATAAGCGATGGCTGGCCGATGGGAATCTTGATTGGGCCCAGCGGATTCAGTTTGCTGCCGGCCGCCACCTTCTCGCCGACGGCGACGCCTTTCATCCTGGCGACCCAGGGTTCGTCGGGCGGAGTCCAGGTTGGGTTGAAAATAATTGTCTGTGCCTTTCGCAGGCCGGTCGGCAGAGGAAATTCCGGATAACCAATACCAATCTTGTACGATTTGACGAGCGACCCATCCTGGAAGACGTCCATCCGGTAAGCGGGGATGTTCACGACGACCCGCGTGTCTTTCGGCACAGTATTCGGCTCCGGCAAAAGGGTGTCCGTGGTTTCCTTAGCCTTGCTGGTGTCGACCTCATCGCCACCCTTAACCCAATGCTCGCGGGCCAGCGCGAACAAACCTTCAGCCTTTTGTTCGCCAAGAAGAGCGCGAATAGCTTCGCTGGCGCGTTGGCGGGATTCCTCGGCTTGAGGAGACTCCTGAACGCCCCGTTCTTCTGTATTCAACTGTCGCAGCCTGGCAACTTCATCAGCAGCGAGCTTTTGAAGCTGGGTTATCTGATCGTCTGTCAGCTCGACTTTTGCCTTCAGCGTTGACTTAAACGCGTCATCCGAAAACAACGCGTCGAGCACGGGCAAGGTGACCGGGATTGCGGTCGCCTTACTGACTGTGCTGGGCGAAGGCGAAGCCGACGGCGACGGCGACGGACTACCGGTGGCGTTCGAATTGGAGTTGCTGCCCGGCTCAATTGCACAGCCTGCGCCCGTAAACGTCGCCAGGGCCATGATTAGTCCCAGGGTTGTATGTCTCATTGTCTTCATTCTGGAGTACCTCAATTACTCGTGTTTATCTACGTAACCGCCCGCTTGCGCAGGCGGTTCTGACGTTCGTTTACTTTACGCCCGGCGTTTTGGCCTTGGGCGAAGATGATGCGGCCGGTGACCGACTCGCAGCCGGGCTCGGATTGTTTGCGGGGGCGCTCGTCGTTGGACTTGGCGAAGGCGAGCTGGCCGCTGAGGGATTTGCTGTGTTTGGGGAAGTTGAATTGTCACCAGGCTCGGTAGCGCAACCCGCTGCGAATATGATCGAACACATTGTCAGTAGCAGAAGCGCCGTGCGGCTGATGATGTTTATGTTTGGAGCATTCATTAATTTTGCCTCGTTCGAGCAAGATTGAAAAGCGGGATGATGATTGCCCGGGCGCTGATTTGTAGCAATGGGTGTTCCCACAGGAGTTTCCGCGGAATCTCCGCTCGGTCTACACCGACACCCTCGTTTTCAAAAAGGGGCTTGCACGATTAACGAACGCGCGCCAAACCTGCGGAGTTGCCGGCTGTGCTCCGCCTTGCCCCGCTGATTTCATAAGCGCTACTTTCGGAGTAGCGGATAGGGGTTGATGTTTGTACCTTCCCAGTAGCGCTTAGGGTCGGCGAGCACAGCGATTGAGAAGTGGAGGTGATAATTGCCGGCACCGGCATTTCCTGTGTCGCCGACATAACCGATTACTTCACCCTGCCGCGCAAACTTGCCCGCTTCCAAGCCATCGGCATAACGCTGAAGATGAGCGTAGTAAAAGACGAGTTTCCTGTCGGGGCTGAGCTGGTAGATTGTTGTTCCACCGCGTTCGCTCTGGAAGAGCCTTACAATTTCTCCGTCGTTGGCTGCCACGACCGGAGTTCCAGCTGGGGCCATGATATCGATCGCGTCATGGGCCCGTCCTTCCGAGCGTGCATCGGTAAACGTGTCTTGCAACTGTTCCGGTCTCACCCCTGCCACGGGCATAACGAGCTTCAGCTTGCCAACGAAACTGCCTGAAAGTATTGAGTCTTTGGCCGATTGAGTGCTTTCCGGGGATGGATTAGAACCTGCATTTGAACCACCGGGGGATGGCGGTGCGGTCTCCGTTGGACCAGAAACTGGTGGACCTGTTGAAAGCGGTGAAGCGGTTTCCGACACAGAGCCGCTAGCTCTCTCGGTTTCACGAGAACTGATAGCGACCTCCTGATAAACTGGCCTTCTAGTACCCATCCAAAAGGATGCAGCTAAAACTGTACCCCCCCCAACGATTATTAGAAGGACACGGATCCGAGCAAGGCTTGCCGCTTTTAGCGCCACCACACTTACCTCTGAATTCCCAACGGCAAGAGCGGACGGGGCGCAGTTCCCTCAAAAAACCAGCTTGCGCCCACACGTAATCGATGATGCCAGGTAGGCAGTCGCGAAGTGTAAAGCGCAAAACGCGCCTGGCGGGCCAGTGGCCCTGTGAACGCTTTTCCTCCAACGAGCAACGCGGCCCGCTCCGTGCCCAAACTAACCGCTTCTCCCAGTTCTTCGAAATGCCTTGTTTCCAGTTCCTCGCCCGATAGGAAAGCCTTGATGTTTCGAGCGAGCAAGCCGGCTTCCTGGAGGGCAAGTTGCGCCGTTCCTGCCAGGGTTGGTGTCGCGTCTTTGAAAAAAGCAATATCACCGATTGCGAAAACATTGGCGTGGGAAGGAACCTGTAGAGTGGGGTTAACAACTATCAGTCCGCGATTGGTTTTCTCGACCTTGAGGTTTTCGATTAGTGGACTCACGCGCACCCCCCCGGCCCAAACCACCGCGGCAGTTTCGATCTCCGTCTGCGTCCCATTGTGTTCAAAAGTCAGCGACTTCTCGGTGACGCGAACGACGCGAGTTAAGGTGTGAACCTCGATGTGGGATTCGCGCAGGGCGTCGTCGACATGCTCACGGATTTCACCCCCCATTCCGGGCAGGATCTTGTCACCCATCTCAACCACCAACACGCGAGGTTCTCCGCGCAACGCCCGTCGTTTGAAAGCGTCGCGGAGCAAGTCAGCCATCTTGGTCGACAGTTCCACGCCACTAGCGCCCGCGCCGACTACAGCAAAAGTCAAAGCGCGCTGGGTGTCTTGCGGAGGGAGATCCGGCGGGACGTGGTCGAGCGCGTCAACCATTCTCAATCGCAGCCTGTCTGCGTGAGCGATCTTGCGAAACGGGATTGAGAATTCTTCTGCGCCCGGCACTCCCGCGTAATTAGTAACACCTCCCGGGGCGACGACGATTACGTCGTATGAAAGACTTTTGGCCGCCCGGTCCTTCAGAGTGACTGACCGCGAGTCCAGGTCAATATTCGTAACCTCGTCGCGAATGAAATGGACGCTTTCGTCCAGCAATTCCGTGTGGTTGGGAGCAATGTGCCATTTCTCGACCTCACCGCTGAAGTACTCGTAGAGCATGGGCGTAAAGAGAAAATGATCCTCGTCGCTAATGAGGGTCACCTTGCCGGTACCCGCCAGGTCGAGTGCGGTGAATAGCCCGCCAAAGCCTCCGCCCACAATCACGGTGTGCGGTTTTTTGTTTGTCATAAATTGCCCTATTCAGGTATTGATGGTATCAGAGACCCAGGAAAACGCGTATGCAATACCCCCAATTGGCCGTTGTCCTTCGGCGGGTGCGCTGGACAGCCTTCGGGGCGCGTGTTAATTTACTTCGACACTTAATCTTAGCGGTTGCCGTCGTTTAGACGGATTTTCTGCTGTTCTGGAGGATCATCTTAAACAGTGCCCTTAGCGAAAGAAACAAAAGCACAGATTCTTACCGACTTCCGCAGCCATGATGCGGATACCGGCTCGTCTCAGATTCAGGTGGCGTTACTCAGCAAGAGAATCAACGAGCTTACCGAACACTTCAAGACACATAAGAAAGACAACCACTCGCGGCGCGGACTGTTAAAGATGGTCTCGCAGCGTAGGAGTTTGCTTGATTATTTGAAGCGGACCGACATTGAACGCTACCACGAGGTGGTGTCTCGTCTGGGCCTTCGTCGTTAAGATAAAGAAGAGTAAAGAGAGAACTTCGAGTCTCAGATTTCTGGAAAGCCCACGTCTATCGAAGAACTTGCCCAAGGTGCCGAACGTGACGGCGATACTCCCAAGCAAGCAGACGTGTTCGGCCTTAGCGTAACGCAAAAAAGGCGGCATGAGCTCACGGTATAGAGTCTCGTGCCGCCTTTTTCCTATTGCGACCGATTATTACCCAACGCTTCACGTGGCGTAGGGTTCCCCAAAACTGAAATTTGGGATTGAAAATTTATTCCAACCATAGCGAGGCGCACGAGACGCTCGCGGCCTGATTAGTTCAGGTTGTTGTTCGAAGGAGACAAAGAAGATGACAGTTAAGAAATACCTCAAAGAATCGATAAAACTAGGCGACAAGGATTTGATGGTTGAAACCGGACGAGTCGCCAAGCAGGCAGATGGTTCCGTGATTATCCAATATGGTGACACGATGCTGCTTGTTGCCGCGGTAGGCGCACCTCATATCCGGGAAGGAATTGATTTCTTTCCGTTGACAGTCGAGTACCGCGAAGCAAACTACGCCGCCGGACGTATCCCCGGCAACTACTTCCGGCGCGAAGGACGACCCACCGAAAAAGAAACCCTTACCAGTCGCTTAATAGATCGTCCGTGTAGACCTCTATTTGCGGAGGGTTACCGTAACGAGACGCAGGTAATCGCCAGCGTGATCTCTGCCGATCCCGATAACAATCCGGACGTGATTGCAATCACCGGAGCTTCATGTGCGCTTTACCTTTCAGACATTCCCTTTATGAATCCCATCGCCGGCGTGCGAATTGGGCTGATTGAGGGCCGTTATGTTGTTAATCCGACTTACGACGAAGTGCGCGAGTCGCGTTTGAACTTGATTGTTGCCGGTACGGAAGAAGCGATCGTGATGGTTGAGGCGGGCGCTTCGGAAGTTTCGGAAGAAATCATGCTTGAAGCCTTAATGCTTGCTCACAAAGAGATTAATCGGCTGTGTCGCTGGCAGAAAGAACTCTACAAAGCGCTGGACATACAAAAACGCGAAGTCGTTCCACCCCAGCTTAATGAAGAAATGTTGGGAGAGATTCAGCGAAACTACTCCGATCGTCTCCGCGCCGCTCTCGATTCCACTAACCAGGAAAAACGCGACAGCTACGCCGCCGTTGACGCCCTGAAAAAAGAGGTTGTCGAGGGCTACCCTGAGGACGAACCTGAAAAAAGACAGATGGCCAAAAAAGTGTTCGACCACTTGAAGGAAACCATCTTTCGTGACGACATTCTAAATAACCGACGCAGGCCCGATGGCCGGCGGTTCTCCGAAATACGGCCGATTAGCTGCGAAGTTGGCTGGTTGCCACGCGTACACGGTTCGGCGCTTTTCACTCGCGGTGAAACTCAGGCGCTCGTTACGACCACGCTGGGTACCAAAGAGGACGAGCAGTTTATGGATGATCTCGAAAAAGGTGAGGTCAAGCGTCGTTTCCTGCTCCACTACAACTTCCCGCATTACTCGGTAGGTGAAGTCGGACGCTTTGGCTCCTCGAGCCGGCGCGAGATTGGACATGGTGCGCTGGCGCGCCGTGCGATCGAGCCAGTGCTGCCCGATGAGTCGGTGTTTCCTTACACGCTTCGCATCGTTTCTGACATTACCGAATCAAATGGTTCGTCATCTATGGCCAGCGTTTGCGGCGGCATACTCTCCTTGATGGATGCGGGCGTGCCGTTGAAAGCCCCGGTCGCGGGAGTAGCGATGGGTTTAGTCATGGAAGGGAATAAGTATGCCATCCTAACGGACATCGCAGGCGCAGAGGACCATTACGGAGACATGGACTTCAAGGTGACTGGCACTAAGGAAGGCATCACGGCGCTGCAAATGGACATTAAGATTGCGGGCATCAACGCTCAAATCATGGCCGAGGCGCTTGAACAAGCCAGGAAGGGACGTTTGCACATCCTCAGCGTCATGGAGCAGGCGATCGCTGAGCCTCGTGCGGATATCTCGCTCCACGCCCCAAGAATCATCCAGATCAAAATCAATCCGGATAAGATTCGCGACGTCATCGGACCAGGCGGCAAGATGATTCGGGCGCTGGTAGAGGAAACAGGCGCAAAGATTGACGTGTCTGACGACGGCACGATCTCCATAGCCACAGCCAGCGGTGAGGCCGCGGAAGCCGCAGTAGCTCGAATCCGGGGAATCACTGCGGAAGCTGAGGTGGGGCAGACGTACCTGGGCACCGTCTCTCGAATCGTGGATTTTGGGGCGTTTGTTGAGATCTTTCCGGGAACAGACGGACTTCTTCATATCTCTGAAATCGCTGACCGGCGAGTGAAGGACGTCCGGGATGAGTTGAAGGAAGGACAGCAAATTCTCGTCAAATGCATCGGGAAAGAAGGCAATAAGATCAAACTTTCCCGAAAGGCAGTCTTGCGCGATGAGGATCGCAAAACCGAGGCTGCCAGCGCCGGCGAGTCCGATTAACGGCCAACAAGTTTGGTCACCGAAAGTGGAGGTTTGCGCTCGCCGCAAACCTCCCTTTTTATTTAAGTTAGGACGCTTTTACCCTCACTGAATTTGGAATCCCTTCTTCATTAGGCATCTTTCCTTATCAACCAGTGAGACCGCTGCCGGAGTTGAACTGGAACACGCGACAAATAGTTTCCAACGTTGCGGTTCAAGTTAACCAACTAAACACTTTCCCCGGTTGTCAGTTTGAGGGGAAGATTCGAGGAGGAATTTCAAACCGATGATGAGTCGAGCTTTTCGCCCCACGGCTGCGATCCTCAGCATCTTGCTTTTGTCTGGAGTGCCCACATATGCTGCTCCGGTGGCAATCCGCGAGGTGATACAGGTGCTTGGCAGCTACCAAAATCCTCCCGAACTGCGAATCCGCAGTGTCTCGCAAAGTGCGAGTTCTCCCGTAGCAGATGGAGAGGGACCTTCGCCGATCGCATCGGCTTCCCAACAGTCCGCCGCGGGCGATGCCATTGAGATTGCGGATACCACCACAGCAGACTCCATTTCAGGCGATACGCTCCTCGCGGGTGTGGCAGTAAGTGCTGACCCTCAGAGCGGTGTGGAAGTGCTTGACCAGGGGGATGTGGAAGGTACAATTTGTGACTGCGGTGAGATTACGGTTCCGGGTGGTGGATTTCCCAAATGGCCCTTGCTCTTCCTGGCTGCAATACCATTCTTCTTCATCCATGGTTGCGACGACTGCGATGTGCCGCCACCACTTACGACACCGACTCCAGAAATTCCAATTCCCGAGCCTGCATCGCTGTTGTTGTTTGGCTCCGGATTGGCAGCCTTCGGAGCCAGCCTGCGTCGACGATATGCCCGAGGAAAACTGGCAGCTCAGATCCAGAGCACGGAGGAGGGCTAATCAAAATGTCGAAAGCACTTTTTAGCAGACACAGGTCAGTGGGCAAATTCGCTTTTCTAGCACTTCTGGCGGCCACCTTTTGCATGGTCTACCCGGCTTCCACCGCGCATGCGGCAAAGAAGCGGAAGCTGGCCAAGTATGGAACCATCAAGATTCTGAGTACCCCTGGCGGACTGCCTATTGAAGTGGATGGCAGACCCGAAGGTGTTACCAGCACCGATTACCGTGATTTTGATCTCAACCCAGGTGTACATACAATCGTAGTCACTTTGCCTAACGGACAAAGATGGACTCGGGAGATCGACCTGGAAGCAGGTCGCATTAAGTGCGTTGCGGTTAACTATCGCCAGCCGCCACCACCCATCAAATCTGCTTGCCCGTATCCAGTGAACCTTTCCGCACCTACTCAGGTTACTGAGGGCGAGATAATCACCTACACCGCGGACGTTGCCTACAGCGGTTCGTCTCCGCTCAACTATACCTGGACTGTAAGTCCTGGAAACGCAAGGTTGCTGAGTGGCGCAGGAACTCCGACCATCACCGTAGATTCGACAGGGCTTGCCGGGCAGCGCATCACAGCGACTTTGGTTGTGGACGATGGCTCGGGAGATCCAATTTGTCGGCAAAGCTCGCAAGCTTCAACGTTTGTGCCGCCAACGCCGCCACGCGAGAATCCGTCGAGGCTGTTTGACGTTTGCTGCAGCTGTTCGTTTGACGATCAAAAAGCTCGGCTGGACAACTTAGCCGTTGATTTGCAAAACGATCCGTCAACCACCACTTACGTCATCGCGTACGGTGGTCGAACCAGCCGCATCGGACAGGCAGATTTGCTGGGCTCGCGATCTCGCGATTACCTGGTGGCGCAACGTGGAATCGATCAGTCTCGAATCGTTGTGCTCAATGGTGGCTTCCGCGAGGAGGACTGTGTCGAGTTATGGATCGTGCCAAGTGGTGCCACACCTCCGCAGCCTACCCCGACGGTCCAGCCGGGTGACGTTAGACCTGCCCCCACGGCGCCTAGACGTCGCGGCGCTCGACGAGGTCGAGGCTAACCATATCGAGCGGTAACTCGATAACTCCAATGGGGAGACAAGACACGTTCTTGTCTCCCTTTTTTCCTTTGGCCTCGGTCTGATTGACGCTGGCGAGGGCTTGTGATAACAATCCTGTCGCATCCCCCACTAATTAGTTCCCCCTAAAACAGGAGGAGTCGCTTCATGGGAGATAATGGTGATGGTGGCGGCAGCACGGGCGTTGTCGCTGTGTTGGTGATCTTCGTGATCATCGTTTTGGTTGTGCTCTTTGCATTTAGAGGACGATTGTTTGGCGGCGGTGGCACACAGAAGATTGACGTTAACGTGACGGCCCCGGCCCCGGCTAAATGAAATAGCAACTTCGTCGAGACCTAACAGTTTGAAAGAAGAGAGGAGCGTCAATGGAACGCTCCTCTTTTCTTTGGGTCATGTCGGAACCGGGAACGGTAGTGACCGGGTCAATGATGATAGGACGCTTGGTCGGTTATCAAAGAAACCTGGTCGCTACTGCTCCCGGTTCTGATGTGCGCCCTTCATTTTCGTTTTTACAAATTACCATTTACCATTCACTATTTACGCTTATGACAGTTCCTAACATTGAAACCATCGTTTCCCTTGCCAAGCGCCGAGGGTTTGTCTTCCCATCCTCCGAGATCTACGGAGGGTTAGGCAGCGCCTGGGATTACGGGCCGCTGGGGGTCGAGCTTTGCAATAACGTCAAGCAGGCGTGGTGGCGTTGGATGGTCTACGAACGGGATGATATTGAGGGACTTGATTCGTCAATCATTCTCAACCGCCTGGTTTGGAAGTATTCGGGCCACGAGGATACGTTCAGCGACCCTTTGGTTGATTGTCGTGAATGCAAAACTCGTTTGCGTGCCGACAAACTGGACGATGGGAAGTGTCCAAACTGCGGCTCGAAAGAGTTAACCGACCCACGGCCGTTTAACCTAATGTTTCGTACGCACGTTGGCGCGACCGCCGAGGATGACCCGTCGGCACTCGTCTATCTGCGTCCAGAAACCGCACAGGGAATCTTCATTAATTTTCTTAACGTGCTGACGACCAGCCGTCGCAAGCTTCCTTTCGGCGTGGCGCAAATCGGGAAATCGTTTCGCAACGAAGTGACGCCGGGTAACTTCATTTTCCGCACGCGTGAGTTTGAGCAAATGGAGATGGAATACTTTGTTCGTCCCGGCGGAGATGAAGCATCGCATCAGGAGTGGATTGATAATTGTTTCAATTGGTTCACTCGTTTGGGAATCTCCGCGGAAAATCTGCGGCTCTACGAGCAACCAAAGGAAGAGCTGGCCCACTACGCCAAGCGGACGGTCGATGTTCAATACCGCTTTTTCCCGGAGCGTGAAGAAGACGAACGGCAGTGGGACGAGTTGATGGGTATTGCAAATCGCACCGATTTCGATCTACGTACTCATTCCAAGAAACCGGAAGACGCAGAAGGGAAGAGGCTAAACCCCGACTCGACTGACGATCTTTCGTATTTCGACGAGGCTACAAAGGAGAGGTTCTATCCGTACGTGATTGAGCCCGCGGCGGGAGTTAACCGCACGGTACTCGCTGTTTTGATGGATGCCTACACCGAGAAGACCAACGACAAGGGCGAGAAGCGCGTGATTTTGAAGTTGCACCCGGATCTCGCGCCTATCAAGGTTGCGGTTTTACCCCTCGCGAAAAACAAGCCCGAGATCGTGGCGATGGCGAAATCCATCAAGCACTCCCTTCAGCCGAGCATGCGCGCCGTCTATGACGATACTGGCGGAATCGGAAAACTCTACGCGCGCCAGGACGAAATTGGCACGCCCTTCTGCGTAACCGTGGACCATCAGTCGCTTGAAGATGAAGCCGTGACCGTGCGCGATCGAGACACGTGGGAACAGGAGCGCGTTAAAGTTGCGGATGTTCAGGAGTATTTGTTGAGCAGATTGAAAGCGTAGTCCAGGGGTTTTTTGGATACTTGGTTCTTGACGATGAACATTGGATTAATCTGTCATGCCCGTAGTCAAAAAACGAAACGAGCAAACTGAAACGCGCCTGCTGCTTGAGTCCAGCGAGCCGGTTGAGTTGCCGCCTGCCGAGATAGCGGACCGCGATGTGCTGGTGCAGTTTGATCAGTTCAAGCCGTTCGTATCTGAGCTCCTTGAAGAATTGCGTGACGGCACCACAGCTCAGCCGGTCGCAGTGATGAACGATGGGTCTACATTCGCGATACACGGCGAGACACGCACATTCTGGGTGAAGCTTTGGCATGCGGCGGGCACCGAGATGACAAAGATCGACCGTGCCCAAATCATTAGTTGTCTGCCCTCAACTCAAGGGATGACAGTAATCGTCGAAGATTTTGGAGATCAGGATTACGAAGAAGCACCTGGCGATCAGGATTAAGAAGAAGAACCTGAAGAGTAGTAGCGAGCTTTAAATAATGCTGGACAACCTTGGAAACTTACAGCGCACTCATTCCTGCGGCGCATTGCGTAAGCAGGACGTGGGGACGACGGTGACGCTGATGGGATGGGTGGCCCGCCGGCGCGACTTTGGTGAGCTTACGTTCATAGATCTGCGCGATCGCGACGGCATTACCCAGGTCGTTTGCAACTCCAACGACGCGCCCGAAGCTCACGCCAAAGCGAAGGAGGTGCGCGGCGAATACGTTATCGCGGTTACCGGTGAAGTCACGCTGCGGGACGATAGCCAGCGCAATCCAAAGCTCGAGACCGGCGAAGTTGAAGTGCACGCTCGCGAATTCTTAATTCTTAACGACGCGCGGACCTTGCCTTTCCAGCTTGAAACAGCAAGCTCGGAGGCACTCGCGAGCGAGGACCTTCGTCTGAAGTATCGCTATCTCGATCTCCGCCGGCCGCAGCTTCAGGCGAACTTGCGTTTGCGCCATCGCGTACTCCGCGAGATACGGCGTTACATGGATGAGCAGGCCTTTACTGAACTTGAAACACCGATTCTGATCAAATCAACTCCCGAAGGCGCGCGAGACTACATCGTTCCTTCGCGCGTGCAGCCCGGAAAATTCTTTGCTTTGCCGCAGTCGCCGCAGTTGTTCAAACAGTTATGCATGATCGCTGGCCTGGATAAGTATTTCCAGATTGCCCGTTGTTTCCGCGATGAGGATCTGCGCGCGGACCGTCAACCGGAATTTACTCAACTCGACGTGGAGATGAGTTTCGCCACGCTCGATCAGATTTATTCGGTGACTGAAGGCCTCTTTGCGCGCGTCTTCAAGCTAATCGGAGTTGAGTTGACGCTGCCGTTTCCGCGCTTCACTTATGCTGAAGCCATGCGGCGCTGGGGCTCCGATAAGCCTGACCTGCGAATTGAAGGGATGGAGTTGCAAGACCTTTCGTCGGCGCTGGAGGGAACTGATTTTGCACCCTACGCCTCAGCGCTGGCCGCCGGTGGAGAAGTGAAGGGAATTGTGGTCCGAGCCGGCGCGGGCCTTTCCCGTAAGACACTGGACGAATTGCAGGAATTCGCTAAGCGCTACGGAGCCAGCGGACTGGCGTGGATAAAACTCGGCGACGAGGTTAGTTCATCGTTACTTAAAGCACTCGGCGCGGAGAACGTTAGTCACCTCGCCTCCCTTGCGAATGCACAAAAAGATGACGCCGTCTTGATCGTTGCGGGCAAAGCGAAGACGGTGGCTGCAAGTCTTGGCGCTTTGCGAAACGAAGTGGCGCGGCGCGAGAAGTTGATACCGGCGAATGTCTATGCTCCCTTGTGGGTGACAGAGTTTCCGATGTTTGAGTACCACGAAGATGACGACCGCTACTACGCGATGCACCATCCTTTCACCTCGCCTTTGGATGAGGACTTGCCGTTACTTGAGCGAGCCGTAGATGGTGGTGAGACCGAATTGCTTGGCCAGTTGCGCACGAAGGCATACGATCCGGTAATTAATGGCGTTGAGCTGGCGAGCGGCTCAATTCGTATTCATCGACGCGACGTGCAGCGACTTGTGTTCAAAGCCCTCGGCATGACCACGGAAGAAGCCCGTTCACGTTTCGGATTCTTTCTTGACGCGCTGGAGTATGGAACGCCGCCCCACGGTGGCATCGCGCCAGGCATCGAGCGACTGCTGATGGTGCTTGTGCCCACGGAGAATATTCGCGACGTGATGGCTTTTCCCAAGACGGCTTCAGCGACCGATCTAATGATCGATGCCCCCGGCGAAGTGGATCCGAAGCAGTTGGAGGAATTGCATCTCCAAGTTGTTAAGGACAACGAGTAGGGTATCGACTTGGTGAAGTGTGCAACTGCCGGAAGTCTTAGATAGTCTTTTCTCGTCGAATCCAATACTCGGGCTCCCGGCGTTGGTGAGCAATGGCGAGAACCCACAAGATCGAGCCTCTGACTATGTAGGAATGTAATAAGGAAAGATGCGCAGGTTCAGTCGTCGGTAACCACCCGGTCTAAGTTGGCAGGCGTCTGAATGCTCAACGAGCCAAAGTAAAGTTTGCTCAACCTCGACTTTGAATCGGCGGCCGAACTTGGGCTGTTGCGTTTCGTAATATTCGATGCCATCGAGGAACTCGGCGCTGGCCTCATCAACAAACCTAATCCTCATGAGGTGAGGCGGCTTTCAGCGTTCCTCATTACAGCTTCAAACGAAACCCCTTCTGCTTCATTTTCGTCAACGGCTCGGATCCGAGCCAGAATCTCTTCCTCCCACACGGCACTTACGCCCGCTTCCGCCCAGGTCTTCGTTCAGCCCCAAAAGCATGCTTGCGAGGTCAAGCCTTTGCTCGCGCGAAAGCTGGCTAGCCTCTCTGGCAATTTCATCAAATGCTTTTGACATCAAAAGTAATCTTAGCAAAACTGGTAGCGTAGGCAAGCCAAATGACCACTGTGACTCTTTCCCAATTAGAAGAGATTCTTGCATACGCGAAAGAAGCAGCACCTACGGAGTGTTGCGGCTTGATTGGTGGCGGGGAGGACCAGCAGGCACGAAGCATTTACTCGCTTCGTAATATGTCACCCAATTCGAACGTGGCCTACGAAGCGGCCCCCGAGGATCTTTTCGCTGCCCAGCGCCAGATGCGCGACCGCGGCGAACAACTCCTGGGCATCTATCATTCTCATCCGCGTTCCTCCGTACCCGCACCTTCAGAGACGGATGTTCGGCTAGCCTATTATCCTCAAGCTGTCTACTTCATTATCGGTTTGGCGGGACCGCGTCCGGTGATGCGTGCCTTTCGCATTTCTGAGCGCCAAGAGCGATGGGAAGAGGTTGAGTATGCGATTGCGGACGAGTAAGATTGAACCATTCAAGTTGTGACATCGTAGGACCTGCTAATGATGCCGAAAAAGAGTAAATACGAAACCAATCCACTCGATCCCGACTTCGTGAAAAAGACCGAGGAATTGTGGGAGGAAGACAAGAGTGGACCGACAGAGGAGGTGCGCGGCGGCGCAACGCGCGAGATTGGTTCGTCCGCAAACGAAAATGCACGGAGCAATATCTACTCGGAAGCTCCCACCCGGCGCTATGACAATCTACCGCTCGAGTCGCCTTACCCTTCAGTTTTCGTGCCACCGACCTACTCTCAACCCGCACCTTATCCACCATCTCCTGCACCATATCGGCCGGTAACACAACAACCCACCTCCAGGTCGGTAGAAGGTCTGGGGTTGCCGGATAAGTGGGCCATCATGTTGCCCTATGCTCCCTTCTACATCGGAGTAGTTGTTTCGTTGATCGAATTGTTCCTGGTACCAAAAAAGGAAGTCAGGGTACGTTTTCATGCATCACAGGGCCTCGCTCTTCACGTTGCCATTCTGGTCATTCAGACGCTCTTTGGTGTGGTCGGAGCAATCACGGATAGCTCGATTGGCGGAACTCTCTTTAGGGTTGCTGCCACTGTCTTTCTGGTTATCTCGATGATTCGTGTTTGGAAGGGCGAACCCCACTACATCGCCCCAGTTGCCGAACCCGCGAAATGGTTCGACGAGCACATCAAACCTCGAAACCAATCCTAGCAGTTCGTTACATTGGCACTCACCTTGCAGCACAGAGCGCGTGGAGGATAGCCCAGAGCCAACGTGAAGAATCTCCGAACGGAAATCGTTCTAAAGGACGCATCGGATGTTGCGTTTTGGTTCAGCTTGAGCTTTCGATTCGTATCATTTCGGCCGTACGGCACTGGGGAATTTGTCCCTCCATTAACCCATCACACCCGAGGCAGGCCAAACGCTCTCTTCCCCGAACGGCGCGAGTACGGTGAATGGAATCATTTCCGGGAAAGCCAGGGAGGATCGAGCGATAAGTGACCATGAGAGCGGCCTCCCGATAATTAGCCGCTCTTCATATTTAATTCGCACTCAAAGCCACCATTCAATATTTGAGTTTTGATTAGCGTCGGTACGGAGGAGAGAGATATGACTAGAAAAAATTCCAATGCGCTACAGCGGCTGATTTCATCGCTAACAGTCTTCGCGATTTTCGCAATGCCCATCGCGGCGGTTGCGCAGACGCAGATTAAACTGCACAGCAACAAATACAAGATCAGTGATGACGTAAAGGTCGGCCGGCAAGCAGCTGCGGAAGTAGAAAAGCAGTTTCCTATTTTGAACGACCGCGAGGCGACAGATTATGTTTCGCGCGTGGGCGAGCGGCTCGCGAGTTCAATTCCGCAGCAGTTTCAGCATCCTGGTTTTGACTACTTCTTCAAGATTGTAAACGCGCGGGATATTAATGCCTTTGCGCTGCCCGGTGGTCCAATGTACGTCAACCGGGGCATGATTGAGGCTGCGCGGACGGAAGGCGAGATGGCCGGCGTCATGGCCCACGAGATCAGTCACGTCGCGCTTCGTCATGGTACTGCGCAGGCATCCAAAGCGCAGAAATATGGTACGGCCGCCGGAATTCTTGGCATATTGGGACAGGTGATCGGGGGTCCGGCTGGGGCGGCCGCGCAAATTGCAGGGCAAGGGGTCGGCGTCTACTTTCTCAAGTTCAGCCGCGAATATGAAACCGAAGCCGACATTCTTGGTGCACAGATCATGGCGCGCTCCGGATATGACCCGATGGATCTCGCCAACATGTTCAGGACAATCGAACAGCAGGGTGGCGGTAGTAGTGGCGGCTTTCTGAGCAGTCACCCTAGTCCCGCAAATCGCTACGCTCGAATTCAGCAGGAAGCGAGGATGTTGCGCATTGAGAATCCAATTCGCAACACCCCGGACTTCTCTCAAATCCAGGCGCGCTTGCGAGGTATGGGCCGAGCGCCTTCGATGGAAGAGATCGCGCGCGGGGGCCAGCGCTATCCAACCGGCGAGAATACCGGAAACTATCCAGATAACTATCCTAATAATCCGCCCGGCGGCCGGGTTGAGTATCCATCCACGCGTTACCAGACATACTCCGGACTTGGCAGCATCTTGCGAGTAAACGTGCCCGGCAATTGGCGCGAGATAGGGAGCAACAATAGTGTTTGGTTCGCTCCGGAAGGTGGCTACGGCCAGCATCAGAACCAGGAGATCTTCACTCACGGTGCTAACTTTGGCGTGGCGCAGACTCAAAGCCGCAATCTGCAACAGGCAACTCAGGAGTTTCTCAACAGTCTGGCTCAGTCTAATCCGAACTTGCGACAAAGCGGCGGTCTTCAACGCACTACAGTCTCCGGCCGCGCCGGGTTGACGACCACGCTCAACGATGTCAACGTGGCGACCGGACAGAGGGAAGTCATAACGGTGGTCACAACCCGGCTCCGCAGCGGCGAGCTGTTCTACATGATAGCTGTGGCTCCGCAAAATGAGTGGGGACGCTATCAAAGTGCATTCAGCAACATTCTCCGCTCCGTTCAGTTAAACGATTAGTCGGACCGTACATCTAGGTTCACTTCAAAGGCCCGCCTTTAGGTGGGCCTTTCTGTTGGTCCTTCACTGATCCGCAGAACTAAATCCGTGTGAAAGCCGTATCGGTATTATTAGATTTCAGCGGGAACAAACGAATGGACGGGGTGTCTAACGACCCGACCGTCACGGGATTATTAAACTCCACTAAAAGGACCACGATCATGCGAAAGATCACTGCTGCGTCTGTATTAGTCCTAATAGCGCTGGCGGCTCAAGTGAACGCTCAGACTCCGGCCGATGCGAGCGCAATCAAGCAAACCGCTCTGGATTACATCGAGGGCTGGTACGAAGGCAACGCCGAACGGATGGAAAGAGCTCTTCATCCTGAATTAGCTAAAAGAATTGTCCGCACTAATCAGGAGGGTAACAGCCGGTTGGACCAGATGAGCGCCATGTCGCTTGTGTTAGGGACGCGGCGCGGAGGCGGAAAGCAAACCCCTAAAGAAAAGCAGCAAAAAGATGTGACAATCCTCGATGTGTTTGAGAATGCGGCTAGCGTGAAGGTCGTCGCGTCGGATTGGATCGACTACTTGCACATGGCGAAATCCAACGGCAAGTGGGTGATCGTCAATGTGCTCTGGGAACTTAAACCCAGGAAACAGTAAGCGGTAAGCGGTAGGCAGTAAGCAGAAAGCAGAAAGCAGAAGGTAATTGCCGCTAGGTGGAAGTTGGACCTAAACCGCCACGCCGTTGCCGTTGATGCGCCCTCTTGTAGTTGGTCTGCTTACTGCCTACCTCCGTCTGCCTCCTTTTCTTTAGCTTCCTGCCAGAGCGCTTCCATCTCGTCGAGTGTGGTCGCGTCAAAGGCCTGCCCGCGCTCCCGTAGCTTCCGCTCAATATAGCCAAACCGTCGGCGAAACTTGCGATTGGTTAACTTCAAAGCTGCCTCCGGCTCGACACCAAGGTGGCGGGCAATGTTTGTGGCCGCGAAAAGTAAATCGCCAATCTCTTCTCTAACGCGAGCGTGATCGCCTTCACTATTTGAGGTGGCATGACTTTGGATGGCTGCACGCAGTTCGCCGACTTCTTCCTCCAGTTTGTAGAAGATGTCTTCGATGCGTTGCCAGTCAAAACCAACGCGAGCAGCCTTGGTGGAAAGTTGGTGCGCCTCCATCAGCGCCGGCGTTTTCGACGAGACACCATCAAGCAGAGACTCCTCGCGCTCGCTCTGCCCGGCAGCGCGTCGCTCTTCAGCCTTCATCACTTCCCAATTGCGCAAGACGGCGGCCGTGTCGTGGGCGCTGGTATCGCCAAAGACGTGTGGGTGGCGGCGCACCATCTTCGCATGAATAGCGCCTGTAACGTCCTCGATAGAGAAATCGCCACGCTCCTTCGCAACCTGAGCGTAAAAGACGATCTGGAAGAGCAGATCGCCAAGTTCATCACGCAGTTCGTTGGGCCGTCCCTCGCGCGCTCCTTCAACAGCCTCAAATGCTTCATAGGCTTCTTCTAAAAGCATCGGAGCGAGTGTGGCGTAGGTTTGTTCGCGATCCCACGGACACCCTTCGGGTGAACGCAGCTTGTTCATTAAGTCCATCAGGTCTTCAAAAGTGGCAGCCATGCGAATAGTCTAAAGTCCAAAGTCCAAAGTCCAAAGTCCAAAGTCCAAGTCGCAAGTCAGTCAACAGCTCGTTTTAGTAGTGGGTCAGTTTCAAGGTAGGGAGGTCGCTGTGGCAGCCAAGCTTAGCTAAATGCCACACTGACCCACTACCCTCGTTTTCCGCTGTTTGCGAGCACTAGATGAGGATGCTACCATCACTGACATAACAAAACTTCAACGAATCCGCTGACGCTGAATCATCTTCACAGTTGCCGGAGTTAGCTAAGAGGTAGCGGAAATGAACGAAGAACAACCCAGTTATAAAGTAACGGATCGGCGGCTCTTCAATCCGGACGGCAGTCCGCGTGAGGTGCCTCCGGAAGAGAAACCCGAACCAAAACCCCAAGCAACACCTCAAACAACACCATTGACTGACGAAACCCCTGCCGTCAGCACTGTTTCGCAACCTGAACCCGCTAGCTCGACCAATTCGGCGAGCCCGGCAGCCCCAGTCGAAGCGCAGCCTCAACCACCCTCGCAGGCTGAACGAAGCGAAGAGGCGGAGTTGCCGAATGAAGAAGCTGAACTACCTGGCGCCGACGATCCAGCAAGTTTTGCTAGTTTCATGATGTCCATAGCTTCAAACGCTGCCTCATCCCTGGGAATGATGGAGCATCCGGTCACACACAAACGGGAAGTGGATCTCGAATTGGGCAAACATTGGATTGATGTGCTGGGAATGCTGCAACAAAAAACGCGCGGCAATCTCCTGCCCCAGGAGCAGCAGATTCTCGAAGGCCTGCTCGCCGACCTGCGAATGCAGTATGTTTCTCTGACCAACTCAGCGCCGGCAAAAGCATCTCGCACATATACCGGTAAAGATATCGTGGGGGGTTGAAGATTGGTGAATAGTCAATGGTCTTCGTTTAGCCGTTAGACCATTCACCATTTACCATTTACTATTTAGCCGATGAAGCTCACGTTCTTAGGTACTGGAACATCCACCGGTGTGCCCTCCATCGGCTGCGAATGCGAAACTTGCACTTCAGACGATCCTCGCGATAAACGACTACGAGTCTCCATCCTAATTGAACATGGCGGCCAGTCTGTATTGGTCGATACATCCTCCGACTTTCGCCAGCAGGCATTGCGGTATGGGTTGAAACGGCTTGATGCGGTGTTGATTACCCATTGCCACGCCGACCATATCTTTGGCCTCGACGATATTCGCCCGCTCAATTTTCGATTTGGCCCCCTGGGACTTTATGCCAACGACCGTGCCTGGGTCGACATTCGGCGTATCTTCAAATACATCTTCGAGCCTTCGCATTTTGGCGGCGGCTTACCGCAGGTCATTCCCCATATCGTTTCGTCTGAAGCCTCGTTTTGTTTGGGAGGCGATCTGACGGTTACGCCCCTCGAGGTTATTCACGGGCGCCTCCCGGTAATGGCTTATCGCTTTAACGACTTTGCGTATGCAACGGATCTAAGTGAGATTCCCACAGGAATAATAGAGGCGATGCGCGATCTCGACGTACTCGCCCTCGATTGTCTCCGATTCGCTAAACATCCCACACATCTTTGGTTGGATAAGGCGCTCGAGTACGTTGAGGAGTTGAAGCCGAAACGAACTTACCTAACCCACATAGCTCACGATGTTAAGCATGAGCGAGACTCGGCGCGTCTGCCGGACGGGGTCGAGTGGGCTTTTGACGGGTTGGAAGTTAATGGATAAGGAACTGCGGGCTCTGATTTTCCATATCTCATTTGTCATTTCTCATTTTCCATTTTTGATCGTCGGCTTGAGATCAAGCTCTGGCGATCGACTTCGCTTTTTCTTCAGCAATGGAAAATGAGAAATGAGAATTGATAAATGGAAAATCTGGACTGATCCTTTAGCGCTTTTTTATGCGTCTCTTCCACGGAACTGACAATGCTGAGATTCAACGCCCCACAGTACTAACGTTGGGGGTGTTTGATGGTCTGCACCTGGGCCACCAATTGATCATGCGCACGGTGGTAGAAAGAGCGCGCGAGACCGACGCAGTTCCAACTGTGATCACGTTTGATCCCCATCCGCGCGCTGTGTTACATCCCGAATCAGCCCCTCCTCTTTTGCAAACTCTTGATCAAAAGGTTGAGGGGTTTGGCGTCCTTGGTATTGAGCAAACGATCGTCATTCGTTTCGATGAGGAGTTTTCCCAAACTCGCGCTGAAGAATTCCTACGCGACGTGGTGAAAGAACGGCTGCACGCGAAAGAAGTCTACCTCGGCCGCGGCTTCGCATTTGGCCATGATCGTGAAGGCAACATCGAACTGCTCAGGCGCGTGAGTCAGGAGCTTGGGTTTTTTGCGGACGAGGTGCCCGAGGTCCGACTCCGTAACCAACGAGTCAGTTCGAGCAGGGTTCGTGGGCTGCTGGCCGAGGGCAAAGTGAATCTTGCGCGCCGACTCCTGGCGCGGCCATATGGTGTCGAAGGTCGCGTTGAGCGCGGGGCTGAGCGCGGGTCCACCCTGGGCTTTCCCACAGCCAACCTGCATCCAAAGAACCGCGTCATACCCCGCAACGGCGTTTACGTTACTGGGGCGTTAATCGATGGCCAATGGCGGCGCAGCGTGACAAATGTAGGCGTGCGACCAACTTTCGGGGGGGACACGGAACCCTCAGTGGAGACTTTCGTAATCAAGTGGGCTGGAGATCTGTATGGCGACGTGGTTCGCGTTCGTTTTCTCCATCGCCTCCGTGATGAGCGCAAATTTGCTTCTATGGCAGAGTTGAAGACGCAGATCGAGAAAGACGTGAATCGCGCGCAGAGTTATTTTGAAAGAGCCGGCTCGCGCAGCATGCTGTCGCTGGTTTGAAAGTCGGCGGCTTTGGGTGGCCAGGCCTAGGTGTAACAGTCACTTCATGTGGTGGTACTGACCGCATGGGACCGCCCGATCTGAATCTGTGATCGTAAGTTCGAGACCTTTTGAGACGGGCGTTTGCCGTCGATGTTTTGTAAGATAGCTGCAAAGTCACTATGAGTGCTAAGCAAGCATTAATTCCCGTATCAGCACCGTCCGTGAAAGACGGAAACGGCCATCTCCTGAGTCGCCCGGACGGCAAGGCATCGTCGTCTTCCGTTAAGAGCAGCTCCGACCCGAAGCCACTAACAGACGAACTGGTAGCCCAGATCCTCAAGGGGCGCGGCCTGCGAGGCTGGTTGCGAGCGGGAAGAGTTACCCTCGTGCTGGGGCTATTTACGCTCTACATATTTCTTGACACTTATGACGTCCGGGCAAACTTTAACCGGCGCATGGCGGCCAGGCTTGGTGAAGAGACTCCGAAGAGTTTGATAGCAAGACTAAAGAGGCTCTACCGCCACTTTGTTAGTTTGAGTCTGGACAAGCTAATCCGACTGCTACGCCTAATAGTCTTTCGCGGTGACGAGGGGTCAGACAAGAAAGAAGCGCGACTCGCAAAGCAATCCGTGTGGTTGCGCCAGAGTCTAATTGGCCTTGGGCCAACGTTCATCAAGATCGGCCAGGCTCTTGGCACTCGGGCCGACCTGCTGCCGCTTGCTTACGTGACAGAACTGGCTACGCTACAGGATCAGGTTCCTGAATTCTCGACCGCCGAAGCTTTTGCGCGCATTGAATCGGAACTCGGTAGAAGCCTGCAAGAGTGTTATGCGGAGATCGATAGCACGCCGGTCGCTTCGGCCTCGCTGGGCCAGGTTTACCGTGCCCGCCTGGCATCCGGCGAGGAAGTAGCGGTCAAAGTTCAGCGCCCCAATCTGGAACAGATCATCAGCTTCGACGTTGCAATTCTCTACCGCATAGTGAAACTGACGAACCGTTTCTTGCCAAAGGCAAACGAAAACGCTGACTGGGAAGGCATGCTCCGCGAGTTTCACACTACCGTCTTCGAAGAGATCGACTACGTGAAGGAGGGACGGAATGCCGATCGGTTTCGCTACAACTTCCGCACGTGGCGCGCGATACGCGTCCCAAAAATCTATTGGTCGCACACTAGCCAAAAGGTCCTGACGCTTGAATACATTCGGGGCACGAAGGTTTCGGACGTCGAAGGTCTGCGAGCGCGCCGCATTTCGGCAGTCAAAGTCAATCGTCTGTTGGTTCGCACCTATCTGAAGCAACTCCTCGAGGATGGGTTTTTCCACGCCGATCCCCACCCGGGAAACCTGCTGGTAATGGATTCCGGTCACCTCGCGTTTTTCGACTTTGGAATGGTGGGGCGCATTACACCTCGATTGCAGTCGCAGATGATTGACGCATTCTTTCATGTGGTCGGGCGCGACGTGCAAGGCCTGGGCCAGGACATTATCAATCTTAACTTCCTCAAGCCGGGCGTTGATCCGGAAACCGTGCGACCTGTTGTGGAGAGGCTCTTCACGGTTTACCTTAATCTCAAGCTGGGCGAGATCAAGTTCAAAGAGTTGACCTACGATCTCGCGGAAGTGATCTATGAGTATCCCTTCCGTCTGCCGGCAAACTTCACCTACGTTATGCGCGCGCTGATGACCCTTGAAGGCATCGGCATTGTCACTGATCCAGGATTCAGCTTCTTCGACACTGCTAAGCCTTACGCGAAGGAATTCATGCTGAAACGCGAAGGTCGCGTGTTTGGCAAGCTGATCCTGGACAAAATCACTGGCCAGGAAAACGCGGGCAGCCGGATTGAATGGTCGAGGGTATGGAAGCTGACGAAGATGGCGGCGCAGATGTACCTGGCCAAGTAGAGGTTTCAGGTGGATGTCTTCTATGAACCCACTTAAAGTACCCTACGACCACACCGGAAACATGCTGACAGTTCTGATTTGGCATCGATCAAGAACACCCACACGATCCACGAACTCACACTAAGAAACACGAAACTGAAGTCGTTCTTTTTTCCTGTGGCTTCGTGTGATTTCGTGGATCGTATCATTTTTTGAGTAGCCTGTTAGGAGTGCTTTGGAAAATTGATGGAGGCGACCCTCGTTTGAAGATTGAAAAGGCCTGGGGCTTGCGCCCCAGGCTTTATTCTGTTCGCCGGCTCGCAGGCTGAAGACGAGATGGGATCAACTTATTTCAGTGGTGCCTTCTCGCCGTTCGCCGCAGGCAGATTCATCTGGTTGCGGAAGAGATTGAGCAGGCAGCGTGCCGATGCCGCCGCCACCGTCGCCGGTACCAGCTCCGCCGGAAGCCATAATGTCCGGAGTGATGCGCACGCCTTTCTCGCCGATGACCTTCAAGACTTCAACCAGTGCCCCGCCCTGCGCGCCGAGCGCGTTGACCTGTTCGCGATACGCTACGCCTTGCGCTTCACCCATCATACGAACTTTGTCCGCTTCGGCCTTACCAGTTTGCGAAATGTAATGGGCTTCGCCCTCACCTTCAGACTTGCGCTGTTCGGCGCGTTTGCCGGCGATCTCGACGCCCACGGTTGCAGCCATCAAGTCTTTTTGGTTGTCTGCCTGTGATTTCGTTCTTTCCAGTTGGATGCGCTTTTCCTCAGCCTCGCGCTGCGCGTTGTACATGTTCTGGCGCTGTTCCGCGAGAATCTTCTCAGTTTGCGTAATCATCAGATCTTCCGGCAGATGAATGTGGCAGATCAGCACGTTGACCACGTCAACGTGATACTTCAGCAGGTGAGCACGCACGCGAGCTTCAGCACGTTCCTGTTCTTCATGACGATTCTGCAAATAAGCCATGGCTGAAGATTCCGACGCCTGGTTGCGGAAGATAGAGTCGATCAGGGGATGCATCACGTTTTGAATCAGCCGGTCGATGCCGCCGATCTTCGCCACCATGAAAGGCGCATCTTCAGGCTTAACGCGAAAGACCACCCGCACTTCCAGTTGCATCGTGAAACCGTCTTTGGAGATCACTTCAAACGGATTGAAAGTGTTAGCAACTTCTCCCGAAGTCCATTCCACAGTCAGGTTGGTGGTGGGAATAATGATCGGACTTATTGCGAGCGTGTTTACATAGTAGCGTCCTGGGCCAACGACCGTCACCTGTATGCCTCGATAGCCTTCGGGCACGACATAGGCTTCGTGTGCACCCTCATCAAGCCGGCGGTCCGCGGGATCGCCGCTCATCAATTCGCTATCACGCCTTGAAAATCTAATTGGTCCAAACGCGGCAACGGCGATAACGACTGTTCCCAGCAGTCGGATTGCGCCGGCGATCTTTGCCGTGGCCGGGAGTAGATTGAGGCTGCTGAGCAAATAATTCCAGTCGTGCACTATTTGATTGCATTGAAAAACAGGGGGTACGTTGCCATCGACTGGGCGCGATATTGCGGACGGAAGCCAAAGAGAATTATCCGGCCCTTGCCCATCGTCACTTCAACCAGCGCGGCCTTTCCTCTCATACGATCGCCGCCTAACAACCAGCCCGAAAGAAGCGGATTTGTGTTTGCTGGATAACGCGCGATAACGCGGACATTCGACTCAGGGACACCAACCCGGTCGCTACTGCTCCCGGTTCTGATAACTTCAAAAACCGGAGAATCTTCAACCCACGCAATCGTTTCTTTCGGCATTCCTGTGGCAAGCGCACTAGTCGTATCAAGCTCAATACGCAAAATAGAGCCAGGCACGAAGAAGTCTTTTTCCGGTATGTCAGCGACGACATCGCGCAAAGGGAGCTCGAACTGTTCGATGGCAAAGCTTGATGCGCGATTCAAACAAACCAGCGTGCCGCCTTGTTCGACGAACTCCCGCAAGGCTTTCACACCCTCGGCGCCAAGTCCGCCAGTGTACTGCGGCGGCATCGAACCGGGACGGTGACCGTTGAGAATCACTCGGGGCTCCTGGTTCCTGAGCGGCTCCTGGTCTGGAATAACGATCGTGTCAAACTTCTGATGCAGATTGCCCGCGCGTGCCTCAGCATCCTCCAGTGTGCGATAGAAGAGACAACGGAAAAACGTCGTGCCGTCGTTATCAAGCACCCAACGAGTCCAGCCTTCATCCATCGAGGGCGAGTGTGAACGATAGATCGCGCGCCGCGGGGGACTGGCATCGCCACAACCACCATTCCAACCAACGCCCCGCTCCGGCTTTGGCTTTGGCAATGCGAAGGAGGCGAACGTGGGTTCGACGGGGACGCCCATAAGTAACGGGAGCGTATGCGCGGTTACGTCGTAGGGCGGAATAGGATGGCCTGTGTTATCGCGCAGGTCGGGATAACGTTGAACTTCCAGGAGAGCTTTGGCAAAGCCGCCATAGGGTTGGGCCAGGCGAACGACAGCTGTTCCTTGTGGATATGTGCGTCCGTTTGCTGTGAACGCACCCGGGTAATCCAGCTTCACTCCGCCTCGTTCCAGGATCGTAAGCAAAGCCCCCAGGTTATCGGCTGGAGGAATTAGAAACGCGTACAATTCGCCCCGCCCGCGTGGCCGTACGGCTGCCTTCCCAATCTCATAAAATCTGCTGAGCCAGCGCTCGCGATTTTGAGAAGCGTGCCTGAGCAGCGTGAACGCGGCCGTCGTCATGTAGTTTGTGATGTCGCGCAGATGCCACTCACCCCCGCGCCACAAGGGTCCAAACTTACTCGACTCCTTCTGAGGGTCGTAACCCTCCCGCGATCGCAGTTGGTCAAATTTCAAGGTAATAGGTGAAGCGATCCGTGCCGACGCAGTTTCTGAAAGAATGCGCACGCCCCCGTGATAGTGGGAATAGGCGCGCGCCGGCGTCCACGCGTCGTAAGTTGAATTGGTCGTGATGCCTTTGAATCCCTGATTGCGCAACTCCTCTGCCATCCAGTTGCCCAGCTCCGTGTAACCTTCGATTATCTGCTTAGGCACGTTTGGCTCTACCGGAGACATGTAGGGCGGCAGAAAAAGACGCGCGCCAAACTCGCCCTGCTGATGAATGTCGTGGACGATCTGCGGATGCCAGACGTTGTGAATCTTATCGACCGTGATTTTGGTCTCCACCTGGGTGAAGGCATACCAGTCGCGATTGTTATCGTGGCCGGTGTACTTGTGATAAAGCTCAGGTGGATTGCTTCCCTCATAAGGGGTGCCGAGTGTCTTGTCGTACCAGTTTTTGACAATGTCCACGCCATCCGGATTTAGCGAAGGTACGAGCAGAATGATTGTGTTTCGAAGAATGTCCTGAATCTCAGGTCGATTTGAAGAGGCGAGTTGATGGGCAATAAGCATACTCGACAGATAAGAGCCGACCTCCGTTGAATGGATGCCGCAGGTGATCAACACAATCGTTTTGCCGCGCCTGATTAACTCTGCGGCCTTGCGATCCCGCGCGCCCGGAGCGCCGAGCTTTCTCGGATCGGCAAGCAACTCCTGGATTCGCTTGTATTCTTCCAGCCTCGCCAGATTCTCAGGTGCGCTGATGGTGGCCATGACGAAAGGTCTATCCATTGTCGACTTGCCGAGCGCTTCAAACCTCACGCGATCGCTGGCCTGGTCCAATTTGTCGAAGTAAGTAAGCACCTGATTCCAGCTTGCCAGCTTGCGGTCGTCGCCGGGAGTGAACCCCAGGATTTCCTCGGGCGACGGAATACTCCCTACCGCTGCTCCAGCAGTTGGTTGAAGCTGGGGTTCTCGTTGAGCTTTCGCCAATACATACGAAAGCAAGGGCAGGGAGATCGAGAGCGCAAGAAAAATCGAGGATAATCGTGTTCGCATTGAATTGATTAAGTTTGTTGCTTGGATCAGAAAGACACTCCAGAGTGTAATAGAAAATATCGAAGCGGCACAGGCTTCGTGGTGGAACAGACTTCAATCCTCCTAACCGACCACCGTCTGCGCCGCTAGTAGACTCTGGGCCATTAATAGCTTGCCCTCATGCACGTGGGCCGTGTAAAGTAGCGGCGTTTCAAACCCCTAAGATCTCCCAGAACTAACAATTTGTCGGAGGTGACTTTAATGTCGACTGAAGGTGTTGATTCTGCTGAGGCCGCACGGGCGCAGGGGTTTCCTGATCGAACTGGCTGGACGCCGGACAATCCTTACCTGACGAATTTTCGTCCGTTCATTCCCCCCAACGTTGTTATACCAGAGCTTACACTTCGCGCAATCATCGTAGGAACGCTTCTGGGAATCGTCTTCGGCGCGTCTTCACTTTACCTCGTCTTGAAGGTTGGTCTTACGGTAAGCGCGTCAATTCCAGTGGCCGTAATCTCGATCACTCTCTTCCGAGTGCTTTCAAAGTTGGGAGTCCGCAACGCCACAATTCTCGAAAACAACATTGTACAGACTGCCGGATCGGCGGGTGAATCAATCGCCTTCGGCCTTGGCGTCACCATGCCGGCAATCTTGATTCTGGGCTTCGACCTGGACCTTACTCGTGTAATGCTAGTCGCCGTGCTCGGCGGGTTACTTGGCATTCTGATGATGATTCCGCTGCGACGGGCGCTCATCGTCCAGCAACATGGAATTTTGAAATACCCTGAAGGAACGGCTTGCGCTGAAGTATTAAAAGCCGGTGCCTCCGAAGAATCGCTCGAGGCGGCCCACAAGGATCCCTTGTCTGCAAAAGTGGCAGATCAAGCGACCATCGGGGGCAAAACAATCGTCGCCGGATTCGGTATAGGCTTCGCTTTCTACGCGCTACAGCAGATTTTCAAAACCTGGAAAGAAATTCCTCAGAAGGTCTTTGGGCCTCCTTTCCAAGCCGGCTCAATTTCTATTGAGAACAACCCGGCTTTACTTGGCGTGGGCTATATCATCGGCCCACGGATCGCATCGATCATGTTTGGCGGCGGCGTGCTGTCTTATCTGGTGTTAATTCCCATGATCAAGTATTTCGGCGAGGGGTTGCTTGGTCCGCTTCCGCCGGGAACCAAACCAATCTCCCAAATGGCCATCGATGGTAAGGACAGCATTCAGAGCACCTACATTCTTTACATCGGTGCCGGTGCGGTTGCGGCCGGGGGGATCATCAGCCTGGTGCGCAGCATGCCAATCATTTGGAGCGGTCTTAAAGGAGGCCTTGCGGATTTGCGTGGCAGTCAGGCGGCCAGGGAGAGTGCGTTGCGCACTGATCAAGATCTTTCGATGAGGTTCGTCATCGGGGGCATCATTGCGATGCTCGGCGCAATCATGCTGGCGCCGCAGCTCAACCTGCGATTCAACATTCTCGGCGCGCTCCTCATCGTCGCGTTTGGTTTTCTTTTCGTTACAGTGTCCTCGCGTCTTACTGGTGAGGTGGGGTCTTCATCGAACCCGATCTCCGGCATGACTGTAGCCACTCTCCTGCTGACCTGTTTAGTGTTTCTGATCATAGGTTGGACCACGCCGCCCTATTTCGTCACTGCGCTTTCAATCGGCGGCATCGTTTGCATCGCAGCGTCAAACGGTGGAACAACGTCGCAGGATTTAAAGACCGGGTTCATCGTGGGAGCGACTCCCAAGAACCAACAGATTGCGATCCTCATCGGTGCGTTGGCTTCGGCGCTCGTGCTTGGCTACGTCCTGCTATGGCTTAATCAGGCGTCGACCGTTTATGTGCCGGCAGGTGATACCAAGAACGTTATTCTTCCGGCAGGCTACCGTTTCGATCCGACAAAATGCGAACAGAGCGGCGGTCAACCCAAACGTGAAGATCGTGCCGGCACCAGCTACATAGTCTGTCATCAAACAGACACAAATGTTGGCACGACGGGGCGATACCTCGTTAACGATCAGGGTATGCCTGCCTTTCTGGTCGATCCGGGAATAAATGGAGTTATCACGACCACACCCGAGGGTCATAGTGTCGTCAAGTACAACGCGCCCAAGGCGACGCTCATGTCTTACATCATTAAAGGCATTCTCAGTCGCGAACTTCCCTGGGGTCTTGTCTTATTAGGCGTGTTTATTGCCATCGTTCTGGAGTTGGCAGGCATACCGTCGCTGGCCTTTGCGGTAGGCGTCTACCTGCCTGTTTTTGTATCCGCGCCAATCTTCGTCGGTGGTATGGTCCGTCTCGGAGTGGACAAATATCTGCGGCGCAAATTCGCCAGCCAAAAATTAACAGAGGAGCAGTTTGTCGCCGAAACGGACAAGAGCCCGGGCGTATTACTGGCCTCCGGTTACATAGCTGGAGGAGCTCTCGCCGGAGTCGCGTACGCGTTTCTAAACCTGAGCGAGAGTATCACTACAAGGCTAAACGGATTTGAGGACTGGTCGAAAGCGAATAACGCATTCTACCTGGGCCCACATGCTGGTCTTCTGGCCCTTATTCCGTTTGGCATTATTACGGTGATTTTGTATCTAGTGGGTCGAGAAATGCTCCTGAAAGCTAAACCTTTTCCAACCAGAAGTGACTAAGGCGTGAAGTGCGTTTCGGCTTTAGTTTCCGAGCTGAATCGTGTGACTTTTGATTGTCTTTATCGAGGCGCTGCTAAGCCGGGGGCGCGCCTCGCAGTTCATCGGTGAGTCGATAAGAAGGAAAAGGAAGTTAATGTTTAGTTCAAAGCTTTTGCTCCGATTGCTTTTGCTGGTTGTTATAGGCCTGTTCTCGTTCCGGGGCAGTCTGGTTTCAAGAGTAGTGGCTCAAAACCCACAGCGCACACCTTCGGAAACTGTGCGGGAGTTTTACAAGACTTTGCGCGAGCGGAAGTTTCGAGAGGCATTCAGTCTTTCGATTTACAAACCCGCAATTGAGCCACTGAAACCACAGGAGTTTGAGGATTTGCGGCCGGACTTTGAAAAGATGGCATTGGCTGTCAGCGAGAGAATTCCGGAGAAAGTAGATATCATGGGTGAGCAAATCAGTGGCGACTTAGCTACTGTGTTTGTGAAGGTGCTTGATAGCGAGGGCAAGGAAAAGATGGAGCCGGCCGGCCTGATGATGATTGATGGCGCCTGGGTACTTGGCGACCGGGAGAACCTGGAGATTGTTAAGAAAGCAGGGAAGAAGTTTTTCTTTAATGCACGAATCGACGCGCATCACGGCGACGTTCAGGACATGCTCACACGAATCTCACTGGCCCTATTGCTTTACAGCCAGCAACACAATGGCCAGTTTGCCAATTTGGCTACCTTGATTGCCGCCGGACTGTTACCGAAGGACCTCGAAGGTACTGAGTCAACCGGGTACCGATTTCGGATTAACGTTTCTCCTGACGCAAAAACCTGGACTGCACAAGCCGAACCAGCGGAATACGGCCGTTCCGGTAAGCTGTCTTTCTTCATGGATGCAACGGGAGTCAGAAGCAGTGATACGGGCGGCAAGCCTCTTAGCCCAAAGAAGAATTAAAATGAAGATAGCTGCACAGAACTAAATCCAACCAGTAGTCCAGTAGTAAACAATAATGAAACTCCCAAACTACTCAGTCGGTAGTATTTCTATTGCGCCCAAACGATGGGCCAACTAGAATGACTGTTGACTTCCCCGACCTGTTCCCCAAGCGAAGCCCCTTCCCCAAGTCAATAAGCTATACTTTGGCGACGCCGAAGTGTCAGAGAAGTTTCACAGACAGCTAAAAAGTCATGAGTGAGTTCGCTCGAACGATTGTGTCCCTTCTGCGGAAATTTGTCAGCGATCGTCGCCGCGCGAAGCGACAACGGGTCCGCCTGGCTTTCAACCTTTCAATAACCTCCCCGGCAAAAAGCCTAAAGGGATCGAGACGAACCGTCAGTATGGACGGACATACGTTAGATCTCAGCGCGAATGGTATGGCGCTCGTCGTTCCCGCAATCACGCTCGGCGAGCACCATTTGGTAGGAGAAAACCGCAGCCTGGGGGTCCAACTCGAATTGCCTTCTGGACCAGTTGAGATGCAAGTGCTCCCCGTTCGATACGAACGTCTTGAAGAACACCGGAGCGAGACGACGGGATATTTGATTGCAGTGAAGATTGTTGGGATGTCGGAAGAAGATCGAGCGAGGTACTCGGAATACGTTTCAGCTTTGCTGCAACGGAAGCGATGAAAGAAAATGCTGCTCGTTAGACAAATCTTAGGCAGCCAAAAGCTTGAGGAACGTGAAAGTTAGGCTCCGGTGTATACGTCGGCTGCCAGGCCAGATAACGCTCATTTCCGATCCCCACGCAACGGAATAGATTGACACGCCAGGCGTCGCTACGTCTGGGTTTAGGAATCGACTCACCCCATGGAATGCGCATAGTGATTGTTAACTCACCATTCGCCATTCGCGCCGCTGTAGACATTCCGGAGTGAAATTGGGGATCAGTCTCGCGTCCGGTTGGCCCAAGACTGATCGCTAAGTCGACCCATTCACCCGTTGGCGCCGCTTCAAACTCAAAGTAGCGATTAGGCATGCCGGCATCTGGCGCAATGAAAATCTCGCACACGTCCCTGTCCCATAACCCAATTGTTTTTCGGTTTAGCTGTGGGTTTGAGCTGACGATCAGCGGTTCGTGCTGCCGGCAAACGAAGCGCACCACCAATGATTCTTTTGACCAGATAATCCGCGCCTCAGCATGCCGCGAAACCGGCGCTTCTTCTCCAGACCAATGACGAGCAATTTGAATTGGTTGCGCCCTAGGCCAACGCGGGTGATCAAACTGGCTGGCAGCAAGATCAATATCAGAATAGAGAGCTTCGATTGTTTCACGCTTCTCCTTATTCATTACAAAAGACTCCGCACCCAGCCACCGTCCACCTGTAAAGTCACGCCTGTGATATATGACGCGCGTTCGGAGGCGAGGAATGCAACGGCTGCCGCAATCTCTTCCGGTCTTCCCATCCGGCGCATTGGGCCCTGAGTGGCCCACGACGCAATGATTTCCTCTTTCGATTTTCCCTGGGCCAGACTACGCGCCTGGGCCAACTCCTCCTGCCTTTCCGTCAATGTGTAACCCGGCGCTACGTTGTTTACGGTCACACCGCCTGGAGCGACTTCAGTCGCGACTGTTTTCGCCCAACCGGTGAGACCTGCCCGTATCGTGTTGGACAACAGTAATCCTTCAATCGGCTGTTTCGCCGACACCGACGTGATATTGATAACCCGCCCCCATTTCTGCTCCTGCATCCCGGGTAAGACTAGTTTGGCCAGACGAATCGCGGATAGCGCATTTAGCTCAAATGCCTTACGAAACATTTCGAGGTCCGTTTGCGCAAATGCAGATGCAGGAGGCCCACCGGCGTTGGTCACCAGGATGTCGATACGGCCGCTACGTTCGCGGGCGAGACTAACAAAACGGTGCACCGCTTGATCGTCAGTCACGTCCGCACCAATGCCGGCGACGGTGGCGCCAGTTTCGTCATGTATCTTCTGCGCTGCTTGGCTGGCGCGTTTCTCATCTCGAGAGCAAAGGAACACTCGTGCGCCTTCTCGGGCCAGTTCCCGCGCCGCGGAGAAACCAATTCCTTTACTTGCGGCGGCAACAAGTGCTACCCGGTCCCTTATTCCGAAGTCCATACACTCCCCCAGGAACAGCCCTTGGCAATCTTAATTCACAGCTTTGAGACACTCCTCGATCAGCCTCTCAGCGTCGTCGTTCTGAAAGACACGCGCGCCGGTCTCCTTCGAAAACTTCGCCAGAAGATAGTCAGCTTCATCGGCGACTCCACCTGTGCCAGTCAAACAGCCGATAACTTTGCCCTCGTCGTGAGCAATCGTAAATTCGTTAAGGGAGCCCATCGAGCCCGCGATGAACAATACAATGTCGCAGGTTCTTATTAGAACAACGTTGCGGCCCTTCAAACCAAAACCGGTAAAGACAATCAGGTCGCATGCGTCCAACGGCAGTTTAAATCTCTCGACGTGCTCCTGACTGTTAGCGGCCGGAGAAATCCCTACATGAAAACTGCCGGCCATGCAGGCTGCCTTGCCAACGACGTAAACCAGTCCTGTGGTAGCTCCGGTCAGAAGCAGCAGGTCTCGGGCTGCGATGGCCCGGGCCAAAGCGTGGGCGTTCTCGGCTAGAGTGTTCGCGCTTGCTCCGGCAGTTTCCTCCGCTGATCCCATTACTCCAATTTTAATCTTCATCGCAATCTCTTCGGGGAACTCAAGGTAGGACAGACATCCCTGTCTGTCTCGATTCTTTGGCAGCAAAGCAGATCGGAATGTCTGTCCTACCCTGACAAACGAGCGCTCTCTGTTTCGCCGCCTCTGCCAGCGTAAACGGTTTCTTGTGGTGTAGCATTCTTATCCTTGTCCCACCATTTTTGGGTGACAAACCAGGCAACGCCGGGAAGCAGGAAGAACGCGCCAATCCCAATCGCTACCACGCGAGGTGAAAGCCCAAAACGATCCAGCAGTTCACCGGTAGCATAGTTTGAAACCGCCATAGTGAGTGTAAGCAGCGCGAGTTCTGCGGCAAATACACGGCCGCGAAAATTGTCTTCTACCGCGCGTTGCAGGAGCACCGTGGAAAAAACCCAAAGAATGCTTCCCCCCGTGTGTGCAACGCCCAGAACAATGAGCGCAACAACAAAGCTAGTCGCAGCGCCGAAAGCCATATAGAAGACGCCGCTGATTAGAAAGGCTATGCCGATCGAGTTCTGCATACGTCTTTTGCCATCGCCTGAAATTCGGCGAGCTACAATCGGACCTACCGCCGTACCAATTCCCCGGGCCGCGAAAAGAACGCCAATGCCTGTCGCCGCACTATTACCCACCGGAAAAACCTTCTCGCCAAAGACCGCCAACAGAGTCAAAACCCCGCCACCTAGTCCCCATGCCGGTTTCACCAGCAACAAAGCCAGCACCCGCGGCCAGTGTTTTACGTACCGCACTCCCTCAATGGTCTCGGTGATGCCTAAAATGCGGCTGATTGTGAACTTACTCTTTGCGCGTGGCGCGCGTTTTGGAAAGCGCACGCTCGCGATCAACGCGGCCGAAAGTAAATAAGTGAGGGCATCAAGAATAAAAGCTACATCACTGCCAAACCATCCGGTGACCACGCCGCCAACAAAAGCGCCGAGCGTCAACATAATGGACCAGGTCACGGAAGAGATCGCATTTGCGGCGACCAGTTCGCGGTCGAAAACGATTGAAGGAATTACCGCCGTTTTGGCTGGTTCGAAAAATGTGGATAACCCTAGTTGCAATACCGTTAAAGAGTAAAGGATCCACAACTGATCTGCCCGGCGAACAAAGAGGAAGCCCAGGACGACAAGAGCGCGCAGCAGATCGGAAATAATCATGATCGAGCGGCGGCTGAATCGATCTGCAACCACGCCCGACAGCGAGCCGAATATGAAACTCGGCAGGAAGCGAGCCACCAACAAAAGGCCGATATCGCGACCCGATCCAGTTAAGTCGAGAATGATCGTGTAGAGCGCAATCGTGTTGAACCAGTCGCCCAGCTGGCTTACAACCTGGCCAAGCCAGAGCTGGCGAAAACCGCGATTGCCGCGGAGCAGCTCAATGTAACCTGCGGGCGAATCAATCTCAAAAGTTTTACCGCTTGAATCTGCCAAACTAATTGACCCCAACAGTCCCGGGTGATCCAGTAGCCACCGATGAAGTATGAATTGAAACTGATTCTGATCAGTCTAAATGCTCGTTGATTGACGACTAGAGACGAAGGGTGCCCGGACAATTGAACAAAGTCAACTTATCGATTCGGCAGTCTGACTGAACTTCCCCAAACTGACCTGTCAGAATGATTTTGCCAAAGCCAAATGAATTCCGGCACGCAGACAGTTTTCGATAAACCTTAATAACTTCGCTGGCCGATGGCGCATGCGCCTCACTTCTTATCTGGCACAACAATTGAGAAAGGAACCAGCGCGGCTGAGGAGCGAAAAGCTTCACGGGCTCTCCGCACGGAGCCTGAGCCGCAAATTTCTAAAACGGAGTGGCAAGTAAGTGTTGAGCGAATTCCAAATAAACCGAATGCCACTTAGTTTGACAAGCTCTCACCCAGCAAGGCGAACCAGGAGTTTGCCGCTTGCCCTGAACATGGTCGAAAGCAAAGTCGAGGTGCTCCCGGCTTTGCTTTCGACCACAGAATTGTCCGATGGAGGCGAATGTCAGAAGCACCTGCGTAAGTGGGTGGGTCGAGCAAGTAGCCCCGCCCGATTACGCAGGCGGTTCTGACAAGAAGTGGGCAAACAAAATGAGAATCTCTAATTCTTCGAAGTCGTTTAGCCTTGTTAAGGAGCGTGGATGAGCTTCCGAGACGTGTCCGATTACAACGCGGAGTCAGCGGCACCGTCCGGTTGGGGATCCCCTTATGTAAAGCGTTACCGTGTATTTGTTATTGCCGGCGGCGCCTTCATTGTTGCCTATGCCATTCATCAAGCGTTCTCGCTTGCATTACTAAGTATAACGATATTTGCTGCCGCGCAGGTGATGCACCATGCCTGGTTGCGGTTAAGTGCCAAAACCCGCGAGACGGAAGAACTCAGCCGCATACACTTTGCGACCGCAGAAGCACTGGCCACAGCGATTGACGCGAAAGACCAAACCACCCATTGCCACGTGCGTCGCGTTCAAATCTATGCGGCGGGCATGGGCGAAGTCCTCGGACTTTCGAAAGCCGAAATTGGCGCGCTAAGAGCAGGCGCGCTGCTTCACGACATCGGAAAACTGGCGGTGCCTGCGCACATCATCAACAAACCCGGCAGGTTGACCCCCGCTGAGTTTGAGAAGATGAAAATCCACACAACTGTTGGCGCCCAGATCCTCGGTCGCGTTGAGTTTCCCTATCCTGTTACGCCCATCGTGCGCCACCACCATGAACAGTGGAACGGGCTTGGTTACCCCGACGGGCTTAAGGGCGAACAAATACCTATTACAGCGAGGATCATTTCGGTTGTTGATTGTTTTGATTCGGTTAGGGAGGACCGGCCATTCCGGCGAGGCCTGACGCGTGACGAAGCTGTCGCACTGTTGTTGCGCGGCTCAAGCAGCCATTTCGATCCAAAGGTCGTTGAGATATTCATAAAACATCTGCCGCGCTTCGAGGCGCAGATCTCGGCAGTTGGACTGCCGCAGCAATTGCCGCCTAACGAGGCACGTGAACCATTGGCGCTAAACGTGGTGGACATGGCCCAAACCCGTGAGCGCGGTTGTTATATGGCTTACGACCAGATCAAAAGCGCGCACCAGGAAGTTTATGCACTGTATGAAATAGCCCGCACCTTCGGATCATCTCTGGACGTGCGAAACACTTTGGAAGTGCTGGTTGATAAAGTTGGACACGTAGTGCCCTTCGATACATGTGCGGTTTATCTCTTCGACGAATTGAAGGGCTATGCCACTGCGGCCCACGTCGCTGGAAAGAATGCGAAGATCCTAGCGGCGAGATTTATTGCGCCGGGAGAGGGAGTGACAGGATTCGCGCTGGCTAATCGCAGTCCCATCAATCAGCTTCACCCGAGTCTGGATTTCGCCGGTGTGGAAATTGAACACGAGTACCGCTCGATGGCGTCTTTGCCGTTATTCAAAGACGATATGCTGTTAGGCGCGCTGTCAGTTTATTCGACGGAACTCGAGCAATATTCGGAAGACCACATGCGTTTGCTGGAAACGGTTACGCGGCTGGCTTCGGATGCATTGTCAAACGCTATGCATCACGCCGAAGCCGAATCGAATGCGCTGACGGATCCGCTGACTGGTCTGCCCAACGCGCGTTATATAGCTCTGCGTTTCGATGAGGAAGCTTCTCGAGCGCGGCGCAACGGCAGGCCGTTCCAGGTGGTAATGCTTGATCTGGACGACTTCAAGATTGTTAACGACACTTTTGGACACAAAGTAGGCGACAAGATGCTGCGCGAGATGGGGCGCATAATTCAAACTCAGCTCCGGGAATACGACTTTCTTGCTCGTTATGCCGGGGATGAGTTTGTTGCTATTGTTCAGGAGTTGGTAGGCAATCAGGTGGAAGACCTACGATATCGCATCGAAACTGCGGTCAAGGAGTATTCGCTGCACGTCCGCGGGGTCGGCCAGGCCCGTGTAGGCATCAGCGTGGGCACGGCAACGTATGGCATCGACGGCGAAACTTTGGACCAATTGCTGGTAGCCGCAGACCAGGCCATGTACCGGGCTAAGTCTGCCCATAAACTGGAGAAGGTCTCGAAACAGGCCGATGTAGCTTCCTCCAGAATAATTGAAGTTGAAAACGACGATCTCGCTTCGGTCTCAGTCAACTAGGTCATTTCTATTCCCCCATACGCAGGCCGCGCCCATCTGCGGCCAGCAATCTTGACATTCCTATCCCCTTCGCTTTCAATCGCTAGTAGGAGATGCGTGACCAGATTCGGGCGACCGAACAAGTACGCAGCTTCCGGCCTTAAGGTCACCCAGACCGAGCCCTTTGTTCCAGGATTGAAAGCATGCCTGCTGCCATCACCCCGAAAGAGATCGCCACCATTCTGGTCGTTGACCACGATAACGGTGGTCGGGAACGTCTCTGCAATAGTTTCGAAAAAGCAGGCTATCGTGCCTTAGGCGCGGAAGACGCGCCGTCGGCGCTTCGGTTACTTCACCAGGACCCTTTCGACCTCATCGTGCTTGACCTCGAAATGCCAGGAGTCGACGGGCTGGCTCTTTGCAGGCTTCTTCGTGCGCAACCAGCAACCAGCAAACTTCCAGTAATTGCCCTCTCTGCCCTGGAGGTCGACAGCCAGAAGGCCGAGGCCTTCGCCGCCGGCGCAGACGACTACATCACGAAAAGTTCTTCGGCAGGAGAAATAGTCTCTAGATCAGCCTCACACTTGCGGGCAGCGCAGAGAGAGTGGGCGCTGATGGGCAGCAACCGTGAACTGACGTTCCTTGCCGACCTGGGTCGCGGTTTATTGCGAGCGCTCGAGCCAGAACAACTAGTGCGCCGTGTGGCCGGAGCGACTTACGAAGGGACAAGTGCGGTACTCTGTGCGGCGTTTGTAAAACTAAACGAACAGAGCGACGCGGCTTGTGTCTTCGATCGCGAAGGCAGTGCGGAAGGTTCCTCGTTGCTGCAGATTGATCGTCTGAAGGCCTGGCTGACATCTTCCAGCGCTGTGCCGGTCATCGTTACTGACAAGAGCGCTTTTTTCCTGCGAGACGATGCGCACCAAGCGGAATACGCAGCCCCGCTTGGGTTTGGTGGACGCACCAAGGGCGCTTTGATTGTAGCTTTCGACAATCGCGAAGACTGCGACGACACGGTATGCCGGCTGGTTGACGCTGCCGCGCAGCAGGCGGCGCTTGCCGCACACATCTCCACTCTTTATCAGGCAGCGCGCGATGTGTCGGCAAATCTCACAATCCAGGTTGAGCGGCGCACCGCCGAGGTGGAGGCCCAGCGCCGCTTCATCGAGGCAATTATTGACGGCTTGCCTCTCTCGCTTTACGCCATCGATCGCGATTATGAGATTGTGGCGTGGAACCGCAACCGGGAACTGGGAGAGCTGGGCATCCCACGTGGCTCGGTAATGGGGAAAAACATCTTCAGCGTGTTGACCCGTCAAAAACGCGAGTTGCTCGAAAGCGAGTTTTCACATGTGTTTGCAACTGGTCAAATCCAACGCATCGAACACGAAACTGCTACGGTAAACGGCGGAATGAAACATTGGTTGATTAGCAAAATCCCGATGTGGATTGATCGAGGTGGTGAGGTATCGCATGTAATCACAATCGGCGAAGATGTTAGTGCCCGAGTCGAAGCCAACCGCGCAGTAGCTCGCGCAGAGAAGCTTGCGGCAATTGGCAGGCTAGCGGCGGGAGTGGTCCATGAAATAAACAATCCGCTCGCTACTATTTCTGCCTGTGCCGAGGCCCTCGAATCCCGCGTTAAGGAGGGCGCTTTTAACGACTCAGCAGCGCTAGACGACCTACGTGAGTATCTGGGATTGATTCGCAGCGAAGCCTTTCGTTGTAAGACAATTACCAACGGCTTGCTGGATTTTAGTCACACACGTGCCGCGGAGCATGCCCCGCTTAACCTCGGCGACGTTATGTCTTCGGCGGCGCGGCTGGTAACCCATCAGCAGCGGGGTCAGGGAATAGAGTTTAAAATTGAAACGGACGACAACTTGCCGCGCGTTTCCGGCGACGCTGGACAATTGCAGCAGGCAATAATAGCGCTGGCAACTAATGCGGTGGATGCTATGCCTGACGGCGGCGTGCTAAAGATTGCCAGTGGCAGGCAGGGCAATCGCGTGTTTGTAGAAGTAAGGGATACGGGCGCGGGCATCCCACCGGAGAATGTTCCAAAGATCTTTGAGCCGTTTTTTACGACTAAAGAAGTCGGGGAGGGCACGGGTCTTGGCCTGGCAGTTTGTTATGGTATCTTAACGGAGCACGGCGGCAGCCTCGACGTGCAATCCACCGTTGGTGTCGGCACTACCTTCACCATGTTACTCCCGGCAATAGACCAGGAGGGAGAAACGTAGTGCAAAAATCCGAAGTGTTGTAACGTGAAACTTCCTGGGTCTACTACGCAGGCTACCTTGCGTTACGAGGTAGGGACGGAGAACCGCAGGCTTGAACGAGCAAAAAGTAGCAAGAATTCTGATCGCCGAAGATGAGGCAAATCTTCGTATGGTGTTGCAGAAGGAGCTGGAGCGGCTGGGTTATCGTGTCCAGGTTGCACCAGACGGTGAAGCCGCGCTACGCAAACTAGAGGAAAGCAATGTTGATGTGCTGCTGTGCGACATTAACATGCCTCGAATCGACGGCATGGAAGTCTTGCGACGTGTTCATGAACGACCTAATCCTCCGGAAGTGATTATGCTGACCGGGCAAGCGACGGTGGAAACCGCTGTCGAAGCCATGAAGCTTGGCGCTTACGATTATCTCACCAAGCCTTACAGCATCACGGAACTCGACGTGCGCGTGAAGCAAGCGGCAGAAAAACGCAGCTTGCGAGTGGACAACCTTCGCCTCCGCGAACAGTTGGCTCGCCAATCCGGATTGCCTAACATCGTCTCCGTTTCACAAGCGATGAAAGAGGCCGTCAGACTTGTGGAACGAGTG
The DNA here is from genome assembly GCA_051004635.1 of Pyrinomonadaceae bacterium. Lineage (GTDB taxonomy): Bacteria > Acidobacteriota > Blastocatellia > Pyrinomonadales > Pyrinomonadaceae > PSRF01. The sequence goes on from JBPCKD010000214.1 coordinate 40,596, forward strand.
GCTCCGTCAGAAGCCTCCGTGTTGATTACAGGCGAATCCGGCACTGGCAAAGAACTCATTGCGCATGCTATTCATCGCTTATCGACCCGGTCGGAAGGATCATTCATCGACATCAACTGTGCTGCGTTTCAGGAATCGCTGCTGGAGTCGGAACTTTTCGGTTACGAGGCGGGTGCATTTTCGGGCGCCAAGGGACGCAAGCTCGGATTGATTGAACTAGCCGACGGCGGCACACTCTTCCTGGATGAGGTTACGGAATTACCGGCACAGCTTCAGGCAAAACTGTTGCGCGCAATTGAGACCAGAACATTTTTCCGTGTGGGCGGGGTGCGCAAAGTTGAGGTCAATGTTCGCATCGTGGCCGCGACCAATCGGAACCTCGATTCTGTTGTGGTTGATGGGGTGTTTCGTTCCGATCTCCTCTATCGCATCAATGGGTTTCAAATCGATCTCGCGCCATTGAGAGAAAGGCCTGAGGACATCGAACCGCTGGCACGCTATCTCTTGAATAATGTTGGAGGAACCACGCCGCCCGAGCTCGAGCCGCAGGCAATGGATGCCATGCGGACCTATAGCTGGCCTGGGAATGTTCGTCAATTAAAGAACTGCCTCGAGCGTGCCGTCATTCTTTCCAATAACGGACGCATTACCGTTAATGAATTGCCTCCGGAGGTTGTGCGGCCTGCAGTGCCGG
>JBPCKD010000215.1:0-46734 GCA_051004635.1 Pyrinomonadaceae bacterium
AGCGATGTGCAGTTAACCGCGCCCGAAGATGTTTCTTACGAGGGGCTAACTACGTCACGCGATGGCAATTTTCTTTACTACACTTACGGACGAGGCGGAATCCGTGATCTGTATCAAATGCCGGTTCTGGGCGGTACTCCTAGAAAAGTGGTCCAAGACGTAGGTAGTCCGTTCAGTCTTTCTCCAGACGGCAAGCAACTTGTTTTTGTGCGGGGCAGAAGGCTAGAAAGCGCACTAGTGATTGCCAACGTAGACGGCACCGAAGAGCGAAAGATCGCCACACGTTATGTCTTAGGGGTAGCATGGTCTCCCGACGGCAAGCGAATCGCTTCCATTGCTATTAATACAGATTCTGCCGGTCGGTTCATGAATGTGATTGAAATACCGGTCGAGGGCGGAACAGAACGCCCTCTTACTTCAAAGAGATGGAGTCGAATCCAGCGGTTAGCATGGCTCGCGGATGGCAGTGGGTTGGTGATGACCGCAGCAGAGCAAGTTGCTGACATTCGGATCCAGCAGGTATGGCATCTCTCCTATGCAAGCGGTGAAGCAAGAAAAATTACGAATGATCTGAATAATTACGGAAGTATCAGTCTGAACGCAGATTCCAGCGTTCTGGTAACGGTGCAAGAAGATCAGGCTGCGAATATCTGGATTGCCCCAAATGGCGACGCCAGCCGCGCCACCCAAGTTACATCGGGAACGGGTAGGGGAGAAGGATCTCTCGGCGTTGCGTGGACGCCTGATGGCAAAATCGTTTATTACTCGATGGCAGGCGGCAAAGAGGGCATCTGGATTATGGAGGTGGACGGAAAGAATCGAAGACAATTAACCACCGTTGAGACCGTAGATTTGTCCCCCTCGGTCTCACCGGACGGACGTTACATTGTCTTTCTTTCTCAGCGCGCAGGCACACAAAACGTCTGGAGGATGGACATAGACGGGGGCAATCCGAAACGATTGACGACCACCATTTCAACCTATCCTCGCCCCACTCCCGATAATCAGGTGATTTATCAAACAGGAGGCAGCAGAGCCATTCTATTGAAAGTGTCTATGGATGGGGGCGAGCCTGTGAAAATCGGTGAAGGTATGCGATGGGCAGTCATCTCGCCGGATGGGAAGCTGATTGCCTGTTCGTTTGAAACGCCCGGCTCACCCGCCAAACTTGCTGTTGTTCCAGTCGAAGGCGGTTCGCCCATCAAGGTGTTCGATGCACAATTAGTTCAACCGGCGAAGATTCGTTGGACGCCTGACGGTCGTGCGCTGACATATGTCGCAAGTCAGAAAGGTATTTCCGACGTCTGGAGTCAACCGATTGATGGGGGCGCACCGAAAAAGCTGACTGACTTTAAAGCCGATCACATATTCTCTTTTGATTGGTCGCGCGATAACAAACTCGTCATCTCGCACGGCACTTCCGTCTCTGATGTCGTCTTAATTAGGAATGTCAGGTAATGGCTATCACCTTTGGCACAAATGCCGGTCGCTACGAAATCGCTTCTTTAATTGGTGCCGGGGGAGTGGGCGAGGTTTACAGTGCCAAAGACCTTAAACTCGGACGCGAGGTGGCGATCAAAGTCCTTCCCGCAGCTTTCTCCGCTGACGCCGAACGCCTGCGTCGTTAAGAGCTGGAAGCCCAAGTCGCAGGCGCTTTGAATGATCGGAATATTCTTTCAGTCTATGATGTCGCCACGCACGACGGCTCGCTTTACGTCGTTTCAGAACTCTTAGAAGGCGAGACATTGCGCGAGCGGCTGAACTGGGCCGCCGATCTAAAGCGATGATCATCGACGCGGGCACACGACTGGGTCGCTACGAAATCCGCTCCAAGATTGGAGAGGGCGGCATGGGTGTGGTCTATCGCGCGCGTGACGAGAAGTTGAATCGCGACGTGGCAATCAAAGTTTTACCACCCGCCTTCTCCGAGGATGTAGATCGGTTGCGTCGTTTCGAGCAGGAAGCTCAAGCCACAGGCACACTGAACCACCCAAACATTCTGGCGGTTTACGATGTGGGCGCGCATGAAGGCGCTCCCTATGTTGTCTCCGAGCTCCTTGAAGGTGAGACGTTGCGTCAACGTCTAAATGAGGGATCGCTCGGCGAGCGTAAAGCCATCGATTACGCCGTGCAGATCGCGGGCGGGCTAGCCGCGGCACATGAGAAAGCCATAGTTCATCGCGATCTTAAACCTGACAATATTTTCATTACGAAAGACGACCGGGTGAAGATTCTCGACTTCGGACTGGCTAAGCTGGTCGAGTCTATGATCGATGGCCACGCACAGACTGACATCGCGACGCGCAAATTACACACGGATCCCGGCACGGTGGTGGGCACGGTCGGTTACATGTCGCCGGAGCAGGTGCGTGGGCAGCATGTCGATCATCGCTCAGACGTCTTTTCCTTTGGGGTAGTGCTTTACGAAATGCTTTCAGGCCGGCGGGCCTTTCACGGTGATTCAGCCGTGGAAACCCTCAACGCAATTCTAAAGGACGAGCCGGCGGAACTCAGTCAGACGAGCGCAAAGATTAATCCGGCACTGGAAAGAATCGTGCGGCGCTGTTTGGAGAAGAAGCCTGAGCGACGCTTTCAATCAGCGTACGACCTGACATTTGCGATCGAGGAGGTACTGACACCCTCCGGCCCTGCCGCAGGATGGTCGGCCTTACCACCAGGCGTCGGCGAAGCGCAGATGCGACCGAAAATATGGCGTCTGCTCGGCGATGCGCGACTAGCGTGGATTGCGGCTGCCGCATTGTTGCTGGGGACGATGGGGTTTGCGTGGAGTTATTTCAGGCGACAGCCGGCGGTGGAAGCGCGTGTGATGAAGTTTTCCATCATGCCACCGGAGAAGACGAACTTTGATCACATTGCCGTGTCGCCTGATGGCAAGTGGCTGGCCTTCACAGCGGCGACGGGCGGCAAGGTTCAACTCTGGATGCGCGCGCTCGAGGCGCTGGAAGCGAAGGCGCTCGCCGGCACCGAGGGCGCAACTCTTCCCTTCTGGTCGCCCGGCAGCCGGTTCATCGGCTTCTTCGCCGGCGGCAAGCTGAAGAAGATTGAGGTCTCCGGCGGCCTCCCCGCCCGGCTGTGCGATGTCAGGGCGGGGACCGGCGGCACGTGGAGCCGCGACGGCGTGATCCTCTTTTCGGCTCTGGGCGGCGACGGGTTGTCTCGCGTGTCTGCCTCCGGCGGTGAAGTGACATCAGTGATAAGACCTGACTGGAAACGCCAGGAGTCCGATTTTGGAAATCCGTTCTTTCTGCCCGATGGTCTTCATTTCTTCTATTCCAAGTGGAGTGGGCAAAAAGAGGCGCGGGGGGTTTATCTCGCTTCGCTCGACGGAGCCTTGAATCAATGGCTTCTCCCGGACGACTCAAACGCCGTGTATGCGGCATCCGATAAGGGTGAGGGCTATCTGCTCTTTGGGCGCGAGGGCGCCTTGATGGCCCAGCCCTTTGACGCCGCCCGGCGGCAACTCACCGGCGAGCCGTTCTCGGTCACGGGGCAGGTCAGGACACATTTTGACAATGTCATCAGCCACCGCCGGAGTTTTTCTGTCTCTGAAAATGGCGTGCTGGTCTTTGATCCGTTCCCGAACCGACTGCGCAATCAATTGATCTGGGTGGATCGCGAGGGTAAACAAACCGGCTCCCCGGCTGGTCCGGATAATGTAAGCAAGCTCAGGCTCTCGCCTGACGATAAACGCTTCATGGTAGAGCGCCTTGACATGCAGACAGGTAACAATGATCTCTGGCTGTCCGATCTCACGGGCGGGAACGCCACGCGCTTCACCTTCGATCCGGCGAACGACAGCTTTCCCGTATGGTCACCCGACGGCGACCGCATTATCTGGTCTTCCAACCGGGAGGGGGCCTATCACCTGTATGAAAAGGCGACCAACGGCGCGGGTCAGGACGCGCTGTTGCTCAAATCGGATTACTTCAAGTTTCCCCTGGATTGGTCGCGGGACGGCCGCTTCATCATCTACCGCGAAATCAATCCAAAAACAAAATTGGACGTGTGGGTCTTGCCTGTTGGTCCACAAGCCGGGGAACAGAAACCTTTCCCCGTTCTTCAGACGGAGGCCAACGAAACTACGGCAGTACTCTCCCCCGACGGGCAGTGGCTGGCCTACAGCTCGGATGAATCGGGCGTGTATGAGATCTACGTCCAGAGCTTCCCGGCGGGCGGCGGCAAGCGGCAGGTTTCGAGAGGTGGCGGGATCGCACCACATTGGCGCGGGGACGGGAAAGAGTTGTTCTACCACGCGCCGGACGGAAAGCTGATGGCGGCGGCGGTCAAGGGTGGGGCCAGCTTTGAGGCGGGCCCCCCGGAGGCGCTCTTCGACTTTCGTCCCAGTGGCAATTCGCGCGGCTCTGATTACTCCGTGACTGCTGACGGGCAAAAGTTTCTGCTAAGCACGATTGTGGAGACCGAAGCGACAGCGCCGCTCACCGTCGTAATCAACTGGACAGCTAACCTGAAGCGATGACGATTGCGATGGGAACGAAACTGGGTCGCTACGAAATCCGCTCGAAGATTGGCGAAGGCGGAATGGGCGAAGTGTATCTTGCCGAAGACACGCAGCTGGGCCGCCGGGTGGCGATCAAGCTTTTACCACCACAAACAACCTCAGATGAACACGCCCGAAAGCGCCTCGTCAGAGAAGCGCGCGCGGTGGCGACCCTCGATCATCCAAACATATGCTCTGTCTACGAAGTCGGCGAAGCAGATGGCCGCAGCTTCATCGCGATGCAATACATTGAAGGCGAGACGCTCGATACTAAGCTCAAGCGCAAGTCGCTCGACCTGAAAGAATCGCTCGCCATCGCCTCACAAATCGCCGACGCGCTCGCGGAAGCGCACACGCATGGCATCATCCACCGCGATATCAAGCCGTCGAACGTCATTGTCACCTTGCGCGGGCAAGCGAAGGTGATGGACTTTGGCCTGGCGAAAGTAATCCAGCAAGCACAAGCGATCGAGAGAGAGGCGGACACGGAAACTCTTCTGAGCACGCCTGGCGCGATCATGGGCACCGTGCCCTACATGTCGCCTGAACAAGTGAGAGGTGAATCGCTCGATGCACGGAGCGATATTTTCAGTTTCGGTGTTGTGCTTTACGAAATGCTGAGTGGACAGCAGCCTTTCGCCAGCAAGAGTTCAGCGGCAACTGCTTCAGCGGTTCTCACGCACGAGCCGCCGCCGCTGGCGCGCTACTGCGCGAATGTGCCTGAAGAGTTGCAGCGCATTGTGCGCAAGTGTTTGGAGAAGGATCGAGAGCGGCGGTGCCAGACGATGCGCGACGTCGCTCTGGATCTGGAGAATGTGCTTCGTGAAAACGGATCCGCGCAGGATATCCAGCACTCAAGCCATGAGCAACAAGTAACAGGCGCGGCCGCGGAGACGGCAGACCGCAGTGGGAAATGGCGTGACCCCTTCACGTCTTGGCGTGCTTTACTTGCCGCTGCCCTGGGGGTGACGTTGATTGTTGCGGCACTCCTTTACACACGGCGATTTCGGGGCGTGCCGGCTACAGTCGCTCCTCCGGAAATCAAGTCGCTAGCGGTCTTGCCGCTGGATAATCTCTCTGGTGATCCAGCGCAGGATTATTTCGCCGTGGGAATGACCGAAGCGTTGATAACCGGGCTCGCTAAGATCAGCGCCTTGCGCGTGATTTCCAGAACGTCAGTAATGCAGTATAAGGGCACACGTAAGACGGTGCCGGAGATTGCGCGAGAACTGAACGTGGACGCTATTATCGAAGGCTCTGTGCAGCGCGCGGGAGAGCGCGTGCAAATCACCGCGCAGTTAATCCAGGCGGCGACTGAGCGGCATTTGTGGGTTCAGACTTATGAGCGTGATTTGAAGGATGTCTTATCGCTACAAAATGAAGTGGCGGGGACCATCGCGCGCGAGATTCAAATCAAGCTGACTCCGCAGGAGCAAGCCCAACTAGCTAACGTCCGCTCAGTTAACCCGGAAGCTTTCGACAATTATTTGCGGGGAAAGTTCCACGCTGAGCGCGTGAATAAGACCGACAATGAAACTGCCATCAAGCTCCTGGAAAGGGCGGTCGAAATAGATCCGAACTTCGCCGTTGCTTTTGCGGAACTTGCGCGCGCGTACAGCAGCAGAACATTCTTTTTCGCGCCGCAGGAAAAACAGTGGGATGAGAAAGCATTTGTCGCCGTTGAAAAAGCACTCGCCCTAAATCCTGATCTGGCAGAGGCGCACCTGGCGCGCGGACGCCTGGTGTGGACGCATGCCAATAATTTCCCTCACGAGACTGCGATGCAGTCGTATCGACGCGCCCTGGCTCTTAATCCTAATCTTGACGAGGCCCACAACCAACTCGCAGCGGTGTATGGTCACATCGGGCTACTGGACGAAGCGATTCAGGAATTGCAAAAAACGCTCGCCATCAATCCGAGTAATTCTTCGGCGCGATTTCGCGTCGGAACTTCTCTCTCTTTCCAGGGAAAGTATGAACAGGCGGTCCCTATTTACAACAGCGTACCCAGAGAAGTGAATTCGACGCTCAGTGGCTCTATGACTGCCTGGGTCTTGTTCCAGTTGGGCCGGAAAAAAGAGGCGTCGGCCCGCACTGAAGAGCTTTTGCTGGAATATCCGCAGGATGAAGGCGGTGGGTTAGCAAGCATGCAAGCGCTTTTGGCGGCCGCTGCGGGAGAAGAGCTTAAGGCGGAAGAAAAGATCAAGGGTGCGATCAAAGCAGGGCAAGGTTTCGGCCATTTTCATCACACGGCTTACATCATCGCCTCCGCCTATGCGTTGATGAATAAACACGCGCCGGCAATCGTATGGCTGCAAAACGCGGCGGAGGATGGATTCCCTTGTTACCCGTTGTTTGAGAGCGACGCTAATTTGAATAATTTACGCCAGGACCCGCATTTCATTAACTTCATGGCGAAGCAAAAGGAACAGTGGCAACGTCGCAAGGCCGCATTATGAGGTAGTTCGCCGCAACATGATTGTGACCCCAACTACAAAGAACCTGGACGTTGGCGCAAATACGATGATCATCTGCTCTATCTATGAAGTCGGCGAAGCAGATGGCCGCAGCTTCATCGCCATGCACCACGCGCCGGACGGAAAGCTGATGGCGGCAACGGTCAAGGGTGGGGCGAGCTTTGAGGCGGGGCACCCGGTGGCGCTCTTCGACTTTCGTCCGGGTGGCAATGTGCGCGCCGCTTACTACTCCGTGACCGCTGACGGGCAGAGGTTTCTGCTAAGCACGATTGTGGAGACTAAAGCGACAGCGCCGCTCACCGTCGTAATCAACTGGACAGCTAACCTGAAGCGATGACGATTACTCCGGGAACAAAACTGGGTCGCTACGAAATTCGCTCGAAGATTGGCGAAGGCGGAATGGGCGAGGTGTATTTGGCGCAGGATACGGAATTAGAGCGCATCGTGGCGCTGAAAGTTCTGCCCGCTGATGTGGCTGACGATCAGCAGCGCATGAACCGCTTTGTGCAAGAGGCCAAAGCAGCGTCAGCGCTAAATCATCCGAACATCCTCACCATTCACGAGATCGGGCAGGCAGATGCCACACGCTTCATTGCCACGGAGTTCATTGATGGAGAGACGCTGCGCCAACACATGGCGGCCGCGCAGCTGAACCTGAATGAGACACTCGATATTGCAATACAGATCGCGTCTGCTCTGGAGGTAGCACACGAAGCGGGCATCACCCACCGCGACATCAAGCCTGAAAACATCATGCTCCGCAGGCGCGATTCGATAGTCAAAGTCCTGGACTTCGGCCTTGCCAAACTCACCGCGCCCGAATCATCAGAGTTTGATGCCGAAGCAGCGACGAAAGCCTTTTTCAAGACAGACCCGGGCACAGTGGTTGGGACCGCCATCTATATGTCACCAGAACAGGCGCGCGGAATTCCGGTCGATGGGCGAACAGACCTTTTCAGTCTCGGGGTCGTGCTGTATGAGATGGTGGCGAGCCACGTGCCGTTTGCGGGCAGCAGTGCAAATGAAGTCATCTCCGCGATTCTCTCGAAAGAGCAGCCGGCGCCGCTCGCGCGGTTCGCGCACAACGTCCCCGACAGACTGGAAGAGATCGTGACCAAGGCATTAACCAAAGACAGAGAAGAACGGTATCAGACGGCGAAAGATTTGCTGATTGATCTGAAGCGATTGAAGCAGAAGCTTGAGATTGATGTCGCGATTGAGCGCAGCGTCGCGCCGAAGGTGTTGGGATTACCGCCTTCAGGCGCTCGGGTTACTGACGCGAAGAGTTCGCCGCCTGAAACCGGTACTCCAAACCCGCACCCGACAAACAGCGCCCAATACAGCATCACTGAGATCAAGCGGCACAAGCTTGGTGCGTTGTCAGTGCTGGGCGTGATCGTCGCTGCTGCCGTAATAGGACTCTGGTTTTTTTTTCAGGCGGGGAACGCGCAAGCGCCTATCGAGTCCATTGCGGTGCTGCCCTTCATTAACGACAGCGGCAACAGCGAGCTTGAATATTTGTCCGATGGCTTGACCGAATCGCTTATCACCAGTCTCTCGCAACTGCCCAGGCTCTCGGTCAAAGCGCGCAGCTCGGTGTTTCGCTACAAGGGCAAAGATGCTCCGCCGCAGCAAGTAGGCAAAGAACTTAACGTGCAAGCGATTTTGAATGGGCGGGTGGTGCAACGCGGCAATGATCTGATGCTGCATATCGAGTTGTTTGATGTGGCTACGGAAACGGCTTTGTGGAGCGGCGACTACAATCGCTCAATGGCAAGCCTGGTTTCGTTGCCCAGCGAAATTGCGCGCGACGTTTCAAGTAAACTGCGACTCACATTGTCGGGCGCGGACGAGCAGAAGCTGGCAAAAAACTACACTGCAAACGCCGAGGCCTATCAGCTTTATCTCAAGGGACGTTTCCACCTGCTTAAAGTAACGCCGCCAGAAACTCAAAAGGGCATCTCATATTTTCAACAGGCAATCGAAATAGACCCGTCATACGCGCTCGCCTACGTCGGACTCGCGGACGCATATCGCTCGCTTCCACTCGTCGGCGAGATGCCTTCAACCGAATATATGCCGAAGGCGAAAGCGACAGCGCAAAAGGCAATCGAAATTGACGACACTCTCGCCGAAGCTCATGCCTCTCTCGGCTTCATCATATTTTGGTACGACTGGGATTGGAACGAAGCCGAAAATCAATACAAACGAGCCTTAGAGCTCAATCCGAACAGCGCGGACACTCATGTGGTTTACGCGCATTTACTTTCAAACACGGGGCGTCACGCCGAAGCACTCGGCGAAGCAAAACGCGCCAGAGAACTCGACCCGCTTAATTTGAGAATCAACGCGCTCGAAGGGCAGTTTCTGCTTCACGCCGGACAAACCGACGAAGCGTTAGCCAGATTGCAGAAAACTTTCGAGCTAGACCCCAATTTTTATATCGCTCATATGTTTGCTTCAAGCGCTTATATCGAGAAGGGAATGTTTGCCGAAGCCGCTGCCGAAGCACGCAAGACGAGAGAACTTTCCGGCATTAGTTCCTATGCAACTGCGTTCCTCGGTTACGCTTTGGCGAAGTCGGGCAAACAAGCGGAGGCGCGAGCCGTGCTTGAAGAATTATTGAAATTATTAACCGAGCGTTACGTTTCGCCTTACAACATCGGGTTGATTTATAACGGCTTGAACGAGCGCGACGAAACGCTTGCCTGGCTCGAGCGCGGGTTTGAAAAGCGGGACCCGAGAATGGTTTTTCTCAAAGTCGAACCGAAATGGAATAATTTGCGCGCCGACCCGCGCTTTCAGGATTTGCTGCGCCGCGTCGGCTTTTGATTCCTGGTGCCATGACCGCACCCCGTTTGATGTAGCGCAAACGTGCCTTTCGTGATGAATAACGGAATGGCTTTCAAAAAAGATGGAGTGAAGACGTCCGAGAAGTTTTTCCACCCAAGCCTGGTTCGGACGCCAAGTCGAAGGTGACTCGCTAATGGTCTTGCAGTTTGGAAGGTCCGTGCGGCGCATCGGCTTCCCGCAGTGATTTGAAGGCAGAAAACCGCGATGATTATTGGTGCCGGCACAAAACTTGGTCGCTACGAAATCCGCTCCAAGCTTGGCGAGGGCGGGATGGGTGTGGTCTATCTGGCGCGAGACATCCAATTAGATCGAATCATCGCGCTGAAGTTTCTGCCTGTCGAAGTTGCTTCCAACTCGGAGCGCATGCGCCGGTTCGTTCAGGAAGCCAAAGCCGCCGCGACCCTCAATCATCCCAACATCGCGCATATCTACGAAATTGGAGAATGGGAAGGTACCAGGTTCATAGCGATGGAACATATCGAGGGCGAGACGCTGCGCCTGCGAGTGAAGCGGGAGAGCGTGCGGCTCGGCGAGGCTCTCGATGTCGCTACGCAGATCGCTTCCGCGCTTACGGCAGCGCATCGAGCCGGGATCATCCACCGGGATATGAAGCCCGAAAACGTTATGCTAGCGCCGGAGGGCTACGTGAAAGTCCTGGACTTTGGACTCGCTAAACTTACCGAGCAACCGGCCACGAATTCAGATGCCTCAACTCTGATTGGTACAGACCCGGGAATGATCATGGGCACCGCGCAATATATGTCGCCCGAGCAGGCGCGGGCACTCGATACGGACGCGCGCACAGACATCTGGAGTTTGGGTGTCGTGCTCTATGAAATGATCACGGGACACGCGCCATTCGAGGGAGCTACGAAGAGCGACATGATCGCGTCGATCCTTGAGCGAGAACCGCGGCCACTTAGCAGCCACTCGCCTCACCTGCCCCCCGAACTTTGGCGGATTATAAAGAAGGCCCTGCGCAAGGATCGAGAAGAACGCTACCAGACGATGAAGGACTTCGGGCTCGATGTGAAGAACCTGCGTCGAGAGATGGAAATAGAAGCCGAGCTCGAGTGTTCCGCACAACCAGCGTTGATTAGTGGAGCAACTGCGACCAGCGGCCGCACTCAGACACTCTCCGGCACGGCGGCGAGCGCAGTTACGGCGGAAGGGCCGGGCCCCGCATCGAGCGCCGAGTACATTACCAGCGAGATCAAGCGACACAAGACAGGGTTCTTAGTTGCGACGGGAGTAACAGTCTTCGCGCTGGCGGCACTTGCCTTTGGAATATACAAATATGCGACTCGGCCGGCGGCAACTTCCGGCTCGATGAAACTGACTAAGCTGACCACGAACGGCAAAGCCGGAAGCCAGATAGCCATATCGCTCGATGGCAGGTACGTTGTTCATACAGCACGCGAAACCGAAGGAACCAGCCTTTGGATGCGGCAGGTAGCCACGTCCAGTAGTGTGCAGATTGTGCCGCCCAGTGATCAATGGTTCATTGGCGTAACCTTCTCGCCTGACGGCAACTACCTTTATTACGTCGCGGCAGAAAAGAGCAGTGCTAACGGCAATCTGTATCAAATGCCGGTTCTCGGAGGTGCGACTAAAAAGCTGGTTGACAACCTGAGCACACCCGTCGCGATCTCGCCCGATGGTAAGCAAATAGCCTTCATACGTAGTGAGCTTTCCCGTACGGAAGACTCATTGATAACTGCGACCCTGGATGGGAGCGACGAGCGGAAGCTGGTCACGCGTAAGCCGCCCGATTTTTTCGTAACCTATGCAGGTGCGCCGGCGTGGTCACCCGACGGCAAGAGCATCGCTTATGCGGGCTATCTCGAAGGAGAGGGAAAGTCATATGGGACAAATGTGTTTGAAGTGAGTGTATCGGATGGATCGGAAAAGATGCTGCCATCGTCACAAAAGTGGGACTGGATTGATGCAATCGCGTGGTTAAGGGACGGCAGCGGCCTCCTGGTTAATGCGTTGGAGCCCGGAGCACCAGGCTCCCAGATATGGCAACTATCGAGAAGCGGGGAGGCAAGCAGGATCACCAATGATCTTAATAACTACTACGGCATAGACTTGACGGCAGATTCGAGCACTTTGGTTACGAGTCAATTCCAACAGACATCGAACATCTGGATCGCGCCTGGCGGGGATTCGAACCGTGCAAAGCAGATAACGTCTGGAACCAATAACTATCGCAATCTTGACTGGACGCCCGATGGCAAGATAGTTTTCCTCGCGCAAGATGGCATATGGATTATGGAAGCCGATGGAAGCGGTCAAAAACAACTGACTTCGGACGGCCGGGACAGAGGGCACTCGGTCTGTGCCGGTAGGTATATCGTATTTTCCTCCAATCGGAAGAGTGCTCGTCGAATCTGGAGAATGGATATGGACGGCTCGAACCAAAGACAGCTAACCAGCGGCGACATGGCGAACTTTCCAAGCTGTTCGCCGGATGGGAAATGGGTAGTCTATATGAATTTTGTCTCCGGAGTCCCAGAACTGTGGAAGGTGCCGATTGATGGCGGCGATGCGGCCCAATTGACCGAGAGATTCCGAGGACGGCCCGTTATCTCTCCCGATGGAAAGTTGATTGCGGCTCGCTACTTGAGCGACCCGTCAAGCCGTAAATTTGTGGTAGCGCTCATACCATTTGAAGGAGGCGAACCTGTAAAGCTCCTCGACATCCCAGGTTTTTTTGTTTACTGGAGTCGTGACGGCCGGGCCCTCAACTACATAGATAATCTTGGCGGTTCCTCGAACGTATGGAGCCGGCCCATAGATGGCGGCCCGCCAAAGCAGTAGACCGACTTCAAGTCTGACAGGGTGTTCTCTCTTGCGTGGTCCATCGACGGTAAACAACTTGCACTGTCCCGTGGCGTTGTTGCGGAGGATGTCGTCCTGATTAGCAATTTCCGGTAACCAGATGACCTCTCCACGGGCACACGTCTCGGTGGATAACGCATAGTAACGAGATCGTTCTCATCAAAAACTTCAACTGATGACTCTGGTTCCAGGCACAAGACTCGGTCGATATGAAATTCTGTCCCAGCTTGGCAAGGGCGGAATGGGCGAGGTTTACCTGGCCCAGGACACCGAGCTGGACCGCAAAGTCGCGCTGAAAATTCTGCCGGCTGAGCTTGCAGTCAATCAGGACCGAATGCGTCGTTTTATCCAGGAGGCAAAGGCGGCTGCAGCGCTCAATCATCCAAACGTGGCCCATATCTATGAGATTGGCGTACGTGATGGCTTGAATTTTATTTCCATGGAGTATGTGGAAGGGAAGACGCTCCGCGAAAAAATTCACTTCGAGCACACCGAGCTAAGAAAACTGATCAAGTATCTGCAACAGGTCGCCGGCGGCCTGGCCAAAGCCCATGCCGCGGGAATCGTTCACCGCGATCTAAAGCCAGACAACATCATGATTACGCGCGACGGGTACGCAAAGATTTTGGACTTTGGGCTGGCAAAACTGATCGAGATACCAAGATTCGGCGCTGAAGGCGAGACAGTTAGCGATGCCGCGACTGTAGCTCAGGAGCATTATTCAATACCTGGACGATTGATGGGCACGGTTGGTTACATGTCGCCAGAGCAGGCGCAGGGGAAGACCGGCGCGATTGACCATCGCTCAGACATCTTTTCATTCGGCTGCATGCTTTTTGAGGCAGCGACCAGACACAAACCGTTTGAAGGAGAGTCAAACGTCCAGGCGTTATACAAGATCGTTTACGAGGCGGCGCCTCAGATTAGAGAGTTTGATCCTTCGGCCCCGCCTGATCTCCAACGAATTATTCGTCGTTGCCTGGCGAAAGATCCTGACGAGAGGTATCAGTCGATTCAGGACGTTGCAATTGAACTAAAGGAACTGCGCCGCGAGATGGAAGGCGATACGCAGATTGATGGCGCCGCGCCACTTTCAGCGACGGGTAGTGAAGCGGGAGGACCGTCGCGAGTGCGGCCTTCAATCACCACCACAATTGGCAGCCAAACCAGTACCGGCGATGTTTCCGCAGCACACACCACCTCGAGCGCTGAAATCATCTTAGGCGAAGTCAGAAAGCACAAACGTGGATTCGCATTGGCGCTGGCCGCGCTGATCCTCCTCGCTGGCGGTGTGGCCGTCATCTGGGTGAAGTTTTCGGGTCCCGAGAGAGTGGCACCCTTTCGCGCGTTCAAGATTACGCGACTGACTACTGGCGGCAAAATCGGCAACGCCTCGATCAAGGGTTACACGTCAATTTCACCCGATGGCAAATGGGTTGTCTTCAGGACCACGGACTCTGAGAAGGACAGCCTGTGGGTAAGACAAGTGTTGACCGGAAGTTTAGTCAAAATTGTTCCCGACCTCGAAGCCAAAATTGGTGGGACCACTTTCTCGCCAGATGGAGAATTTGTTTATTACTCCATGTTTGAGGAAGACGATCCGATAGGCACACTGTATCGAGTGCCCGTGCTGGGTGGCAGACCCAATCACATAATGGCAGGAGTTACCAGCGCAGTGACTTTCTCCCCTGACGGCAAGCAACTCGCGTTCGTCCGCGCCTCACCGCCGGAATCTCACTTGATAACTGCAAACACCGACGGCTCAGGCGAGCGGAAAATAGCGACTCGCAAATTGCCCGAATACTTCTCGTTTGGTGGTGGACCCGCCTGGTCGCCTGATGGAGAACAGATAGCGTGCGGAGCGGGAACGCGCAGCGGCAATTTGTCGGGAACGATCGTGGCCGTGCCTGCTGGAGGCGGACCCGAAAAGGCGATCACTGCTCAGCAATGGGTTACTGTCTCGCGAGTGCTTTGGCTGAGCGATGGCAGCGGGCTAATCGTAGCTGCTGTGCCCGAACATCTGTCGGCGGGGACGCAGTTATGGGTCGTCTCATATCCGGGTGGAGCGGTGCGGAGAATCACTAACGATTTGAACGCCTATGGAACGACCAGCCTGAGGCTTTCTGCCGACTCGAAAACCCTGGTGACAATACAGGCAGATAAGTCTGCGCAGGTTTGGATGGCTGCGCCCGGCAGTGATGGGAGAGCGAGACAGATCACTAGCGGCAAGTATGATGGAGACACGCTCGCCTGGACACCCGACGGGCGAATCCTCTACACCGCGCCGGCGGGTGAACAGTTAGACATATGGAGCATCAATGCCGATGGCGGCGACAGCAAGCAATTGACTACAGATGCTTATATTGAAAGTTTGGGATGTGTTTCACCGGACGGCCGGTATGTTGTTTTCAGTTCCAATCATTCGGGCAATTTCAATCTCTGGAGAATGGACGTGGCAGGTGGTGGGCAGAAACAACTGACGCACGGAGTAGAATTCGATTCCCAAGTCAGTTGTTCACCCGACGGACAATGGGTGCTCTTCAATTCGCTCAGGCAAGGGAAGTCAACGCTCTGGAAAGTGCCTCTGGCGGGTGGCACGCCAGAACAACTTATTGATCAGTCATCTTCGTGGGCGGCCATGTCCCCGGATGGAAAGTTGGTTGCGCTCCGCTACTTCGCCACCAACAAGATAGCCATCGTGCCTTTTGCCGGCGGCGAACCGCTCAAGATTCTGGATGTTTCTCGAAACTTCCGCGATGTCGGATTAGGATGGACCGCTGACAGCAAAGCCATCATATATGCAGATGCTCGTGACAACGCCGATAACCTCTGGGGCCTTCCTGTCGATGGTGGACCAGCCAAACAGTTGACCAGCTTTGACTCAGGATTGATTTTCGCGTTTCAGATATCATCCGATGGCAAGCGGGTGGTCTTGTCACGCGGCACGCAGACGGATGATGTGATTCTCCTGCGCGATTCGGAGTGACCTGTATCGGAACCGGAAGGCATTCAAGCTTAAACTATTTGCAGATGAGGAAGGTGGGCAAGCGCATCGCGCCCCCGCTCCAGCGTAGCGTCCCGTCGCTGGCTAGCAGAACCGCGCAACGCATTAGAGATTGATCTAATTTAATCTTGAAGAAAACGAACGTTGATGACTCTACGATCGAGCGGGGGCGCGCAACGCTTGCCCACCTTCCCCACTTGCAAAATAGTTCCAGCTTGCGCGCTCAGTCTCAACCCCATCCCTACCGTTTCTGATTTTCACGCCGGATGCGTATAGTCGCCGCAGAATTTCGGCGTTGTCGTGCTTTGCGTACCATAGTGACAGCTACCGTCCTTATTCTCTCCCCACTTGGCGTTTGTCGGTTCTAACCCGGAAGGCTTCCATGAGAAAAATTCAATTGGTACTGCTGATGTTGTTTGTCTGTTCATCCGCTTACAGCATGCAGGAGCAGTCCTCGACGCAGAAACACCTGGTCAAGCTCGCGGGTCGGGTGGTCGATGCGCGCACTGGAGAACCGATTGGCAAGGTGAGGGTCATCGCCAACGGAGTAAACCAAAGCACAACCACCAACGATAGCGGTGAGTTCACTCTCGAAAACCTTCCCATCGGCCAAGTGGATCTTTACATCACCACGGTAAGTTATGGACTCGTTAAGAAAACAATCACTCTCAAGGAAGGAGAGAATCGCGATTTTGTAATTGCGCTTAACGAAGACGCCGCAGCTTTGACAGAAAGCGTGACGGTGACGGCAGATCCTTACGAGACTGCGCAGACCAACACCGCCTCGGAACAAACGCTCAACAAGCGCGAACTCCAATCGCTCTCCAGCATTCTCCTCGGCGATCCCATCCGCGCGGCCCAGGCGCTGCCGGGTTCAACAACTAATGACGACTTTCGCAGCGAGTTTGCCGTACGAGGCGCGGGCTTTGATCGCATTGGTCTCTATGTGGACGGAGTATTGACCGAGAATTTTGTGCACACGGTCCAGGGCGGTTATTCCGACACCGGCTCGCTTTCAGTAATCAACGCTGACAGTGTTAATAGCTTGTCGTTGATGAGTGGAGCATTCCCGGCGAAGTATGGCGACCGGACTGGCGGCATACTCGATATCGAGACGCGCGATGGTAATCGCGTGAAGCCCTCAGGTCGCATATCGGCGAGCTTAAGCGGGTTATCGGGAGTAGTGGATGGTCCATTCGCCAAGGGTCGGGGGTCCTATCTATTTGCCGGCCGAAAAAGCTATGTGGGCTATTTGCTGAAGCGAATCAACGATGAAAACCATTTCACAAATAATCCGCCGATCCTTAGCTTCTCCGATCTTCAGGGGAAAGTGCTTTACGATCTAACGACCAGAAGTCAGGTTGGCGTATCGGTCATCCTCGGGACCTTTATTTACGACCGAAACCGCGATCGAAACCTGCTGGGAATAAACACTGTCTTTCGCGGCAAGTCTCGCAATCTGCTATTCAATACACACTGGAACTACACGCCAAATTCACAGGTCTTCTGGCAGACACGCTTCTTTGGTCTGCGGACAACCTTCAAGAACACCAACCGCAATGACACGACATTGCTGGATGGTCTGCGTACGCAATACGGCGTGCGTAGTGATCTCAACCTTACTCTAAAGCACGGTCATCGAATCGAAACAGGTCTGTACATCCGCTCGCTAAGCGTCGATAGCTTCAGCCAGTTTTTCGACTTCGTGGTCGGAACGCTGCGCGATCGCGGCAGCTTCAATCGACGCGGCACCGAACAGGCTTACTACGCTCAAGACACCTGGAGCAGCGAACGACTTGGCTTAAGCCTCACTGGCGGCGGGCGCCTCGAACACAGTAGCGCTACTCGCGAGACGCGGTTTTCTCCGCGCGGATCATTTGTGTGGTCCGTAGACCAGGACTGGAAGGTTCGTGCCGCCGCTGGACGTTATCATCAGTTTCCCGATTTTGAACAAATGTTTGGACGGCTTGGCAATCCGAGCCTGCGGTCCGAGAGCGCGAGTCATTACAATGCGAGCGTTGAGCGGCGCTTTGGCGACAGGACGCGTCTTCTGATTGAAGTGTATGATCGCGAAGAGGAAAGACTTTTCTTCAGTCTATCCGAACCAAGACTCGTAAGTAATGTCGCGACATTTGCGGAGTTTCCGTTCCAAAACTCTTTGCGCGGACATGCGCGTGGAATCGAACTCACATTGCAGCGCCGGAGCGCAAACAAACTTACAGGCTGGATTTCTTATGCTTATTCACGCACTAAACTCGCTGACTCCCAAACAGGTCTTTCCTTCATTAGCGACACAGATCAACGCCACACTCTAAACGTTTACGGCAGCTATCGCTTCAATGAAACATGGAACCTCAGTAGCGCGTGGCGCTACGGAAGCGGCCAGCCGGTGCCGGGTTTCTACCGGCAGGTTGGGACCCAGGTTGGCACAGGCTACTTTCTCTCGAACGAGCGCAACACCACCCGTTTGCCGGCATACAGCCGCGTCGACGTCAGACTGAACAAGGCCTTCCTATTCAAGAACTGGAAACTGACGCTCAACGGAGAAGTCATCAATGCGACCAACCGGAACAATCTCCGTTACGCAGGGTTTGATGGTTATACTTTCGACGGCCGCGTCTTCGGCCAACTCGACCGGGTGCTGCCGATACTGCCGTCAGCGGGTGTTGTCGTCGAGTTTTAAGAAAGAGGGGAACGCGGAACGGGAACGGGGAGGAAGAGGCTGTTTCGCCCATCGTCTTACTTTCGCCCATTGCCCGTTCCCCATTCCCCCCTTTGTTCCTTGTCTCCTAAAGAATTAGTTGACAGCTTTCCGCGCTCGGGTTTATAGTCCTAAAAACTTAGGAGTCAAACTCGAATGGCGCGACCAAAAAGTGAGCACCTGACACCGCTTGAGCTCGAAATCATGCACGTTCTCTGGGAAACCGGACCCGCCAATGTTCAGAGCGTGCAGCAGCATCTCGCACGCGAGCTGGCGTATACCACCGTGCAGACAATGCTCAACATCCTCCAGCGCAAAGGAAAAGTTAAGCGAACTTTGAAGGACCGCGCCTATTTTTATAAGCCTGTGGTCAGCCGTAGCCAGGTTGTCAGCCAGCACATGAGCGATATCGTCGAGCGTTTGTTTGGCGGCTCCGCTGAAAGTCTGGTGATGAGTCTGGTTGAGACAAAACATTTGACCCGCAAGAAGCTGGAGCGCCTGCACCGGCTCCTCGACGAAGCCGGCGATGAGAAGAACGAAAAGAACGAAAAGAAATGAGAAGCCTGGTTCAACTGCTACTGACTGTTCTCTTGAATGCCTCCTGGCAGATCGCGGTGGTTACTGTATTCGCCGCGTGCTGTAGCTGGTTGCTGCGCGGAACTGCCGCCTGGTGCCGTCATTCAGTTTGGGTGGCGGCGCTTGTAATATCGCTCTGCCTGCCCATCATCAGTGGCCTGAATGCATTGGAGTTTTCGTCGATTCCAGAGCCGAAGGTTACGCGCATCGAGCCCGAGCAGAGCCTCACCCGTCAGGCCGGTTCAAAAGAGTTCGATCTAACCGAATCGGCTATAGCGCCGGACCGGATGCTTATGGTTGAGCCGGCGCGGCAAAGTGGTTGGCGATCGCCAATTAGTTTGAACCGGAATTTGGCGGGAGTGTTGCTGGCGTTCTACGCATCGTTTCTTTTGTTTCGCGGGTACAAATTGCTGCGAGCCTGGCGCAGAACTACGGCAATCATGCGCAGCGCTTATTCCACACGAGTTCCCGAGCCGGCGGCGGCAATAATTGCGAAGTGCCAAAGGGCAATTGGAATCACACGGGTCCGAGTCGTCTGCTCCACCTCTATACCTGTGCCGATAACGGCCGGAGTTTTCAATCCGCTCATCATTCTGCCGGCACAGCTATTGAGCGAAGCTGACGACGAAGTATTGTTATCAGCAATCGGCCATGAGTTGGTCCACGTTGCTCGGCGCGACTACATTCTTAACCTCATCTACGAGCTCATCTATCTCCCCTTATCGTTTCATCCGGCGGCAGCTGTGTTGCGCCGTCGCATAAAACAGACTCGAGAACTTTGCTGCGACGAACTAGTCGCAAAGAAACTCCTCGCACCGGAAGTCTATGCCCGTTCGCTGGTGCGATTAGTCGGTTCAGTTCCGCTCACACGGCGTTTGTCTCCCGACACAACCATAGGTATTACCGATGCCGATATATTGGAGGTACGTATCATGTCACTGCTTAGAAGACCAAAGCTCAGCGCATGTCGCAGCGCACTGCTGTTAATCGCGGCTTCAGTACTTTTGATAACCCCATGCGTCGCTGCCGCGTCATTCGCGCTCCGTTTTGATATCAACGGCGTAGTACCCGGTATAAGCACGGAGCAGGAACGCAACCGGGAAGTCAATGAAAAGTTGCAAAGAGCGCGTGAAGAGTTGAATCGCAAAGAGCAGGAGTTGAAAGAGCGTGTGCGAAACAATCCCAACGTGCAAGGACCAGAGCGCGAAGCAGTGCAGCGCCTGGAGCGTGAGCTGCAGGAAGCCGCGACGAAACTTCGCCAGGAGGAAGAGGCACAGCAGTCCAGAGAAGGAGGAGAGAGGAGGCGGCAGTTACAGGAAGCGCTGGCCAAGATAGAAAGTACGTATCCTGCCGCCGAAGCGCAGATGCGGGAAGCACAGCAAAAGATCGCCGAAATGGAGAAGCTGTATACGAAGGACCGGATGCGAGAAGTGGAGGAAGCCATCGCGCAAATGGAAAAGAACCGGCCAGAGAACGAAGCGCGGATGCGAGAGGCTCAAGCAGCGCTGGTGCAAATGGAAAAGAACCGCCCAGAGTACGAAGCGCGGATGCGAGAAGTGCGAGAAAAGCTTGTCCAGATGCAGAAGTCTCTTCCTAAAAATGAAGCGATGTCGCGAGAATTGCGAGAACAGATCGCAATGACTGAGAAGCAGTATCTAGACACCAAACTGAAGGCGGAACAGTCGCAATCGCTAGGTCGGGCGCAAGAGGTGATCGCGCGACAACAAGCGCTGACACAGGACCAGCGCGAGATGATAGACGAGAAGTTAAAGCTAAACGAGCAACAGCTTAAGGAGCGAGATCAAAAATATCGGGAGGCGCTGGAAAAGAGGTTAATCGAAGACCGTGAGGGCAAGAACAAAATCAAGAGCAAAGAGTATGAGAAGCTGATTCGCAAGGACCTGGACGGTCAAATCCGACGGAAGATTGAAGCAGCCGAAGAAGACCGGGCTTCAATGGCGCAACAGGCCACCTTGTCAATGGATCGGGCGATTCAGATCGCTGTCAGCCAACACCCTGGCAAGGTATTATCCTGCAATCTCGGCCGACTGAAGGATGGCCAGCTTTTCTACCGCGTGGTCATTATCGGCGGTGATGGCAACAAAAACTCTGCCACACATGTTTGGGTGAGTGCCACAGACGGCCAGATACTGAAGACTGAACAGGAATAGGGAATGGAAACTGAGAGAGGCGGGAGGCTAATGAAAAGTTTGCTAGTGCTTATTAGTTTTGTTCTGGCACTTACTTACTCACCCGACCCCTTCGCTCAGTCCCACAGTGATCGGTCGCAAGTTTTGCCGGGCGAGCGCAAGGTTAAAGTCAAGAACGATAACCCTATCGTGCGGGACAAATCGAAGCCCGTGCGCAAGGCGATTGAGGACTGGTACGCTCGTAACGTCGAGGCGTTCAAGGCGAAAGATGTGTCGGCCGTCATGGCTTTGCGCACCAATGACTTTCAAACAACCACGCCCGATGGCAAGGTAAATACTCGAGCCGACATGGAGGCATACACACAGCGGTTTCTTGGAAGAATTGACCATTTCATCTCCCTGGACTTCGGAATCGGAACGATCGAGGTGCATGGAAACCTGGCGCGCGCCGATGTAAGTCAAGCGACAGTTCGTATGCAACGCCTTCCGGACGGAAGCCTGCACAAAGTCGAAGCGCGAGCGGTGCAGCGCGAGACCTGGAAGAAGGCTGAAGGCGGCTGGAAGCTATACCAGGTAGAGAATGTACGCGATGCCGGCGTTTTCGTGGACGACAAGCCTTACCAACCTCCACAATGACTGCTTCGCCACCTAACCGATCTGCAGGTCGTCGCGCAGAAACTGGTTGGATCAGTCATAAAATGCAACCAACTGGAACAATCTGCGTTACGAGGTTTTGCTGACGTATGACTTCGGGGCCGCGTAGTCGGTCAGGTCGACCGCGTGCTTCCGATACTTCCCATCGTCTGACGTAGTCGTGAGTTCTAGCTGTATCAATGCGCGCAAAACCACCAGCCTTTGTTGCCACCTCATTCCCGTCGTCCTCATTTAAGAGGCCGAAGATTTAACTTGACCAACAGAATCGTAATACACTCCTGCCTCCCTCCCCTCCAAGGTTCACAGCAGACAGACAGCGTTTAGTAGTCACTCACAAGCAGGTTGGGCCGGTCGATGACGCCGGTCACCGAAGAGAACTTTTTGTCCTAATTGAAGAGAGCCATACCCTGCTTTCTTCTCATCATGATTCACGCATCAGCGCTAGACAATTAAATAGAGTCAGCCTCTTCCTTGCAATAAGGGATATGGCTCAATCGATCTTCCGTCCACCCACGTAGGGCGCGAGATTCCAAACCCAATGAAGATGAGGATAGCTACCCATGAACCGATCTCACCGCTCGGCATCTCCTGAAAAACGGTCGCGTCTCGCCACACTCTTTTTACTGGCAAGTTTATTGGCAGTGCCTCTCGTTCTTTACGGATCGTTCTTAGCTTCCGCCGATGCGAACACTTCGACGCTTCCAGCAGCTGATCCCACTTCGGCGCAAACCGCGCCTACGGGTTGTTGCTCGGATGAAGAAGAAGATAGTAAGCCTCACCTGCTGGCCGCTTCATACTATAGCGTGAAGAAAAATCTAAGCGCGAAACTGCTACTGAATAACAAAGGGCCGCGCACGCTTGAGGTAAAGCCGACGCTGTTTAGTTTGGGTGGTGAGCGGTATGACATTTACCCGATAACGCTTGAAGGCAACTCTTTTCAGATGATCGATATGGGCGAGTGGATTCACGCGGCGGGGACGCAATTCCAGGAGGGCAGCATCCAGGTATTTCACCTCGGGCGTGATCTGGTACTCGGCTCGCAAGTCTACCTGGTAAACGAGAGACGCAGCCTGAGCTTTGAGGAGAAACTGGTCGAACCAGCGGGTTTCCCTTCCTCACGACTTCAGGGCCTGTGGTGGCTTCCCTCACCAAATGGCGAGGTGCTTCTAGCTGTTTCTAACACTTCCGATTTACCAGTAACGGTACAGGCGAGCGCTAATGGAGCGAAGCCAACGCAGAAAGCAAGCGTTACCGTTGAGCTAGGGCCACATGAAACTCGCTTGATGGATGTGGCGCACGACATCTTCGGTGATAACCGGGGCACGATGTCCACGTTTGGTGCGCTCTATGTGGAGCACAATGGCCAGAGCGGCGCGGTCTTAGCGCGTGGAATGGCGCAGGACGCCGCGCAAGGCTACTCCCTCGCGGTTCAGTTTTCAGATCCGTCGGCGTCAAAGTCCACGAAGTTGCAAGGCGCAGGGTTGCGTTTGAAAGAAGCGGGACATGAAGCGGTCAAGCCTATCGTGGTTGCGCATAACGCCGGGCCCGTCGAAACC
The DNA here is from genome assembly GCA_051004635.1 of Pyrinomonadaceae bacterium. GTDB lineage: Bacteria > Acidobacteriota > Blastocatellia > Pyrinomonadales > Pyrinomonadaceae > PSRF01. The sequence goes on from JBPCKD010000215.1 coordinate 23,335, forward strand.
ACTATCACAGGGCGGCTGCCTTATAGGGCAAGCGATGGCAGCACGGCGATCGTGTCAATGCCCGAAGTGCGCCTGTTCCCGGGCGAAACGACCACTATCAACGTGGCTAAGGCGTTGAGACTATCAGGCGTTCCCGATGATGTAACTGCCGCCAGTATAGAGTTTGAGTACACGAATGAGCCGGGGAGTGTGCTGATCTCAGCCTTAAGCGTGAGCGACAGCGGTAACCAACTATTCCGTCTGCCGCTGTGGGACATTGCTGCACAGCGCAGCGCCACCGGCGGCTACCCTTGGTACGTTGACGGCACTTCCTCGACCTATGTCTACCTGAAGAACGTCACAGACGCGACTCAGCAATACACTTTCCAACTCGATTTCGAAGGCGGCGGCGTCTACTCGCTCGGACTCAAGACCGTCGAACCCAGACAAGCCGTCACGATAGACATTCGTGCGCTGCGTGACGAACAGGCGCCGGACGCCAACGGCAATACGATCCCTCCGAGTGCGACGCGCGGGCAGGTGAAGTGGTCGATACGCGGGCCCGACGTTCTGGCGATGATCGGGCGGTCTGAGCAGGTGGACACGGAAAAGGCGGTGAGCAACAACTATGCTTGCCAGAACTGTTGCGGCGACTCTTTGGACACTGCCTGGAAAGTCCCTGACACCGACCAGACAATCGAAGGGGGCGGTGTTACTTTCTACGATTTTAGGGAACAAGATAGGAATTGTTATGGCCAACTGCTCACTTCTTACTCTGTCAATGGAATTGCTACCTGGACGAGTACTGATACTTCCGTTGCGACCGTGTCAGGAGGTTATGTTTTTGGGCAAGGGCCAGGTAATACTGGCATCCATGGCAATTGGGACGCCTATGTTCGCTACTGGCAGGGCGGGGGGGCTCCCGGTTGCCGCTCCACCCTTATTCCAATGCATTTAGCGAACGGCGTTTTTGTCGTAAGGTTAAAAATACTGCAGGATGGTAACGATATAACGGGAACAACTCACGATGTAATTGTGGGTCAAAAAATCAGCCTTACGGCTCAAGTGGAAGGTGGCTCGGGTTCTAACCCTCAGTGGACAATTCCCCCCACCCGTATCGGCAATTACGTGGTCACTTGCAATGGCACTGGTACTCCCCCAAGATGCGGACTACCCACCAGTGGTGGGGTCACGGAGGTGTCAGGCCTGACTACTTCGGCAGTAGATTTCTATTGGGTTGACGGGGGAGATGGACGGCAAGTTCAACACTCAGTTACGGTGGGAGGAATCAACCTAACGAAGACAGCTACGTTTAATGTCAAGCGTCCTACGGCGGCGGTCACCACTAGTACGGGCACTATCGCTGTGGATTCAGCTTGGAACGATCTAACCATGCACTTTGGAATCCTGGGGAGTGCTGGGATCTCTTTCTCGAGAACGCTAACCATACCTGCTGGTTTCTCGGGTGATACTGCGTGGGTTCAAACGGTTACACCCTTGCATAGGCGAAAGTTGAACGATGGTGCCTGGGAGAGGTGGACTGGAGCTGGTTTGGACGAAACTTTTCCATATGACTCAACCGCCAGCACGAATGATTCGCCACGCTCCGGTGCCCTAACTAGTAGTTACTTGGAATATACCACTAGTGATAGTTTTGAAATGTGGTTAATGTTCAAGCCTAGCGGAGCGTCCTCGATTTGGGTTCCATTGCGGAGAGTGCCTTGGAGTTGGTCTGGAACTACTGTCCGAAGTGGAGCCACATGGTCGCTGAGTTCGAGCAGCCACAGCGTAACTTCGGACGCCGATTCAACGGCGTTTCCAATCTGGACGTATAATTCATTTTATAACCAATGGGTAGCAGAATAGCGGGTTTGATTGCCCCACTAGATTTGTTCGAACGGAGGTAAGGTAATGAAGGTTAACCGCGCCAGGATACTCGTCATGTCCGCACTGGCGATGCTGGGCACTCTGACGCTCGCCCTCGCCGTCAACGTCGGAAGCAAAATGCCACGCGAGGTAGTTTCTCCAAAAAGTGGACCTGTTGAGTCAGTATCAAGCAGAAACGACGCTAACACAGTTGGAAATACTATGGTCAAGGGCAAGCCTACGCTACTAGCTGAAGTCGGCAAACCTACTTTCGTACTAAGAGAGCCTATCATTATCAAACTGACACTAAGAAACGGGACTGACGCGGAAATTTACAGAATTGACACGAACCCAGTACGAGATAATCAATTAGAGATAAAGAACAGCGCGGGTGATAAGATGCCGTTGTCGGAGAAGGCTAAAAAGGCACTTGAGTCACCAGTTCTGAGAAGCATTGTTTCCAGAATCGCTCCGGGGCAAGTTGTGCAGTATGAGATCGACGTTCTCGACTCGTATGATCTCAGCACGAATGGCACTTATACCGTCACGGTGAAGCGAAAGATTGTGATGCAGGATAAGAAAAAATTTGTAGAACTCGAATCCAATCCGGTAAAGGTCGTCGTTCAACCCTGAAGACCAGCCGAAGTCTGACAACCTGGTCGGTCGGTCCGTGGGCGACTTGCCTAAATTCATTCCCTCATTTCGTACTATATGAACTGCTAACGATAGCTCCGTGGAAGTAAATCCTCACTTTTGGTAGTTGCCACTGAGTTGGTAAGTCGACTCCTGCGTCTCGCCTTGCTAGTTTGCCCATAATAGTGCATAGTGACGCACGGTTAATCCTTCTCTCGCGCATCGACGGTGATGCGCCCCGCGCATAAGATAGTTTAGCGCTGGCGTTTGGATAGTTCGAGAGCAGGCTGATTTCAACTTCAGAAGCCGCTCTTTAGAGCATCCGAAAACCGGCCCTTCGCTCCTACCGTTCGACCGAAGCCAATCCGATTCGCAGCTTCTTTTATCCCCACAAGGGGAAAGGTATATCTTTATGTCTATGAAACTTTACGTAGGAAATCTCGCGTTTGCGACCTCAAGTCAGGATCTGCAGGAGCTTTTTGCAGCGGCAGGAACGGTTGAATCGGCAAGCGTCGTGGAAGACCGCGACACAGGACGTTCACGCGGCTTCGGCTTCGTCGAAATGTCCAGCAAGGAAGAGGGCGAGGCAGCCATCGCTCAATTTAATGGCAAGGAAGTCAATGGTCGTGCACTGAACGTCAACGAAGCCAAACCACGCGAAAATCGCGCGGGCGGCGGCGGTGGTGGTCGTGGCGGCTTTGGTGGTGGTCGTGGCGGCGGCGGCGGTTACGGTGGTAATCGCGGCGGTGGCGGCGGCTACGGCGGCGGCGGCGGCGGTGGCGGCAATCGCGAGCCCCGCTGGTAATCACTTCCCAGAACAATCAGCGCCAAAGGGCGTTGGCAAGTTTTGTTGCGGTCAACTGGCTGCATTTTGCCAACGCCCAAGCGTTGACTTTCTCAAACCATTCCAGTTCAAGGACATTTGTCCTTAAGGAATTACTAACGCCCCGGGCGTAATTAACGCTGCGTAAAAGTTTACGCAGGAAAGAAACTAGTAGGAGTTTATGAATTTTTCTCAACTGGGACTCGGTGACGCGCAATTGCGCAGCTGCGAGTCTCTCGGATACACCGAACCAACACCGATCCAGGAACAGGGAATCCCTGTAGTCCTAAGCGGCCGCGATATGATCGGCTGTGCTGAAACCGGCACAGGCAAGACTGCCGCATTTTTGCTTCCCATAATTCAAAGGATGACTGAAAAGCCGCGACCCGGCGTTCGTGTTCTGGTGCTGGCTCCAACGCGCGAGCTGGCAATGCAGATTCAAAAGAACTACGGCGAGCTTAATCGCGTGAAGGCCAATCGTGGCGTCACGGTGATTGGCGGCGCGAACATGCGCACCCAAATTTCGGATCTGCGACGCGGAGCGGCAATAGTGATTGCTACGCCTGGTCGCTTGCTGGATCTGTCGGAGCGCGGCGCAATAAATTTTTCCGGCGTCGAAGTTTTGGTCCTTGACGAAGCTGACCGCATGCTGGACATGGGGTTTTTGCCGGCGATTCGCCGCATCCTTGCAATGATGCCCGCAAAACGGCAAACACTGCTCTTCTCAGCAACAATGTCTTCGGACATTGAAAAGCTGGCGCGCACCACAATGAAAGATCCGAAGCTGATCGAAGTCAGCCCACGCGGACAAGCCGCTACTATGGTTGAGCAATCTGCCTACCCGGTAGCGCAGGAATCGAAGACGGCCTTGTTGCTTGACCTGCTAGAGCGCGAAAAATTTGAGCGAGTGCTCGTATTTACGCGCACACGTCGCGGGGCAGAACGCTTGTCGCACATTCTTTCAGCACGGGACCACAGTGTTAATCGGATTCATTCCGATCGTACGCAGCCGCAGCGTGAAGCCGCTCTTCGCGGATTCCGCGATGGCAAGACGCGGGTGCTGGTGGCCACCGACATTGCAGCGCGTGGTTTGGACGTGGATTCTGTTTCACACGTCATCAACTACGACGTACCGTCGGCGCCGGAAGATTATGTGCACCGCATCGGTCGAACAGGACGGGCCGGTAACTCCGGACGGGCGATCACTATCGTGACGCCGGTTGACGAGTTATCCATGCGAGCGATCGAAAAGTTAACTGGACAGTCGGTTAAGCGGGTGATGTTGCCGGGATTTGGAGGGCGAAAGCCTGACACAACCGCCAAGCCGTTCGCGCGAGCGACCGCTCCGCGGGCAGTCTTCACTCGTTCATTCCGACCGCGACGCGCTAGTCGGTAAAAACAAGTGCTGAGTACTGAGTCCTGAGTTTTCGAGTGAATTCGAGGACGTCCAAACTCAGTACTCAGAACTCAGTACTTGGAACTCTTAAAAGGAGAATCTATTGGCAAGAGACGATTTGATTCCGGCGGAGGGCACCATAATCGACAAACAGCCCAACGCATTTTTCAAAGTGCAACTGGACAATACCGAACATGTCGTATTGGCAGCGATCTCCGGAAAGATGCGCAAAAATCGCATTCGCATTCTGGTCGGTGATCGCGTAAGTGTTGAAATGTCGCCTTATGATCTGTCGAGAGGTCGAATCACTTACCGGTATAAGTGATAAGGCAAAGCTAGATCCCAATAGGTCCTAGAGGACCTAATAGCTCTTGTCTTACAGCCGCTCCATAGTTTCGCCGGGTTCGACGATAATCGAACGAAAACTCGACATACGCACAAGTCCCGCCGCCGCTCCCTTTGGTTTTGTTAGAAACTTGCGTTGGGTGTAGTGGATTGTAACCCTGGAGTCTTTGCTGGCTTGACTGAATTTCGCCGCCAGTTGCGCCGCTTCAATTATGGTGCGGTGTGGAATTTCACTTCGGCTGGAGTTGCGAACGATAACGTGAGATCCCGGATAATCGCCGGCGTGTAGCCAAAGGTCGTTTGGACGCGCCACCCGAAAAGTTAGTTGATCGTTATCGCGTGCCGATCTGCCGACAATCACTTCGTACCCATCAGAAGATCGATAGCGTCTCATGCCCGGAAGGGTCATGGACGCCTTTTGTTTTTTGCGAGCGGGTGTCGTTTCTTCTTTCCGCTCACCAAGCGTGGCTAAAGCCGCCAGGTCGTGATCGGTTATAGCTTTTTGCAGCTTGACTCGCTTCTCCTCGAGGTGCGCCAGTTCGCGATCGAGTTGAAGCAACCTCCGTCCGATCTCATCAACTGCCCGTTTGGCTTTTGAATAGCGCGAGAACGCCTCGCCGGCGGCATCCTGCAAAGACGTGGTTTCATCGATCTCGACCTCAATCGTCGGCGCACCTTCAGCGTAGTAGTCCTGCACCTTCACTTTGTTACCATCGCGCTCTGCATTCGCGATATTGGCGAGGAGCAGATCGCCAATCCGTTTGTGTTCGTCCGGGTTACCGTGGGCGACGAGATCTTTCCTGAGATTAGCTTTCAGTTTCGTTCGCCTGCCTATTTCCTTTCGCAGGTTGCCCAGAAGATTCGCTGCCAGGCTGTCGAATTCGTGCTCGGCTGCGAGCTGACGATAGTGTTCATCGGCTGCCGCCGAGAGGGTAGGGAAGTTTGCCCGCGTAAGGCGCGGCTCCTGGGCAGGCTGCTTCGCTTGAAGAGTGGGCGGCCGGTATGGCTCGCCTATTTGTTGACCCTCTCCACGTGGTGCGCGTTGCGCATATGTGATACGACCAGCAGAGTCCAACAGGAAGAGATTTGCCGAACGACCTGTCAGTTGAGCTACTAGTCCACGAGTCTCGAAATCACCCAACTCATCAGCAACGCTAAGAGATAGTCTGACGACCCGCTCGTCATCTTCCTTAGTTATGGATAACAATTTGCCACCACTCAAATTTGCTCGCAGCGCCTGGCTAAAGTGGGAAAGCGAAAGGGACCGTTTCTCCAACTCTCGAAGGCTCCGCTTGATCAGATAGAGACGTGGCGCGGACGGTTCGGTGCTGACAAAAAGATGTCCGTCGCTTTTCAAGCCGAAGTCGATGGCCAAAGAGGAGTCTGACAACTGGAAAAGCCTTCCCAGGAAACGACCTCGCAGCAGCCCTTCTGACTCCTCTACAATTTCTTTTAATGTGTCCTGGTGCACCCTGGATTGCTGAATCTCGTCGAGTGTTGGTATTCAAACAAAAAGGCCCTGCTCTGGCCTCAGAGCAGAGCCTATGCCATCGGTCAATCTTATTTAAACTCGAACTACAGCTGTGCGAGTGAAACGATCGTGAGCGGTGTTTCTTTCAGAATCGACAAAGGTATAGACCAGTGCTATCCCGGCAGAGGCAAGGGTTAGCATATAGACCAGGGCGCGTGCCGCTGATTGTCCACCGGTGGGGATTAGACCTGTGCGGGCATCAACCACACGGAGAGAAAAGAGTTTCATCCCCAACGTGCGTCCGGTAAACGCCGTGCTGATCGTCAAATACACGAAGCCCATGACAATAAAGGTACCTATCGCAAACGCGAGCGTGCGCGAGTCTTGCCACTTAAGGTCAGTCTGCTTCACAAGCAAACCGACCGGCGACGAGAGAAGGCAAACAACTACTAAATCCAGTGTGGCGCTGAGGCAGCGACGGAAAATTGGAGCCGATTGCCTCCCGGCAATGTCTACGCAAATAGCTACCGGGATCGAGTCCAGATAGTTAAGAGCCGGGTCATTGAGATCCCCTAGTATCATTCTTCTGGGTTTTCTTGGTGGCTCCGAAGGCCCGGCCTCGTCAAGTGCCGGAATATCTACCGGTTCCGGCGTTGGAGTAAGCACCTGGCTAATCTCCTGCGGTGGGACGACAGCGAGGTTGTGGGTCTTTTCAGCGCGGTTGGACGTGGGGCCCGGCTCCTCTCGAAGCAATAGGTCCCATTTGCCCAAGTCGTCGCTTGAGGGCGCAACCTCCAGTGCAAATTCTGGGGGCTCCTCATAAGCTAACATCGGGGCAACAGCGGCATTGCCTGAAAATCGAATATGCGCATTTGCCCGTTCTATGCGCTCCAAAGCCGCAGTAACTAAAGGATTAACCGGCGGGCCGTCTACTCGGGGAAGAAGCTCCAGCAACGGCGTTCTTGATTCACCTTGCTCGACTGCGGGGAGAGCTTCGCCGGTTTCCAGCAGTGCTTCTCGCGCTTTCCTTTCCTGCACTTCACGCACGCGTTCCCCTAACTCCTTACGCCACTGTGGTAATGAGCTTCGCGTAACGCCGGGAAACTCGATCAGAGAGCGAGCCTGCGACATTTTTCGACTGGTTTTCGTAGGGGTTGTTTCTTTCATAGGCTGTTCGGAACCATTCACTGAGCTATTATCCTGGATCGCGCCGCATTCCGAGCATTCGATCGAATTCTGCTGCGTGATCGCTCCGCACGAGGGACATCGCATACTAAGCTGCCTCCGAAGGGGACGGTATAAAGCTAGCTAGCTTTTAATCTGCAATGTGAAGGCACCCCAGCGGGGTTGCCCCGCCGGGGACCCCGTAAAACCGGGACAAACTCCTATGTCGTCGGCGCGCATAATATCAGGGACTACTTTAAGTGGTCAACCAGAAAATATAAGAGGCGTTGGAGTTGTCCGTTGGGTGGGAATCGGTGGGTCGTGAGGAGACTGCTGTGGAAAAGTCCTAAAGGGGTGTGCGGCCGCCGAAACCAGCGTCCATGTCATGCCACCACTCGAGCTGGTCGCCTTCACCCAATTGCCAACAAAGCAGCACAACTCGACCTTCTCGAAGCGAAGGGAAATCGACGAGGCCGCGGTCAAAATCCTTCAACTGGACGCCGATAACATCCAGCTCCCCAATCTCCTCAGTGAAATTTGTGAGGATTGTAGCGTAAAGAACACCACCCTCCATGCCGCCGCCCCCTTGCTCCGCTCCTTCGGCAGCTAGTTTTGCCTGGTGACGATATGCGGATAGGCGCCGGCGAGAACGCTGAACTTTTCGCAGGATTTGTCGCACCGACGGCAGAAGCGCATTGGCTTCTTCGATAGTAAAAAGTCTCATACTCAATAGGAGTCTGCTTTCGGACTATTTAATGCTCATCCGTTACTCGGATGAATGGCGTCGCCGTGTCAAATTGCTCGGCTTCCTCAATGGTTGTTTCCACTACGACTCGCATCGCCGTCTGAAATCCGTCCGGCGTATGATCCTCAACAGGAATCGGTTCATGCAGATACTGCGTGGGTTGTTGCTCATGCAGATAACGCTCGTCGTAGCGTGGACCATGAATCTCCTTGCGAACCCGATCGGCGATTTCGCCCAGATCAATGAAGTAATCCGCCACATCGATCAGTTTGGGCGCCGTATTTGAACGGAAACCTGCGATCTCGACTCGGGCACCCTTGTACGCAACGGCGTTTACCGCGTAAACGAAATCTTCGTCACCGGAAACGAGCACGGCGGTGTCATAGCAGCCGGCAAGCGAGAGCATGTCCACGGCGATTTCTACATCAAGATTGGCTTTTCGGCTACCGTCGTAGAATGTTTTTAATTCTTTTTGAATTACGCGAAAGCCATTGCGTCTCATCCAAAGCAAAAAGCCTTGCTGTCGTTCCGCCCCGATGTCTACGCCCGTGTAGAAAAAGGCCCTCAGCAGGCGCCCATCGCCTAACAGTACGCGTAAGAGTCTGTTGTAATCTATGTCAATATTGTGGAACCGCGCTGCATGAAACAGATTGTTACCATCAATGAAAACTGCGACTCTGCCACGGTGTCCGAGTTGCCATGAGATATTGTTCGTAGGATCAAAATTGTTCATCCGATGGACTACTCCAAATAAGCTCTTAAGATAGTTCTAGAATGCTTTTTTGTGCCTGATTGGTCAAGGAGACGAACAGCAAAGCACCTATTCAATAGCGATGGTCTCGCCATTGATTGCGTCCACATACGCCGTTTTTATTGACCCAATGACAGGTTGAATCTCCCAGGCGAGGTGAAACTCCAGTGCATCTGGCTGACTCTTTGACGGCTGAATGTAAATCACGAGCCCACGCGCCATGACTTCGCTTGCCGCCGGTATCTTAATATTTGATGTGGTGCCATTAGCGTCGGTGTACATTATGCCGTTCTCGCGCAGTTGCTTTACCGCATCTTCGGCTTTGACTCGAACATTAAGGGCGGCGAGTGCCGTTTGAATGCGGTCCGCCTGGGGAATACATGTGCTGGAGATATTTATGATGCGACGGTCCGTCGTAAAACGAATCTCTAGTTTTCCGTACTTGCCCCGGATCGGGTAGCGAAACGGACGTTGTTCGTAGATCGCGACTTTTGAACCATCCGGCTGATCCACGCGTTCCACCAGGGAAAGTTTTGCGGGGTCTGCTCCGATAAGTTCCCGCGAGTCTGTTATAAATCGTCGCAATGCTTCCCGAGTTTCTTCTTCGTTCATGATTGCCCCGGCCCCAACTTTCGGGAGAATCAAAGGACGGCTGGGATCGGCAGGCAAACTTCGGATTGTTGCGGTTATCGGTTGAAGCTGAGCTGCAAACGCTCCTGAGCCCCCCGTTTGCTGGATGAGCTGATTCAACGCCAATACGGAGGCTTCTCGTCTGGAATTATCCTCAGTAAATAACACAGGGTAGGCGGGTAGGTTTCCTCTTGGCCCTGTCGCACTTGGCGGTTGCAGTGGAGCACAGCCTCCCGCCGCAAGGGCGAAAGCTAAAAAAAGAATAGTTTGGCGGGCCTGGTTTTTCGTCATGATAATAAATGTCCGACACACTTTAGTTTGTCGAGTTGTGTGCCCATGACATTGTTGAGTTGTGTGGCCATAACATAGGACGACAAACTAAAGTGTGTCGGACACCAGACGGAGTTAATAACTTCGGAAATACTGTGATCGCAGCTCCGAGGTTCGATAGGAAGTACACGCGTCGTATAATCCAAACTCCTGGAGGAGCTATTGCCGAAAGCTAACGAAAACGTTCCATTCCTTTCCGATGAACCAATAGCTCCTGTTGAGCCCCAGTCGTTCTCGCCGGATCAGATGGTCCGTTGTGAAGAATGCCTGCGCGCCAATCCCCCAACCAGGGTTAACTGCCTTTACTGCGCAGCCATTCTCCCGGCCGACGAAACTACCGTTCAGCTGCAAAAGCCGACGTTAAGGCCCTTGGAAAAATGGGAGCAGGGATATAACAACATCCTTTGGCCCCAGCCAGCAAATCCTGGCGAGCCCGCGCTGATCGAGGCTGCCGCGCTGCTGCGATTGACGACAGCAGCCTTGACGCGGATTTTGGAGTTTGGGATGCCATTACCAGTCGCGCGTGCGGCCACCCTGGATGAAGCCTTACTGGTCCAACGCCGGCTCGAGCCCCTGGGAATTGGTACCCGCATTGTGCCGGATGCAGAGCTCGGCCCTGAAGAAACCGCAACTACCAGGGTGCGCGCAATTGACATCGACGCTGCGGGGATACGGGCCTTTCAAACTCCGGAAACACCAGCCATCGATATTCAGTGGTCCGATTTCGAATTGCTCGTTTCAGGCCGACTAATCACCAGGCGAGTTGAATTGAAGGAACAAAAACGAACGCGCTCTGAAAATAGTATTGTCGATGCCAGTGAGTTTTTCTTCGATGAGCCTGTTTTTGAGTTGCATACTAAAGTCCTGTCTAGATCCTATCGCTTCGCAGCGAATAGTTTTGACTTCACGTGTTTGGGGAACACGAAGAGTCTTTTGGCTGCCGAAAACCTTGCCACACTGCTCAAACGCTTTTACGAAAACGCTCCCCAGGCTGAGCGTGACGAGTCCTTCAATTTGGTGCGAAAGGCTTTGGAATCGGTTTGGCCATCGCAACAGCAAAACGAATCGGGTGGTTTGCGTCGCGAGCGACCGGGGAAATACACGGTGGGCAGTGCAATGGAGACGAGCAATGAGAAGCAATTCCTGCGGTATGCGCGACTCCGTCATTACCTTCTGGCTGAAGCGAAGATGAAGAATGAAGACTCGTAAGAAATCTACAAGTCGTCCCCGAGCGCTGCCGACTGAGGGGCGTGCGGATTCACGAGATGACCCGGACCGTGTGCAGACTTCAAGTCATCATGATGCCTTCAGCACGATCTATGGACTGATTCCTGTTCTCGAAGCTCTTCGTGGGGGGCACAAGCAATTCGAGCACATAACTATTGCCGAAGGTGCCCGCCATGAACGTCTGCGGGAATTGATTGAGTTGGCGAAGCAAGCCAGAGTGCCCGTGCACCGGGCGCCAAGATCCGCTTTAGAGCGGGACCTGCCTGGAGTAACGCACCAGGGAGTCGTAGCCAAAACTGCCGCTGCGAAGTACCGCGACGCGGAAGAGCTTCTGGAAGAACTGGGTTCGCAAGTAAAAACTCACAAGAAGCCGCTGGTCCTGGGTCTCGATGCAGTGGAAGACCCACGTAACCTGGGCGCAATACTGCGCACCGCGGAATGTGCCGGCGTGGGGGGCGTTTTCATCCCAGAGCGACGCGCCGTCGGGCTAACCGCCACAGTGGCAAAAGCGGCTGCCGGGGCGCTGGAACACATTCCCGTAGCGCGAGTAACAAACCTGGTCCAATTGATAGAGCAACTGAAACAACGTAACATCTGGGTCATTGGTGCCGCTGAAGATGGCACTTCAGACTACACTGAATGGGATTGGACTGTTCCCAGCGCGCTCTTTCTTGGGAGCGAAGGAACCGGTTTGCATCGACTGGTGCGGGAACGTTGTGATGCATTGGTTCGTATTCCGGTGCGCGGGCGGATAGAATCACTCAACGTTTCGGTCGCAGCAGGGATCATTCTCTATGAAGCCTTGCGTCAAAGAGGTGCACAGAACCGAGAAAGGTAAATTCGACAAACGCGGACTGAAGCGCTTGACGCCGCCAGGTGTGACGATGGGAGGTAAGAATGTTTTGTCCTAAATGCGCGACCCAGAATCTCGACGGGGCGAAATTTTGCCGCTCGTGTGGGGCCAATGTCAGTCTCGTTCCACAAGCGCTTTCCGGTCAGTTGCCTCAAGCGGCACCGGATGATATCGACCTCGATTGCCGCGTGGGCAGAAGACAGGGCCGTCGCGGGCTGAGCCTGGATCATGCATTTAAGAATGTGTTTATGGGTATCGCGTTCCTGCTCGTTGCCATCGCGCTTGCGTTTTCGAGAATGGGAGGTGGCTGGTGGTTCTGGATGCTGATACCGGCATTCTCGATGATGGGAACTGGCGTCGCACAGTATATTCGTTTGAAGGAGCGCGAGAAACGTGCGTTTCAGCCCGGCAGTTTTGGACAACCTTCAATGCAACCGCCATCCCCGGTCAATGCGTTCCCGGTACGAAACACGGGCGAGCTGGTTGCTCCGCCTCCGAGTGTCACCGAAGGGACCACCAGACACCTGGGCGCAGAAGCGCCGACGAGGCATTTTGGTGCGCCAGGCGAGGCGCCGAAATAGAAGGGATCTGAGATTTGAGATCTGAAATCTGAGATCTGAAATCTGAGATCTCAGATCTGAGTTTCGGGACTCAGGAAAACTGAAATCCAGCGGAGGCGATGCTCCAGTCTTACCGGCCCAGGTAGAAGTAGCATCGCCTCCTGGTTTGTTTGATGGAATCAAAGCCTCCAGTTATTTGTGTTCCGATTTGTGAACAAAGCATTAGCGCTACTGAGACTGCAATCATCAGGGCCGCGCCACTTGCCGACCTAATTGAAATAAGACTCGACTGCCTTGATCCCTTCCAAATTGGCGGGAACTTTCGATGCCTGGACCACTTGTTTGAGAACTCCCCAAAGCCGACCATCGTTACCTATCGCCCGGCCGAACAAGGAGGAAGACGCGAATTGAAGATGGAGACCAGGCTGGGGTTTTGGGTGTTCGGTCGTTCTGCAACGAATGGGTTCCTGGATATTGAGTTTGACCTGGCGAGCAATTCGCATGTTTTTGACTATACGACCCAACCTGAATGGAACCAGGTGATCTGCTCTTACCATGATTTCATCGGTGTGCCGAATGATCTGGACGACCTATACGACAGGATGGCAAAGACGGCCGCAAGAATTCTGAAGATTGCGGTACAAGCTGATGACGCGATTGATTGCCTTCCGGTTTTCCATCTGCTTGAGCGGGCGCGTGCCGATGGGCGGGAAATGATAGCGATTGCAATGGGAACGGCAGGAATTGCCACACGCATTCTCGGTCCGTCGCGCGGAGCCTTTTTGACTTATGCCGCGCTGGAGAGTGAAACCGGAACAGCTCCCGGCCAGATCTCGGCCCGCGAACTAAAACAGGTTTATCGGATTGAAAAAATTGACAGCGAAACACAAATCTTTGGATTGATAGGTCTGCCGGTTTGTCATTCAGTTTCGCCTTTGATCCACAACGCGGCTTTCGAAGCGATGGCTATCAATGCTGTTTATCTTCCGTTCGAGGTGAAGGACGTCGCAGGGTTTATTAGACGTATGATTCATCCGCGCACCCGTGAGCTCGATTGGAACTTAGGTGGTTTAAGTGTTACCGCGCCACATAAATCAGCCGTGATGAAGCAACTCGATTGGATTGAGCCGGCCGCAGAAGAAATCGGCGCGGTGAATACGATTGTGGTCAAGAACGGCGGGCTGCATGGCTTTAACACTGATGCACGAGGTCTCATAAAGCCCCTGGCTCAAAAGTTTGGTGAGTTGCGAGCGGCGCGTTGCGCGGTCCTTGGAGCCGGAGGGTCTGCGCGCGCGGCGCTATGGGGCCTCCGGGAGGAAGGTGCGGAGCTGACGGTTTTTGCGCGCAATATTGAGAAGGCCGAAGTTATCGCCGAAAAGTTTGGCGCGGCGGTGGAAACCATGGGAGAAGCCAGCTTCGATGGTTTTGACCTGGTGATAAATACGACGCCATTGGGAACACTCGGCAAGTTTGAAGCTGAAACGCCGGCAACTGCAAGCCAACTTCGTGGCGCGCGCTTCGCGTACGACTTAGTTTACAATCCAGCTGAGACCCGATTTTTGGGCGCGGCGAAGGAGGCGGGCTGTGAAACGTTGGGGGGTTTGTCGATGCTGATTGCCCAGGCCGCTGAGCAGTTTAGGTTGTGGACCGGAGTAGACGCTCCAGAGGGTGTGATGTCTGACGCAGCCGGCCGGGAGCTCGATCGGCAGCCGTCGGGCGAAAAGGACCTATATAACCTATAGGACCTATGTGAATTAGAACCATGAACGAACGCTACAGCCGTCAAATCTTATTCAACGGAATTGGCGAGGAGGGTCAGCGCCGGTTGCGACAATCGCGCGTCCTCATCGTTGGCTGTGGCGCGCTCGGTTCCGCGCAAGCTGAAAGCCTGGCGCGCGCTGGCGTCGGGAGTCTGCGAATCGCGGACCGCGATTTTGTGGAAGCTTCAAATTTGCAAAGACAGACTCTGTTTACGGAGCGAGACGCATCAGAACGCATACCAAAGGCAGTCGCCGCCGCCAACCATATTGGCGAGATAAACCGGGACATACTGGTAGAACCGGAAATCGTAGACGTCAACCATTCAAACATTGAACGGCTGGTCAAAGACCGCGACCTGGTGTTGGATGGCACAGATAATTTTGCAACCCGGTATTTGATTAATGATGCGTGTGTGAAGCACGAAATCAATTGGGTTTATGGTGCTGCTGTCGGATCTTACGGCGTAACGATGACCATCCAGCCGCATCGAACACCTTGTTTGCGATGTGTCTTTGAGGAGGCCCCCCCGGCCGCTAGCTCCCCGACCTGCGACACGGCGGGCGTGATCATGCCCATAATCAGCGTCGTCGCAGCTGTTCAGGTCGCAGAGGCCCTGAAACTCCTGACTGGTCAGGAGGAAAGTCTGCACCATTCGCTGATGCATTGTGACGTCTGGCGAAATGAGTGGCGGAAAATCAATCCCGGGGCTCCATTACCCGACTGCCCAACTTGTGGCCTGGCAAACTTCGCTATGCTCGAGTCTGCTGCGGAAGACTTTGCGGCGGTTTTGTGTGGCCGGGATGCTGTGCAAATTTCGCCGGCGCGTTCAACTCAAATTAATTTTGCGCAACTTGCCGAAAGACTTCGCGTCAACGGCGACGTGAAATTCAATAACTATCTCCTTCGTTTTAAAACGGGGGACTTTGAAGTAACAGTGTTCCAGGACGCGCGATCGATTATCCGCGGCACGAGTGAAATCAAAACTGCGCGATCGCTTTACGCTAAATACATAGGGAATTAAGAGTCGAAATATGCTTCAGGCAAAATTACGAAATCATCTGGCGGGCTTTGTGGTTACTGTGCTTTTAATCGGCGCTGCTGCCTCGGCCAGCTACTCTGGACAACCCGTAATCTGGGAAACCAATAGCCGCGCCGAATTGCTGAAAGGTGACGCGCGAGGCGTCTCAATTAGCGATACCGGGGTCTTGATGTTGGCGCCTAACCTGACCGAGGTATTCAATACCGAGCAGGCATTTGTCTGGTCGAGTGCGGTGGATAACCAGGGCAATGTTTATCTTGGTACTGGTCACGATGGGAAAATCTATCGTGTATCTTCCGACGGACGCGGCTCTTTGTTTTACGATGCCGCGGAACTGGATGTGACGGCGCTTGCGGTCGCTCGAGATGGATCCCTCTACGCGGGAACTTCTCCGGATGGCAAAGTCTATCGAATTCCTTCGAATGGAAACGCAGAGGTGTTTTTCGATCCGACTGACAAATATATCTGGTCCCTGGCGGTGCTCGGGGATGGAGCGCTCGCCGTTGGCACCGGCGATAGCGGCAAGCTCTATCGCGTTCGCTCAGCGGGAGCAAAGCCCGAGTCTTCACTATTAATCGCCACTAATCAGACTCACGTTATCTCACTGGCAGTCACCGCGCAGGGAGATTTAATTGCGGGCACTGATCCCGGAGGACTGGTGCTGCGTATCTCGCCCGACGGCAAGGCTTTCGCCTTGTTTGACGCCCAACTGCGCGAGATCCATGCCCTTGTTCCGGCCGCTGATGGCTCCATATACGCGCTTGCGCTCAGTGACGCTGCCTCGGTAGGAAGACAGCAGTCGGTGCCGGCCCCAGCCACACAACCAACCGACGGAAGTGGTGCACCAAGCACTTCCGTAACTATAACCGCTATTGACGAAAGTGGGGCGCCCGTTCAAATGCAGGGCCAGCCGGCTCGCAGTCGGACAGACGTGTCGAGCGCGCGTAGCGCGGTCTTTCGCATCCTGCCTGATGGCGGCGCTGACGTAGTTTGGAGTTCACCTTCAGTTACCGCCTTTGCCATAGCTCCGGCGCTGCAACCGGGCAGCGTCCTGATCGGCACTGCCGAGAAGGGAAGAATTTACTCTGTCACGAATGACGGGCGAGATACGCTCCTGCTGCAGTCGAGCGAGGGCCAGATTTCATCGTTTGTCATGCAAGGCGGACAGGTCTATGCCGCATCAAGCAATCAGGGAAAACTGTTTCGCTTCGGCAAACAGTTGGTGACTGAAGGATCTTATGAATCACCAGTGCGTGATGCAAAGCTTACGGCCACCTGGGGGCGGATTTGGTGGCGGGGGAGTGGCAACGTCGAGTTGCAAACACGAACCGGAAACGGCGAGCGGCCAGACGCTACCTGGAGCGACTGGAGCACTTCATTGCGCGATCCGGAAGGGAATCAGATTCCAAGTCCGCGGGCGCGCTTTATCCAGTGGCGGGCCACTCTGCGAACAGCTGGAGCGGCGGGCCAGACCTCGATAGAAGACGTCAGCGTCGCCTATCTACCTCGCAACGTAGCTCCTGAAGTGCTGTCTATTAGTGCGCTGCCAATCGGTGTGGGTCTGCAACAGATAGCTCAGATTCAAGTGGATCCAAATCTCGAGTCGTCTGGTCTGGACCCATCGCTGTTCGGTGCGGTTGCGCAGGTTGCTCCGCGGCGACTCTTTCAGCGCGGCGCGCGCTCATTTCAATGGCAGACCGAGGATCGAAATGGCGACACGCTGGAATACGCGATTTACTATCGAGCACTAAACGAAAGCACCTTCCGCCTGTTGAAGGATAAGTTGCGGGATAACTTTTACACCATCGATGGAGCAACGCTCGCCGATGGGCGCTACATCGTCAGAATCGTTGCATCCGACGCGCCCGATAATCCACTTGGCCAGGCGCTGTCAGGCGAGCGTTTGAGTGAACCCGTCGATATAGATAACACTCCCCCGGTCTTGCGTGCGGTTGCACTTCCGCAATCGACTGGGAGCGCCACTCAAGCTGGTTTTGAGGTCAGTGATGCAACCGGCAAAATCAAGAAGGCCGATTTTAGCCTTGATGGCGCGACCTGGACGCCTCTGTTTCCCGATGATGGCATTGCCGACAGTGGCCTGGAAAGATATTCTGTTGAGCTTCCGGCACTGGCGCCCGGTGAACACACGATCAGCCTGCGTGCCTTTGACGGCAGTGGAAACGTCGGTACCATAAGTGTGACCTTGCGTCGCTAACAATGAGTGATGTCTGGCCGCACGATACCGTGCGAAACGGTCCCAGAGGGTGCGGATATGCGCTGTTACTGGTAAGTTAATGAAGGCGAACGACGATATGGGGCTCTCTGCCCTTCTGGCATCGTTATTGCTCGAGTGAGGCCGGCGCATCTCTTAACTCTCCCTCCCATGCGCGCTTGATAAAAGCATGAGGAGGATTGGAAAACCCGATGTTCGACTTAAAAAGAAAATTGTTAGTGTTGGCGATTGGCTGTTTGCTCCCGATCGGAGTGTATGCCCAGAGGCAGGGAGATAAGCGTCCACCAAAAGATGACAACAGAGTAGTCGTCCAACCCAAGGAGCGGGACAAACCGCCGCCGAGCAACAACAATCAGGGCAACAAAAAGGACGACAAAAAGGGAAAACCCTGAAGCGGCTGCTCAGGATCTGCTGAGCATTTGAGGAACCAGAGATAATTCAAAACCCGCGCAACTTAGGTTGCGCGGGTTTTTCCTTTTGGCGTTCACAGTTTCGTTACATCGCTCTGGGGACAAACGTCGCCAGGAATGACAAATTGTTTGAGGTCTCGAAGTTGTCACCTCTCTTGGTAAAGTTCCAACTTCCGCAAACGGAAAAGAACAAGCCGAAGACCGGTCAAATAGTTAGCCTCTCCGGCGTGAATGATGGTCAACTTATCGCAAGGGCACGCATCCGTCGCATCGATCCAATTGCTGACTCCACCAGCAACACATTCGGTTATTTAGCGGACGTCGTCGGCGGAACAGGATTGATGCCCGGGTTGGCGGTCAATGTGCACCTGGCGCGTGCCGGGAATGCCGAATCGTTTTGGATTCCTCGAGCGGCATTCCACCCCAACGCGGATCTACACAACGGCTCTTCAATCACGCTCTTTCTTGTCGAGGGAGACAAGGCATCGTCTCGTCTCGTTGTTGTTTCTGGTTTCGAAGGAGATCAGGTTGAGGTTGTATCGGGCTTGGTGAAAGACGACCGCGTGGTCCTGGCGCCGCCGGCCGGGCTGAAGGATGGGGACCTCGTTCAACTCAATCGCGGCTAGCCGGCAGAAAGCAAACAGCAAACAGCAAACAGCAGACCGCCAAAAAGAAGGCTGAACTCACTCGATCCGAGAGTTGCGCGGTAGGCGCGACGATGGGCCCAACGAGGAATCTCACCATTGACATTTTCTCCGTCCGGGCATATCTTTCGCCCGTTTCCACATCCCGCTGACGAGGGCCTCGCTTGTTAGCCTTAGACTCCGACCTCTCATCAAAGGAGCTACTCAGCCATGCCTAACCAGAACGTTTACCTCAAAATCGAGACGATCCATGATTACTCGCCGGTTGAGCCAGACGACCATGTCGCGGCGCCAATCGCCTACAAGCGCGACTGCATGCGGAACGCGGGGCACGAAGACGGAACCATCCCGCAGGACGAGGTGAACGCGCGTCGGCTGACGGCCCTCGTCTACCGCGAATACCTCGACCCAAACTTCCTCATCCCCAAACCCGACAAGCTGGTGCTCGCCGATATCAACGAGCCCGCTTTCGACCATCGTGTGCCGGGCACCGTCATCTACACACGCCCCGGTATGCACTTATGCATTCTCGTGAAGAACGACGACGATACGCCACACAGCTTCCACGTTCACGGTCTGAAGTACGCGATCGACTCGGACGGCGCGTGGCCATTCGGGATACAAAGCGCCGACGGCCGACGCTCTGACGAGATCTGTCCCGGCCAGTCGTGGACCTACATCGTCGAGGTGGAAGACTACATGATCGGTGCCTGGCCGTTCCACGACCACTATCGCGACATGGGAAAGACCATCAACCGCGGACTGTTCGGCGGCATCGTCGTGCTGCCGGGCGACGAGTGCGATCACTTGCCGCGTTTTCAGCTGACGCCGCCCCTTCTGGAGGTGATCCGCGTCGGCCTGGATCCGGAGCAGCTCGCCGGCCCCAGGGAGCGTTTCGGGCATGGGCCAGGCGTGGCTCCTATCGCTCTGGTCCCGGCCCTGGCGGGGTTGGAAGAAGACGTCCGCGCGCCGTTCCTCCAACCTGTCATCAAACCGACCGACACTCTGCACGTACCGATGTTCATCCACGTTATGCGTGGGAAGCTGCATGAGCATGAGCATGAAGACGATCACGACGAGGGGCCAGGCGATGGTCCCGGAATAGACCGCGGGCAGTTTGTGGCGGTGCCCGATTTCCGAGTGGCGGTGCGCAATCTCGCAGCAGCGGCCGGTCTCGCAGCGCTGGGCGATCTTGTAGCAGTGCGCGGAGAGGAGAAAGACAAGGAAAGCTTGCCCTCGCTCTGCTACAACGGGCGCTCGTTCGTGGGTAACTCGCCGACCATCGTGGCCGCCGCGGGCCAGAAGATTCGTTGGTACGTTTTCAACCTCGACCTCGGGCGCGACTGGCATAATTTTCACCCTCACGGCGCACGCTGGCCGTATGCGAACGAAAGCATCGACGTGCGCAGCCTCGGTCCGGCGGAGTCTTTCGTCATCGAAACCATAGCTCCTCCGGTGCTCCTGCTACCGCCAGAAGTCGAGCATTACCAGCGCCCGGACAATCGGCCACCCGACGCCAGGTGTTTCAAGCTGCGTGGCGACTTCCTGTTTCACTGTCAATCCGTTGCGGACATGGCGCAGGGGCTTGCCGGACTGGTGCGCTCGACGCAGACCGTGTGGCTGAGTCCGGACGACGCGAACAGGCTCCGGCTGCCGCTCGACCCTGGCGACAACAGTTGTCCCGAAGTGGACTTCGAACGCTGTGCCAACGCCGCCAGCGGCGTGGTGGAGGAAGTGCCAAACCAGCCTCCAGTCATCTTCATGCATGCTGTGTTGCTGCCTAACACAGCGCAGGTGCTGTTCTGGGGTGAAGGGCCTCGACCTGACCAGACGCGCCTCTGGGATCAGGACACGGGCCTGTACTCAGAGCCCGCCAACCAACCAGCAGACATCTCACCCGACCAGAATATCTGGTCCGGTGCACAGGGCTACCTCAACGACGCGGCGGGCACGATCCTCGCGTACGGGGGCTGGGGGGTCGGCGTCGAACCTGGGCGCCGGGCCTTTCTGTTCGACCCTCGTCCCGGCGTACCGGGTGGGTTGACCTTCTCTCATGCCGCCGAGGTGAACCTCGCTCGGTTCTACTCTACCGCCATCTCGCTCAGCGACGGTCGCATCATGACCATCTTCGGGACGGACAGGAACGGGGGGGTTGTGGTTCCTAGCTTCGAGATCTTTACACCCGACGTCGGCGCAGGTTCATGGTCGACGCCGGAGCCGCTGCCGTTCAACTACTTGTTTTATCCCTGGACCTACGTGCTGCCGAACGGCGAGCTCTTCATTGCCGGTCCGCAGAAACCGGCGCGGACTGTAAACTGGACGGTTACGCCGGTCGGGGACGCTCCCGCCAGACGATTCAACCAGATCTTCTCGCAACGTGGGGTCAACATGAACGGAACGTCGGTGTTGCTGCCGTTGCGACCTCCGAACTATGAGCCGCGCGTGCTCATCGCCGGCGGGGACGGGGCCGACACGCGGTCGTCAGCCGAGTGGATCGACCTCTCCGTGGCTGCGCCGGCTGTGCCGGCGTGGGAGGCGCTCCCGAACATGAACGTCGCGCGCGACAAGCTGAACTCGGTGCTCTTGCCGGATGGACAGGTGGTCATGGTAGGCGGGGTTGGCGAGGGGTTGCCCGACGGCGGCCCGGTTGAAACTTTCGACCCCGACGACCCCGCCGGCGGCTTCCGGGCAGGCCCTACATTGCAGCACGTTCGCGACTACCATTCAGCCGCCATATTGCTGGCGGATGGCAGCGTGCTCGTTGGCGGCGACCCGCGGGTAGCCGGCGTCAGCACGCCCCACGAGCGCTACCTGCCGCCTTACTTCTTCGGCGCACGACCGACGATCACAGGCGCGCCGGCTTCCGTCGGTTATGGCGCACCCTTCACGATCAACACGCCTGACGCGGCCAGCATTCAAGAGGTCGTGCTGATGCGGCCCGGGTCTGTGACCCACGCCTTCAACATGTCGCAGCGCTACGTCGAATGCGAGATCGTTTCAGAGGCGGGAGCTACGGTCGAGGTCACTGCGCCCCCGGACGGCAACCTGGCACCTCCCGGCTATTACTTACTCTTTGTCCTTAACGGTGACCGCATACCCTCAACGGGGGTCTGGATCACACTCGGCTGATGCCACTTGCTCTCACCCTCGGTTTCTCGCGAAACTACGACCACCGTCCATCCGCGCGGGCGGACGGTGACCAGCTTTCGCGAGCGAGCAGGCAGGTCGAAACTCGAAACGGAAATCCAGAAGGTGTTGAGGTTAGTCCCGTCCCGGCGGGAGTTTTGGCAGCTTCGGAGGACTTATGAAGGTAGGGAACATACTCGTGGTTATCGCCATGCAAGGCGAAGCTGATCCGATTCTCAAGGCTCTTGGTATTAAAGACCCGGGAACTCCGGTTGATTGTTAGTGTTGGCGATTGGCTGTTTGCTCCCGGTAGGAGTGTATGCTCAGAAGCAGGGAGACAAGCGTCCACCAAAAGATGGCAATAGAGTGGTAGTCCAACCCAAGGAGAGGGACAAACCGCCGCCGAGCAACAACAATCATGGCAACAAAAAGGATGACAAAAAGGGAAAGCCCTGAAGCGGCTGCTCAGGAATCTGCTGAGCATTTTTGACGAACCAGGGATAATTCGAAAACCCGCCCAACTTAGGTTGGGCGGGTTTCTTCATTTTGATCTGAGACCTCAGATCTGAGATCTCAGATTTGAGATCTTGAATCTGAGATATGAGATTGACATGGTGCCCGCTAGTAGATTCGAACTACTGACCCCTCGCGTGTGAAGCGAGTGCTCTACCACTGAGCCAAGCGGGCGTAAGTCTTTTTATATCAATAGGTTACGGGCATTATTGGACCATCGGCTTTAACCCAAATTCCGCCGCGACCGTTGGCATCTTATACGATTAAGCCCGCTTGCTCCAGCGGTAGGAGCAGACGCCCCAACTGGGCCCGATCCAGGCTCCTCGTGTCGAGTTCAGTACTGCCCCGGTTTCACTGGGGCACGTGAAACCCGAATGTCATTTCGCGGAGTTTGAATTATCCAGCGCCGCGCGCAGACCACAGGCAGAGCGGTCACTTCGACGCCGTTATCGCGTAAGTCTTTGATGACCGGACTTAACTTCGCTTCCTAGTAGAACGAAGTCACCCGGTAGTTGCGCTTTGCTGCCGCCGGGCAGGTGAAAGTTTATGGCAGTGGCGACATCCATAGCCGGGGAACTTCATTCCGTCATCACTGATGTTTTCGGCTCGCGCGATGGTGAGGTGATAGACTCCGGTTGACAATGCCGCTCTGTGCAATGATTTGATCGATCTGTCCAGACTGAGGTAATCCACCAAGCGCATGTGCCAACTGAGCGACACAGACGGTATCGTTTCCTCTCGTCCGCTCACAAGCGTTAACCTCAGCCGAACAGCAGTACCCTTAACAATCCGATGATACCGCCGGTAAGCACGACCCACAGGACATCGGCCTTGAACCTGTAAAGTGCGACGAAGGCGATGAGTGTCATCGTAGCGGCGAACCAGTCCGTGCCTCCGACCA
>JBPCKD010000216.1:0-25525 GCA_051004635.1 Pyrinomonadaceae bacterium
GGTACCGGCCACAGTTTTACTTTCGGACCACGGATGTGACGGGAGTGGCGCACTTGCCAGCCGGGGTGGAGATGGTGATGCCGGGAGACAATGTGGCGATGGAGATCGAGTTGATAGCGCCGATCGCGATGGAGAAGGGATTGCGGTTCGCCATTCGCGAAGGTGGGCGCACGGTCGGGGCCGGCACGGTGTCGGAAGTCGTTGAATAGGGCTTAGGTCTTGGGACTTTGGTCTTAGGTCTTTGATTCTGAGATTTGAGATCTGAAATTTGAGATCTCAAAAAAGGCAAAGACCAAAGACCAAAGACCAAAGGCTAAAGGTCAAAGGCCACGAAGTACAAAGAACTAAGTACACAGATCAGGAATTAACAAGATGCCACGCGATAATATTGTTCTTCAGTGTATTAATTGCAAAAGTCGCAACTACGTAACGACCAAGAATAAGAAAACCACGCCTGATCGGCTTGAGTTCAGCAAGTTCTGTCGCCGTTGCCGCAAACACACTGATCATAAAGAGACCAAGTAACATTTCCGATTGCCAATTGCCAATTGCCGATTGGCGTTGAGGCGCCGGACAATTGGCAATCGCAAATTGGCAATCGGAAATGTCTGGAGGGGTATAGTGTCAACGGTTAGCACGTCGGTCTCCAAAACCGAAAGTCCGGGTTCGAATCCTGGTACCCCTGCCAGCGAAGTATGGAAAAGGCCTTGTAGCAAAAGATCGGCAAGATCATGGATGACATAGAAAACCCCGACGCGCCGCTTCCTGCTCCCCGCGCCGCTCGTTTCGGCGAGGGTGTTGAGGGCAAAGGGGCGCGTCGCGAGCGCGGGCTCAGCGGACCTCGAGTTGGGCCAATCGGTCGCATGTTGCAATTTCTGCGTGACGTGCGAGCGGAAATGAAGCGCGTCTCGTGGCCCACGGTGAAGGAAGTTAAGAATACTACGATCATAACACTCGTGGCGGTTGTCTTTTTCGCGGTTTACTTGTTTCTGGTGGATCGCATATGGGCTTATTTAATAGTCGGACTTAACCGCCTACTCCTTTGGATGACCGGGGCTTGATTATCAAGGAAGCACTCTTAATGCAGCAGTGGTTCATACTTCATACCTACTCGGGACATGAGAAGAAGGTTCGCGACAGCCTGAAGGCTCGCGTTCGTGATACCGATCTGGAGAGCGAGATAACGGAAGTGCTGGTCCCAACGGAAACGGTCGTTGAGATGCGGGGTAACAAAAGAATCGAATCGTCCCGCATGTTCTACCCCGGTTACGTGTTGGTGCAAATCGAATGCGATGAGCGCGGCCACATTCCTGACAACGTCTTTCATATGATTAAGTCGACGCCCAAGGTGACCGGGTTTGTTGGCGGGCACAATCCGACGCCGCTGACGGCGCAGGAAGTGGATCAGATTGTTCATAACGTCACTGAAGCTGCTGAGAAGCCGAAACCGAAGTTCTCTTATTCATCGGGCGAAACGGTACGAATCAAGTCGGGACCATTTCAAAGCTTTACAGGTAAGGTTGAGGAAGTAAACGAAGACAAATCCACGTTAAAAGTCACCGTTACGATCTTTGGAAGGTCGACTCCGGTTGAATTGAATTTCCTGGACGTCGAGAAGGTGACATTTGCGGAAGAAGAATGAAGGGCGGTAAATGGTAAATAGTGAATGGTAAATAGACGAGCGCGTCTTCCGACCATTCACCATTCACCATTTACCATTTACCAGCTATGGCAAAGAAGATTACAGGTTATATCAAGCTGCAGGTTCCCGCCGGTAAAGCTAACCCGGCGCCGCCAATCGGCCCGGCACTAGGCCAGCATGGCGTCAATATTATGGAATTCTGTAAGGCATTTAATGCCAAGACTGCGCAGATGGACCCGGACCTGAAAATACCGGTCGTCATTACCGTCTTTGCGGATCGCTCGTTCACTTTCGAGACGAAGACGCCCCCCGCCGCCGATCTGCTAAAGAAGGCAGCAGGAATTTCAAAAGGTTCCGGGAAACCGAACCGAGAGAAAGTGGGAACGATCTCCAGGGCCAAGGTGGAGGAGATAGCCAAGACAAAGCTCCAGGATCTGAACACCAGCAGTTTGGAGTCGGCGATTAAGACGATCATGGGTACGGCTCGACAGATGGGTCTTACAATCGAAGGATGAGGGATGAAGGCGGAAGGATGAAATGATGCCTTTCGCTTCACAAAAGAGGGAGACGCTTGTTGCGCCGCTTGTACCTCAGGAGTAATGCATGAAAAAGCACGGAAAGAAATACAATGCGGCTGCGGAAAAGATTGAGCCGGGTCGCAAATACAATCTTGAAGAAGCAATTTCCAAGGTGAAAGAGATCGCGTTTGCCAAGTTTGACGAAACCGTAGAGTTGACGGTTTGGCTGGGTGTGGATCCTCGCAAGGCTGACCAGTTGGTGCGCGGTACCATTGTTCTCCCGCACGGTTTGGGAAAGTCTAAGACGGTGCTGGTGATTGCTCAGGGCGAAAAGATTAAGGAAGCACAGGAAGCGGGTGCGGATTTTGTAGGCGGCGAGGACATGGTCGAGAAGATCAAAGGCGGCTGGCTCGATTTCGATGCCGTTGTGGCCACCCCGGACATGATGCGACTTGTCGGAGGACTGGGAAAAGTGCTTGGCCCGCGCGGCCTGATGCCTAATCCTAAAACCGGTACTGTAACCTTTGACGTGAAAACGGCAGTCACAGAAACCAAGGCCGGTAAGGTTGAATATCGTGTCGATAAGACCGGCGTGATTCATGTTCCGGTTGGGAAGGTTTCATTTGAGGCCGACAAGCTGCGCGACAACACGAAGATGTTGCTCGAGGCGGTAGTAAAGGCAAAGCCGTCAACCGCCAAAGGTAAATATGTAAAGAAGGTTAACCTGGCGGCGACGATGAGTCCTGGAGTTTTGATTGACGAAGTGGCCTACGTCAAATAGGTGTGAGGAGCTAATCGGATGAAAACAAAAGCACAGAAACAAAAGGACCTGGAAGCTCTCACAGAGAACTTCAAGAACGCGAAGGCTGCGATGGTTGTCGGATTCAAGGGAATGACTGTTCCCAAGGATCAAGAGCTGCGTAACCAGTTGCGTGAAGCGGGCGTCAGCTACGAAGTAGTGAAGAACACTCTCGCGCGCAAGGCGGCGGAGGGCACCGCGCTGGAGCAGGCAGCGGACCAGTTTAAAGGTGTAACAGCCGTGGCGCTTAGCCACGAGGATCCGGTAAATCTATCGAAGGCGATCGCCAAGTTTGCAAAGGCAAATCCGGATATCTTCAAATTCAAGGTGGGCATTGTAGAGGGCAAGGTTGTTGAGTTACGGGACGTTGAAGCCATTGCCAGCCTGCCGTCGAAAGAAGAATTGATCTCTAAGGTACTGTTCTTAATCAATTGCCAGGCGCAACGCCTGGTTACTGTACTGTCGGCCGTACCGCGCAATCTGGCGATTGTGATTAAGCAGATTGGTGAGCAGAAGAGCGGCGAGGCAGCGTAAAGTTTTTAGAGATAGTTGAGGAGGATAGAAAGGTAATCATGGCAGCAACTCGTGAAGATGTTATTGAGTTTTTGAAGGGCATGACGCTTCTGGAAGCTTCACAGCTCGTCAAAGAGTTGGAAGAAACATTTGGCGTATCCGCGGCAGCAGCAACGGCTGCAGCTCCGTCAGCCGGTGGCGGCGGCGAAGCAGCGGCTCCGGCTGAAGAGCAGACCGAATTTGACGTGATCCTGCAAGCCGTAGGAGGTAACAAGATCAACGTCATCAAGGTTGTGCGCGAAGTAACGGCGCTTGGTTTGAAAGAAGCCAAGGATCTCGTTGAAGCGGCTCCGAAGGCTGTGAAAGAAGGCGTCTCGAAAGAAGAAGCCGAAACCGTCCGGCAGAAGCTGGCGGATGCAGGCGCAACAGTCGAGGTCAAATAATTGGTCCATGGTCCAAGTCCAGTGTCCAAAGTCGTTGCGCGCGCTCTGACTTTGGACTTTGGACTGCAACATTGGACTGTGGTTTGGTGGCTTGACACTCAAGGGCGTAGTGTTTAAGTTAAGAGAGTATTGAGGGCGCTGGCATTACTCCAAAAAATTTGACGAAGAATCAGCCGCTTTTTTGGTAATTAAGCGGTCGGGGCATTCTACGCTCTGACCGCCTCTTGGCGTCTTTAGGTAATTTTAGATTTTTGATTTCCGATTTTGGATTGGCGCGCGATGCGTCCGTCAACTCACAATCGGCAATCAGCAATCGCAAATCGAAAATCTCGAAGGAACCTCTCATGTCTGCTAATCTGCTTCAAACAATAAATACAGGGTTGGGAAAACGCACGAGCCAGGCGCCCGTGCGCGTAGACTTTTCCAAGATATCCACGGCAGTGCGAATCCCGAATCTGATCGAGATTCAACGGGAGTCTTACAATCGTTTTCTGCAGATGGATTTCTTGCCGGAAGAGCGTGAGAACACCGGCCTCCAGGCTGTCTTTCAGTCAGTTTTCCCAATCTCCGATTTCCGCGGAACTGCAACGCTCGACTTCGTCGAATATCAGATCGGAAACTGGCAGTGTAAGTGCGGCAGGTTGGAAGGTCTCAACTACCTGCGGGCAAACTGTAAGACCTGCGGATCGACGATCAAGGTGAATCCACTGGCGGCTGGTGAGACGCTTTGCCACAAGTGTGGCACGTTTAACTCGGTCCGACCCCAGCTCTGCGAGAATTGCGGCGAACCTGTCGGACTAAAACATAAGCACGACCAGCAGGAATGTCAGGAGCGCGGCATGAGCTACAGCGTGCCGCTCAAGGTGAAAATTCGTCTGACCGTTTACGATAAGGATCCGGAGACTGACACGCTCTCCATTCGTGACATTAAGGAAGAGGAAGTCTTCTTTGGCGAAATCCCGTTGATGACCGACAACGGCACGTTCATCATCAATGGCACCGAGCGCGTCATTGTTTCCCAGCTCCACCGCTCCCCGGGTGTCTTTTTCAAACGCGGGGCAATCTACATTGCCAAGATCATTCCTTACCGCGGCTCCTGGGTTGAGTTTGAATACGATCAGAAAAATTTGCTCTATGTTCGCGTCGGAAAGCGCAAATTCCTTTCGTCCATCTTCCTGCGCGCCCTGGGCCTTTGGTTTGGTAAGGAAATAGATGGGAAGCTCGTTAAGAGTGATTCGGCACTCGAAGAGAGGGTGAAGAATGCCTCGTTTGCCGACGAGGACATATTGCGCGCTCTTTATGTCACCGATGAGATCCACGTGGAAGATGGGCGTTTAATGATCCAGGTCCCGGAACATGGGCCAACTAACCTCGTGGGGACGAAGGTTGACTTCGATATCAAAGGCCGAGGTCCGGATCCGATCGTTCGTTCCGGCAAGAAAGTCACCAGCACGGCTCTCGAAGCTTTTCGAAAATCAAACATTGGCGAGGTCGAGATTGAGATTTCTCAGCTTGAGGGCGCTTTCGCCGTTTCCGACATCGTTAACAAAGAGAGTGGCGAGGTAATCCTCGAAGCCAATAACGAGATTAATCCAGCCAAGCTGCAGGAGATCGTCGAAGGCGGAATTGATAGTTTCTCCGTCTTTTTCCCTGAACGTGACGATATCGGTCCCATTCTTTCGCAGACGCTGAAGAAGGATGTCATTACCAAGCCGGTCGACGCGCTGCTGGAAATCTACCGGAAGATGCGTCCTGGCGATCCGCCGACGGTTCAGACTGCTTACAAGTTGCTCGAAGCCATGTTCTTCGATCCGCGCAAGTTTGATTTCTCTCGGGTGGGCCGGCTGAAGTTCAACATCAAAATGGGCAAACCGGAGCGCGATCGCATCAACGATCCGCTGCTGTCGGCGAAAGACTTTTACGAGGTGGTGTCTTACGTTTTGAAGATGCGCAAGAACCCATCTGAGTATCAAGCTGATGACATCGACCATCTCGGCAACCGTCGTGTCCGGGCGGTTGGAGAACTGCTGGAAAACCAGTTCCGCATCGGCCTTGAGCGCATGGAACGCGCGATCAAGGAGAAGATGTCGATCCATCAGGAAATGCAGACGACCATGCCGCGGGATCTGATCAACGCCAAGCCGGTGACAGCAGCGGTGCGCGAGTTCTTTGGTTCCAGCCAGCTCTCGCAATTCATGGATCAGACCAACCCGCTTTCTGAGATCACACACAAACGCCGGCTGTCGGCATTGGGACCAGGAGGTCTTTCGCGCGAGCGCGCAGGCTTTGAAGTTCGCGACGTTCATCCCACTCACTATGGACGTATATGTCCGATTGAGACGCCTGAAGGTCCGAACATCGGATTGATCTCGAGCCTTTCCTGCTTTGCGCGCATTAATGAGTTTGGATTCATTGAAGCTCCCTACCGGAAAGTGACGGACGGGAAGGTTGTCGAACACGTTCGCGTCCAGAATGGAGGCGATACAAAGCTCAAGCATGGCGAGCACCTACCGCTGGAGGAAGTGGAGAAGGCCAACAAGCGCGTCGGCGCTGACGGCCGCAAGGCGGAGTATGAGCCGTGGCCTTTCTACCTAACCGCGTGGGAAGAAGACAAGCACGTCGTCGGACAGGCCAACATCGAGCTGGATCCAACCGGCTACATCGTCAATGACCGCAACGCCTCGCGCAAGGCGGGCGAATTTATTCTGGCCCTGCGCAAAGACATCGAATATGTGGACGTATCGCCGAAGCAGCTCGTGTCAGTGGCTGCTTCGCTTATTCCGTTCCTTGAAAATGACGACGCGAACCGCGCGCTGATGGGTTCAAACATGCAGCGTCAGTCGGTGCCGTTGCTCCGTGCGGAAGCTCCATATATCGGCACCGGCATGGAGCAAACTACCGCACGCGATTCAGGGGCCGTAGTGGTTGCAAAGCGGGACGGCGTGGTGGACTACGTCGACTCAGAACGCGCCATCATCAAGGCCGATCACAACGTTGACGGAACGATTTCGCGCGAAGTGACAGCGGACATCTACACGCTGATTAAGTTTAAGCGATCAAATCAAAACACCTGCATCAATCAGCGCCCAATCGTGCACGTCGGCGAGCGGGTTGCCAAGGGGCAGGTCATCGCCGACGGCCCATGTACCGATCGCGGCGAGCTGGCTTTGGGCCGCAACGTGCTCGTGGCCTTCATGCCCTGGCGCGGTTACAACTTTGAGGACGCCATCCTGGTTTCCGAGCGCCTCGTGAAAGAGGACTATTACACTTCGATTCACATCGAAGAGCTGGAAATCGAAGCCCGCGACACGAAGCTGGGGCCGGAAGAGATTACGCGCGACATTCCAAACGTCGGCGAGAACATGCTTCGCGATCTGGATGACAGCGGCATTATCCGTATCGGGGCCCAGGTCAAGCCCGGTTCGATCCTGGTGGGTAAGGTTACGCCTAAAGGCGAAACTCAATTGACCGCGGAAGAGAAACTACTGCGCGCGATCTTCGGCGAAAAGGCTGGCGACGTAAAAGACGCTTCGCTCGTATCGCCTCCCGGAATCGACGGCACGGTCGTAGATGTCCAGGTGTTCACGCGCAAAGGTCAGGAGAAGGATGCTCGTTCGCTGGCGATCGAGCAGGAGGAAGAGGACCGTCTGCGACGCGATCTTGAGGATGAAATTCGTATCCTTCGCGAGCAGCGCGATCAGCGGATTCGCGAACTACTGGAGGGTCGCAAGCTTTCAGCAGACTTGACGGTAAACCGCGAGGTCGTCATTCCCAAAGGCGAGCCCATTACTCGCGAGATGCTGGAAGGCATTGAAGCGAAGGTGCTGAGAAAGGTGCAGATGGCATCGTCTCGGG
Organism: Pyrinomonadaceae bacterium; assembly: GCA_051004635.1. Lineage (GTDB taxonomy): Bacteria > Acidobacteriota > Blastocatellia > Pyrinomonadales > Pyrinomonadaceae > PSRF01. Next base: position 7,771 of record JBPCKD010000216.1, read on the forward strand.
TTGACGTAGGCGGGGAGATCAAGGAGTACGAAGATCGCACAGAGCGGCAAATCAAGATCCTTTCAGACATTTACGAAGAGAAGATTGCCAAGTTGCGTCAGGGAGATGAACTTGCCCCCGGCGTGATCAAGATGGTCAAGGTCTTCATCGCCATGAAGCGCAAGCTTTCAGTCGGCGACAAGATGGCCGGACGCCACGGAAACAAGGGTGTCATTGCCCGCATCCTGCCGGAAGAGGACATGCCTTACTTGCCTGACGGCACTCCAGTGGAGATCGTGCTTAACCCGCTCGGCGTGCCTTCGCGTATGAACGTGGGCCAGATTCTGGAAACACATCTTGGCTGGGCTGCACGCGTTCTCGGTGTGCACTTCGCTACACCGGTTTTCGACGGTGCGACCGAAGCCGAGATCAAGCAGAAACTCAAGCTGGCTGGCGATCGGGCCACCGAGCTCGGACTGCCGGAGATCATTAACGAATCAGGCAAGGCAATTCTGTATGACGGACTTTCGGGCGATCCTTTTGAGCAGAAGGTAACGGTAGGCTACATCTACATGCTCAAACTTTCGCACCTGGTTGACGACAAGATTCACGCCCGTTCGATTGGGCCATACAGCCTGATAACGCAGCAGCCGCTAGGCGGCAAGGCGCAGTTTGGTGGTCAGCGATTTGGAGAGATGGAAGTGTGGGCGCTGGAAGCTTACGGCGCAGCCCACATCCTGCAGGAATTGTTGACGGCAAAATCCGACGACGTAGCCGGTAGGTCCAAGATCTACGAAGCTATCGTCAAGGGAGAAGCGGATTTCGATCCGGGTTTGCCAGAGTCGTTTAACGTGCTGGTGCGCGAGCTTCAGTCGCTCTGCCTCGACGTTGAATTGATTAATAAGAAGGTCGCCGGCAACGGAGATGGAACTGAAGACGGTGTAGGCGAAGCGCTCATCACCAGTGCCGTTGAAGGTTAAGCGGATTTTCGATTGCCGATTTCCAATTGCTGATTGGTCTTCGGTCTTCGATCCTGGATTCTCAGGTTGGCTAAGTGATTAACAAATGCGAGATGCCAATCGGCAATTGGCAATCGGCATTTGGCAATGGAGAAAAACGTGTTTCGATTTCAACAAGAGAAGCAGCAATTAGCTCCCGACTTTGAGGCAATTAGAATCTCGCTGGCGTCGCCGGACAAAATCCGGCAATGGTCGCATGGCGAGGTGACAAAGCCGGAGACGATTAACTACCGCACGTTTAAGCCGGAGCGCGATGGACTTTTCTGCGCGCGTATCTTTGGCCCGGTAGCCGATTGGGAATGCCTCTGCGGAAAATACAAACGCATGAAGCACCGCGGCGTGATCTGCGATAAGTGCGGTGTAGAGGTCACGCAGGCAAAGGTCCGTCGCGAACGCCTGGGCCACATCGATCTTGCCAGCCCGTGCTCTCATGTTTGGTTTTTCAAGGGACTACCTTCGCGTATCGGCCACTTGCTGGATATTCCGCTGCGCGAGCTTGAGAAAGTTCTCTATTTCGAATCTTACATCGTGATTGATCCCGGCGACGTACCCGGAATTAAAGAACGTGAGCTGCTCTCAGACGAGCGTTATCGCGAACTCGTGCGCGACCATCCGGCGGCGTTTGTGGCCAAGATGGGCGCCGAAGCGATCAAAGAACTGCTCGGGATGGTGAAGGTCGAGGAACTGGCCATCGAGCTTCGCAAGCGGATGAAGGAAGAGACGTCGCAGCAGAAGAAGCTCAAATATTCAAAGCGTCTCAAGGTGGCCACCAGCTTCCTGAAGTCGGGCAATCGTCCCGAGTGGATGATTCTCGACGTGATCCCCGTAATTCCGCCTGAGCTCCGCCCGCTGGTGCCGTTGGATGGCGGACGTTTTGCTACTTCAGATCTTAACGATCTCTATCGCCGCGTTATCAATCGCAACAACCGACTGAAGAAACTGATGGAACTGCGAGCTCCCGAAGTCATCGTGCGCAACGAAAAGCGCATGCTTCAGGAAGCCGTCGATGCGCTATTCGATAATGGCCGCCGCGGCCGCGTCTTGCGTGGTGTCAATAACCGTCCACTCAAGTCGTTGAGTGGAACGCTTAAGGGCAAGCAGGGGCGTTTTCGTCAGAATCTGCTCGGCAAGCGCGTCGACTACTCGGGACGTTCCGTGATCGTAGTCGGTCCCGAGCTGAAGCTCCATCAGTGTGGTTTGCCCAAGAAGATGGCGCTCGAGCTGTTTAAGCCGTTCATTTACAACCAACTCGAAAAGCAGGGCCATGCGGCGACCATCAAGCAGGCGCGCGAAATGGTTGAACGTCAGGAGCCGGTGGTATGGGACATTCTCGAGGAAGTAATTCGCGAGCATCCAGTCCTTTTGAACCGCGCACCGACGCTTCACCGCCTGGGGATTCAGGCGTTTGAGCCTGTGCTCGTGGAAGGCAAGGCCATCAAGATTCACCCGCTCGTTTGCACGGCGTTCAATGCTGACTTCGACGGCGACCAGATGGCAGTGCATATTCCGCTTTCGCCCGAGGCACAAATTGAAGCTGCCGTGCTGATGCTTTCGAGCAACAACATTCTCAGCCCGGCCAGCGGCCAGCCAATCGCTGTTCCATCGCAGGACATCGTCCTGGGAATCTACTACCTGACCCGCGACAAACCTGGCGCGAAAGGTGAGGGCCGAGTTTTCGCATCGCTCGAAGAAGTATTGCTGGCGCTCGACGCCAAAGAGGTTACAACCCAGACGCCCATCAAGCTTCGTATTCAGGGTGATTTGATCGACCTGACGCAGGAACACGATCCGCAGGACATTCTTCGGGCTGCCGTGCAGGAGGATGTGCGTCGCGTAATCGACACGACGGTTGGTCGCGTAATCTTCAACGATTCGATCCCGCCAGGCTTGCCGTTTTTCAACGGCACGCTGAAGAAAAAAGGACTTCAGTCGCTCGTCAACTATTCGCACATTCGTCTCGGCCACGAGATGACGGTAAAGATGCTCGACGATCTCAAGAACCTTGGCTTCCTGTATGCGACCAAGGCCGGCATTTCAATCGGCATCGACGATCTGGTGACGCCGGATGCCAAGAAGCCTCTGGTCAAGAAGGCTGAATCGGATGTGATCGCGGTTGAGCAACAATATCTCGACGGCGTGATCACCAGCGGCGAGCGCTACAACAAGGTCATCGCCATCTGGTCTGAGGTTACAGACAAAGTCGCCAAGGAAATGTTTAAGGCGATGGACGAGCGTGAGAAATCATCAGGCGAGCTAAATCCAATACTCGTCATGAGTGATTCCGGCGCCCGAGGCAGCGCGCAGCAGATTCGTCAGTTGGCGGGCATGCGCGGTTTGATGGCCAAGCCGTCGGGTGAAATCATCGAGACGCCGATCAAGGCAAACTTCCGCGAAGGCCTGGATGTGTTGCAGTACTTCATCTCCACACACGGCGCGCGCAAGGGTCTGGCTGACACAGCTTTGAAGACTGCCGATTCGGGTTACCTGACCCGGCGTCTGGTTGACGTTGCCCAGGACGTGATCATCAGCGAGCCAGACTGCGGCACGCTGCGCGGTATATCCGCCAGTGCCATAGTTGAAGGCGGCGAGGAGATAGAGTCGTTGCGTGATCGCATTGTCGGTCGCATCGCGCTGGAAGACGTTATCGATCCGATTGAAGGTCGCGTAATCGTCGACTCCAACGCGGAGATTGGCGAGGATCTTTCGTCTGAAATCCAGCGCTCGGGTGTGCAACGAGTACGCATTCGTTCGGTGTTGACCTGTGAAACGCGCCGCGGTTGCTGCATCAAGTGCTACGGGCGCAACCTGGCAACAGGTCGACCGGTAGAGATTGGCGAGGCGGTAGGCGTGATTGCCGCACAGTCGATTGGCGAGCCGGGCACGCAGCTTACGATGCGTACGTTCCACATTGGTGGTACGGCGCGTTTGGAAGAGTCTTCGAAACACGAAGCCCGGCAGGATGGGACAATTAAATATCTGGATCTCCAAACCGTCAAAAGCCGCAAGAGCGAGCGCATCGCGATGAACCGCAATGGTTCATTAACAATTATTGACGACCGCGGTCGCGAGGCGGCGCGTTATCAGATCGTTTACGGCGCGCACATTCTGGTGGAAGACGGTGCGCGCGTAACGCAGGATCAATTACTGGCAACATGGGATCCGTTTACCTTCGCGATCCTGACCGAAGTTGCTGGTCACGTTAAGTATCAGGATCTGAAAGAAGGCGTGACCTTTGATGAAGAAGTTGACGAAGTAACCGGTCAGTCGCGCATGGTTGTGAAAGACTCGCCCGATGAGAAGAAACAACCGCGTTTGGAAGTTCGCAACGCCAGCAACAAGATTCTGAAAACTTATCAGATGCCTGTGCGAGCGAACCTGATGGTGGGCGACGGCGACAACGTAGAACCCGGCGACATCATTGCGAAGATTCCGCGTGAAACAACCAAGACGAAGGACATCACCGGCGGTCTGCCGCGCGTGGTCGAGCTCTTTGAAGCACGCCGGCCGGCGGAAACTGCGGTCATGTCTGAAATTGACGGCACGGTAGCACTGGGTCCAATTGCCAAGGGCAAACGGAAGCTAATTATTACCGGCGACGATGGTGAAGAGCGCGAGTATGACATCCCACGCGGTACGCACATCAACGTGCAAGAGGGTGATCGGGTTCGCGCCGGAGAAGCATTGATGGATGGCCCGCTTAATCCGCACGACATTCTGCGCGTTCTGGGTATGCAGCGCTTGCAGGAGTATCTCGTCAACGAGATTCAGGAGGTCTACCGCCTGCAGGGTGTGAACATCAACGACAAGCACATTGAAGTCATCGTTCGACAGATGCTGCGGTGGGTGAAGATCAAGGAAGTTGGAGATACCGACTTTCTGCTGGAGGAGCAGGTGGACCGCTTCCGCTTCACTGATGAAAATGAGCGCGTGCGCCTGATCGACGGCGAAGTTTCTCAAGCCGAGCCGCTGTTGCTTGGTATCACTAAAGCGTCGCTGTCTACTGATTCGTTCATCTCGGCGGCCTCGTTCCAGGAGACGACGCGCGTGCTTACCGAAGCGGCCATCTCGGGACGCATTGATTATCTCCGCGGCCTGAAGGAAAACGTCATCATGGGGCGGTTAATTCCTGCCGGAACCGGCATGGAGTATTACCGCAACGTGGAAATAGACCGCGACGAGACTGTAGACCAGGCACGGGAACGCGACCTTGACGATTTTCCTGACATCGTCGGAGGTCACGATATCGCCCCGCCTCCCGTCCGCGAGCCGCTCGTTCGCGAGCCGCTCGTGGCCGCAGTCGGTGAGGGTGAAGTAGAAGAAGTTGCGGAGTAGTTGGACAGACTTTCCAGTCTGTCGGGTGAGATAACCACTCTAGTGTGGTTATTTCGCGAGTAAATACGTGACGTCAAATGTGACAGGCAGGAATGCCTGTCCTACAACGGCCGGCGTGGATTGAATCCACGCCGGTTTTTCGCTAATCCGGCAATCGTGGCGAACGGAACAGTAAGGATAAGAGTCGCGGGAAACTGGCCGGAGGCGACTCCATGTCGCGCCACTCTCCCAGACGGGCCAGTTCAAGTCTCACGGCCAAACCGCCATTTACGTAATCCGAGACATCGTGCAGGAAAGCTGGCACGCGATGATGCTCACCGGTCTTCGCATTGGTGAACTGGGCCTGACCTCCCAAAAGTTGACGCATCGGGTGTAGCTCACAAATGAATAATTCGCCGCCAGGTCTTAACGCGCGGGCAGCTTCAGCGAAAACCGGCTCAACCATTTCAACGTGCTCCAAAACCAGCATCGCAATCACCACATCCGCGGAGGCGTCTGCGATTGGCCAACTGGAGCGAACATCATGCTGAACGAAACGCACGCGTGGATCGCGCACACGGCTTCTTGCCCGCATGAGCATCTCTTCAGAAAAATCCAGCGCCACGATTCCAGCCGCGCCGGCAGCGGGCCGGGCTAACCACTCGGTGTTGCGACCCGTGCCGCAGCCTACTTCGATAACGTTGCGGTCAGCAAGATTTAGACTAGCTTGCCTTAAGACGTGCGCGGCCAGATCACGCGTACGGTTCGGATTGGTGTCGTAGGTTTCGGCCCAATCATTGTAGGCCGCGGCAATCTCTGATTTCGGGGAAGGCTGGGTCATGATCTGGACGAACGCGAAACAAGAAGCCGGCGTTTCACCCTCGCTTCGAATGCGGAATTGTCCGCCCCGTCGAGGCGCAAAAGTGCGCGGTCTAGATAAACTGAGGTTCGTTGAATTGACGTTCAGAGTTTAAGCTTTAGCTTGCCGATCGCCAATACACAAACTAGAGTTTTAACTGAACTACTCGTACGGAAGCTCGGCAGCTTCCAGATCAATCTTTAGGTTGTCTGATTGCGCGAAAGCTCAAGCGGATTTTCCAAGGTTGAACGTGAACGCCAGCATGCAAATGAAGCGAATCGATCCAAAGAACCTCCCCGGCGCGCGCAAAGCCCCAATGCCGGAATTTATTCCGCCCCAGTTGGCAACGCTGGCAAGCGAGGCGCCTGCCGGCGACGAATGGCTGCATGAGCTGAAGTTTGATGGCTATCGCATGCTTTGCTATCTCAGCCGTGGCAAGGCGCGGTTTCTGAGTCGCAACGGGAAGGATTGGACCGAGAAGTTTCCCAATTTATCCAAAGCCGTGAAAGACTTTCCGGCTGCGACCGCAATACTTGACGGTGAGATTGTAATCGTGGACAAGGAGGGCCGGAGTAGTTTTCAGAAGCTGCAGCAGTCGATGAAGATCAGCTCGTCCGCTTTCGTTTTTCAGATCTTTGATTTGGTCTACCTGGATGGCTTCAACATCACGCGGACGCCCTTGCGAGAACGCAAAGCATTGCTCGAAGAGTTGCTGACTGCGGGCAAGTTCAAAGGGGCCAAAGGGCCGTTGCGCTACAGTGACCACGTCGAAGGAAATGGCCCACAGTGTTTCAAACAGGCCTGTGAGTTTGGCATCGAAGGCATCGTTTCAAAACTTGCCGAGTCGCCCTACGAGTCAACCCGGAATCGGAATTGGTTGAAAACAAAATGCATCAAGCGCCAGGAGTTTGTCATCGCCGGGTACACGCCATCTAAGAAAGGGTTTCCTGGCTTCGGGTCGTTGATCCTGGGAGTCTATGACAAGGGCAAACTGATTTATTCCGGGCGCGTAGGGACCGGCTTCAGTATTAAGCAGCGTCTTGAGATCCAGAAGAAACTCGATCGAATTTCGCAGGATACGATGCCATTTGCAGTTAAGCCCAAAGACCCGGGATTGCGTGATGCTCATTGGGCCAAGCCACTGTTGGTGGCCGAAGTGGAGTTTACCGAATGGACCGCCGACGGCTCCATTCGGCATCCATCTTTTCAGGGATTGCGTGAGGACAAGAAGCCTACTGAGATTGTTCGTGAGGAGCCAGAGAAGGTGTAATGAGGCGCGCTCTTGAATCGCAGTGGTCTAGCAAAAGTGAGGTTGCGGGGGTAATGGTCAGTTTGGCGTTAGCTAGGCGGGTTGTAATGTCGTCGCTTATCGAAGTTGAATGTAGCCTCAGCTACCGATTCCGTATTAAGTGGTGACCCGTTCTTGCACTTAATTGTCTAAGTTCATTGGTGCTTTTCCAAAAACTGAACTTACCTTTGCGGGAGCAGACTGGCAACCTCACTTCTTAATTTTCAGCTAAAAGGGAAACTCTCTTGAGAGAAGGCGAAGGCGGCAATGTATGTCATGCGAATCCCGCGACTCCTGAGGACCTGGATTGGATTTTCCGGCTGCAAATAGATGCCTACTCCGCGCAATATGCAGTCGCGAGGCGGACTCTTGAGCAGTGGTATTGTAGCAACCCCGATGGCTTCTCTATCCTCACGATGAATGGACGCAGGATTGGACATGTAACTATTCTCCCTTTGCGCCCAAAGATACTTGAAAGTTTTGTTCAAGGGACGATAGTGGAGCAAGACATACATGAGGATAGTTTATATACGCCAGGAGAGAAGCATTTAATCAGAAACCTTTATTGTGAAAGTATCATTATTGATTCCCCCAAAGGGCATTCAACCCTGCCAATCAAGGCTCTCACGTGCCTGGCGCGCGACTTTCTTCCACTGATAGGCAGGATATGTGATCCGACCAATCTTGAAAATGTCTATGCCCTGGCTGCGTCAGGACCAGGCTTGCGTTTCATGAAGGGGCTTGGCTTGGATCAGGTTAAAAGCTGTCAGGAGAGAGCGGATCAGCGCGCCCTCTACGTTGCAAAGTTCAGCACTATTAAAGCCAATATCTCCGAACTCTATAACCGGCGACTAAGGAAAATTAAATCATTATCTTAGCGGAACGTTCCTTTCACTCAAGCGTTACGGTGAGTGGGCGACAACTCAGGAGAACAAATGCGCGAGAAGCTAAGCGGCCCGCAGTAAGGTATTTCTTACGGCGCTCACAATCATGCATAAACTATTACGCTATCGGGATTGCAAAGATCACCTAAGCCGGCAGATCGCGATTAGGGTCGCTCTGCGATGCGCCCTTCTGTTCACGGTCAGCATCTTTGTGGTAAACGCGCCTTACCAAACATTGGCCCAATCGAAATCCGCTGACACCGGAGCCTCTTCGCTTTGTAACCGAAATGACGCGGTAGAGATGATTCGGCAACAGATTGAGTTCACCAGGACTTTTGACAAGGCTGTTCAACGCATTGCTGTTCTCATTCGCGCGGCAGATCTGTTGTGGCCTTTCCAGCAGGATAAAGCGCGCGCGGCTATCACTGAAGCTTTTGATTTAGCTATACAGAGTGAAAAAGAAACTGAAAAAGAAAGAGGCGACCTGTGGAAGAAGCATCGTTCGCTACTTCTGCTGGAAACCCCGGATCAACGACACGTCGTTATTCGTGCTGTTGCTAAACGCGATTTCGCATGGGCGAAGAAGCTAACGGAGCAAGTGCTAAAACTAGATCGTCAAAATGCAGAGCAGGCATCAGTTAACGATTACCCAAACGACCTCTTAACAGCCCAAAAGCTGCTTGCCTCCGCCACGCAACTGATATCCACGGATATCAACACAGCCGTCGATCTTGGAAGGGCCAGCCTGAATTACCCCGCCAGTCATTGGATAACCAGATTCCTGTATAAGCTCGCCGAGGTGAATCAGCAAGCAGCCGATCAATTCTACGATCAGGCTCTGGTGGCTTACGCCGAAAGACCGATGCGTGAGTTTCTTTATTTACAAGCATATCCGTTTGCGTTTCGCGAGGGTGGAGACATGCCGGTCTTCGCATCTTATGTGGTGCCAGCCAATTTCGTGACCAACAATTCATTGCAGCGCCGGTTCGTCCAGACTCTGCTGCGACGAGCACAACAAGCACTGGAGGTCCCATTAGACGAAGGCGATAACTTTCGAAATGCGAACGGAAATTTAATGCCGGGAACGGGACACATCTCGCAGGTATTGATGCGGATTGAGCCCCAGGTAAGGGCACTTCTTCCTGATTTTTTAGAGGCGGTGGTCCAGGCCCGAGAAAAGATCCTGGTTTCCCTCTCAATCGAAACCCAAAAGACACTTCTCCAGCCCGGCCGCGAGGTTGTTTCTTCGCCTGAGAAAACCTTTGACGAACGGATAGAGACGGCAGAGAAGTCGCCTAATATAAACCAGCGCGACGATCTCATCGCTACGGCAGTTTTATACGCATCCGATAAAGCGAGTCTGGCGGGCGTGGTTGATGCGATCGAAAAGATTGCCGATTCAAGCATCCGCGCGGCTTTACTAGAGTGGGTCTATTTTCGCCGCGCAAAAGACGCTGCCAATGGCAAGCAGTTTGACGAAGCCGAGCGACTGGTGTCTAAAGTGGAAGGACGGGAGCAACGCGCTTATCTTGGCACCGAGATCGCAAAGGGGCTAATTAATACCAGGGAGACGCAGACTCATGCACGCGAAGTTCTCGACGAGGCAATAACCGAAGCCAACAAAGCTGGTATGACGATCTTTGCGGCGCGGACGCTGCTGACAGCGTCGAATCTCTACGCGAAAATAGGCCTCAGTCGGTCAATCTCAGTCCTGGGAGACGCTATTAATTGCATCAACCATATTAAGGCTCCGGATTTTTCCATTGGCGATCAAACCCTGGAAAAACCGATCAGGAGAAGGAGCAATCCAGGCCGCTTCATGATCAGGTTTTACATGCCAGGGCTTGATCCGGAAAATGCGGTTCGTGAAATGGCAAAGATCGACTTCGACAATACTCTGTCTCAAACCAGCGCTTTCACTGACAAGTTTCAGCGCGCTATAACAACACTTGCGTTGGCTGATGTCTGTTTGCAGCAAGCTCAACGACCACCCAAAGAGAAGCCGAAGAAGAGGGCGAAGGCTTAAGTCTCGGAACGCATTCGCTCAACAACAGTCTCAAACAGTTTCAAGGCGCGACCAATACCATTTTTATTAGTGCGAGCAGATAGGGTCGTTCCTAAAACTCAGTTCAAGCTAAGTCTTCCTTCATCAGTTCCTTGTTGATAGCCACGGCGGCTTGCGCACCTTCTGAGGCGGCGACGATAACAAACTGCACCAGGCGTGAAGCGTCACCCGCGACATACAGCCCGGAAACATTAGTCGTTTCATACTCTCCAGTGTCAACACAGCCCTGTTCAGTGAATGCACAGCCGAGTTTCTGCGCAAGACCGGACGCTTGCCGCTGATCTGTGCTGAAGAACATTGCGCTCCTCGCAAGCGAGTCTCCATTCGCAAACACAATGCGTTGGAGAGCGCCGTCGCTTCCTTCCATTCGAGCGATGCGATCCTCGCGTAGCTTTATCTCGTGATGGGCCAGACGCTGGCGTTCCTCATCGGACAATTCCGAGGGGCCATCACTGCAGAGCACCAAATCCCGACTCCATAAGAGCAATTCCAGCGACAGCCCCAAACCGTTCTCCCCGCGCCCATAAATCGCGAGCGGCTGATCGCGCATCTCCCAGCCATCACAATAGGGACAATGAAATACACTGCGCCCGTAGAGTTCCGCGAGACCCTCGATCGCCGGAACATCGTCAACTACTCCGGTAGCCAGCAGAACTTTGCGCGAAGAAATGCGTTCGCCATTGCTCAGGGTGACTTCAAAACCGATGGGCAGACGGCGCGCGTCGGTAACCTTCGTCTGTCGCAATTCAATGGTTTCGTAGGGCCGTAGTTGCTCGCGTCCAATGCGGAGGAATTCCGTGGGTTCTATGCCATCGCGCGTCAGAAAGCCGTGCAGGCCGAGAGACGCAGCATTGCGCGTACGCCCTGAATCGCAAATCAACACTTGCCGTCTGCACCGTCCAAGCACCAGCGCTGCGCTTAGGCCGGCAGGTCCGGCTCCCACGATGAGCACATCTAACATAGATTACCTTTCAGTGTTTCGTGAGCCAGTCTGTTGGCAATTCGGTAAGCGACAAGAATCGGTTGCCTGGAAAATTCTGGGGGCTGCCGGGGGACTTGAAAGTATAACAAAAGACCGGCGGGAGTTGCTTCCCGCCGGCCTCTGATTAGTGTGGAGAGTTATTGTTTTAGGGGGCTAAAGCAGGAGGCCTGGCTCCCTGCGGACAGAGCCACAGCTCCACCATCAATTCGTCGCGGGATGGTCCCACCAGAGTCACGATGCGTTGGGCATTGATGCCTCTTGAATTGACAAGGTAATCGATCACCCGAGTGGTGTGTTTTTGCACTTCACCGGGCTTTCCGCGTGGTCCGGGGTAGACAATCACATATGCCGTCGCGCCTGGATCGTTTTGCAATTCAATTGCGTAGTTATCCAAACGCGCTTTCTCGTCGTTGTAAGCAATAGCTGGAAACTCATCAAACTTTCGGCACTGTACCGGCACAGGAAACTGGACCGAACAAGTGGCGGTACAGTCGAGGGTGTATCCACCCACTGAAAGCGTTGCCGTCAATGTCTGACCCGCAAGACCGGTTGTGTCAACGCGGATCGAGGGTGTTCCCTGGCCGTCAATGATTCGACCCGCGGAGACGGTCCAATTATAAGTGGGTGAAACATTCCCGGAGCCGCCTGTCAAAGTAGAAGTGAAAGTGACGGGCTCATTAAGCTCAACCCGGTCGGGACAAATGATGCCAACGTTAGGGCAGACAGGCTGGGGTGGCGGACACCGATTCACCAAAACGGTGGTCGATGAAAACGCCTGGCAGGCGTCGTCGCCGCTGCCGGTATCGATGTCGATGTAGGCCTTGTAATAACCTGGCGTTACGCCGGAAAGATCCCACGTGACTGTGGCGCCATCGCCCTCTATGCGGCCACCGTTAGTCGTCCAGCGATAGCGAATAGGATAGTTTGATGTGGCTCGGGCATTCAGCTGCACGAGTGCAGGGCCCGCACCCTCGCATACAGTAATTACCCGCGGCTCGGCAGACAGACTGAGATTGGGCGGCGTAAAGGCAACGGCTTCCTTCCTCGACTTTTGGGCGAAGGCTGACGAAGCAAAGGCAATAAGTCCTACCAGGGCAATTGGTAGAAGTAAGGCGATATCGCGGCGATCGTGTCTCAACATTTCCACTCCTTTTGCAGTATTACTCTTCTCAAGTCCGCCAGGGCAACTGGCCGACGGGGCTGTTCGGAGAAGCAGCAGATGATAGGAAATAGAGGGAATAGCCGTTCATTTCCACAAGTTTGTCCGCGATTCAGGCTCGCAGTCGTATCCCTCTTTGGCTCATCATGTAGTGATCATGCTATTCCGCCCTGAGCCGCCATTCGGCCAGGTGGTGTTTGACTCAGTATCCAAATTCAAGTAGATAGATGGGCGCCAAAGATCCCCCCGTCGCTTATCGTGGTAACCAAGATGAAGTCAGCGCTGATAATCGTCATCTTTTCACTACTGCTTGGTCAAGCTTCGTGTTCGAAGAAAAAGCCCGTAGATGCTACCAACGTGTCCGCGGGCGTGACCAACACCACGGAGGGAGATCGATCACAGGCACGTATTTATCTTGACCTGGGGAAAGAACTTTATCGCACCGACCAGGATGAAAAGGCCGTCGAAGCTTTTCAACAAGCGCTCAAGCTCGACCCCGATCTCGCGGAAGCACATTTTCGCTTAGGGCTGGCTTTCGACGCTATCGGAAAAGAGCAGGAAGCTGAGGCAGCGTACAAGAAGGCCATCGAGCAGTATAAGAAATATCTCGAAACAAACGGCAAAGACGCTGACGCACATTACAATATGGGCCAGGCTTATGCCGGCCTCCGCCTCTACGGCGAAGCCGTTAGGGAATACCGTCAGGCCACCCGGCTTAAGGACGACGATGCCGATATTTATTACGATCTGGGAACGGCGTTGACGAAGCTGGCCCAATACGACGAAGCCGCCTCAGCTTTTTCCAAGTCGCTGGAGATTGATCCGGAAAACTATCGGGCCGAGGACGCGCTTGAAGAAGCTCGCGAAGGAGTAAAACGCATTCGAGTCGGTAAGAAACACCAGGAAGATATATTGAAGAAGCAGCAGAAAGCGGAGGAACTCAAGAACGCTAACGCTAATTCACCCCAGTCGAACACAGCGCCCGGGGCCTCGAAAGCGAATTCAAAAACGAACTCGAAAAAGCCAAAACCGGTGCGCAAGATCGCAGGGCCAGGGCAGTAGCCCGATGTTGAGAGGTTTTGACACAGGCCTTTGTGGCCGAGCGTCCCTCCAGTAATGGGTCAAGAAAGTTAAACTGGATAAGAAGCAAGGAGCAGTAATGGCAACATACACGCCGCCACCGTATTTCCCCCAAAGTTCGCTGGCGCCACCTGACAAGAACCGGTACAAGAAATTCAAGCTAATGGTATTCGCCGCAGCGGTGTTGTTGCTGTTGTTGCTGGGGGGAATCGGATGGGGAGTCTGGTATTTGATGAAGTCGGTTTTGTAAGTAAGAAAGTACGGACTCGTAATCTTGAAGGCAGCTGCTCGAAACCCCACCGGTGCCAGCCACCCCTCGCGACGCACACACAAGCCAGGACTGGATTCGTTTCCGGCAGCTGCGCTTGACAGTTTGGACTGCGACCCTTATATTTTCCGTTTCGGACAGACAGTCTGAAGTAAACAAACAACGTCCGGTTGGTTCTGTCGGTGTGGAGGCGTTGTCCGGCTGGCAATTAAGGCAGTCGGTTTGACAATTATTGTGGCGTAAGTCGCCTGCGTCGCGACGGGCATTTGCCCTTTGCTCCAGCGCAGGCACGCGTGAAAGGCCCCGAGGCCCTCTCGTCTTAAATGCGACGCCACAGAAAAGTCGGCTTCAGGGAAGCCATAATCCACACCCGCTAGCAGCGAACTCAGAACATCCCTGACACAAATTTTTAACAGGGCAGCTCGCCTGCGCTGACTGCCGGACGAACCGGGGTTCCCCTCAAGGTATCTCGAAGTGGAAAGCCACAAGTTCCGGAAAGAGGCAGGTAATGCCCTTTTGCGCGCCGAAATCAGGATCGCACCAGCGAAGTGGAAGAGTTGAGGAAATATCAGTGCCGACAATAAATCAGCTAGTTCGCAAGGGTCGCCAGGCAGTCAAGTATAAGACTGCAAGTCCTGCGCTTCAGAGTTCGCCTCAGAAGCGGGGCGTTTGCACACGGGTTTATACACAGACCCCGAAAAAGCCAAACTCGGCTTTGCGCAAAGTGGCTCGCGTTCGCCTGACTAACGGGATCGAGGTCACTACCTATATTCCAGGCGTGGGACACAATCTGCAGGAACACTCGATTGTGCTGATTCGCGGCGGAAGAGTTAAGGATCTACCCGGCGTGCGGTATCACGTTATTCGAGGAACGCTCGACTCGGTAGGCGTTGCCGATCGAAAGCAGGGACGTTCGAAGTATGGCGCCAAGCGGCCGAAGGCTGCAGGAAAATAACTGATAGCTGACACCTATTATGCCAAGACGAAGAGTTGCAGAACGACGAGAAGTTCTTCCCGATCCGATTTATACCAGCCCGCTGGTAACGAAGTTTATTAACGGCGTTATGTGGGGCGGCAAGAAGTCGGTAGCCGAGAATATCTTCTATACCGCAATGAAGCAGATCGGGGAAAAAACGGGAGAAGAGCCGCTCAAGGTCTTCAAACGCGCCATCGATAATGTAAAGCCAACCGTCGAAGTCAAATCGCGCCGGGTTGGTGGTTCCACTTATCAGGTGCCCATCGAGGTTCATCAGGAACGGCGCGGTGCCCTGGCGATCCGCTGGATTGTTTCTTATGCGCGCGGTCGTGGCGAAAAGACCATGACTGATCGTCTGGCGGGTGAAATTCTTGATGCGGCCAACAACCGCGGCAACTCAGTGAAGAAGAAGGAACACACGCACCGCATGGCGGATGCGAACAAGGCGTTTGCGCATTACAAGTTCTAAAAAACGGGTGAATAGTAAATGGTAAATGGTAAATAGTCGGCAAAGCGTTCTTACTATTCACCATTCATTATTTACCATTTACGGTTCTTATGGCTAAGCAAGATCTAAATCTGACCAGGAATATCGGCATCATGGCCCACATCGATGCCGGTAAGACCACCACCACGGAACGTATCCTTTATTACACGGGCATCACGCACAAAATCGGCGAGGTGCACGAGGGTACGGCGACCATGGACTGGATGGAGCAGGAGCAGGAGCGCGGTATTACGATTACCAGCGCGGCGACAACCTGTTACTGGGAGAGGAATGGCATCGATCATCGCATCAACATAATCGACACTCCCGGTCACGTCGACTTCACAATGGAAGTTGAGCGCTCATTGCGCGTACTCGACGGGGCTGTGGCAGTGTTTGATGGTGTGGCCGGGGTTGAGCCGCAATCCGAAACAGTGTGGCGCCAGGCCGACAAGTACGGCGTGCCAAGAATCTGTTTCATAAATAAACTCGACCGCGCGGGCGCATCATTTGATCGTTCGTTCGAATCGATTATTGCTCGCCTCGGCGCAAACCCAGTCGCAATCCAAATTCCTATTGGCCTTGAGGATCAACTCAAGGGCGTGGTCGATTTGATTTCGATGAAGGCCCTTGTTTGGAATGACGAAAGCAAAGGCTCGGAATACGAGACCACGGAGATTCCAGAGGATCTAAAAGACGCCGCCGCGGCTGCCCGTGAAAAATTGGTTGAGGCAGTTTCGTCCGTTGACGATGGTCTCATGCATAAGTACATCGAAGGCGAACAGATCTCTGAGGAAGAGATTCGTAAGGCGCTTCGTAAGGGAACTCTGGAGTTGAAGCTGGTTCCGGTGGTAACCGGGTCAGCGTTCAAAAATAAGGGCGTGCAAACTTTGCTGGATGCGGTAGTTGATTATCTGCCGTCGCCGCTCGATATCCCGCCGGTTGAGGGATTGAATCCCAAGACTGGAGAGATTGAAGTCCGCCCTCCCGATGCCAGCGCTCCGTTTTCAGGGCTTGTTTTCAAGATTATGGCCGACAAGCATCTCGGCCAGTTATCTTTCGTTCGCATTTACAGCGGCACGATCAAGGCGGGTTCTTACGCCTACAACCCGATCAAAGAGACCAGAGAGCGCGTGGGCCGTCTGATGCGAATGCACGCCAATAAGCGCGAAGACATCGAAGACGCCAGCGCAGGCGAGATAATTGCCATTGGCGGCATGAAGCAGGTCACGACCGGCGACACGGTATGCGACGACAACAAGCCGATCATTCTTGAGAGAATGGAGTTTCCCGCCCCGGTTATTCGCGTCGCGGTGGAGCCGAAGACAAGACAAGATCAGGACAAGCTTGGTGTGGCATTGAATCGGCTGGCCCAGGAAGATCCTTCCTTCAATGTTTCAACCGATCCGGAGACTAACCAAACGATCATCGCCGGCATGGGAGAGCTGCACCTGGAGATCATTGTCGATCGCATGAAGCGAGAGTTTGGCGTGGAAGCAAATGTGGGTAAGCCACAGGTTGCGTATCGCGAAACGATTACGCAGTCGGCGCCAGGCAAAGAGATTTATAAGAAGCAGACCGGCGGTCGCGGGCAGTTTGGACACGTTGAGCTTGAGATCGAGCCTGCCCCCGGCGAGGGCTTTGTATTCGAGAACAAGATCACCGGGGGCGCTATCCCCAAGGAGTACATCAAGCCGGTCGAGCAGGGAATTAAGGACGCGATGGCGCGTGGTTTCCTCGCCGGCTATGAGTTGGTGGACATCAAGGTGCGCTTGCTGGATGGTAATTACCACGAGGTCGATTCGGACGAGCGCTCTTTCCACATTGCCGGCTCGCTGGCATTTCAGGACGCCCTGCGGAAGGCCAAGCCGGTTTTGCTTGAGCCGATCATGCGCATTGAGGTGGTAACGCCGGACGACTACATGGGCGCGGTTAATGGCGACCTGATGCGAAGGCGGGGGCACATCGAAAAAACTGAACCGCGACCGGGTGGGGCGCAGGTGATCACTTCATTCGTGCCACTTTCCGAAATGTTCGGTTATACGACTGACTTGCGTTCGGCTACTCAGGGGCGTGCGACTTCGACAATGCACTTCGAACGTTATGATCAGACGCCCAAGAACGTCGCGGAAGAAGTGATCGCAAAGATTCAGGGTAACGGCAGCGGCGGCGGGCGAATAACTTAAGGTGGGGCGTTTCCGGCTTTTGGGGAACGATCGTTTAGATCCCGGGGCGCGGGTCCCGCGAGTAAGGCGAGGAAAATCTATGAGTAAGGAAAAATTCGACAGAAGTAAGCCGCACGTGAACATCGGGACGATTGGGCACGTGGATCACGGGAAGACGACGTTGACGGCAGCGATCACGAAGGTGCTGGGAAAGAGCAATCCGAAAGTGCAGT
>JBPCKD010000217.1:0-16373 GCA_051004635.1 Pyrinomonadaceae bacterium
CGCACCCGGTGAATCCGTCGATTTGGAATCGCTGCCGAAACTGACGAAGAAGGCGGCGCTGTTGATTTATCGGTTAACGCGCTAAGGAAGGTCTCAAGTCAGGAGGTGGCCTTGCCGTAGTTTGAACCACTCGACGCGTACACTGGGATCGCGGGCGCCCCGGGGTCCCCTGCGGGGCAGCCCCGCTGGGGTGGCCCACTCGCCCGCAATGTGGCGCAAGAGTCCTTTGTTAGAAAACTGTTCGTGCTACCGTGCCATGGCGGGCGAGGGCGCCCGCGGTTCCAACGAACAGTTGAGCGTTTCACCAGGGCGAAGGCCCGGTGATCATGGGTTACGTTCCTGACATTCGACTTATGGAGCAGACAATCGAAACGGACGTAGTGATTATGACCGAAGTTTCATTGAACGCATTGGGTTCTTACATAAATAAATTGCTCACAAACAGCAAATACACTCGACGTGAAGAGAGTAAAAGCATACCGATTCCAGGTTGGAATAATACGAAAGGAAAAATATCATGAGGAACGAATCGAAAACCGATTTTCACGCCACCCAGAGGGCGCGGGTCGAAGGGTTATTTTTGCTGGTCCTGTCGCTTGCCGTTTCATTTGTGAGCGCGCCGGCAGCCAAAGGCCAGAAGTCTTCGGCGTCTGAAGGCAAATCACGCTATGCCAAGCTTGACGGAGCGCGCATTCATTACCAGAGCCATGGCAAAGGCCGCGAAGCGCTGGTCTTAATTCACGGCTGGACCTGCAACCTGGATTATTGGCGGGATCAGGTGCCTGACTTTGCGAAAAGGAACCGCGTGGTCGCCATAGATCTTCCCGGGCACGGGCAGAGTGACAAGCCCCAGCTTGCGTATAGCATGGATTTGTTCGCGCGCGCCGTTGATGCGGTGATGCGCGATGCGCACGTGGAGCGCGCAGTGTTGATGGGCCATAGCATGGGAACACCAGTAGCCCGGCAGTTCTATCGCAAGTATCCGCAGAAGACTTTGGGAATTGTCATCGTTGACGGGGCCTTGCGTACATTCGACAAGAAAATGATGGATGGCATTATCGCCGGCTTCCGTGGACCAAACTACAAAGAGATGGGGAGGCAAATGTTTGCCGGTATGGCTGGTCCGAATCTCTCCGCCGAACTCAAGGAGCAAATTCAAGCGTCTTTTCTCAACACTCCTCAGCATGTTGTGGTAAGCGCTATGGAAGGGATGGCCGACGACTCGATCTGGGGCCAGGACAAGATAAACGTGCCGGTGTTGGCCGTCCTGGCGAAGACACCTTTCTGGCCTGCCGACACTGAGCAATTTTATCGCAGCATCGCACCCAACCTCGATTTCCAGATGCTCGATGGTGTGGGCCACTTCCTGATGATGGAGAAACCGAAGCAGTTCAACGACGCGGTAATAGCTTTCCTCGACAGAAACGGGCTGCTTAAAAAATAAGCCCTGAGTTCTGAGAACTTAATAGGTCCTATAGGACTTATAGGACCTATTGAACGCTCGGCTTCTCAACCTGATTAATGTTTATCGACATCTCGCCTTTACGAATCTCCCGCGATTATCGTCTGCTCTTCTTTGGTCAACTGGTTTCCGCCTTCGGCTCGATGATGGCTTTTGTCGTGGTCCCGGTGCAGGTTTATCAGTTGACCGGGTCAACGCTTTTGGTTGGTCTACTAAGCGCGTCGGAATTTGTTTTGATACTGTTTATGGCCTTTGTCGGTGGCGCGTATGCGGATTTCATCGACAAACGGAAAATGTTGCGGCTTACGGAACTGGGGCACACCTTCGTCACCGCCGTGCTCGTGTTCAATGCGACTCTACCGCGTCCGCTGGTGTGGCTTCTGTTTGTGTGCGCGGCGCTCCACGCCGGACTTGCCGCTTTGCAACGTCCTTCGTTTGAAGCGATGCTGCAAAAACTCGTTCCCCTGAATTTGATGTCTTCGGTCAGTGCCTTGAATTCATTGCGCTGGAACCTGACGTCAATTTTGGGTCCCTCAATGGCCGGAATTATCTTAGCGCGATACGGTGCCAGCACTGCTTACGCTATCGATCTGGTAACTTTTGCCGCTTCACTCACAGCGGTCTTTCTCATTCGGGCGGTGCCTGCGCCGGCGCAAACTGAAGAACGGCCAACCTTGAAATCTGTAGTCGAAGGGTTGCACTATGCCTGGAGGCGCAAAGAAATCCTCGGAACCTACCTTATTGATATGAACGCGATGTTTTTCGGAATGCCGACTGCCCTTTTTCCGGCTATGGCCGCAAACTTCGGCGTGGGGACGGTTGGTTTTTTCTACGCCGCGCCGTCCGTGGGCGCACTCGTTGCCACGTTGACATCTGGTTGGACCAGAAGAATCAATCGTCACGGTTTGTTTGTCAGCCTTGCCGCCGCGCTCTGGGGCGTGGCTATCATTTTTTTCGGTTTCGCGCAGAATCTATATCTGGCCCTGTTTTGTTTAGCCCTGGCTGGCGGCTTCGATATGATTAGCGGAGTTTTTCGAATGACAATGTGGAGTCAGACGATTCCGCATTACTTGCGCGGGCGACTCGCCGGCTTGGAGATGATCAGCTACACCTCGGGACCAAAACTCGGCGACGTTGAAGCCGGCATTGTTGCCACCCTTTTCAGTGTCAGAACTTCGATAGTGTCGGGCGGGGTTTTGTGCGTCATTGGAACAGCAATCATCTCGGCGCTGATTCCGCCATTGATCACATACCACGGAGCTGCCGGCATCAAGCAGAAGGAACTTGAAGAAGCGATGCGCGAAATGGAAACCAGAAACCTGATTGTCGACTAGGTCGTCCGGCAGTGCGGGGTCCCCGGCCGAGCAACTCGGCTGGGGTGCCATACCCGCTGAAGTGCCAGGGCATCGTTTTACTCCTCTTCTAAATTGGGGGAAAATACCAAGCGTAAATGTGCTTCTGCGGTAGATTGAAGACACAATGAGTTAGTTCTAAAAGCTATCAGAAACCCAAACAGTAAGCAGCCCTCCTTCCTCGAGAAAGTAGACTTTCAACTCTTCAAGTTGCTTCCTTTCCTAAAGAACTATGGGGGAATAGTGGTCATAGTCGTGAGAAAAATAGAACTTTCCAAATAGGAAACTGCATAGAAAAGGGCGGACCAACATTCGATGGTCCGCCCTTTTGTTTTTCAGGTCTTCGGTGTTAAGGCAACGTCACGTCCTTGATCTTACTGCTGCTGCTGCCCGCCTTCCGCACATACATCTCACCCCGACCTGTCAGACCTGCTTTGTTTGCGAGAGTAAATAGCACCGAATCCACCAGATCCTTATTCGCCAGGCGAAAGCTGGTAACTCCTGACACGTTCGTGTCGGGATCGTTGTATTGAAGAGTCAGGTATCGGACCTTTGTCTTGATGAATCCAATTGGAAAACCAATGTAGGGAATATGCTGGGCCACGGTGGCGGCAGCGGGCCGGCGTTTCTGCGTATCGGCAAACGCCGAGGCTACCGCATTGTAAGGAATGAAAAAAACTTCCTTCTGTTTGTCGTTGCGAAAAAGCAGCCGCTCATTGGTATCGTCAAAGCTGAGCGTGCCTTCCATCGTTTTGTTGTAACCAAAGATGCCGCCCTCATACTTCGCTTTCATTGTTTGCGGAGCCGGAGCAGGCGTTGCCTTAGACGCGTTTGTTGCGGTCGTGTCGGCGGTTCGAGGCCGCTGCGCGTAAACCGCAACACCCATGGTCAACGTCAATAATAAAACTCCAAACAGTCTCATTGGGAAACCTCCCGGCATTCCGTTATTGCTTTTCAAGCCTTCAATCTTACTTGGCGAATGGCCGTACACGCTCAGCGGCTTCTTTGAAATCAGTGTCAGCAGGCGCAAGGCTCAAGCCTTTTTCATAAACACCCAATGCTTTTGCATATTGCTTGGTGACTTCGTAGGCATAACCAAGCTCTCGATAGACGTTGATATCATCCGGCGACTTCTGGGCCGCGGTTTGCAGAGCGGCAATTGCTTTGGGAAAGTTCTTCGCACGCGACTGGGCAATGCCCAGTAAATAAAATGTGACACCCTTAGCCCCGGTGTCCAACGTAGCCCGCTCCAGCGCGGCCGCGGCACGCACGTATTGCTCGGAGCCAATCAGCGCCTGTCCAAAAAGCGTTACTGCCTCAGCATCTGTTCTTACCTTAATTAATCCTTCACCAGCGCGTACCGCGCTCAGATAATCGGCCGAAGCCTTCGCGGTATCGGTGCTCGCGGCAGCGCGTCGCAGATAGACTGAGGTCAACAAGGTCCAGGCAGCCGCGAAACGCGGGTCGCTGACAGTCGCCCGATTGAGCGCGGCGATAGCGCCATCAAGATCGTTTTTTCCTACCGCAATCTGTGCCAGATAAAAAAGTGATATGGAATCTTTTGGATTGGCCTTCACTACCAGATTAAAAGTCTTTTCGGCGTCGGTTGATTTGCCTGTTTTGTATTCGGCAAGACCGCGATAGTAAAGCAGCGCGGGATCAGGGGTGGCGCCAGGACGCGTTGTGGCCGCGACGAGCAAGGGCAGTGCCCGATCGTATTTCTCCGAAAGCACGTAGGCCTGGGCCAGGGCATCCGCGGTGTTCGGATCCTCGCGCTTCGAGACCTTCTGCAAATCCATGGCTTTCTGAAGATCGTTGATGGCCGGTTCATACTGTTTGAGACTCAACTCGGCGAAGCCTGCTATCTTCCACGCTTCCGCGTCGTTGGGAAACTGCGCAGCGATTGCCTTAGCTTCCCTGGCTGCTTCGGCAAACTGCTTTTGTTGCAGGAGTTGATAAGCGTGGGAGGTGTCGGCGGTTCCGACCGTGTTTACCACGGGCTTTACCGGCTGCACATCAAGCAGCGGACTATTCGAGTTGTTTCGGGCGGAGGGACCCTGTTTTGGTTCCGGTCTCAGCAAGGGCTCCTCAACAGGTTTCTCAGGCTGCTTAACGCGTCGCGGCCGGCTTGATTGCGCGACGCCGAGTCCAGCCAGGCTGAGCACAACGGCAACTATGGAAAGAAACTGCTTGAAATATCCATCTATCATAAACAATTCCCCGGGGAGAGGGTTTGTTAGCGGTTAAGTAGAGAACAGCAAAATGGCATGTTTTCGGATGCGGTCCCGGCCCTTTTAGTTCGCCCGGCTTCAATGTAACGCAAGTTGTTTTGTCCGACAAACTCAAGGAGCCTCTGAAGCATTAAGGATCTACACTGTCCGTACTTCGCAGCTTAATAGAAAAGCGGCCGGCTGAAATTGCTTCGCCGGCCGCTTTCGTGTCGAGCAGACATTCTCGTCTGGTGGTGATCTAAGTCGCAGCGGACAGGAAGGAATGCCTGTCCTACCTATCCTTAGAAGTTCAGTTTCACACCAAACTGAAACTGCCTTGGATCAAACGACGCTGTAGGCTGGCTATAGTAACGGCCATTGCCGGCGCGTTGTCTGAAGGCGTTGACGTCACCGATAAACGGTGACGCGGATCCTTCATTGAAGCGATTGAAGAGGTTGAAACCCTCGGCAATCAGATCGAGCCGCACGCGCTCCCCGAATCGGATGGCGCGAGTCACTCGCAGGTCCAATTGAGCGAATCTGTGCGTAGCGCCGGCATTACGACCCAGACTTCCCGACGTGAAAAGGCCATTGGTAATCAACGGAGTACAGAGATTGGTGGTTCCCGCAATAGGAGACCCAGGAACACAGAGCGTTCCATCAGACAGGACGGCGGGACGATCGGTCTGGCTCGATTGATCGTTGTTAGTATCCTGGTTGCTCAAAATGTTGAAGGGCCGTCCGGATGACATCTCGAAGATAGGGGCCACATTGAAGTCGGAAAAGAACCGCTGGAATCCACTTCCCGAACGCCAGCCCGGCGGCGAGGCCAGGACGGCACTGAACACAAACCGGTGACGTTGATCGAATAACGAGTCGGCCCGCTCAGCGCGGAAGTTTCGATTGTCCTGCGGCAGCAGTAATGTCTGCAGGTCGGAGGAGTCGTCGATGGAATGGGACCAGGTATACGACGCTAGAAACTGGAAGTTGTTTGCGAAACGCCTCTTTAGGTCAACATTAAGAGCGTTGTAGTTTGAGTTTCCATCAGATGTTTGCGCGTTGATCGAGCCAAAAGGAGAAATCACACCCGGGGTACGCAGTGAGCCGGTGGCGACCAGGGCGCCATTGAAGACGGCCGGCGTGACCGCACCGCCGGTTAAGGCTTGCACCAGGAAGTAGTTTGGCGCGTTCGGGCGGAAGAAGTTTGCGGCTGCTGGAGCTACAACTCCGCCGCGCGTTGTCACAGATATCAGTCCCGGAATGGGCTGCGCCACGATGTTGCTGCAAGTTGCAGGATTCACTGTCAACACAGCAGTGATGTTGGTGGGTTGGGTGCCAAAGCAACGCACGTAGTTTGCGATTTGCAAGTCGGTGCGCGGCGCGTTGACATCAAGCGGATGCGGCAGATGATGGGCGCCGACAAATAAATAACTCGCCGACAAACTCATGTCCTTAGTTAATTGCTGCTCGACCGTAAAGTTTCCCTGGTTAGCGTAGGCATACTCAAAATCCTTGTTTATATGAAGCGTGAAAGGCAGCACTGGGCCAAAGCCGGGGAAGGTCTGATCGTTAAAACGCTGACGGCCGTTTTGGTATTGCGCGCTCGAGGCAGCGCCCGGCGTGCAGTTGACTCCAGGGATTGCCCCCGCGAAGTTGCAAACAACGACGGTTCCCTGGAATACCTGTACGGCGTTTAGTAAGGCAAGGGGTGAAGGGCTGCCGGCTGTCAGGATCGCCTGCTGCTGTTGCACGGCATCGGCGATATCCGAATTGAACGCGGCTGCCAACAGCGGGTGATCGTAGAAAATGCCAAAGGCTGCGCGAATAACGGTCTTAGCGTTGTTCCGAACGTCCCAGGCAACTGCGAGCCGTGGCGCCCAGTTGTTCTTGTCGCGGGGGAAGCCCTGCTGAACATTCATGGCGTCCTGAGCGGCGAGCAGGTCGGCGGCAGAAAGACTAATTCCGGATAAGGGATCCCTGAAAGGTACGGTAGGAATTTGTTGCGTGATCTCATAGTCGTAACGAACACCGTAATTCAACGTAAGGTTAGGCCGCACCTTCCACGAATCCTGAGCAAAGAAGGCTATGGGTTTATTATTCAGCCGGCTGACCGGATCGCCGAAGCCCTGAATGAAGCTGGTCGGGAAGCCGAGTCCATATTGCTGTACTGGAGTAAAGTCGGGAGCCCCTGCAAACCCTGCGTTGAGCGTGGTGGCTGACAGACCGCCAAAATTGAAAAGCCCGGCGAAGTTTAGCTCGAAAACCGCCGAGGGAATATTTACGAAAGCGATATCTCCCCCGAATTTGAAGGTATGGTTACCCGCAATCAGATTCAAACTGTCGGTCCACTCGTAGCGCGTCTCGGTGCGAAGCACCGGCGAGAATAGCTCGCGGCCAAAGAAGGCGGTGCCCGAGATATTGGAGGCAACGGCATCGCCGTTTTCCGAGAAGAATGTCGCGCGGCGCTCCCCGAAATTAAATCTCAATTCATTAACTGTGTTGCTTGAGAGTGTCGCGATCCAGGTGGCAACGGCGGAAAAGTCGCGCAGCTTCTGAATCCCGGTGCGCGAAAAATCGTTTTGGCCCAGGGACTGGTTTTGCGATTCAACCTGAATTCCGCTGATTCGACTCGGGTTGTAGCCAAAGCGGAAATTGAACTGATGATTCTTGGTGATCATGTGGTCCAGGCGAAACGAGTTGTAGGTGGTTCTGTCAGTGACTGGAAATATCTTTTGCAGGTTATTGAGAGGGCGAAACGCGATGAACTGGCCCGCGGCGTTGGTCGTTCCTATGGGTATAGGAGCTCCTGATAAAATGAAGCGCGACCCAATCGCTGTAGTAGGCCCAAGAACTGGACTGATCGCCGGACATCCACTGCCGTCGTTAGGACTGGTAAGCGGATTACTTCCGGTTAGGCCGGTTGAGCCTCCGCTCGAGGCAAAAAAGGCGTAAGCCCTGGCCCCGCAGATCGCCGCTGGAGTGCCGGCGGCCAGCAAGCCATTAATATACGCGGCCTGTGCCGGCGTGATATTGGAAAAGGTGCGGGCGATCGGATTAAGACCGGGAATCACCGGTATCGTGGCCGAACCCGTCAAGCCTCGAGCCACATTACTCGTAAAAAATCCCGACTCATCACGGCGACGCTGCTCAAACGCGAAGAAGAAGAAGGTGCGGTCGCGGTCGAATGGGCCACCGAGTGTAAAGCCATACTGAGTTCGCCGGAAATCCGGTTCTGCAATTGGAGCAAACGCATTCCGAGCCTGGAAACTCTTGTCTCTGATAAAACCAAATATATTTCCATGAAAGTCATTCGTGCCGCTCTTAGTAACGACGTTCACAACGCCACCAGCTGAACGTCCAAACTCCGGCGCAAAGGAATTGGTGACGACCTGAAACTCCTGCACCGCTTCCTGGGAAACAGTTGAGCGCGAGGCATTGACTGAGTTGTCTGTGTTGTCAGCTCCGTCAACCTGGACGAGATTTGAGCGGCCGCGTTGACCACCAAAGTTTAATCCCGTGGTTGGAGCTGGACCTATGGGCCGGCCGTTGTCACGGCCAACTGTAGAAGTTGTCAATGCAAAGGAGAGATAATTTCGTTCGTTGATTGGAAGGTTGTCGATGCGTTGCTGATCCACAGTCGTGGCAATAGCTGTCCTGGAAGTCTCAACCAGCTCGGCGGTCGCGCCGGAGATAGTTACCACCTCGCTAACCTGGCCCACTTCCAGCGCCACATCAAGGTCGGCACTTTGCCCCACGGTGAGCGTTACCGTCGGCAACACCGCCTTCTTGAAGTTAGGAGCTTCGACAGTTATGTCGTAGACGCCAGGCGTGAGACTAAGGATTTGATAATAGCCCTGGTCGTTGGTGGTAGCCTCTTTGCTGGTGTTCGTCGCGGGATTACGAGCTGTCACGGTGGCGCTGGTTACTACGGCGCCGGTCGCGTCGCGTACGACACCTCGCAGGTCGGCAGCATTTGATTGCGCCTGACCGAAAGCGACGCCCGCCCCGAGAAGTCCACAAACGACCGTAAGGATCAAAGAACCAGTTATTCGAATCGAGTACTTAAGCCACTGCGTAGAGGACGCAAACATCATTTCATTCTCCTTAGTTGGTTAGGGGACTCACGTCGATCGACAAGGTAAGAACCCGCTTGTATCAATTTGTCAGCTCACGGGTCACGTCAGATTGTTAATACTGTTTTGAAAGCCGCAAAAGTTTCCGATTTGTCCACGGCATATCCGCAGGAGCGATTCGGTCGACAAGCCACGACCTTTGAGAAAGGCGCCGGGGAGCACTCGATTAGAACGCTCCGCATTTTTACTCCAAAAGCTCCACTGTGGCAAGCGTTTATCTCCCTCGGGCAACGGAAAACCCAAATAACGGACTGGAATTGTCAGCCGGTGGACGCCCTTATTTTCGGCCTGGTGGAATGTCGTGTGGTGCGCGCAAGTTTGCGACGTAAACGAGAGCTGGTGCCGCAAAGAAGGATGGCCGCTTCTGCCAAACCAGGAACAAATGCGGCCCGGCGAAGTAGGCTGGCGATTTGCAAACGCGAGTTGAACCTGGTCTCGTATTCGGCTCTGTATTGGTTTGTTAATGACTCGAACAAACCACCTGCTCGAAGCATTGGAAGATGATGGGTGACTGTTTCCGCGGCGACTTGCCCACTCTCCAGCGCCATCAACATGCCGCTGCCCGTGAAGGGATCGATGAAGGCGGCGGCGTCTCCAACAGTGAGCAGGCCGCCGGCGGGTGCGAGTGCTCTTTTTCCAAACCCCTCCAGCGAAACACTGAGCCATGGCGTGCAAGCGTGCGAGTCAATCAGCGTTTGAGCAGCTCGCACGTTTTTCATGACCACCTTACGTAAAACGATTTCCGGATCCGAGGCATAGTGGCGAACATCGTCAGCGGAGACGATAAAGCACAGATTGCTGAGCCCGCCTTCTACACCGCTCAAGCCACCATATCCGCCCTTGTAGAAGTAAATCTCGCAGGCGCCGTCAGCGACACGCGCATTCTCCAGATGGACTTTAAAAGCTACCAGTTTGGGTCTCTCCCTCTTCTTCAGTCCGGGAGTCTCCTGATCGAGGTGCCGCGCCAGCGATCGATTTCTGCCCGTGGCGTCGATCGTTACCAAAGCGCGATAATCATCCACGGCTCCACCATTGATGTGCGCAGGCTTCACGCGTATACCCCGCACTTGTCCCTGCTCGCGAATTAATCCCGACGCGTGAGACCCTTCGATAACTGCGACTCCGGCATTCTTCGCGCCCTCGAGCAGCTTGTGGTCCATCTCGCTGCGGCTAAGACCAAGTGCGTCTGCGCCAGACTTAAACCATTCGCTTGGCACGGCGACGGTGTGCCCTCGACGCGAATA
This sequence comes from Pyrinomonadaceae bacterium, assembly GCA_051004635.1. Classification (GTDB taxonomy): domain Bacteria; phylum Acidobacteriota; class Blastocatellia; order Pyrinomonadales; family Pyrinomonadaceae; genus PSRF01. Next base: position 10,402 of record JBPCKD010000217.1, read on the forward strand.
AAAAACCGTTTGCGAGAGCGAAGTGCCCCCGGCTGCGAGCATTTGCTCACCAACTCCGAGGCGCTTGAAGTGCGCGAGGCATTCAGGCGAAATGAACTCTCCACACAATTTTGCCCGTGGAAACTTTTTCGCTTCGACGAGTAGAACGCGCGCTCCGTCCATCGCGAGCCGAATCGCCGCACTGGTGCCGGCCGGACCGGCGCCGGCAATAGCCACGTCGAAAGTGTTGGCAGGAGTCGTCATGAAGCCAGGCGAATTGTTTCGGTACTGTTCATGCTTTTATCAGTGCGCGAGCCGATTGAAGTGGTGAGCGATTCTTTCTTTCGCGCGCTCAGCACCAGACGATATGGAAAGTGGCGCTCAACCTTGATGTCTTCCAAATTGGCGCGCTGGGCGAGAGACGCTAGTTCCGCGGGCGTGAAGCTTCGCAGGATCGAAAGCGCGCCGTCTTCGCGAATTAAGCGGTTGTGCAGGAACAACCGCGCTACCGTCGTGAAAAAACAATATGCCACCGGATGGCGATGCAGGTCTATTACAAAGATACCTCGAGCCGCCACCCGGCTTAACTCTCGCAGGATCGCCAACACCTTGTCATCTTTGAAGTGATGAGTGAAGAGCGAGCAGATAGCATAATCGAATTGATCATTTCTAAACGGGAGCCGAAACGTGTCGCCGCGCACGGCGCCAATCTCCGGAAAGGCTGTTGACTGCTCCGTGATCGCCTTTGCAGATCGTGCGTTTAGTTCCACGCCCACAAGCCGCGCGTTCCGATCGGTCTTTCTCGACCAGGCCGCAATCACCCGTAGCAGCTCTCCCGAGCCGGCGCCGACGTCTACAACCGAGAAGGTTTGCAAATCCAGCTTTTCAATTTCCGCCAGAAGAGAATTTCGCAGCGCGCTCGCGTCGCCCAGCCATTGGTTGACGCGCTGCAGCTCAACTATGCAGCCTTCATACTCTTCCGGCGTGTAGTCACCTTTGTCGAGGTGCTCAAGCTCTGAACTGCGCTGACGAAACTGGTTGAACATGGAGGGGGGATTCTATACCAGAACGGATCTCCTATTCTCAATTTGTCATGCTGATTAGTTCCACGATAACGATCGTGTTAACAGCATGCTACATTTGGCCGCGGGCATTTCAACGAGAATATCTCTATGCAGGCCGATCAACGCGCGGTAACCGAATTGTTCTTCAATCCCGAAAACGTCGGTGATGCAAGAGAGCCGAGCTTTATTGGCCGGTCGGCGTCGTTTCACTGCGGCGCCACTTTGCGAATTTCGCTGCACATCGACGAGTCGCAGCGGATTGTCGAAGCGAAATTCAAAGCGGCAGGTTGTAGCGTCCTGGTGGCTTCAGCATCGCTTTTGACGGATCAAATTCGGGGCAAAACAACCGGCGAAGCGGCAACCCTGGGCCAGCGGGTTCGATTAATCGTCGAACAACTCGGCCCGGTTGAAACGGAGCGGAGAGACTGTCCCGCGCTGGCCTGCGAAGCTTTGATTGGCGCCATCCGGGAGTACAGCGATGCAATAAGGGATAGTTGGGAGGGAGATCAGGCGCTCATCTGCACTTGTTTTGGAGTTTCGGAAGGAAGGATCGCGCGCGAGATTCAGACAAATGGCTTAACAACAATCGCGGAGGTCACACGTGCTTGTAATGCGGGCGCCGGTTGCCGCTCATGCTACCCTTTGATTGAAGATATTCTTGATGACTATCAACGTGTAAATGGTGAATGGTGAATAGTGAATAGTAAATGGTCGACGAGGCCGGGGCTTTGATCCATTTACCATTCACTATTTACCGTTCGATCCATTTACCATTCACTATTTACCACCCGATGATCTACCTCGACAATAACGCCACCACCCGCGTCGCGCCCGAAGTTTTCGAGGCGATGCAGCCCTACCTGACCGACACTTACGGCAATCCTTCATCAGCCCACTCGCTGGGGCTACGCATGAAGGCGGCCGTCGAGCGGGCTCGCGAGCAGGTGGCCGAACTGATCGGCGCCGCGGAGACAAGCGAGATTGTTTTCACTTCGTGCGGTTCGGAGTCGGACAACTGGGCCATCGGCGGCTTTCTCGAGCAGAACCCGACCAGGCCTCACATCATTACCACGCGAGTGGAGCACGAGGCAGTGCGGAATCTCTGCGCACACCTTGCGGAAATAGGTTGCGAGGTGACCTGGCTCGAGGTCAATGAAAGTGGCGAGCTCGATCTGAATGACCTGCGCAGGGCCTTGAGACCTGATACGGGAATCGTTTCAGTGATGCTCGCAAACAATGAAACCGGCGTGCTGTTTCCGATTGAAGAAATTGGAAAAATAGTGCGGCAGGATTCAGCCGCCGTGTTCCACGTTGATGGAGTTCAGGCTGTCGGGAAAGTTCCCATCAATCTAAAAGAGCTCGAAGTCGATTTGTATTCATTATCCGGCCACAAGCTGCATGCGCCGCAAGGGATCGGAGCCTTATACATTCGCAGCGGTGTAAAGCTGCCGCCCTTTATCATTGGCGGCAGTCAGGAGGGTGGCCGCCGAGCGGGCACCTCAGCGGTACCCAATATCGTCGCGCTGGGCGCGGCCTGCGAGTTGGCACGAACCTTCGACCACCATGAACGAATCGAGAGACTTCGCAACAAACTGGAAGACGGGATACTGAAACAAATTCCGAACGCACGCCTAAACGGGACTGCCGACCGTGCCAGGCGTTTGCCTAACACTTCAAACATTTCTTTCGAGTACGTCGAAGGCGAAAACATTCTGATCCACCTGGACAAAACCGGTGTCTGCGTTTCCACTGGTTCCGCTTGTCATTCAACTACAAAGGAATCTTCTCCCACCCTGCGCGCGATGAATGTGCCATACACGGCGGCTCAGGGTTCTATCAGGTTCTCCCTCGGGCGTTATAACACCCAGGAAGAGATTGACCACGTGATAGATATTCTGCCCGAGATCATAAGCAAGCTGGTAGAGATGTCGCCATACGATAAGGAACTGCAGGCGCTGTCAATGCGGCATCGTTAGCTATTGTTCTCAAAAAGTTTTGCAGCTTGCGAAGGAGTCTGACGGAAAACAGCAGACTGTTGGCGAAAAGTCTATCGGAGACAGAAAGAGCCTCGGTTTTCACCCCGTGGGGGTGAGATGTTTATAGCCCGGAATGCCGACCTCTCCCGGCTCCGTTCGGAGGAGCGGCGCATGTCCTGAGCAGTACACATCTAGTTGAGTCCCGCTCCTCCGAACGGAGTTGGTAATCAGGTTGTGTCCGGGTCTATAGACATTTCACTCCTAACGGAGCGAGGAACGTGGCCGTGAGTCCCTAATGGTCGGCGCTGCAACTTGCTTTCCCGCTTCAGTCGCTTCCGCTTTGCTGATAGAATCAATCTGGATTTACAAACGTCTCCGCTATCACTCCAGTCGGTTGTCCGGAGCAATGATTCGATGTCAAACGAGCAGTCAGCCGCCAGTTCCACGCCTTCGGTTGCCATTGCCAAAACTGCGTCATCGCGTCAGGCGCGCCAGGATAGCGTAAAGTCGATGGAGACCGACGACTTCGTTTGTATTGCGCCCTCCACTCCTCTCTCCCAAGCAATCGCGGCTATGAAGCAGGATGAAGGCGGCTGCGCGATCGTTTGTGCAGAAGATGGTTCTGTCGTAGGGATACTTACCGAGCGGGACTTTTTGACGAAGATAGCTGGGCAGAAAGTTGATGAGAATGCGCCGGTGAGCGACTGGATGTCTCCGATAGTTGCAACTTTGACGCCTGAAGCAACGATCGGAGAGGCCGTTGCCATCATGAACGACAAGGGCTATCGAAACATTCCTCTTGTGAAAGCTGGCAAGCTGGTTGGCTCAGTATCGGTCTTCGACGTGATCAGCTACCTGGCTGAAAGTTATCCCAAGACCACAATGAACTTGCCACCAAACCCCGATCAGGTAATGGAGCGCACTGACGGCGGGTGAATGGTGAATCGAAGAACCGCTTTCCCACTATTTACCATTTACCATTCACCATTTACTTTTCATACGGAAGGGAATCTTCTAGACAATCATGAGCACTGTCATCGAGCCGCCCATTCAACTTACTGAAAAAAATCTTGAGGAATTAGAAACTGTAACTATCCGTTTCGCTGGAGACTCGGGCGATGGAATGCAGTTAACCGGCACGCAGTTTACAAATACATCTGCCGTAGTCGGCAATGATATCTCTACGCTGCCCGACTTTCCGGCCGAGATTCGCGCACCCGCGGGAAGTTTGCCGGGTGTTAGCGGTTTTCAGTTGAACTTCTCCAGCCAGGACATCAAGACACCCGGCGATCAGCCGAGCGTTTTAGTCGCCATGAATCCGGCCGCGTTGAAAGTCAACCTCGCCGACCTGGAAGACGGCGGCACAGTCATCATCAATACCGACGGATTCACGCCGGAGAATCTGAAGTATGCAAATTACGCTTCAAATCCGCTGGAGGATGGCACCCTCGCCGGTTATCGCGTGCACAAGCTTCCCGTCACCACGCTTAACATGAATGCGTTGAAAGGGAACGTTGAGCTTTCCCGCAAAGAGATCGATCGCTGCAAAAACTTTTTCGCGCTGGGCGTGCTCTACTGGCTCTACGATCGACCGATGGAAGGGACGCTCAGCTGGATCACCAGCAAGTTTGGCAAGAATCCCGAGCTGGCGAAGGCAAACGAAATTGCCTTGAGAACTGGATACAACTTCGCCGACACCACGGAAGTATTCACCACTCACTACACAATTAAGAAGGCAAAGATTGCCCCGGGCAAGTATCGAAAGATTACCGGCAACGAAGCGACTGCGATCGGGTTCGTGGCCGCATCACAACTCGCCGGCCGGCCTTTGTTCTATGGCTCCTATCCGATCACTCCTGCGTCTGACATTCTCCATGAGCTCGCTCGCCACAAGAGTTTTGGCGTGAAGACTTTTCAGGCGGAAGACGAGATCGCCGCGGTTTGCGCCGCCATTGGCGCCAGCTTTACCGGCCACATTGGGTTAACGGGAACCTCCGGCCCCGGTGTGGCGCTGAAGCAGGAAGCAATCGGTCTCGCAGTGATGACCGAACTACCGCTGGTAATAATTAACGTCCAGCGCGGTGGGCCATCGACAGGTTTACCGACAAAAACTGAGCAGGCAGATCTCTTCCAGGCAGTTTGGGGACGTAACGGCGAGTGTCCGGCGATCGTGGTCGCTCCTTCTACGCCGGCTGACTGTTTTCACATGGCCATTGAGGCTGTGCGTCTGGCCTTTAAGTATATGAGTCCAGTGTTTTATTTGTCGGACGGTTATCTGGCAAACGGCGCCGAGCCATGGGCCATTCCCGAAATCGACGAGCTTCCGAAGATCGAGGTTACCTTTGCGACCGACCCGGCGAACTTCATGCCTTACTCGCGCGATCCCGAAACACTCGCCAGGCCCTACGCGATTCCCGGCACACCGGGACTCGAGCATCGCATCGGCGGCATTGAGAAACAGCACATCACCGGCAACGTCAACTACGATCCCGAGAATCACCATTTGATGGTGCGTCTGCGCCAGGAAAAAATCGATCGGGCCGCGAACGACATACCGCTTGTCGAAGTCTTCGGCGAGAAGACCGGCAAGGTACTGGTGCTGGGTTGGGGTTCTACCTACGGCTCGATTAGCACGGCTGTCGAGAAACTACAGAGCGAGGGCAAGAGCGTTTCGGCGGCTCATCTGAAATATCTGAATCCTTTCCCGAAGAATCTCGGCGAAGTACTCGCCGGGTTTGAAACTGTGATTATTCCGGAGATGAATCTGGGCCAGCTCTGCACAATGGTGCGGGCTAAATATCTGGTTGATGCTGTGGCGTTCTCGAAAGTGAAGGGTCGCCCATTCCAGATTCGTGAGATCGTTCGGAAGGTCGAAGAGTATTTGTAGCTGGGAGCGCAGGCAAGCGGGGTCCCCATCGGGGCAGCCCCGATGGGGTGCTCGTCTTGCCTGCAA
>JBPCKD010000218.1:0-15801 GCA_051004635.1 Pyrinomonadaceae bacterium
AGCCGATACACATCCCCAAGGGATGGAGCACCGGTGCCTCGGTCCGCCGCCACTACTGGAAGAAGCACCGCGAGGTGATGCGAAAGGACGGCTCCTCCCCCTCCCCCCCCCCCCTCCCCCCCCCCCCCCCCCCCCCCCCCTCCCCCCCCACTCCAAGGAGTCGACTCTGCCGCAATCTCATCAGCGGCCGGCCGTCATCGGTCTGCGGTCGAAAAGGGGGTAGAATGTTCTTTCCGCAGACGCGGGTCTGTGCTGAGAAATAGAAAGAGAATGAGTAGCTGCTGACTAGTGACATTTGTCTTATGAAGCCGATAATTGCGTCATTCATGATTTCGCGAAATGGTTTACAGCGACTTGCCAGGCGAATAGTGTTTTCCGTCTTCTTCTTGATCACCGTAATTCCTGGCTTGCTCACGCCAAAACCGGCTTCGCGAGCTGCTTTCAGAGAGAACTCATCGCAAGCGGGAGGCAGTCTGAAAATTCTCGTGCGTGACAGCGCGACAGGATTTGCTCTACCTGCCGAGGTTGTCTCGCAAGTTAAGAATGGCCCCGGGACGCTTAGGACGCTTTGGACCAACGCCAAAGGCCATGGCGTTTATCAGCTTTCAAGCGGGCGAAATGAACTCGAGATACATGCGGTCAATCATAAAAGTTTACGCACTCACTTTGAGCCTGATTCTCAGGCGGTCAAGAACATTACCTTTTGGGTTGACCCAATGGAGCTTCCTGATGAGCTCCTTCCTGAAGTTATTGACTCGAAGATTCGCCCGGGGCAGGCACTCATGCACGGACATGTTTCTGACAGTGCGACTGGATTACCGATTAAGGGGGCTCGAGTTCAACTGGAGCGCGCCGGAGTTAAGTCTAAAACGAATGCGCAAGGTTATTTTCTTTTATATGGACCGGTGCAGCCGACAAATCCGACTCAGGAAATGCCCGGTTCTGACAATCTCATAGTTTCCGTCGCAGGCTTTAAGACGTATCGCCGCGCTAACGTAACGATTGCGGAAGGCGCCACCCATTTCATAATCGACATGAGCCCGGGCGAAGGCGTTACGAAAAAGGATGATACTCACAAGCTCAAGCTCAGCCCGGAGCAGCTCAAGAACACCCAAACCGAAATTTCGGAATCAGGTGATAAGCAGCCGGCGCCTGAGAGACTTAACACTTCGGAAGAAGTTGGTCAGTCGCTCCCGGTCGCAGTTCCTCCCAGCATCCGGGTGGGCTCCAATTGCCCATCAGGAAGAACTTCCTGTACAACTTTCAACGTATACAGCCTCGATACGTACGTCGGGAATGGCCTCGATGACGAGTGGTTTTCATCGTGGAATGTGGAATCGCTTAAGGCCGGCGCGATTGCTTATCGCAGCTATGGCGTGTGGTTCGTATATCATCCGATCTCCGCAAACTATGATATTTGCAATACCACCTCTTGCCAGGCCCACGATCCGACAGACTCCTCATCTCGCACAATCAGCGCCACCAATGACACGACCGGCATTATCGTGACTGATAGCAGCCGTAACAATCCCTTCTTTGCAGAGTATGCCGCCGAGAACAACGACAACGCCTGCGCTGACGGTTTCACTGGAAGTCCCAGTGCAAACTGGCCCTGCATGAGTGATGCGGTCGATGCGGGCCAGACCTTTAATGGTCACGGTCGCGGCATGTGCCAATGGGGAACGCAGCGTTGGGCGGTTAACCAGGGCAGGGATTACGTTTGGATTGTCAACCATTACTACAACAATAATGGGAGTCCGAGTGGAGCCAGGTCAGGAGTTCTTCAGGATCCGACACCAACACCAAGTCCGACGCCGTCACCGACGCCAACTCCGATGCTCCTGATGCTCGACACCTCTGGTCCATCAGTCGACCAGGTGGCGGGCCTGGATTCAATACTATTTCTTAGGGATCCATTGCCCGTCGTGAATGCAGCCAACTTGCTAAATACGGGGAGTGATAAAAACACCAGGGTCATCGTGTTTGTGTCGAACCTGCAACTGACACAGGGCGAAACATCTTCTTCGGTCGTGGTTAATCTGATCGACGCCAACAACCAAAGCTATGACATTCCCGCGGAGGACGTCCGGCCAGTACCTGACTTCAACTTTACCCAAGTGATTTTCAGGTTGCCGAACAACTTACCCGCCGGTACATGCACTCTCAAGATTAATGCGCATGGCCAGGTCAGCAATGCCGGCACGATAAGAATCCGCGATTAGGACGGTTTTCTTCGACAATGGTTTCTGAGAGCGGTATGCCATCACTCAGTACTCAGTCTGCAGTACTCATCACTCATGACTTAGTTTTTCAGTATTCATCACTCAGTACCCAGGCCCTTTGTTCATAGCTCTTTGCTGTTTCCCATTGCCTTGTTGCTCACGTGCGTAGTTTCCAATGCCGCTCGTGTTGCGCGGCGTGAAGAACTGCGAAAACTATGATGGCATCAGCTCGGACGATGTAAAAAATGCGATAAGGAAATCGGCGTACAAGGATCCGACGAACGTGCGGGCGTTCGCGGAGAAGCAAATGTGCAAGCGGACTCTGAGACGCCCGCGCCATCGCGGCATGGATCTCACCTGTGACTTCTAATCCCAGGCCGCGTTCACGCCCCTCATACCAAATCGCAGCTTCGACAACGTCGGTCTCAGCTTCGGGTCGGATTATGAGGCGACGGCTCATTGACTCAGGCGGGCCCGAATGCGGCTTTCCACCTCATTCCACGAACTGCCGGCGTCAGGATCTTTCTCGTAAGCAGCTAGACGAGCGTCGAGCAAGGCCTTTTCCGTGTCGGTCAGCGGGTCATCTGCGTCGAGCCAATGATCGCCATCGAGTTCGGCGAGCTTCAGGCGGATCTCAAGTCTTTCATCTGACGTGAGCTTGGGGAGTTCTTTGAGAATTTCAGTTTTGCTCATGGCGGAATAATACTCAGCACATCGGTCCCGATCAATGGCGCTCCTGTTTACCTTACCGAAACGCACCTGCTAGAAATCTTGCATACAAGTGATCTGGCTTCCGCAGACCGCTGAAGCACTCGATGAGGTGAAAGCGGAGGCCGAACGTTTATTTCACTCAGAACTCAGTACTCATCACTCATCACTCAGTACTCCTGCCCCAAGTCTTGACTTATCCACAGTCCAGTTTAATATCCTAAAAACATCTCGGAGGTACCACCCCATGCAAAAACGGTTGTTCAGTTTGATCCTGGCTGCGCTCGTGCTCGGTGCATTTGCTTCGATTGCTCTTGCGCAAGAGACCGCGCAGACAAAGCCACAGGACGAGGAAAAGACGGAGCTCTACCGGAAGTACTACGAAGGGGCCAAGGGTGGCGCTGAACAGCAGAAGGTTTCTTACGACATAGCCAGGGAGTATTTGAAAAAGTTTGGAGGCGAGGAAGACCAGTACGTTACGGCCGTACGAAAGTGGGTTGCCAAATACGAAGCTGCGACGCGCGTGGTCGATTTTAATCAGGCCGTCGCTGCTAAGGACTACCCCAAAACTTTCACTGTGGGCCGTCAGATTCTCGAGCAAGAGCCCGAAAACTTCAAGGTCCTCTTGCAATTGGTCAATGCCGGATTACTCAATGCGCGAGCGGGTAATAAGAGTCTGGACACCGAGACCATAGCCCTGGCGCGGAAAACACTTCAACTTGTCGACTCAAACAAGGTTACCAATCCCGCACCAATGGCCAGCATTGACGACGTTCGTGGCTTCCTTAATTTTAGTCTGGCCTCGTTGCTGCAAGAGACTACACCGGTTGAAGCAACTGCGGCGTTCCTGCGAGCGGTCAAAAATGGCGGCGCCTACAAGACCGACCCGACAACTTACTTCCTGCTGGGAGCCACGATTTACAACGCCGAGTATCAACCGCTGGCTGCGGAATACGGCGAGAAATACGCGGGCAAAGACGAAACGCCTGAAAGCAAGGCAATGCTGGAGAGAGCCAACGCGATCGCCAGTCGAGCGATCGACGCTATGGCCCGCGCCGTTGCCCTGGCCACTAAACCCGAGCAAAAGGAGTTGAAGGGCAAGTGGCTCTCGCAGTTGACGGATATCTACAAAGACTTTCACGGCGGCTCCGACGCCGGCTTGAACGAACTCGTCGCCACCGTGCTTTCGAAACCCATGCCGTAAACCCGCGTGCAAGACGATCCACGAAAGGACACGAAGCGGCACTAAAAGAGGCTCTGAGTTCGAGTCGTTTCGTGTGCTTTCGTGGATCGTCTTATTCTTCCCTCACTCATCACTCATCACTCATCATTCATCACTCATCACGTGTGTGTCGGACATCCGTATCCGCAGATTACACAGATTTCACCGATTCAAACCAAAAGTTCGAGCGGCACATTGAACGGTTTGCCTGATCCATCGCCATCAAAAACCGTTCAAACGGTTCCTTTTTTATCGAGGGGGTTCCAGTCCGTCCTAGCGGACGAATGATAGTAGCCCACCGATTCATCGGTGGGATCAGAGATGGAATATAAGGATGTAGTCCGTGAAAGCGGACGGCTGAAGGCGGATGCTAGATAATCGACTCTTTCAGTCGTCCGTTTCACTGACTTCGTCGCGAAGCCTCTCTTCCCAGCGATAAATCGCTGGGCTATTGTCAGCCGTCCGCTAACACGGACTGGCCCGAGACTTCAGAACGACTAGACGTTGACTTTCATCGTACATCTGCGATTGCGGTTTGCCGAGTGCTTATTCCACCATTTACCATCCTTGAGCCATGACCACCGCCGACATAAAACTAAAAGGCCTCTCACGCGAACAAGTCAGCAACTTATTGCCTGAAGGTTTGATCTCACTCTGTTGGCGCGGCAGCGTGGCCCATGGAATGTATGTCCCAAAGAATGATCCAGACTCGATCGACGATAAAGACATCATGGGCGTTTATATCGGACCACTCGAACACTATCTCGGCTTTGGACGAAAGGAAGTCTACGAGCAGTGGGAGGGTGAGTGGGATTGCGTCTTCTATGAGCTGAAGAAATTCGTCGGGATGCTGCTCAACTGCAACCCGAATGTGTTGAGCTTGCTATGGCTTAAACCGAACGGGATTATTTACGAGAGTTTGTTGGGTGAGCGCTTACGCGAGAATCGCTACATCTTCGTCACGAAGCAGGCCTACCACTCGTTCTCTGGTTATGCGCATGCTCAGTTTAAGAAGATGATCTCATTCAATCAGGAAGCGCAGGCGCTAATGGAGCAACTCGAGCAGCAACTGACTTCATTGGGAATTGATCCGGATTCATCAGATGATGGTCATTCGCTCAGGCGTTTGGACGGCCAGCCTTTTGTCGGCGCAACTACGGAAATGATGGAAGTAGTGAAGAGATTCAGAGGGGAGCGACGACGCTATTACAGTGGCGGTTACATGGGCAAGAAGCGCCGCGAGCTGGTCAGACGGGTTGGATACGACGCCAAGAATGCTGCTCATCTCATCCGGCTGCTGCGAATGGGTATAGAGTTTCTCACCGAAGGCACGTTGCACGTCGAACGTGCCGACTCCGTCGAACTGCTCGACATCAAACGCGGCGACTGGCCGCTTGAGAGAGTCAAGGCTGAGGCCGAGCGACTGTTTCAGCTTGCCCAGGAAGCCTACGTCCGCTCCACCTTACCCCCCGAACCCGACCGCGAACGTGCTGAGCGCCTTTGCGTCGAGATGATTTCGGAATATCACAAACTCAGCGTCACCTAACTCCAGTTACGAGTCCGCTCCTAAACTAAGGGTGTGAAGCCGACGCTCAAGGCCGGGATGGAGCTTTCCTGGAATTTGCCGATAGAGCTAGAATGGGAGCAGCTGAAGCATTCAGAGGGATTTATGAAAGATGTCCACCGTTGAAGAGATAGTAAAAGCCGTTAAGGACTTACCGCCAAAGGAACAGGCTGAAGTTAAGCGGAGGCTTGAGGGGCTGTTGACTCAGTCTGAACAAGGTGACGCGCCTGGTGAAGCGCTGCAAGCCGGAGATCTCGATCAACGGATTCAGCGCGCTTTGTATGAGGCGGGCCTGGTTAGCGAGATAAAGCCTCGCGTAAAGCGTCCACGTGTGCGTCCACCCCTTATCAAAATCAAGGGAAAGCCTCTGTCCGAAACTATCATCGAGGATCGCCGCTAGGTGCCTGCTTTACTTCTTCGACAGTAGCGCGCTGGTGAAGTTCTATGTCGAGGAGAGCGGCGCGCTTTGGGTCCGCTCCTTCATGGATACCGAAGAGAATATTATTCATGTTTCCAGTCTGGCTGAGGTGGAAACCGTCTCTGCATTGACAAGGCGACTCAATAGCCGAGATATAAGCAAAGTTGAATTCGAGGAAGCTTGCGACGATCTACAACAAGACTTCGCAACTCAATATCGAATCGTGGCGTTGACGGAAGCAATCATTCGTAATGCAGCGAGTCTTGCACGAAGGCACGGGCTTCGTGCCTACGATGCAGTACAACTCGCTCCCGCCCTGGACACTAGCCGCGTAGTCTCGAAAGTCGCAGCGACTCGGCTGACAATAGTCAGTGCTGACGCGGAACTTAATGCAGCAGCATTGGCCGAAGGACTTAACGTCGAAGACCCCAACACCCACTGACGCTCATGAATATGGCTACCAGTTCCAATCCCTGACCGCTAACTGCTGTCAGCCATTGCTGTTTGCTGTCTACTGTTTGCTGTTTGCTCTTCCGGTGTGAATGCGAAAGCATCGCCTGATTTTGTTTTCAGCGAAGCGGATCAATTTCGCTAAAAGGAGTTCCGTTTAATCAGTCCCGTTCCGTTTTAGGCCAACCTTGTGGGGATTCTTCAACAGCGATTGGTTGTTAATGACCGAGGCTACTGCTTGCGCACTTGAAGCACGCGGGGCGATCTCATTAGCACCGTGGCTTTAGCCCGGTGATTATGCTCAGCCAGATGATCTCTGAACCGTTTCGAACAGTTTACCTAATCCATCGCCAACAGAAACCGTTCTGAACGGTTCCCTTTTTGACGAGGCGCTCCAGTCCGCCCTTGGCGAATGATAGTAGCCCACCGATTCATCGGTGGGATCCGCAGAGGCAATATAAAGATGTAGTCCGTGAAAGCGGACGGCTGAATGCGGATGCCAGATACCTACTTTTTCAGTCGTCCGCTGCCCGGACTGCGATTTTATCTTGGGCGTTACCCCACCGATAAATCGGTGGGCTATTGTCATTCGTCCGCTGCGGACTGACCGGCGCCCCCCCCAATACAAGAATTCTTGCATCAAGTAATCCGCAGGGTGTATAAGCCTCTCGTTCCTTGCGCGCCCATTCACCCTCTAACCTCCAAGAAGTGGCCCGGCCATGAAGCACCGCCTACTTCTGGTTCTCGTAGTTCTTACTTGCAGTGTCTCAATTCCTGTTAGTGCTCAGACGCCCAGGTATGCACGCGTAATTTCGGCAAACGCAAACCTGCGCGACACACCTGCAATTGCCGGCGAACCAGACAACGAATGTTGTAATCCCGATCTCGATTCTCCCAAACGTCGTCAATGATCTGCTTAATCGTTCTCAGTTCTTTTTCGGGAGGTTCAGCCGTGATAGCAGTAGCACTCCGGAAATACTCAAGCAAGGTGCCGTCGAAGCAGTCAAAGACGGTGAAGTGTGACTTATCTGGAAGGTTATCGCTTTTACGAGTGCCGCGACCAAGCATCTGCTCAAAAAGAATGCGCGACTTCACGGGACGAAGGAAGACGATGTACTCCAGATCGGGAATGTCGACGCCCGTCGTCAGCATATCTACAGAAACAACAACATGCGGTTCCGGGCGATTCCGAAACTCGCGGATTCTTTGCAGCGGACGATCAACCCGGCCCGTGATCTTCTGGACGAACGAATCCCCTCTGCCAAAAACGTCGCGAGCAATATCGACGAGATTGTCTGAATGAGAAGTGTGCGGAAGATCATTGACGGCGAAGATCAAGGTTTTAGGGAAACGGCCATAACGCTCCTGATGTTCAAGGGCGTAGCCCCTGATCTCTTCGAGTATCTTTTTGTTTGACTCGGGAGCGGTGACCTTTTGCTCGATCTCGCCGGTATCGAATTGCCGTTCGTCCTCAACCTGATCGAGCTGTTCCGCTCCGCTGGTCGGATCGATCATCCCGATTTGCTCACCCTCAGTGAGAAAGACACCGTTCATTCTCACATCTGACTTGATTGTCACCACGTCGTAATCCACAAGGAAGCCTTCGCGGACGGCTCGCTCATACTCGTAACGAAAAACTACGTCTTTGAAATAAGCCTTCGTGTGCGCGGCAGGCGTGGCGGTTAGTCCAATCTTGATGGCGTCAAAATGATCGAGGGTTTGACGCCACACTGAAAGCTCTCCGGTGGAGTACCCGCGGTGGCATTCGTCGGCGATGATCACATCGAAGGCATGAATCGGAATATCCAGTTTCTCTGCGTCCTCGTCTATCGGTTCATCGCCGATGTTGAAGACCGCATCGCGTCCGAACAGGTTGATCGTCATCCGCTGAATGGTGCTGACATAGACAAACGCATCGCCCTGCTTAGGATCCACGAGATAGGATTGCGGCAGCGCCTTCGGATCAAACTTCTCAGATTCGTCGAAATCCTCGCGCTGAAAACGTTGGCTGTAGACTTCGTAAATCTTGTCGAACTTCAGGCCGGGCTCGGGCTCAAATGAAGCAAAGGCGCGGACGGCTTGCGCGGCGAGCGCCCGACGATCAACTAAGAACAGAATCCGTTGGCCGACTCCAGACTTCATCAAACGATAGACTTCGTTCACAAGCGTGAAAGTCTTGCCTGTGCCGGTAGCCATTGCGACCAGCATTAGCCGCTGTCGATCTGCCACAGCTTTCTCAATGGCATCATTAGCTTCAACCTGATAAGGCCTGAGCCAGGAATGATCATTAGCATGAGTCTCCAGCCAACTGCTTGCGGTGTCGAGGTTGTGCTCCAACATTTCACGCATGGCGCTGGGAGTGTGAAACTGATTGAGCTTGCGCGACCGGCTGAGCTTGTGACGTACATCGTGAAACCAGATCACTTCGCCGTTTGTCGAATAAAGGAACGGCACGTAGTGGCCGTCGAAGTTGTAAGGGCTGGTGCTCATGCCCCGCGAATAACGCTGGGCTTGAGTGAGAACATTCTGCGGCCCCAGCGTGAGCTTCTTCGCTTCCACAACGCCAACAATCTGGCCGTTCACACAAAGCGCGTAGTCAGCGGGCCCGTTGTCCGTCGGATATTCTTCGATAGCGCAGTTTGGATAGAACTGTAGTGGTCGATCGGGATTGAAAGGCACCACGGTCCATCCGAGGCCTCTCAACATCGGATCAATCCTGCTTTTTCGAGTTCTGCTCTCGGATTCCATCGAGTACCGGGTTGCCTGAGGGCGCGTTGAAAGGGTCGGGAAGGGCACAGAATACAAGGTTCTTTGCATGGGAGCAAAGGTGTAAGAAGCAGACTAAAAAGTTGTGAGTGCTGTCATCGATCAGTTCAACATGGGATAATGGGCGGCTAGAAGCAGGGCAAGATTGACGAATCCGATGATCCGAGTTGAGATCAAACCAGAGTTATTGAGTTGGGCTCGCGAGCGCGCAGGCTATGACCTCGATGCGCTTGCGCACCGTTTCCCGAAGCTCACCGAGTGGGAACGAGGCACGGCGAAGCCGACGCTAAAACAGATCGAAAGGTTCGCCAATGCCACACACACGCCTATTGGCTTTCTGTTTCTCCCAGAACCGCCTGTCGAAAATATTCCTATCCCGGATTTCCGCACCGTTCGAAACAAACGCCTCTCACGGCCCAGCCCTGATTTGCTCGACATGATCTACGTATGCCAGCAACGACAGGAATGGTATCGCGACTTTGCGCGATCCGAACGAGAGTCTTCGCTCCCGTTTGTCGGATCAGCGAGCCTCGATAGCAGCATTGAGACCACCGCTGCCAGCATGCGTGAAGCGCTGGGCTTTGACATCGATGAACGCCGGCAGATTCCAACCTGGACCGACGCCTTGCGACGCTTTATCTCCCAGGCGGATGCGCTTGGAATCATGGTTATGTGCAGTGGCGTGGTACTCAACAACAATACCCGGCGGCTTGACCCTGATGAGTTTCGCGGCTTCGCTTTGACGGATGATCTGGCGCCGCTGGTTTTCATCAACGGCGCCGACACCAAGGCTGCCCAAATGTTTACCCTCGCACATGAAATAGCTCACATTTGGCTAGGGCAATCCGCGGTGTCTGACGCACAGGCTCTGCAGTTGCCGGAGCACAAGGTGGAGAGATGGTGCAATCAGGTTGCCGCTGAGCTTCTGGTTCCACTTGCGATCATCAAGCGTGAGTACCGCGAGGATTCCCGGCTACGAGTCGAACTCGACCGCCTGGCGCGGCGCTTCAAGGTGAGTACGCTGGTTATTCTGCGTCGGATTCATGATGTCGGCGGATTGAATAAAGACGAGTTTTGGCAGGCGTACCACGAGGAACTCGAACGTCTGCTCGGCATTGCCAGAGGTAGCGGTGGGGACTTCTACCTGACGCAAGCGGCTCGCGTTAGCAAACGATTCGCTCGGGCACTAGTGGTCAGCACTCTTGAAGGACAGACACTGCATCGTGACGCTTTCCGGATGCTGGGCTTCGCAAAGTTGGAGACCTTCAAAAAACTGGGACGAAGCCTGGGAGTGATGGCGTAATGCCTTACCTGCTTGACGCCAACGTCTTCATACAGGCAAAGAACCTGCACTATGGTCTCGATTTTTGTCCGGCGTTCTGGGACTGGCTGATTGCAGGCAATGCCGCGAAGAGAGTATTCAGTATTGAGAAGGTTGCTGACGAAATTCTGGCGGTTGCCGATGAACTGTCCGTTTGGGCCTCTGACCGCGGTCCTGACTTTTTTCTGCCGCCCGACACCAAGCTCCTAGTTAGCTGCACTGACTACGGTTAGTGCCTGGGCCACCAGTCAAAACTACGAGCAGGCTGCGGTAAATACCTTTCTTCTGGTTGCAGATTACTACCTGGTGGGTCACGCGCTTGCTCACGGACATACCGTGGTAACGCACGAGATCGCTTCGACCTCAACGAAGAAGATCAAAATTCCCGATGCCTGCATCGGTCTTGGTATCAAGTGCATGACTCCCTACGAGATGCTAAGAACGGAACGCGCGCGTTTCATTTTGGGACCGAAGAAATGATTCACCCAACGGAGTAAGGGCAAATGAACCCGGGAATCTTTCTGATTCAGGACAACGAAGAGCTGGTTGAAATGAACGAGCAACCTGAGTAGGAAGCAAACAGCAATCAGCAATCAGCATTCAGTCTGATGAAAGCCGATGAAAGAAATCTGGCTTAGGGCTGAGGTGTTAGGTTTCGAAGTCAGGCTGCACCGCAAAGCTTTTCAATGTGGTAGGATTTGGCCATGAAACAACGATTCCCGGCCAGCATCTGGCAAGAAGGCGAATGGTTCATAGCTCAGTGCCTCCAGATTGATGTAGCGAGCCAGGGCGCGACTGAAGACGAGGCGCTCGAAAACCTCCGGGACGCCCTCGAACTCCACTTCACACCGCCTGTAGCCACCATAGTCCCCCATGTGAGGGACATCGAAGTCGACATCAAAGCGGCATGAAACCTCTGCTGTTTCGCGAGGTCAAAGGAAAATTAGAAGCGGCCGATTTGGGTCTGGCCGAATCTTGCGCCTTGTTCTGCTGCGGCGGTTGACCGATGCTTCTTACTGTTGCATGCTGCAGACGTTCAGTTACTTCTCTCCAGAGCTTTAGACCAGTACCAGTTTCGCCCCTTCGGCGCTACGGAGCCTCAAGCTGATCCCACCTGGGCCGATGGCCCAGGCTTTCGCATTTCGCGCCCTTGGCGCTGCGGTTCGGGTTTGACACCAGTGTCTCCGTGCTAGTGCAAGAATTCAGGCATCGGACTGGTACATGACACTGATATTCCGCGAGAGCGTAAAGAGCAGGGTTCGAATAGACTAGGTTAAGACTGCAAGTGGCCGCTCCCGTTTCCGGCCGGTAGAATAAGACTGTAGGGATGAAATTGAACGATCCACTGGGGAACGAAGTGATGAAGGCGCACAAGCTGAAGTGAGGTAGTCGCAATATGCGATCACCTGAGATGACCTCATATGAGCAAGGCAATAATGAGAGTTCCAGTCGAGCGCGTTGAAAAAGCGATTCTGTTGGTTCGTGGCGAAAAAGTAATGCTCGATCGAGATCTCGCCGCGCTGTACGAAATCCCCACGAAAGCGCTGAAACAGGCAGTGCGTCGTAACATCGTTCGATTTCCAGAGGACTTCATGTTTGTGCTCGATAAGACTGAATTCGAGGCCTGGAGGTCACAATTTGTGACCTCCAAATCGGATCGAAAGGGGCTTCGCTATCCACCCATGGCATTCACCGAGCTAGCCCAGCCGTTGTTTACGATCCGCGCCAGAAAAACCAGCAACCGTCCCATTCGATCGCGGGTGACAAAATGCGAGTCGTAAATCTTGTTGGTCCCCAATGAAGATTGAAAAGCTAACTTGATCAATATCGCCTTTCCGGTGACGTCGGGCGAGAGCGGAAACGACCTCAACGGCCGTGATACGCGCTATGTGTAGGCTATTTCCTGAGGCCGGGTCGCATAAGCTATTAATCCAAACAGCTTTGCCCTAAAAGTCCTCCATCGGGGCAGCTTCGGCTTTGCCGCCTGATGTGCGGCGGTGAGCAGTAAGCAGTGGGCAGTGAGCCCAATATAAGGGATATCGCTCGGGACATCGAAGTCGACATTGTTGCGGCATGAAACCTCAAAAAAACCAGGCACGATCCACGAAGCGACACGAAAGAGCACGAAAGAGGTATGCTGGTTCGTGTTATTTCGCGTAATTTAGTGGATAGGCCCGTAACTAACTAAGAAGGTTAGCTGTGGAATCGCTAATCCTCGTCGGCACTTTCCTTTTTAGCAACCTGTTAGAAGGTTAGCGGTTCGGCCGCGATGCCAAACTTCTGCGGATTCTGGGCAATGATTCCGATGGCGATAAACCGCAGCACGAAGTTGAAAGTCTCAGGACTGATGATTTGATGGTCGTGCAGATACCAAACGGTGCGAATCGTCGTTGGGCTGTCGTTCACTCGACTGGCCAGTCTGGTAATCCTCCCCTGTAGGATCGCCCCCTCTTCCAATCCGGCTACCGATAACAAGCTGTCGTTCGCGAGTTCATCTCCGAATATTCTTTTCATCCGGTTCAGCGCCGGGCATATCTGCCCGGCCACTTGCGCTGGATCGCCGCGACCCCCGTCCTTATCTATTCGCGCCAGCGTTGCATAGACAGCGAGGGGTGGTTTCAGACCATTGGCCCTGGCCGCCGCAGACACCGCGCCGATGTCCTGCTTCATTGCCCGCAACGATTCTCGCAACGACGACGGCGAGTTTCGGTAACGTTGAATTTGGGCGTTGATCTCTTTGAGCGGTTTGTCTGTAAGAACCGGACGAGTGTCCCTGCTTATACTGCTGAGTAACTTCGACCCACTTGCTTCAATGTAAGACAGTTCATCCGACTCTGGGCCACCACTAGAATTGATTGGCTCTACTACCTCGCTGGTATTCGAGGCTATTGGTGTTTCGATTGGCGTTGAAGTGTTTCCGCTCTCGAGAGGCGGCTCATTGCTCTCTACTGGAGTTGGTCGCTTTTTCGCAACAGACGGCTTCGTCACGCCCTGGGATCCAGCCCCTGTTAGTAAGAGGACCAGGCCTGCTACCAGAAGGATAACAACTGCTGCGGAGATTGCGATCACCGGCGGGCTTAGCCACGAGGGTGGACCGCCGACACCGACAGGCGCCGAGGCTGGTCCATGCGGTGAGGCAGGCGTAGCATACTGCGGATAGACCGGACTCCCTGCGCCCGCGGGCGTCGATTGTGCGGGTGAATTGTTGGTCTGCGAATCGTCCTGGAGACGTACGACAATATTGCCGACCCCGCCAAAGGTCAGCACATCCCAATCGTGAAGTTCGACTGCACCGGCAACATCTCCTCCATTGATCAATGTACCGTTTGACGAACCGCAATCCGAAACGTGGAAGACGCCGTCGAATTCCTCGATCAGGGCATGACGTCGCGACAGGCTCGAGTCATCCACGACCAGGTCATTTTCGGGCGTGCGACCGATCGAAAAGCGTTTCCGGTCGACTTCAACTTCCCTGCTTCCAACAGTGGGCGGGAGCGTGAGCGTTAGGCGAGATGCCATAATGAATGAAGCCCCGGTTTCAGTCAGTGATCGGTTGCGGTTCGGAAGCCGGGGTTTCGGGCTGTGTGTAAGTGGAGAGCGGTCGCTGATCAACTCCGAAGACCAGTGGATTTTCTCCCACGATCGCCGCTCCGAAGAAGTGTGGCACGTATTTAACTGCCTCTCGCTGAAACTGATCGTCCAACAGGTCTGCTTTCGCCACCATGGTCCAGAGACTTCGCTCCGGGTTGTCTGAATTCCGTGCTGCGTCCAGGGCCCTCGCCAGATTCTTGCTCAAACCGCCCTCGCCTGAGTTGTAGCTGCAGATCGCCAGTGGAACACTCAACGGCCCGGTGCCAAACATCGAAATCAGATCTTTCATGTACTGCGCAGCGATGGGCGCCATAATATCAATCTTGCAGCGGTCATCGGGTCGTTTGTCTGTCCAATGCGACACATCCTGCACGCCATACCTTTTTGCCGTTGAGGAAGCGAACTGAAAGTACCCCTTTGGACCGGTGCCGCTGGACAGGCATGAACAGTATTCGGCTTCAATCATCGCCAGATACAGGCCAACCTGCGGCGACAGTCCTTTTTCGTTGAATGCTTTAACCACCACGGGCGCGTAGCTCCGAGCTCGTTTCAACAGCGTATTCAAATCGTGACGCATGTTGCACCCGCCGGAAGGCTTGGGGCTATGCAGCCGGCGCGCGTAAGCATCGACCCAAATCTTGATCTTGCTGACAACCTCAGGTGTAAACGAGTAGCCGGCACGGTTACCAATCATCCGCGCCACATGCTGGGATTCATCTTGAATAAACTGCCGCTGCTCCTCCGGCGTCATCGCCAGGTACCGCTTAGTCGGAGTAATGGGGCCGACGACCGGAGAATCAGTGGCTACTGGCGAAACTGTCTCCACTGGATCCGTCGGAGTTGACGGCTGGGAGGTTGGCTCCGTGGTCGGAGCCGGTAAATCGGAATCGTCGTTATTAGACGGACCGCTGTACTTCTTTACCGTTATTTGACCGTTATCGCTTTTACTTCTCGATGCAATCCCAATCACAATTGCCGCAAACACGATAATCAGAACGCCCGCGGCCGCGGCAATCACCGGGATTGGCAAAGACGTCGTCTTGCGCGATTCCTGATATGGCGCTCCAGTGGGTGTCACCACAGCGCGCGCAGTTTGCGCGAAAGCGACAACCACAGACGTTTCCCCGAGATCGATTTCATCACCGTCTTTAAGGACACACCCGGTGGGCGGCACCAAATTGCCATTCACCAAAGTGCCGTTGGTTGAACCTTCATCAATAACCCAGATCCTATCGCCATCGCGATTAATGCTTGCATGGATGCGAGAGAGGCCATTGTCATTAATAACAATGTCAGCCAAATTCGTGCGGCCCAGAGTCAGCCGATTTGAGGTGAGTGGAACCTCGCGAGTTCCGTCGAGCGAGTAAATTCTGAGCGTTACATCCATCTGTTTAAATCCAAGCTAGCCCGCGGAGCGGCCGATAGCATAGAGCCTGGGGTGGAGCGGAGGGGAACCCAAGGAAACCAGCGTTGAAAAATATCCCAAACCCGCGGAGCGGCCGACAGTCGACTCCACACGTTCTTGTCGTCGCAACCTCC
>JBPCKD010000219.1:0-10847 GCA_051004635.1 Pyrinomonadaceae bacterium
CGTTAGCAGGAGCGGTGAGACTTTCTTGTCCCGCAAAGCGCACCGAAAGCTGAGTCTGGTTGGTCAACCCGAAGATCGGATTTCCAACCAAACTATTGTTGAGCAGTACGTTCTCATCGGTTTGCGGAACGTTAGCTGCAACAACGAAGATGTCTGCGCGTGCCGAAATCCCGCTGCAGAGACTAAGCACTGTAAAAGCTAGTAGCGAAAAGAAAAACTTACCCTTGATCATAATAATCCCCCCTGTTCGAATTTTGGCGCTAGCCGTTGAGGCCATAACATACCTTCCTCGGGGCGAACTGTCAATGACGGCTCCATTCACCATTTAATTAGGTCTATGCCTTTAGAGAAATGATGACCAGATACACACAAGTTTGGATCGAAGGCTGTCCTCGTCCTGAAGTAAGTGGAATCTTTGAGCACCCGAGCGATAAGGTAGATTAGAATCGTCAAGAGCGGTGTTTCGATGGCCGCCGGTGTCTTCCACGCTTGCATTTGCAGGACAACCCCGATCGCTGAAACTCCCTGACACTCCATGTCGACGGGTACAAGAGTTCCCCACAGACTCTGGGGTGTGAAGGTCGCACGATGCTCTGTGTTGTTAGTTGTTTGCCCTCTTTCGCCCATGGTCCGGATTGCTTATTGGATCAAAAAGGCGACGCGCTTCAAATGCTAGCCACTTTGGGATGCTCGGTTGACGAACTTCCCCCGCCAAAAGGGCTTGACTTACTTCAGCGGGCTGATCCCTTTCGTCACGCTAGCCGGTCGAGAAATACTCGTGCGGCACGGGCGTATTTGCAAGTAAAACCCGCACCAACGGTCCTTCTACCAGTTTGAAACTCCAAGATGTGACCCGCGTACACTGGCGCGCCTCTGTGGTAACAAGCTCAGACACTTCCTGCTGTGGCGGTTCCCCTAGCCTAATCCTGCGAAGTGGAAGCTATGCGTCGTCATGGGAAGGGGGTGACTGTGCCCTCTGGGGTTGGTGTAAAGGCCCTCTTTCGCAAAAGGTCCGAATTGCTTCATCACGGTCGACGAGTTCTTAGCCGCCGCGGACGCTTCGAACGGAAGCGCCGTTGATGCGCAGCCGGGCGACACGGTGCGGGGCTCAGACCACGGGGAGATCGGCACGGTTGACAAGGGCGAGGGCTCGCGGGTGAAATCCGTATACGTGGGTCGTGGCGAGATTGCCGAAATGGTGTCACAGATTCAAGCGAGTTCGCCGGTACTCGAAAGGATCGCCCGCAGCCTCAAAACATCGGAGACAATCAAACAGGAAAATGCGGAAGCGACTTTGGAACAAGTTACGGATTTGACAAGCGACGCCGACAAGAAGGGCGACATGGCCTGGTTCGAGCGGAATTTCGCGGACGACTTCTACGCCATTAGCACCATGACGGGAAAGCTCAACACGAAGGCGGCAGAGCTGGCGGAAATCAGGAACAGGAAGGAGGTCTTTGATTCCGCCGTAGCCTCGGACATGGACGTGCGGGTGGAGGGCAACACGGGAATAGTCACAGGCGTGTATCATCTAAAGGGGCGCGACGAGAAGGGGCAGCCGATGGACCGCCGGATACGCTTCACAGACGTCTACGTCAAGCGCGACGGGCGCTGGCTAGTCCTCGCTTCGCAGGGCACGCTCATCCAGTAAAAGATGCCGAGTCAAGCAGCATACTTTCGCCGACTCCGCCCGAAGAATATAGGACGGAGTCGCATTTCTTTTTTACGGCCGGCTTGCTCGGAACCTTCTTTTATAAGTTCGCGGCAACCGCCCTCGTTCGCCTCACCCGTAAATACCAAAAGGGCGTCCCCACAACAGAACGCCCTTGCAAAATCGCCCCTTGTTCCCCTTGTCAGGGTGCGCGTAACCAGACCCATTACTTGAATGTGTATGATTCTAATCTGTTAGCACGGGCCGATTAAGGAATTAAACAAGAGCCGTGCCGTCGACATCTAAAATTATTTGACCCAGGCGTGGGAATTGATCTACAAGCCCGCCTTATAGTTCGGTGTCTCGATATGTTTGACACGGGCTAGACGAGAAAACGCAAATTGTTACTTCAACCGCGAGTCCGCAACCCCAACTCCCGCCTACGGGGTGTCTGTCGTTGAAACCTGCGTTACAAGCCGAACTTTGGCGGCACCTAAAAATTCAGCCTTGGTATGATTCCGTAGTGGCAGAAATTGCAGAATGGTAGTGGCGAAGCGTGCCTGCGAAACACTCGCAAGAGTGAGGAAGCTCTCCGGTTCTTGTCTGGTGGTGCTTACAGTGGAAGTCACAAGTGTGAAAATACGGCGGCCGAGAAGTCCTTGCATTCCTTCCGGAAGCTATCTCCCTCTTTTCTGAGGTCCATAGTCATCTGGTTCACGACAATTGACGTGTTCCGTAAACAACATGGCGAAGAGCAAAAAGGAGATTCTCCCTGAAATCCACTTGGGCTTTGATAGAGCCATTAAGAGGATGCAACCGCCAAAGGCCGTCATTCTCAGAGCCGCGTAAGAATGATCTGTATATATTGTCAGGTCTGGGAGGTTATGAACTAATAAGGCTACAGGGATCAAGACGAGAAAAAAGGTAAAGCTGAGAGCAAGTCTTCGTATCATAAGAGCTCCATCACCATTCGATTTTCGTAAACGCAAAACAGGTGGAAGCACAAAAAGCAATCGAACGCCCGAATTAACCGGCGAGCAATCAATGTGGATGATAAAAGGCTGGCTAAATGGGGCTGAGCTGATTCACAGCACTTCCAAATACAGAAAAGGAGCGAATCCACCAATGGCAAAACCTTCGAAATTGGCGCACGTAGTCTATATGACGAGACGCTTTGACGAAATGATCTCCTGGTATCAAGCAGTGTTCGAGGCGAAGGTGCAATACCAAAATCCCGCGTTCGCCTTTCTTACATACGATGATGAGCATCATCGGTTTGCCTTCGCGAACATGTCTGTCTTGACGCCGAATGGTGTCGCGACTGAGGCGCCTCCCAGGGTCGGTGTTACACTTTTGCGAATCTGGGAGAACTGCTCGAGAACTATGCGCGCCTCAAACAACTAGGTATCACACCTTACTGGCGTTTCATCACGGCGTAACGCTTTCCGTTTATTACCAGGATCCGGACGGGAATCGGATGGAGTTTCAAGTTGACTGCTGCGCCGGTGCGGAAGAGGCCCACGCATTTATGCACAGCGATGCCTTCAGTGCGAATCCGATCGGTGTGGAAATTGACCGGACGCACTGCTGATGCAATACCGGAGCGGGGTACCCTTGGCGACGCTGCTAATTCAGCCTGCAGGGCCGATGTCGCAAATCCCGCCCGAACATGGCTTAGCTTAACTTCGATGAAACGCTGCCCACAGTGCAATCGTGTTGAGACTGACGAGACGCTCAACTTTTGCCGCGCAGATGGGGCTCCGCTGGTTGTGACCGAGGCGACTGAGTCCGAGTCAGCGACTATGGCCCTTCCGGGCTCGCGTCCGAGCGAGGAGTTCACTACCGGAAGGCTCGCCGATGCTCCCTCAATCGCCGTGCTGCCGTTCGTCAACATGAGCGCCGATCCCGAGAACGAATACTTCTGTGACGGCCTGGCTGAGGAGTTGCTCAACGCACTGGCGAAGATTGACGAGTTAAAAGTAGCGGCGCGCACCTCAACGTTTTCATTCAAACGGAAAAATGTCGATGTGAGCGAAATTGGCCGCGCGCTAAAAGTCAGGACGATCCTGGAGGGCAGTGTCAGGAAGTCGGGCAATCGAATGCGTATCACCGTGCAGCTTGTCAATGCAGCGGACGGTTACCATCTTTGGTCGGAAAGATACGATCGCGAGATGCAGGACATCTTCGACGTGCAGGATGAAATAACGCTGAACGTTGTTGCCGCACTGAAATTGAAATTGCTCGGCGAAGAAAAAGCAGCAGTCTTAAAGCGTTATACCCATAACGCCGAAGCCTATCAGCTCTATCTGCGCGGCCGCTTCTTCTTCACCAAACGGACGCCAGAAGCGTTCCAGAAGGCAATTGAATACTTTGGTCAGGCGATTGAACTGGACACCGAATACGCTTTGGCATACTCAGGTTTGGCTGACTGCCAGATCTTTCTCGGATTTTATGAACTGATGGCTCCCGCAGAAGCTGAAAAGCATTTGCAGGCTTGGGCATTCAAATCGTTGGTCCTCGATGACACGGTCGCGGAAACTCACAACTCGGTTGCGCTTTACAAGAGTATGTATCAATGGGATTTCTCCGGGGCTGACAAAGCGCACCAGCGAGCTCTTTCGCTCAATCCGAAGTATGCGTATGGTCACCATTCCAACTCAGTGACCTTGAGCTTGCAGGGGCTTTGCGATGAAGCCATTGCCGCCGAAAAGCGCGCCATCGAACTTGAACCATTTACAGCGATTCTCAATGCCGCCCTCGGATGGTGGTATTACCTTGCCCGGCGCAATGATGAGGCAATCGAACAGTCGCTAAGGACAATTGAGATAGCCCCGAATCATTTCTTCGCGCACTGGGTTCTCGGACTGGCCTACGGCCAGGCAGGAAGGTACGAAGATGCAGTCGCAGAGCTACAAAAAGCAACCACGCTTACCGGCTGGAGCCAGTATATTCGAGGTGACCTCGGACGTATCTATGGCCGAATAGGACAGCCTGACGAAGCGCTGAAGTTGCTCGCAGAATTTAGGGAGCAAGCAAAGGAACAATATGTTTCCCCAGTCAACCTGGCGAAAGTCTACGCTGGTCTAGGTGAGAACGAGCAGGTATTTGAGCAGCTTGAGAGGGCGTGCGCGGAACGCTCCGTCAAGCTGCCGTGGTTTATGCTCGACCCGTGTCTGGATAGTTTTCGCGCCGAGCCGCGCTTCCGGGATATCTTGCGGCGTGTTGGTCTGCCGCAGTAACGCAACTGCTCACATGCGCCTTTGGCTATCGACTTGATACGGGTTAAGAACGCAAACTAACAGCTTGCGGTCCTCATATGAAACGCTGCCCCCAATGCAATCGCACGGAGCCTGACGACTTGCTTGCCTTCTGTCGCGCGGACGGAACACCGCTCGTCGATGACCCTCTGAATGCGGACGCCGGCACAATGAAATTCAGCTCTGCTCCTCCAGTCACTGAGACCCAGAATCGCGTCCTGCCGCAAGCAGTCACCGATCCGAGTATGGTCACAACCCCACAACTTTGCTGGACGCGCGCCAGAAGCCCCACCACACCCGTGAACTCAGCAGGCCAAAGCGGAGCTGGGCAGTCACCGTCGTCGTGCTTGCTGTTTAGCCCACCGCACCTTTATTAAATCGTGTACGTGACTTGGGAAAAGGTCTTACAAGAAGAGAGGCGATTCACGAGTTTATAGAGCTCGCGTCGAATTCTTCATCCGATTGTCATATTTGGAGTTCGTAGGCACGAGACTTGCAAATTCTGATGCGCTCATTGCCTTGCTGGGAATTGAAGGACTCTAAACCTAGCACACTCCGTATGAAGTCTGGTTCCCGGTAGAACTTCTTCACCGTTGCATAGTTTCCATCGATCAGCGCCACGACCACTTGACCATTTTGCGCAGTCTGCTGTGCAGAGATTATGATCGTATTGCTCTGGGTTCAGCAGCACCAGGATGCGGTTAAGCGTTGTGAGCTATACGCAACTGACTAGATCCGCCATCGCTTTCACCAGGTTTCCCTCAGAATCACTTTCGCCACGTGAGGCAATGGGAACTACATAGTCAGCAGCAGTGGTGACTCTGAGGGTTAGATCGTTTTCGTCAAAGAGTGGGAAAGAGATGTAAGTCTGTGTTGGTCGGCTCTACTCGCGCTAATCAGGCCACTTGGGAGCAGATAATGGTGGCTTCTCGGGCCAGTACTTGAAAGCACGCTACCGCGCCGTCAGCTGCAAGGCTTATTGGCGGCGCTATTGTCATAAGAGGCGGTGACATAGCCGTGAGTCGGAAGTTCCTCCAGATCTCTCGCCAGGTCCTTCCATCTCCACGTACGAAGAAGTCGAAGTGATGCTGAGGGGTTCTGCTCGCAGTTCACCCCACAGATAAGAGTCAGCGACCCCAACCTTCGTCGCACTCTAGAACTGGCAAGCGATATGTAACCGTGTTCAATAAAGGGCCTGCTGGAGAGGAGGATCCGTATAGACTGCGCAACGCGTCAACTCGCAACTCGACTTCAGAATAGCGCTCGTCAGCCACAGTTTGCGCTAATCTTGCCCTGTCTTTCTGATCTCTCCTTGGAACGATAAAGCCTCCCGTATCCCCGCCGAGTGCTGACGTAAACGCCGGAATATGGAGAATCATTTGAGCATGGTTCTCCTTGCCGGTGCGGGCGGTGACGCTGTACTCCACACCATCCAAAACCGTTTGCGCTGCTCCAGCCAAGGGCGGGATAAGTTTTCGCTCTAACCATGCGATGAACTGAGCCGAATCCATCGCGTTCAGTTCGACTCGCTGGCCATCAGCCAAGAATTCCATTTCTTCTTTCGTAGCTTTGCACTTTTTTAGCTCGTGCGTGGGATCGTTACGGAGATCGACACTTTCGGTAAATCGTGAAGCCAGACACGTCAAAATCGTGCGCCACCAAAGTAGTTACACCCGCAGCCGAAAGAGACTCTACGAGTCTTCTGCTGGCCGTAACCGAGAAGCCTTTTGTGGACATAATCGCTATGTCGTATCGTTTGCCGATTTGAGAGTGATTGAGCAACGCGGTAAAGCCCTCCTTCTCGATGAATAGCGCAAACTTATAGCGGTTCGCGGGGCCGTGGGTTGGGGATTCATCCTTCGGTCAAAGTTTGGTGAGGGATCTTTAGGTTGAGTCTGAACGCGGGAAAGCGACGTTTAACGCCACGGTTGGAGATGCGCTGGCCTCGAGGAGCACGCTAGTATCGAGGTTGCGACACCGCTCTATGCTTACCGAACGACGTCTCAGTCGATAAAATCGCGCAAAAACCCAAATTAAGGTAATAATATAGTTGACACACCCAATGTGTTAGCCTTAGGCTTTTTGGCGGCGTGACAGGTCAACTAGGGTAGCGGTAACTGTTTATCTTCTACTGCGCGCTGCGCGGCTTTCAGTACGTCTAAGCTCATTGGTATATCCAGCCGTGCGCCGTCCTCAACAATCTTGCGCACGGTCACGATCTGGATTCGTTGGTAGTCTTTACCCATTTGCTCATGTCGAAACAGTCCCACCGCCTTCGCCTCTCGCTTCATTGGTCCGGTAGGGTCTTCCAATGTAATAAAGACTGCCAGCGCGGCTTCTTCGCGCTCCATATCCCCCCTGAGCTTAGCGATGTCGCCTCGATCCGCGCCGCCGGATTTCACCTGAAAGATGATCTTTGCGTTTTCATCCTTGCCCGTCAGGAAGTATGCCCTTCCATCGATGCCACGATCAGCACCCTTTTTATCGTTAATGATTGCGCGGTTATTCGTATAGGTTAATAGCGCCCATTTCTCAAATTCTTTTCTTAAGCGATCATCTGCCTTGTTTGCTAAGGCGACTGCTGATTCCATGTCTTGCGGAATACCGTCTAACGTAACGCGATCCGATACGTCCTTGCCGAATGTTCCTTCTAGCCTTCTAAGGACCAACGAAATTGACTGATATGTAATGTCCATTCCGATCCATTTACGGTTAAGCGATTGAGCGACCGCTATTGTAGTCCCGCAGCCGCAATAAGCATCTAGAACCAGGTCCCCAGTGTTTGTCGAAGCCAAGATAATGCGCTCAAGTAATGCTTCTGGTTTTTGCGTCGGATACCCTAATCGCTCTCTCGCTTGCGAGTTAATAACCGGCATATCCCAAACGTCATCTTGTGGCGTACCCTGCGACTTTTCATCGGTCATCTGAGTGACTTGCCGAACACCTTCGATAAACTCAACTCTGCTCTTTTGGCCGCGCCATCTTTTATTTGTGCCCGGTGTGAGGGGTTGCAGCGCAACGTTGAATACGTTTTCGCCAAGCTGTTTCGCATAGAAAAAGATAACGTCGTGCATCTCTTGGAAGTGTTTACTAACGGCGGGCCAGCGTTTGTAGTGCCAGATAATCTCATTCTTAAAATCACCACCCTCCGGAAGAAACACGCTATCTAATACGAGTTTAAGATAGTGGCTGGCGGTAGGGTCGCAATGTAGATAAAAGCTACCAGTTGGCGTTAAGACGCGATGAATCTCAGTAATCCTGAGCGTCATGCTTACTACGTAGGCAAGCAGGCTTTCTTCTCCGAGAACGCTATGCAGACCTTTAATTAGTTCGATGGTTTGCGCTTGGAATCGATTGCCCGCGTTTTCGATAATCTCCCGATAGCCCTCGATGGCGCGGGTATCCCACTCCCACGTATCGGTAAAGGCTTGAGCTTGCGCCCGATCCTCAGCTCCAATCCGATTATAGATTTGATTGTAATTCCGCTTAGAGTTGAAGGGCGGATCGATATAGCAGAGGTCTACGGAATTATCCCGTATGTGCTTGCGTAAGACTTCGAGATTGTCGCCGTAGTAGAGAGTGTTAGTCACGCGACTTTAGACTTGGTTTTCTTGCGCTCGTATTTAGCTTTTTGTTGGTCTATCTCTTTCTTTGGAACGGCTAGAATGCGTCGGGTGAAGTCTTCAAACCTCTTGAATTCTTCAGACTTTCCCTTGTTGGGCTTTTCTTGATTGGATTGCTTCATCATAGTTCCCGTATCGATGCTAAAGAAATCATGTTGTCGCCTTCTTCTACGCGGAAGAATATTCGCAAGGGAGGAATCACGATGCCGCTAGAGGCACGAAAGCGCATGGTTTTAGCTACGTAACAATCATCTAATCCAGGCACCGGATCAAACTCTCGCGGGTTTTTCGATAGTGCCCATATGAAGAGGTTAAGAGCTTCATCTAAAGTCTGGTAGCTGTACCCTAGCTTTAGAACTTGAGTCTTGTATATATCAAGCTCTTGAACCTCTCGCATCTTAAAAGGGCGCATTGATCCAACCACACTCTGTTGCTACCTGATACGCCCATTCTATGTCATCTTCTGTCAAAGGCTCATCGGAAAGAAAGATAGCTTCGTAAGGAATCGCATCACGTTCGTTTGCTACTTTCCAACCTCGCTTGTGAGACCGTTCGCTTACCTCGTTTGCATCCAACTCCCATAGCTCTTCAATAATCGAATCCACTAATAGCAGGTCACGCTTGGAGAAGAGATCGGTATTAGCCGGACGTAAAGGCTTAACTACATCTTGGGTTTGTGTGTAGTAGGGTCTCTTTTCAATTAGGATTTCGCCGCGTTGTTCCATCTCTAGTCGTATTGGTTTCAAGTGTCTTGGAACTGGGCCATGATTTAGTCTCATGTATTGCGCGCCAGTGATCGACTCTCCATATTCTCGAAACGACACGAAGTCCGAATAATAGAGAATTTTATTTAACTTGATTGCTCCAAACCTTTGATCGTTGCGGGACTTTTCAGCAATATACAGAATGAGTTCGGACATACGTTCGCGTGAACGCTGGGAGTCATCTCCAAACGTCAACTTGTAGTGCGAAGCATCCTCCGGCCTCAGGCCGTACATGTTGGCATATCTCATAAATTAGGGAAAAAATCGTCGGTGGAACCGGCTCAGTTTAGCAGGTTAGATGCGACTTTTGCGGGTTTTTTTGCCCCGCCCTAAAGCCCTTTGCCTTCAGTGACTTTCAGGGTGTCCGGTGAGTTCTTTGAAGGTCAAGCGACGGCCTGTGACGGTCTTGGCGGCTTCGATAAAGCGATCCAAGTCGCTGGCCTTGCGCTTGTTAAAACGGAAGGATTGCTCATCAAGGTAGCGGAATAAATGGAATGGCTCGACACTGACATAAGTTCCTTTGATGGAGCGTTTTAGTAGGCTCCAAAAGTTTTCGATGCCGTTAGTATGCACGTTCCCGCGAACATAAGTTTCAGCGTGATTGATCACGTTGTGCGTGTAATCTTCTGCGAGGCGATCATAAGAGCGCAGAGCGTCACTGTAGACGGTGGAACCTTCTTCTACGTGCTGATTAACTTGACCGTGTAGCGACTTGCGACGCACGTTCGGGACTACCATTGTTCTGACTTCACCGTGACGTTCCAACAAACCCATCACCGCAACCTTGCCCGATCCGCCCGTACCGTGAATCTTGCGAGCGCGATCCCCTTTGTGCATGAATCTGGCCTTACCGCCAATAAATGTCTCGTCTACTTCAACGTGGCCGCTCAGTTTCTTGAACGTGCCAGCTTGCATCGCAAGGCGGATTCTGTGAGAGAGAAACCATGCAGACTTTTGCGTGATTCCTAGCGACCGATGTAGCTCGTAAGAACTAACACCGTTCTTCGAGTTGACTATGATCCAAAGCGCGGACAGCCACTTATCTAAGCCGATAGGTGAGTCCTCAAGAATAGTCCCGGTCTTAATGCTAAACTGCTTGCGGCATGACTTACATTTCCAGACGCGGCGAGTTTTGAGGAACATGACTTCGGTATGCTCACAGTGCTGGCAGACTACGCCATCCGGCCATCTAAGTTCGGCCATGAAGTTTAGGCAGGTATCGGGATCGGAGAAGTACCGGACTGCCTCAAGCATCGTTTTGGGAAGGGGTTTTTCGTTTTCCATACCCAGCATTAGACCATAAATCGCCGGGTGTGTCAACTATATTATTACCCAAATTAAGCTTGATCCCGCTGGAAGGCCAATTTGTAAAAACAGGGACAATCATCAGAACCGGGTGGCCGACGCAATCTAGTGTAGTGCATCACAAATAACGAAACATGGATTATTGAGCATCGTACTAACTTCAACGGAGGTAGATACGATGCGAATTGCGCCGGAAGTCAAACTTTCAAATGAGCAACGGCAGCAATTAGAGAAACTCGCTCGCGGT
>JBPCKD010000220.1:0-10781 GCA_051004635.1 Pyrinomonadaceae bacterium
TGAAAGAAGTTAGTATACAGAACCAGCGGCTCATACAACTGATTGAGCAACTGCAACTGCTCGTCAGTATCAAAGCGTTGATAGCCCACCGCGCGCCGGACTACGGAGTAATTCTTCTGTTCCACAAAGCAGCTGTCATTCTTACGATAAGGACGAGAGCGGGTGAAGGTAATTTTGTGGTCCCGGCAGTAGTTCAGCAACGACTCATTGATGAACTCCGAGCCGTTGTCAGAGTCCATGCCCAGCAGCGAAAATGGCAGTTTTGCGCGGATTTTCTCCACTCCCTCCAAAGTCCAGACTTACGCTTTGTTCTTTAAAGCCGTGCTGCTATTCCAGGCGCTGGCAATATCGACGGCATTGAGCGTGAAGGCGTGCAGACTATCGATCACGCCGCCGTCATGGCCCACCAGATCGATCTCCGGAAGCCTGGTTGTTGTTCATCCCACTCATTGAAAGTACGCATTGGGATCTGGTGCTTCAGCAAGGTGCCGGGCCGCGTATGGCTGCGCCCTTTCAATTGATACTGCTGCCGCTCGGGCCGTAAGAGCCGATCGATGGTGGCGGCGCTCATCTGCGCTAATTTCTTGCTGGTGGCCGCGTCACAGCGCATTTCGTTGTGCCGCAGCAGCCGCTCGACCATCTCCCCCAGGACTGGGGCCAGCCGTTTACCGCAGATGTAGTCCATGATGCGCCACACCTGAACCAAGACTTTCACGGCCTGCTCATCGTAAGTTGGTCCGCGCCCACGCCGCGGCAGCTTCTTTCCGATATCGCCGCGGACCCGTACCTTCGATTCACCGCCACTACCCGCCCCTGATTCCGGAGCACCATGGCCGCATAGCTGCGCGCGAACCCCGTCAACTCGACAAACTCATTAAGAATTACCCCCTTCTCCTTCTTCCTGGCCTTGCGGTAACGTCCGGCAGTCGCTTCCGCAATTCGTTTCCCTTCCTTCATCGTCAGCCTCATTTTCTACCCCGCTCTTTAGCTTTAGTGCTGCGGGGTTAATCTCTCTCATTTCGAGTAGATTTCTTATTTGAGGCAACGATTCATTTCGAGTAGATTTTTTATGAGGCAATTCGCCTCATTGACGAGTTGGTTTCATAAACGCAAAAATCAACGGGTCGTCGGAGTGCCTGGGAATGCTTCAGAAAATCATCTCCATTAAGAATGTTGGCCGATTCTTAAACTACAGCGCCAGCGGAGACGTTGGGCTCAAACACTATGATCTACTCTTCGCCGAAAATGGTCGCGGTAAAACGACTCTCTGCGCGATCCTCCGCTCAATGCAATCTGGCGATCCAGCCTATGTGATCGGGCGTGCCACGCCCGGGACCGGCGATGCACCAGCGATCAAGATTCTTTTCGATGGCGGCCTCGCAAAGTTTGAAAACGGCTTATGGAACAAAACGCTGCCTGACCTTGCCATCTTGGACTCGACTTTTGTTTCCCAGAACGTGTACTCAGGCGACGCTGTAGAGCTCGGCCACAAGCGCAACCTTTACAACTTTCCAAGTGTAGAGACCGGGAATGACCTCTCAGGCATACAAATTCGAGTATGTGGATGACGGCGTCTACGAAGGCAAAACCCTCAACCAAAGCGAAGCCCGTCGCGTCGCTGATTCTGTAATTAGTTTCGCGAAACAGCAACTAGAGCGGCGAGAGCGCGGACAAGAGATGCAGTCACTTGCCGTTGGTACATTCAATTTGCGCCAACAACTCGCAATTCAAGACGAACTAGAAGTGAGACGACGCGCGGATTTGAGAATCGAACCTTTTTCAGCCGCGACATGTCAGAACCTTTTTTCGTTAGGAACCTTGAAAATATTCAAGGTGACGAGCGAGATGTGATTTTCATCAGCGTAACATACGCAAAGGGTCCGGATGGAAAGCTCAGATACAATTTTGTGCCACTTCATCGACAACGCCAACAGACTGGCCGGGGTTCAAACCAATCGCCGCTTCGTTCGCTACGGCTTGACCCGCAGCACCAGCGGCATCGGCCTATCTGGCGCGGCGGTCGCGATCTCACGGCTGAACCGCAGCGTTGTCCCGTCGAACATCCACCCGCCGTCGCTGCAGCGCGAACCGGTTTCGATCGACTTACCCTCGAGGACGCGCAGCGCGTTCGCCGTCGCCTCGCGCTCGGCGCGGTAGCGGAACGCTCGGCGCCAAACAGATGAAAGATCCGTCCCCAAGTCATTCATGGGCACGTTCACATCGCAGCCGGTCTCGTTGAACAACGATTCAGCGATCTGGCGATCGTGGTCGACCGACCCTGCGAGCCACTTCGTCGGAAACAGCCACGTGCCGTTCGAGTACGAGGCCGCCTGATATTGAAACGCCTCGAGCAACGGCCGCACGTTGTCGCGATCCTGCAGCTCCCCGAGCCACGTCGGGGCGGGCAGCGGCATTTTCCAGGCGACCGCGTTGATCATCCGCGCCATCGTCAGCGCGGCCGTCTGCGCCATCGTCTGCGGATGCTGGTCCAATGAGCGAGCGAGCTTCCACACGGCGTGCAGATCCTCCCACGCCGCCGGATCGTGTCCGAGCGCTTTCGTCAGCGCGCTCGCGACGAGCGCCCGCGCCACGGTCATCTGCACCGCGCGCATCTCCGCGACAGCGGTATCGTCAAACTCGACGCGGCTTTCCCAGACGATTGGCTCGCGCAACAACAGCTCGCGGATCGCGGAGACGTCGGCGAGTGCCGGCGGATCGTCGATGGTGCGCTCGCCCCGCGCGATCTCGCGCTCCACGAAATCGTCGACGACTTCGTTCTTTGGCAAAGGTTTGGCGAGCGCCGTCAGCTCCACAGACGCGTCATTGGCCTTCAGCTGCGGCCACCGATTGGCGACCGCGTGGAGCGTTCCCATCCCTCCCGGCCACGGCCGAGCGGCCGAGGTGGCAACGGCGTCTTCGTTCCGGAACCACAAGAAGAACCAGGCGATGAGTGCGATTGCAAAGGCTACGACCATCAGCGCTTTTTTCATCGTTCCCTCAGACTAGAATCACTGCCCGATTATCGCACGCCCTTGCTTGATAACAACGCTCTTGTGGGATTGTCACGCCCGAGCGGGATAATAATTAAATTCCAGAGGACTTGAAAGAAGCACCTGTTCGAGCGAGTCTAACTCCGCGTTGTTCCAACCCGTCCACGATCAACGTGTGATCGCATTAAAACCGAAAGGCCAGCGCCGGTAGGCGATAACTGTTCCGTCCGGCGCCGCTGCTGCGCGTAGCGTGCGCTCGAGAGTGGCAAGCGTTTTCTTGTGTTGAGGGTACTGCGTCGCAAGTCGCCGCGCCCCGGCAATTACTCTGGAAACGGAC
The DNA here is from genome assembly GCA_051004635.1 of Pyrinomonadaceae bacterium. Lineage (GTDB taxonomy): Bacteria > Acidobacteriota > Blastocatellia > Pyrinomonadales > Pyrinomonadaceae > PSRF01. Next base: position 3,328 of record JBPCKD010000220.1, read on the forward strand.
GGTGGATCGTTGAATACGCCCGTGAAGTTCACCGGAACGCCCGAGCCAAATGCCTTGCCGTATATGCGACTCAACAGTTCGTAGGCTGCCGGATTGAGCGCTATCAAATGACCCTGTTGCTGGATGCTGATGCACGAAAGCAACGCGTCATCCGGCAGACGACTAAGATCACCGCGCCGAAACAGCGCGGCCTCCTCGTCTTCCGGCTTTCCATTGAATTCAGCTTTACCTTTGGCGAGCTCTCGTACGTAGGTTTTGATCGCCCTGGCCAGTGACGCTGTCTTCAACGCGTCGTAAGCCTTCAGCATCCCTTCCTGCACCGATGACAGCGATGACGGACCGAAGAGCGAGCCCTGCCGGAGATACTCTTCAACGGTGAATTTATTGCTGCGGAGATACGAATAGGCTTCAAGCGCTGCCGTAAGGTCGGCAAGCGCGAGGTCCGAAACGCCGTAGCGCTGGAACTTTGCCAGGAGTGTGGCGATGTGCGAAACGCGCTCGTCTTTGCTTTGGGCCAGCTGCCCAAGCGTGCCGCCCGTTTCTTCGGTTTTGGGAGTAGTTAAACGGCCACGGTCAGGGTCCTGTGCTGCTTCCTGCTGCAGTAAGCCTTCCTGGGTGAAGCTGAGTTGCTGTTCGCGTTTGAAGAGTGGCTGGCCGTTGGGGTCAATGAGGGTTCCGTCGTCGGAGAGTGTGTAGTCTTCGTCTAATTGATCGTCTGTGAGTCGAGGTTCTCCAACATCTTCAGCTCTTCCTTCTCCGTCCCTAGCATTATCCGGAAGACTCGCTGCCTCAGATCGCCCGTCAGCCGCTGATTCGCGGGCTTGATACCACTGGAAGACAATGTTTTTGATGCCCTTGTCGGGAACACCGAACTCTGTGGCGAGCTGCTCGAACTGTTGGATTTCTTGTTCACTGGCTTGCCCCGATAATACTTTGTCAATCAGCTCTTTGACAAGCCTTGTCCGCGTACAGTTTGTCGACGGCCTGGACAAGCGGATGCCACTGATGTCGTCTTCGAGGGCTGTGAGGAACGCGTTGCCGTCGACATCGAAAGTTTCCTGATTGTTGTAAGGATCCCTTCCAACCTCGACCCAGTCGCCACGATAGCCAAGCTCCGCCATGTGCAGTGCCATTCGCTCGGCGGTCCTACCGTTTTTGTTTGTTACGCCGATGGCACGGCCGCCAAGTTCTTTGCTCGTCAGCCGTTTCCATTCCCCGCGGTTTACTCCGTCACGGTCCATGCGGATGCCGCCGGCAGCGATGACGGCGCGCGTGAGCGTTCTATCTTCAGAAGGCTTTTAGGTTTCGCTTTCGGCTTTTCTTTTGGCAACTCGTCGCTGGTGGCCGGCGTGCTTTGATCAGGATGGGCCTTGAGAGCTTCCGGGCTTTCCAGCTGGTTCTCGCTCTTGGGGCGGGCTTGATCTATACTCTGGATGGAATCAGTAGACCCTGCATCGGAAGGTGCAGTAGCTCGCCCTGGACTAGGTTTTGGCTGCGGCTGATCGCTACCAGGCACATGGGGGCCTTGCGCACCTCCCTGCTGATTCAGAACGTTTCGGACGTTTGAGCGCGGGACTCTTCTGGAGTTGCATGTGGCGCCCGGATGCCCACTTTCCACATTGTGACCGCCGCCAACCGCTGCTTTCCTCTGCGAACCTCCTCCACATAAAACACGAAGCCGTTGATCTTCTTCTGTAACGAATAGTTTTCAAACCTTGGTGTGTTTGGCCAACGTCTCTGACCTCCTGGGGAGCTTCGACAACCTCTGGTATATGGACAATGTCATCTCGGGTCAGAGGGATCTGTCGGGCGCGTCGCTCACTTTCGCCGTGTTCAGAGAGCATGTGTCGAATCGCATAGTCCCCTTTTTAATGGCCGCTGCGAAAACTGCGCTTTCCAAAGGGAAAAGTTCACGACGACCTGACGTGGTGCTAACCAAGGTCATTCAGCCAGCAGCCCGCCGTGCTGGTATCAAGAAGCGAATCGGCTGGCATACCTTTCGGCATACGTATTCAACCACGCTCGTTGCGAATGGCGAGAATGTGAAGGTGGTCCAGGAACTGATGAGACATGGGAATAGCCGTTGCACTCTCGATGTTTACAGTCAGGCAAAAGTTACAGCGAAGCGAGACGCGCAACAAAGAATCGTTGAGATGTTCCTGCCTGGGGAGGGACTAACCTCTGAGATCAAGCTTCAGCGTGGAAGCCCGGATGACGTTTGAGCGGTGACGAGTAAAACCGGATAGTGACAACTACTCAACTGTAAATGGCGTATTTGAGTAACGGAAAATGTCGCTAACTACGCTAAGTTATTGAAAAGGGATTTTGAATTACTCGATGCAAATGCTCGTGTGGTGCCCTCATTCGGCCGATTTTTCCTCTAGAATCTAATCGGAAGACGCTAATTCGTTCGTACGCCAAGGATAACAATGACACCTCTTTCGGTAGTTTATAAGCCAGCTTTTCTTCCGACCGTGAACGCCGAACTCAGGTCGTCTCGGTGTTTTTTCTTTGGTCAGACGATACGAAATTAAACAACGTCTTTAGGATAATCAAATTACCTTGACAGTGGGCCTGTTCGTAACTAGCATCAGCGCGCAAAAGCGACTTTCATCTCTTCTCACGAAAGGTCCAACCCATGAACTCCCCAAGAATCGCAATCCTCGTGGCTGTTGTAGCCCTCGTACTTTCAGTTGTGGCTTTGTTCTTTGCCTTCGGTCTCAAAAGACAGGGGCCGCCGCCAGCCCCGGACGACAGGTCGGCGCCTAACAAGTCTGCGGACGAAGATCGAGTGCAAAATGCTGAAGAACGCGCGCGCATGGAAACATACGTCGCCGACCTGCAGGCATCCAAGAAAGTGCTTAAGACTTTTCAGGGTGTTGAAGGTGAAACCATAGATGCGTAGATATTTACGCCCAACCGGCACTAAGACGCGCTGGAATGGAAGGCCACGCGGTGCAACTCGAGCCCTCAACTAAGCCCCCCGAAGCGACCGATCAAACGTTGAGCCGTGAGCAGCGAGTGCAAGCAACGAATCAACTTTACACGCTAACTGGACAGACATGCCCTGACAAATCAGCGCCAATGGCTCGCTTGACGATAGATACGCTTAAGCGCTTCCGCACGCTCGATGAGTTTTTCAAAAAACAGTTTTCAGATATCGAAAAACCAACTGGCGGCGGTTCTGAGGCCATCACTCATGAGTACGCAACCGCCGGCCGTACTATCGACAATTGGGGCGCGGAAGGCATATTCAACATCTGGAGCCCTTACAACGAACAGACTGGCGAATTCAGTCTTTCGCAAATATGGGTGGTGAGAGGCGACAGCAGCGCACGCGAAACCGTTGAAGGTGGTTGGCAAAAATACCACGACCTTTACGGCGACTGGCGCTCGCATCTGTTCATATATTTCACGCCTGATAATTACGGCGACGGCGGCTGCTACAACCTGAGTTGTAACGGGTTCGTTCAGGTGAACAACTCGATTTATATCGGCGGAGGATTCGCGAATTACAGTGCCGAAAACGGGGCGCAGTGGGAATTCAAGCTCCTTTGGTACAAAGACGGCAGAGAAGGTCACTGGTGGCTCAAGTATGGAGACATTTGGGTCGGGTACTATCCGCGGACTCTCTTCGACGATAACGGCTTGCGAAACCAAGCCGGTCGCTTTCGCTTCGGCGGCGAAATCGTTAATACGCGGACCGACAATCGCCACACGCGGACTGATATGGGAAGCGGCAACTGGCCGTATCAGGGATTCGGCTTCGCGGCCTACATTCGCGGTCTCCGATATGTCGACACGTCTAACTTCTATCAACGCGCGACGAGTTTGGACCGCAGTGTCACCAATCAGAACTGTTATGATTTAACTTCGCACAGCGACGGCGGCAGCTGGGAAGAGTATTTTTATTTTGGTGGGTCGGGCTTTAACAGCAGTTGTCCCTAGCTCTGGCGAAAGAACCGAAGAGGGTTCGCAAATGATTCGCATTAGTGGGTTAACGGCAGTTTTGGTAGGCATAATCATGACGTCTTGCGGAACAGTCGGCCTCAACAGCGTTCCAAAATCAGAGCCGGATTTCACAGGTTTCATCACCAACATCGTTAAAGGTGGAACCGGCGGAATCGTGGGCCGCATCATGGTTGAGTCGCATGCCGACAAACTCGTTCACCGGCACGTTGTGAAGTTAACCAAAGAAACCGTGATCCTACGCCGGGAAGGGGAACAGGATCAGGCGGCGAACATAGAGAGTGTGAAACTCAAAGACTGGGTGAAGCTGTGGTTCAGCGAACCGGGACAGGACTCTTATCCTGATGAAGTAACGGCGCAGAAAATCCTGATCGTTGACCGTCCTTAACCTGTAGTCTCTTTCGATTGACCTATCCTTGTGCCTTCAACTAACCACTCTTTCTCCTCCTCAACGTCTCCATTGCAACGCTGACTAACCAAACCAACGCCAGCAGGTAAACGAAATTATTTCGGAAACTAGAGTACGGCGGGCGAGATGGTGGTGCGTATAACTCAACCGTACGCGTCGTTTGTATGAAGTTCGGCGTTCGTGAGTTGGGGGCGATCTCTCCGGTAGCCTGCACCGCCACACTGTTGCCGGAATTCGAGACACGAACCACGGGGATACGATGCTGAATAGCCTGGAAAACTGCCGCAGCGACTTCAAAATGAGGAATGCGGTTTGCGCCAAACCACGCGTCGTTGGCTGGTGACACAAGGATGTTGCCGCCGTGTTGAACGAATCTTCGGGAGTGACTCGGAAAGAGGATCTCATAGCAGATTGCCGGGAATACGAATGAGTTTTTGATTGGAAAGACGGTGGCTTTCGTTCCGGCTTCATACCGCGAAGCACCAGGGAAGAGCGTCCGTAGGTCTGGAAACCACTGCTCGCCTGGAATGAACTCAGTAAACGGAAACAGTATTTGTTTGTGGTAGGTCTCGCTAGTCCCGTCAACGGCGATGAAAAGTTCAGTATTGTATTCTCTACCGTCTGAGCTGAGCTGCGTGCAATTGATCAGGAGTGGTACACGATGCTCCGCGGCAAACTCGCTTAGAATGAGGTTGGTTTGTGACCCAGCCTCGCAATTAATTCTCGCGGATATCTCAGGCCAGGTAATTAGGTCGATGGATTTGTCGTGAGAAATTATTTCGGTTGATTGATTCAACAATGTCTGTAAGCCACCAAGCGAAGACAAGTTCGCGTTGCGGATGACAGGAATATTTGGCTGGATGATCGCTATCTTCAACCTGCTGTCCCACGCATGCTCATGGGATCTGGTCAGCCGAAAGGATCCATAGCCCATGATCAGAATTGCTATTCCGACAATCCATGCGATCGCCGTTTTTACAGATCTTCGCTCTTTCAGCTTCAGCGCTACATCCACCAATAGCCAGTTGAACAGATACAGAATGAAGAGCAGCAGTGGTTGACCCCCCAAGTCCATTAGTTGGAGGAGCCGAGGAAACTCATACAAACTGTGCGAAGAGTCCAGCGGAAGCGGGCTGGGAAAAAGATTGACCAGTAGCGTAAGACATGCAGCCGCCTTGATCGGTCCAGCGCAGCGGTTCATCCAACGAAACCTTCCGTAGAGCACGCCAAACAGGCCGTACGGTAAAGCTAGCCATCCACACCCGAGGATGATCAGCGAGGTCGCAAGGATTGAGGAAACATGGGTATACGACGAAAGGCCCGCGATTAGTCCAGGCGTAAACATGATCCAACCGAGGAAACCGCATACATACGCGTAAAGAAAACTCTCCCTGCGTGAGGTATTATGAAGTGCGATACCGAAGGGAACCAGGCTCCCAAATGCCAGCAGCGGTAGCGGGCCTCCAGGCAGAGAGAGAAAGCTCAAAGCGAGCGAAAGAAGAATTAATAGCGGGCGCGCCACGTGTACCATAAGGCGACGAACTATCGTCCTATTATGTGATCCCAAACCGTCGCGTTTCACCATCGCCATAGCTTTCACTGCCGGTTCGTTGATGGTCTTGCCGGTGGCGGCGGCACGCTCCTACGCTGGGTAGATTTCTTCAGGCAAACCTGCGATCGTAAAGTCGGACAATTCAGCGCTACACTTTGTGGTCAGCACCTTCCTTAAAAGTTCCTTAAGATCCTGGTAATCTCCTCTACGCCGGCTTCGAGCGCAGGGCGCACCTGGCGTCGCGCTTCTTCCGTCTCTGCGAAGCGAACGAGCTCGCGGATGATCTCTCGGATCAAGTCCGCGAGTCTAGCCGACGAGAGCCATCCAAATCGCCGCGAAATTGAATGCTAGAGCTAATCCATCGTGACCTCGTTTCATAACGTTGCTCATGACAGAGTCCATCTTATACACAAGCGAACTCAAAGATACGATTAAAGAATTTGTTAACAGTGCCACAAACAAGGCTAACCCCTGAAGAAGGAAGCGGAAAAAGCGTAACGCATTCAGAATGCGTGGGAGTCGCTCTTGTTGTACATGAATAAGGGTTGGCACTTACATATCCTTGATCTGTTGGACTCAGAGTCCGGGCAACAACTCAATTGGAGAAAGTAAGCGCAACATTCGCCGAGATAAAGCTGCGTGCCTCCGAAGGCGCGGAAACGCTCATCCGGCATTATCCCGAGAATTAGAGCAAGCGAGCAACGGAAAGCAATCTGCCCCTTGATCGAGACAGCCCCCACCCTCGCTATAGTTTGATAATGGCTTTTTCCGGCTGGAGATAGATAGCCGGAACAGAACGGCAAAGCTTGCCGACAACGAGAGAGTGCTCGAAACCTTTCCAGCCGTTTGGCCAGAAATTTGACGGGCTAAAGTTTATCAGAAAGCTCCGTAGGCAGTACGTCGCCATCTAAAGCGCGAGAACTTGGAGGACGGTGCCGTGCCCGCCCAGTCGATCTATCAGTCGCTGTTACCGTTGTCCTTTCAATTGACGGAGTCCTGCAGGACTGGCTGAAGGATGAGTCAGTAGGTTCAAATAATTGAGCGGCTGTCACGTTCCGAAAACCGGCAGTTGGACCGAGGGATTTATCTGCTTCTTGAGGGTGAATTGGGAATTGACTCACTGGTACGCCAAAGACTCGAAAATGATCACATCTCTAATCTTAACCGACGAACCTCACTCTTTACCTCAATACAAGTAATCTTGTATCCTTTGAACTCTAAGGCTGGATGGAATTTAATTGACCCTAATGAAGTCAGATTTGAGGTTACCGCCAGTGGCGACGATGATGAGAGTTGGAAAGTTATCGAAACTGAAGACAGCGGTGATTGAAGACATTTAGTTGAAGACAGTTGAAGACATTTAGTTTGACACTGGGCTTTGGTTCGGGTATAAGACCGCTCTCGGAAGGAAATGCACTTGGATTATGAATTTCAACGAAACCGACAAGATTAAGGCTGCTCGTTACGCCAGTTGTTATTGGTGGGCTGCGGACGTATTGGCGGTCGTGGCCTTCTGTGAGGAGT
>JBPCKD010000221.1:0-14048 GCA_051004635.1 Pyrinomonadaceae bacterium
CTCGGGCTTTTGGTAGTCTTTCAGCAGATTGTCAATGAGCTCGTTATCTATGGTCATCTTTTCTCCTTGCCTAACCTTAACCGGTTAGTTGCTCGATGACCATTTACACAAAACTATTTACACCCTCTCCCAGTGTGGTGAGCAACTGGAAACCAGCATCTTTAAGCTAAGTATTGTGTGTTTTTATCTTCCATTGTTCCGGATGTTCGATCATCCGCACGAGTTGACCAAGGATGTGATCGTACGCGAGATCGAGTTCATCTGCTTCAGTCTTTGAGATGTAACCGCAGCGAAAGGCAATCTCGAGCCAAACACGAGTCTCTTCGGCTTCTCCTTCAGAGTCACTTAGTTTGCTGGCAAAGTGCGCGGGGTAGCGACGTTTCCTCCACGCTTCAGCGATGTTAGAACAAACTGATCGCGAGGAACGTCGCATTTGATCAACCATTGAGAAGCGCTCTTCAGGAGGAAACCGCTTCGTGATTTCAAAGATTCGCATAGCAGCCTCGATCGCTGCCTGATAAACGCGAAGCTCTTTATAGCTTCTAATATTCTCCATGGTGGGAATCTGACAATGAGGATCTTCTCACCGCGTCACCGCGTCACCGTTTCTCCGTGTCCCACTAACCCAGCGCATCAAGACACTCTGCAAGGCTGCGTTGCCTACAGGTAAACATCGGCGTGTCGCGTAACGTAAAAGAACTCGCCTTGGTCTCGCGTAACTCCTGCACCAGGTCAAGAAAGTCTGCCGGGTTGTCAGTCTCAAACGCCACCACGAATTCCTGATCGTCCAAGCCAAAAGAGTAGGTTGTGTGCAATTTAACGGACCGATACTTGGAGCCGATGCGGATGTGCTCGTCCATCATCTCCTGGCGCTGGTCGGCGGTGCGCGTATACCACTCGCGCGTCTTTACAAAAGGATAGACAAAAAGATAATCCGACTTGCCCGGGATTATGTGCAGCCGATCTTCGACGTGGTCGGGATTGTCTTTGTCGATATACATCGAACGCTTGGTCATCGACAGAAACGATTGCGCCGGCTCGAGGTATTTCGCCATCTGAGTGTGATTGAGTCGTGAGGTCATCTCCTGAATCGGATCCAGCTCATAGCCAATGCGCCAGATCATGAAGTCGACGTTCGTGCGCAGTCCGATAGTTGAATAGGTGTGAACCAGCAGTTGGCGGCGAAACTCCTCCACGGTTTCGGCAAATTCCTGTTTACATAGCTTCTTGTCACCGTCGTCAAGCATGCGCCATTCGGGACGGGCGTGGTAGAAGGTGAAGTTAACAAATTGCCTTGGCAGCTTCGCTTTTTGCTCCTCGAGCTCAATGCAATTCGGGGCAAGCCTTAGGGAGCTTCTGGTTGCACCGCCTTGATCCTTGTCCGTAGCCATTTGCAGTAACCTCTAATAGTGTGAAGAGAATTCGCTTTGGTAATAGCAGCGATGAACGGTTGACGCATCAAGTATTCTGCCCAGTCCATCCCCTGATTGCAACCGGGGAGGACGCCAGCGAGATAGTGTGGCCAATTTTAACCAGGGCTGTTGCCTGGGCTATACTCGCCAGGTTTTGATTCACGACTCGGCTCGATGGAGGAAAATCAGCGATGACGTTTCTGAAACTTGCCCTGCTCGTGGCCGCCTCGTTGCTGTTCGCGATAGCTTGTAATAAGCCAGAGACGGCGACGACGAATCAAACTCGGCCGACTGTCGCTGGTCCGGCGGGCACTCCGGATTCTGCTGCTGACGAGTTTGCCACGGTGCGGGCAAACTTTAAGAAGAATTGCGCCGCGTGCCATGGAGAAGATGGCACAGGCGGTCCGGTAAAACTCGACGATGGCACGAAGCTTAATGTGCCGAGCCTGCGCGAGGGCCATGCGCTTCATCATAAGGACGAAGACTTCGTCAACCAGATTACTAACGGAGGCGATGGAATGCCGAAATTTGGCGACAAGGTTTCGCGCGAGGAAATAATCAATCTGGTGCGATTCATTAGGAAGGAATTCCAGGGAAAGTGAACTGGTAAATAGTAAATGGTGAATGGTAAATAGAAGAAGAACTGGTAAACAGTAAATGGTGAATGGTAAATAGACGACGGGCAGCCTCCGCCGATTTACTATTCACCATTTACCATTTACCATTCAACGGTAATGCACCCGTAGCTCAGCTGGATAGAGCGTCTGACTTCGGATCAGAATGTCGCAGGTTCGAGCCCTGCTGGGTGCACCAACTTTGTAGCACGTCCTCGGTTCCTGCTTTCTGACAGATGCCGACCTACAACTTCACGGCCTATTTTGAGAATGAACTTTTACGCAAGTGCCCCTTACCTTAGGAAGGAATGGTGTATCTGGATTATTGAGCATCCGATACGGGTTGTGGTTCAACCTGACAATCGCGTGAGGTTCTGGGGCCGCAATGAAGACTTTGAGATCTTGTCTAGCGCGTCGGTATCGTTGATTGGTTTCTTTTGGGTGGAAGTTAGGGGCAGCCGTTGGTAACCACTGAGATTCGAATTGGCCCGTTGCTGTTATCAAGGAAGACATTTTTAGTTCCACCGCAGTCCCGGATACGCAGGTCGGTTCCAAACTTCGTATCAGGATCCAACGTGAATCTATTTCGCCTCACAGTGACACCGCTGGCCTTAATGAGCAGTATTGAAGGATTGCCTCCACCACCAGTCGCGTCAAACCAGTTATCTTCGATGATACTGCCAGTGCCAGTTCCACGGCCCGAACCATACCATTGAACTGCGGTCTGTCCGGTTTTGTAGACGTAGTTGTTTTTGATCGTGACCCCGTTCACAGAGTTCACGAAGAAACCATTCGCCATGTATCTATGGACGGCATCGTTCCGGCCACCGATAATCCAATTATTTACAGCATATATCCCACCTGTACTGCCTTTCACGCCGGGCGCCTGAAAATTGATGGCGTTTCCTGCCGAGTTTTGGGAAGAACCTTCATAGTCGAACAAGCCGTTCATTACCCAAATGTTCTTAGCGTGATCGTCATCGGCATTTGTTTCCAGATCGAATCCGGAGATTCCTCCACCAAAACCCTGGTGGCCCAATTTTAGAGAGTAGTTCTCCGCGATCAGGCCGTTCTCTCCATTCACGACAGCGATGTTTGCCGCGGCTACGCGCGAAAGCACATTGCGCCACGCCAGGAAGTGATTGGCATACTTTCCGTTTCCGCCATAACCACCAAACTGAATTCCAATTGACCGCGTATTGTCCAGGTAGTTATACATCGCCGCGCAGTTTACACAGTTACCAAAGGCGATTGTTAGACGCGAACCGCCGTCGTAGACAGGCTGCCGGCCTACCACATGGAAGCCCATGATCGTAATGTTCTTCGTTTCTCTTTCGTGCTGTACGGAAACGGCGTCCTGGTACGCCTGGAAGACAGTAATGGAGGGAAGTTTGGTGTGAAAGTTTGGTTCGAGGATTGTGGTCCCAGTTCCAGCTAACTGATCAGGCGTTAGCGCTTGAACTTTAGCTAGAGTGGCGGCCGATGGATTTCTAAAAAAGTCTTCGAGGGCGACTGGCGGCCGCCACGTTCCTTCGACCAGCACATTGTCATCAACCAGAAAACACCCATACCACACTGAGTTGTTGGTATTACCTGCAACGACCTCATCTCGACCCCTGGTGTCGCAAGAATACGTGGAGCTATCGAAGACCGTGTGACGACGTAAGCGCACCTGATTCTTTATTGAACCTCCGCCCGCAATCTTTATAGTAGCTACGTTCTTCTCCTGCGCCGAATTGATGAGCGATGCTAAGTCTTCGCCTTTCTTCGCGCGAACCGTGATGGAATTCCCAACGGCGGCTCGAATGTACGACTTGGGATCGTAAGCGGGAGTTGGCACAGGTACAGGTAACGGCAGTGCAGGAGCTTTGACGGCCAACAGAGACGGACTCGGCCTGGGCGCAGCCGCCGCACGTTGGGCCGGTTTCGCCGCCAGCGTGAGGTCGAGTGTCGGAGTGGCAAACTGAGTAGCCGTCAGCAGTGGACCACGATTTGACGTATCCGTCGGAAAGCGTGTAGCAAGCAAAAGGCAGAATATTATGGTGACTGTCATCCCCGAACGCGACTGAAAGACTGAAAACAGGTTGCCTGATTACGCTGCCGCAGCGCCGCTCTCTGCGACCTTGCGCTGATCAATCGGAACGTACTCACGGGTGCGATAACCTAAATAGACTTGCCTTGGTCGAGCGATCTTTTGCTCCGGATCCTCGAGCAACTCCACCCATTGCGCCAGCCAGCCTGAGGTGCGCGGAATTGCAAACAGCACCGGAAACATGTCGACGGGGAAGCGCATTGCCTGATAGATAATCCCGGAATAGAAATCCACGTTGGGATAGAGTCGGCGCTTGACGAAATAGTCGTCCTCCAGCGCAATTCGTTCCAGCTCCAACGCAATGTTCAGCATCGGATCTTTACCGGTAACTTCGAAGACAGAATCAGCCACCTGTTTGATAATACGCGCGCGCGGATCATAGTTTTTGTAAACCCTATGTCCGAAGCCCATCAACCGAAACTCCCCGGCCTTTACACGATTAATGTATTCCGGGACCTTATCGACCGAACCAATCTCCTTCAGCATCCGCAACACCATCTCATTCGCGCCACCATGCAGCGGACCATAAAGCGCGGCCGCTGCTCCAGCCATGGAGGAAAATGGATCGGTATGAGCGCTGCCTATGCTTCGCATCGCGTTCGTGCTGCAATTCTGTTCATGGTCGGCGTGAAGGATGAAGAGGACACTGAGCGCCCGTTGAAGCACCGGATTTGGCTCATACTTCAGTTCGGTCGTCTTGAACATCATATTAAGAAAGTTGCCTTCATAACTGAGATCGTTATCGGGATAGGCGTATTGCATTCCTATTCGGTGGCGATAAGCGAAGGCGGCGATGGTGGGCACTTTCGCAATCAGCCGGTAGATCTGTTTCCAGCGGCAGTCCTTATCAAAAATAGCTTTCGCATCGGGATAGAAAGTTGAGAGAGCGCCAAGCGTCGCTTCAAACGTTCCCATCGGATGGGCGTTGTAATGAAAACCATCCATCACCTTTTTAATGTTCTCGTTGATGAAGGTGTGGTAGGTAATGTTGTGGATCCAGGCTTTCAACTGAGATTCGGTCGGCAACTCTCCGTTCAGTAGCAGATACGCGACTTCGAGATAGGTGCTCTTCTCGGCCAGCTGATCGATGGGATAGCCACGATACTCCAGAATGCCTTTGTCCCCATCGATGAAAGTGATTCGACTTTTGCAGGAAGCGGTGTTCATAAAGGCCGGGTCGTAAGTCATCAAACCAAAGTCGTCTTCAGACGTTTTGATCTGGCGCAGGTCCATGGCCTTGATTGTCCCGTTCTCTATGGGCAAGTCATATTGCTTTCCCGTGCGATTGTCGGTGATGGTTAAAGTGTTCCCACTCATGGCATGTCGTCTCCTCGGTATTGGCTTCGGGCGGCTCGCAGAGCAGATTAACTCTGCCCAATGTGTAACGCAAACTGTTAGTTTGCGATGTTGGCAGAGAGCTCATCAGCCGTTCGCAAACTATCAAGAGTTGACAAGATTCTTTTTGGGATTGTGACTGCTGCGCTGTATCGACCCTGATAGCAAACAGCAAACAGCAAACAGCAAACAGTAAACACAGCACGTCAGATCCAGTGCCATACTGAGGTCAAACCATGCGTTGCTATCTGCGGTTTGCTGTCTGCTGTTTGCTAATTGCTGTTTGCTGGTTCGCTACTTCACGACTGGAAGTTCAATGTCGAAGATCAGGTCGCGTCTCCGGATAACATCTGAGCTGTTTATTTCACTGACATTAGTTCGAGGTCAAAAAGGAGGGTTGAATTTGGTGGAATGCCCGTCCTTCCTTGGGTGCCGTAGCCGAGAGACGGCGGTACTATCAATTTACGCCTGCCACCAACTTTCATCGTTGTGAGCCCCTCATCCCATCCCTTGATCATCGGATCGGCGCCAAACCTAAACTCCATGGGCGCTCCGCGATCTCTGGAGCTGTCAAACTTCTCACCGTTTGCCAGAGTCCCCGTATAGTGCACGGCTAGTGTCTGACCCCTCTGGGGCGTCGCTCCCGTTCCGTCAACCAGATCGGTGTACTTAAGTCCTGAAGGTGTTGTGACTTCGTGGGTCGCCTTCTCCGTGCGATATTTGAATATATATGCGATGGCCCCAGCGGCCAGTATGAGCACCACCACAATGGCAACTATTCGAGCCTGGCGATTGCGGCCGACTGGAGGCTTTGCTTTGGTTGCTGCGTAAAGACCTTTGTTACGCTTCCGGGCCTTCCCGGTCTTACGTTGTCTGCTTTGAGGCAAGTGTTGGCTTCTCCTGTCGCTTGATGGTTAGTTTATAGCTGGTTTTACGAGCAGGTTCAATTTAACAAGGACGTTTTGATCTACTTTGAGAAAGCAAACCACCAAACGTCATCGCAAAAAGTGGGCTGAAGATCTGAAAATCTTCAGCCCGCTTAGCGTTGGCTCTTCGGCCTACTTTGTTGGTTTTGGCCTATCGATCGCCAGTTGGCTGAGCCTGCGGCAGTTGCTTCAGGCGAATGTTACCGTTTATCCCGCTGGCGGAGATGGAGTTTCCTCCCCGGCCTATCTGCGCGCTATAACTTCCCCGCTTGCTCTTGTCGACGACGACGTTTGGCATATCCGAGGTCACGTTGCCGTTCATCCCGTGGGTCTCAAGATCGGCATTCACACCTTCGCCCAGCCGTAGTTCAATATTGCCGTTGATGCCGCTGATATCGACTCCTTGTTTGCCGAGCTGTGTTAGGCCTACCGAGATGTTCCCGTTGATACCGTTGAATTCTGCGGAGCCGGATGCCTGGTCGATCTCAACTTTTCCGTTGATGCCATGGATCTCAACGGGTCCTTCAATCTCTCCAACCACAACCGAGCCGTTAATGCCTTTCGCCACCAATGAGACTTGCCTTGGCAGACGCAGCGTTACACGCTCCGAAGCCTTTGAACCAAAAATATCGGACAGAAAGCTCCCGTCACCCTTTTCAGCTCGTATTGTTAGCCCGGACGCAGTGCTGTCGATGGTGATCTTACGGCGATTCAAAGCTTCCTGGCTCGATCCGGTGCGCTCGATGTAGACCTCCGCCGTTTTGCTGTGGGAGGTTTCAATCTTCACCGCGCCGTTGATGCCTGAAACCTCCACGCGTGCGCCAGGGGAGATCTCATAACTCTTTCGAATCTCTTCCCGCACGTCCCCGGCTGATGGGTGGTGACTATTAAAGGCCCGCTGCCACGTTCTTATGCTGCCGCCTGACTTTGTATGCGAGCGCACTAATCCAGCCACACCAGCAATTGTTATCAAAACGACGACCAGGATTATTTTCTTCATGGGTCGAGCCTTTCCAAAGAAGTTTGAGTTGAGATGCTTTAACTCGTTCCCAGGGTTTAACGATCAGATACTGCTTTTGGTTCACTCCTATTCTGGGTTTTGTTGCTTGCAGAAGCAGTTGGTGGGACGGGGATTGACAGTCTGAGCGGAGGAAAAATGCAGGAGTTTGATACTGATGCAGTTTGAGGCCAACAATGAAATGCGATAGTTACGGTCCCATGAGGTCTGTACCACCACGCGGTAGCGGGTGGGTTTCCGTGGCCTTCACTCCCGCCGCATTTCGCTGGCATCCTGTGCTAATACATTCGGTTGCAGGACCCACCCGCTACCGCGCGGTGGTACTGACTTCATCGCCGCGAATCTCAATTTTAGAGGTCGGCTCAATGCATCACCAGCCTCAGTTTACATTTCTTGACATAACCTTTGCCCGCGACATAAAGTCAGGGTAAGGTACGACTTTCAGAAGCCGAAAACTATAAGAACCCCTCAATATCTCTGCCAGGTTAGACACTTGTCGCCGCCAATGACTGAAAAAGATTCCAGGGACCGCACCGTGTTGGTTGTCGAGGATGGTGAGGACACCCGCTATTTGATGCGAATTGAATTGGAGCGCTTAGGTTACCTGGTAATTGAGGCAGAAGACGGGCAGAAGGCTGTTGAAGCGGCATTGCTCGACCGCCCGGACATAATCCTCATGGACTTATCGCTTCCCGTCATGGACGGTTTCGCGGCGACTGAACAAATTCGCGCCAGCGACGGCCTCGAGGGAGTTCCCATCATTGCTGTTACCGCCCACCAGGAAACCGACTTTCGTGCGGGGGCCAAAGCCGCGGGCTTCAATGCCTACGTAACCAAGCCGATCGATATCAAATGGCTCAGCGAACTCATAGAGGGCCTTCTCGCTTAGATCAGCTTCATGAGTACCGCCGAGCATGAACCACATCGAGGGGAGGATTTAGCAGGACTGTCGACCAGACTGAGTCGTCGTACGATATTCCGTAGTTTTATCCAAAAACTTGAATCTGTCTTAGAGTTTTCGGATGCTTTGTGACTACATAGGTGCACGCAACGGCTAGGTTTGCTGGGATCTGCAGTTAGCCCCACAGGCATCCCCCCATGGTGGAACGGCAACTGCGTCTTCGCGATTCAAACGATTATCGGGATTTTCGCATTAATCACCAGCTCTTTGGCACAGGTAGAATAGCTTAGGGGTTGCGAGGGAAGGAGCCCTCCGAGTTCAGCCCCGATCATTCTACGAACTTTACTTCAACACCAACACTGGAGGCACTATGAGAACACTTTGGCTCCCCAAGAGCTTTGTCGGATCGCTTCTGGCTTTAATCGCTATCCTGGTTGTTTTTTCAGCCGCGGCCCAAGCCCAATCGGGACGATCTACCGTGCGAGGTACCGTTAAGGACCAGCAGGGAAATGTGGTAGCCGGGGCTTCCGTTACTCTCGCCAATACGGAAAGAAACTTCAGTCGCACTCAAACGACCTCTCAAGATGGGACTTATGTCTTTACGGCAGTTCCTCCAGACACCTATACGCTCCAAGTTGAGGCGACGAACTTTAAGAAAACCTCCGTATCAGAGGTAAAGGCTCTGGTCGATAGCTCGGTTGACGCGGACGTTAGTCTTGAGGTCGGTGCGGTCTCAGAAACCGTAAACGTTACAGCCGGCGGCGAGGCTCCGCTCAATACCACCGACGCCTCGTTGGGCGTGGCTTTTGAGAATCGCCGCATCGAGCAACTCCCCCTGAACGCGCGCAATGTCGTAGGCCTGCTTTCGCTTCAGCCCGGCGTAACCCGCGACGGATACGTAAATGGCGGACGCGCGGACCAATCTAACATCACGCTCGATGGCGTGGACGTTAATGAGCAGCAGTCAGGCCTTGATATCAACACCGGCGAAGCATTCGCCAGCGTGTTGCGCTCGACACCCGATTCACTGCAAGAGTTTCGCGTTACGACAACTAATGCGAACGCTGATCAGGGCCGATCTTCCGGCGCGCAAGTCTCCCTGATCACCAAGTCAGGCTCGAACGACTGGCATGGTTCGCTTTACCATTTTCACCGCAATACTGTCACTACTGCCAATGACTTTTTCAACAATAAGGATGGAGTTGAGCGTCCGCAGCTTCTGCGCAACATCTTCGGCGGCGCGATTGGAGGACCAGTCAAACGCGACCGTGCGTTTTTCTTTTTTACCTACGAAGGCTTCCGCGAAGCAACGGCTCAAACCGTGCTACGCGAAGTGCCTTTGCCGTCGCTTGGTCAAGGCATCGTGCGTTACCAAACAGACAGTGGCGCCAGCGGAACTGGCTGCCCAGTGGGCACACCTGCAGGCGTTCGCTGTTTGACGAGCACCCAGATTGGAGCGGCCTTCAATGCGGCTTATGGTGTCGATCCTGGAAGGAA
The DNA here is from genome assembly GCA_051004635.1 of Pyrinomonadaceae bacterium. Classification (GTDB taxonomy): domain Bacteria; phylum Acidobacteriota; class Blastocatellia; order Pyrinomonadales; family Pyrinomonadaceae; genus PSRF01. The sequence goes on from JBPCKD010000221.1 coordinate 9,796, forward strand.
TCCGCTGGCTCTCTCGGTGCTGGCCGATGCAGCACGCCGATACCCGGCCAACTCCTCGTCTGTTGGCGATGGCTTGAACACGGCGGGTTTCCGTTTCAACGCTACTACGCCATCAAACTTGAACGTCTATCACGGAAGAATGGACTTCAACCTGACTGACCGTCAGACTCTGTTTGCGCGCGGCGTTTATCAGGACGACCGCATTACCAGAGTCAGGCGCTTCCCTGACACCACAGCGCCGCAACTGTGGAATCACCCGAAAGGTATCGCTGTAGGCCATACGTGGACGGCGTCGAATAACATCGTCAACCGTTTCACTTACGGTCTCACGCGTGCATCGTTCACGGATGGCGGCGACTCGACACAGAACTCTGTATCTTTCCGCTTTATCTATGCACCCCTGAACTTCACGCGCACCATCAGCCGCACTACGCCGGTGCACAATTTCGTGGACGACGTGTCGTGGACCAAAGGCGCACACTCGTTGCAGTTCGGCGGAAACATGCGATTGATCAGAAACAATCGCCTGACGTTTGGTAATGCCTTTGACACGGCTATCACTAATCCCTCGTTCTACGACTTCTCTGGTGATGTCGTCTTGTTCGACGACAACGGCGATCCGATTTTTCCGGATGTGGATCCAGGCTCTGAAACTGACCTGCGTGACGCCCTGACGGCGATTATTGGGCGCTTTTCGCAGTACAACGTTAATCTCAACTACGACAAGAGCGGTAAGCTTCTTCCCGGCGGTACTGGCGTCAAACGTACGTTCGCCACGGAAGAGTATGAACTATACGGACAGGATAGCTGGCGCATACGGCCCAATCTGACGCTTACATATGGCGTGCGCTGGTATACGTCGACGCCCGTCTATGAAACTAGTGGCTTGCAGGTCAAGTCTGTCGAAAGTCTGGGCGAGTATTTCCAGCGTCGGGTCGCAGGAGCCGAAGCCGGGCGCCCTGTCAATGATCTCATCAAAGTTGACTTGGCGGGTAAGAAGAATAATCGCGAAGGCTACTATAAGCAGGACTGGAACAACTTTGCCCCGGCAGTTGCGATCGCGTGGTCGCCTGATTTTGGCGACAATTGGGTTGGAAACTTGATCGGGCGCAATGGTAAGGGCGTGATTCGCGGCGGCTACCGGATGACCTATGACCGCATAGGCAGCCAGTTGGCCGTGAACTTTGATTTGAACTCCACGCTCGGCTTTAAGTCAGCCTCAGGCATTTCGGCCAACACCTTTAATGTCAGCGACCGCCTTGGGCCGCTATTCACGGGCTTCGGACAGAATATCCGGACGCTTCCGGGTCTGACCATTCCCTCAACCCTAACCTTCCCGTTGACGACAGCCGCGGACGAAGACCAACGCATCGAGTCGTCCCTCGACGACACTTTGACGACACCCTACAACCACAGTGTCAACGTCTCCTACGGGCGTGAAATTGGTAAAGGGCTTTCGTTCGAGGCCAGTTACGTCGGGCGATTCGCGCGCGACCTTTTGGCGACGCGCGACATCATGCACCTGAACAACATTAAAGATCCGGCCTCGGGAGTGGATTGGTACACGGCCATCAACCAACTCATTGATTTCCGAAACGCGAACAGGCCGATCACGTCGATTGCGCCCATACCCTTTTTCCAGAACGTCCTGCCTGGCCTCGCTGGAACCTTCAACGTGCTTGGGACATCTACCGCTCTGACCGCGACGCAGGCGGCCTACCGGCGCATTACGCACCGAGCTCTTGGTGGTCGCAATACAACTGACTACACGTTCGTGCAGTTACTGTGGGATGACAGGAAGGATTGTTCGTCCTGCCCGTTTCCGGGATTCGGCGGAGCCCTTGTCAACAACCTCTTCTTCCACCCGCAGTACGCCGCCTTCTCAACCTTCTCCACGATTGCGCAGTCGAACTATAACTCCGCTCAGTTCAGCCTCCGGCAGAGGTTCAAGAATGATCTGGTGTTCGATCTTAACTATACGCTGGGACACTCGCTCGACAACGCGTCGGGATTGCAGTCGTCGGGTGCTTACGGCGCAGCGTTCATCGTCAACCCGTTGAACCCCGATGGTAACTATGCCAATTCTGACTTCGATGTGCGCCACATCGTCAACGCCAACTGGCTAGTAGGCATCCCGATTGGCCGAAACAAGAAGTTCTTTAACGGCATGAACAAGATTGCCGACGGGATCTTCGGTGGCTGGTCGCTGACGGGTATCTTCCGCTACAACACCGGGCTACCATCGGGTGAACCCTTTGACGCGGATCGTTGGGCTACAAACTGGAACGTGCAATCAAATGCCGTCCGCGTGCGCCCGCTCTCTTCCTCGCCCACGGTCAGCGGCGAGCCGAACATGTTCAGTGATCCAACTGCAGCGTTCCAGAGCTATCGCAGTGCGCGTCCCGGGGAGGCCGGTGACCGTAACATCCTGCGTTACCCGGGTTACATCGCTCTCGATTCTGGGCTTTACAAGACTTTCAATTTGCCCTGGGAAGGTCAAACGGTGCAGTTCCGCTGGGAAGTCTTCAACGTAACGAATACGCAGCGCCTGACGGACGCAATCGGCTTTGGATTGTCGCAGGATCCTTATCTTGGTGGCACTCCAAGTTCCGACTTTGGGAAACTGACGGCTACCCAAACACCGCTCAACGAGACCAAATCGGGACGCGTAATGCAGTTTGCGCTGCGTTACCAGTTTTAAACTTTCGACACGGGCGGCCGCGTTCGTGAAACAAAAGCGGGACGGGGGTTCATCACCCCGCCCCGCTCTTTTTATTTAGGCTAACAGTCCTGATCCTTTGTTCTTAGCGCCCCTTAGCGGAGCTTCGCCGAGGTCTTTCGCAACCTTTCGGCATCCTTAATGATGGCGTGGCTGGATTCGATGATGGTTTCCAGGTCATGCCCGGCTCTCGCCGCATGTTGCACGTCAACCACGCCGGGCTCTTTGAAGATCGGGTTCTTGACGAAACTCATAATCGAACCGTCCAGCGAAATAAGCGCGGCCTTCATTTGTGCGGCGTCAGTGGCCTGCTTGTGCTCGGAGCGCTTTGTCGGCTCTCCAGAGTCCGCCTTCGGCAGTCGCAGATTATCCCTGATGCGGTTAGCGCGCTTTCTGATCTCCCCCATCGTGTCCGCGATGCTTGCGTAGTCGGGCGCAGGGGCTGACATCGTCGCGCCCATCATCTTGTTGTTGATGATCTGGATGCGCTCGTAGTCTTCGGCGATCTGCGCCAGGGCAAGCTTCTCTTCCTCAGGCGTGCGGAGGTTGGCCCTCTCTCGTTCCATCTCAAGGATCTTGAACTCACGCTCGCGAATGCTCGGCGCTTTCTGACTTGGTGTGGGCTTCAGCCCGCCGGGGCTGGGTCTAACCGGCCCGCCCGGATTGGATGTACTTGGCCTGGGCCTGCCGCCTTGCGCACTGGCCAGTGACGCAGAAACAAGCAGGATCATCAACGCCAAAGTTGCCGGCACTGGCTGGACCAAGACGGACCTACCGCAAACGCATTTCATGGTTGCCTCTCGGTGATTGTCATTTCAATCTACACCCTGAAGAGATCGGTCGGAGCAGCCCATGAATCCTGCCCCGCGCATGGAAATGCTTGATTCAACAGGCTCAATGCTTAATAGACGCAAATACGGCCGGCATTATATCCAAAAACTTGCCAGCGATACGAGATTTTCGGGTAGTCGTTTAGCAAACTCACCCGGTTCTCGGCAGAAGGGCGAAGTTGAAACATGGTATTCGGAGTTGCTTATACCAATCATGGACCAACCGCGGGACCGGATGCGTTCCGCAACGCAAGGCGAACGATGGTGGCGCCCAAACCTCCCGCTTCCGGAGGCGCATCTGCCCAATCCAAAACAAACGAGGTTCTGGCCAATATCGTCCGCACCATTTCTCTCTGTACGCCAATGCCCTTGCCATGAATGATCCTTACGCTGCGAAAGCCGGCGGATTGGGCTTCGATCAAATACTCCTCAACTACAGGTTTCACATCGCGCGGTGGGATGGTATGAAGATCGAAAACATCCGTAATTGGAATCGTCACCGGTTCGGGAAAAGGATTGAAGGGATCGATTGAATCAAGCTGATCGAACGAATCTCTGTCGTCGGACATGATCTTCTCTAGCAGGCTGCTGAAAAAGTAACTTTAGCGCCTGGTCCAACGTAATAGTAGCGATAGTACAACGTCGCTACCAGGAGGACAGAAAACAGATGCGTGGAGACGATTTGCAGCAAGCGGGGATGTTCA
>JBPCKD010000222.1:0-10947 GCA_051004635.1 Pyrinomonadaceae bacterium
AGCGACCCATGACCCAAAGGCTACGGACAACAATTCGAGAACTTCAGATCCCTAAAATATTATAGCCACAATCGACGTGAATCACTTCGCCGGTAATTGCTGAAGACATCGAACTGCAAAGGAAAAGAGCTGTGCTGCCAACTTCGCGAGCCTCGACATTGCGACGTAGCGGGGCACGCTCTGCCGCGTGCTTTAACATTGAACTGAAATCTGCGACACCGCGCGCCGAGAGCGTCTGAATTGGTCCGGCGCTGATGGCGTTCACACGAATGTTCCGCGGCCCGAGATCGTTTGCCAGATAACGTGTGCTTGCTTCCAGCGCCGCCTTCGCCACGCCCATGACGTTGTAACCGGCCACAACTTTTTCTGCGCCGTAGTAACTCATGCAGACAATGCTGCCGCCTTCGGTCATCAACGGCGCTGCCGCGCGCGACAATTGGACCAACGAGTAGGCACTAATCTCCAGCGCGGTCAAAAAGGCTTCTCGACTCGTGTCGAGATACTCGCCACCAAGAGCCTCACGCGGCGCATAGGCGATGCTGTGAATCAGGAAGTCAAGACGGCCAAATTCCTCACCGACTCGTTTAAAAGCCGCATCCACTTCTTCCTGCTTGGTGACGTCACAAGGCAACAATATTGATCCTGGCATTGCCGCGGCCGTGAGGCCTTCGACGTTCTCTTTCAGACGGTCACCCTGATAAGTGAATGCTAGACTCGCGCCGGCTTCGTGCAATGCTTGCGCCGTGGCCCAGGCGATAGATCTTTTGTTGGCAACACCAAAGATGATTCCGAATTTGTCTTGAAGCATAGGTTTCGAAGTATCAATAAAGTCCGGTTAAAGAGCAAGTCTGAGTTGCTGGGAGCGCAGGCATCTTGCCTGCGGAGTGTGTGGAGCACGCTCCGTTCGCGCCTGTCGGCGCTTATTGCAGACAGGATGTCTGCGCGCCCAGCTAATGTTTGAAATGGCGAACCCCCGTGAAGACCATGGCCAGGCCGTGTTCGTCGGCAGCGGCGATCACTTCGGCGTCGCGCACTGAGCCGCCGGGTTGAATCACGGCACTGATGCCATGCTTCGCCGCTTCGTCGATGCCGTCGCGGAAAGGGAAGAAAGCATCCGAGGCGAGTACGGAACCCTTGATAGGTAGTTGGGCGCGCATGCCGCCAATTCTAACTGAGTCAACGCGCGACATCTGGCCCGCTCCAACACCGACCGTCTGGCCGTCGCGCGCATAGACGATCGCATTTGACTTAGTGTGCTTGCAGACGGTCCAGGCAAAGAGCAGGGCGCGAGTCTCCTTTTCTGTAGGCACTCGCTTACTAACAACTTTCAAATCTTCGGGTCTGAGTTTATGCGTGTCACGCGTTTGCACCAGCATGCCGCCGCTGATGTGCTTGTACTCAAGTCCGGCCGCGGGTTCAGGGAGCCGGGCTTTCAGCACACGTAAGCTCTTCTTCGAGCGTAGGACCTCGATGGCCTTTGAAGTGTAGTGGGGCGCGATGATCACTTCAGCAAAAATCTCTATGGTCGCGCGCGCGGCCGCTTCATCGACCGTTTTGTTAAATGCAACGATGCCGCCGAAGGCTGAGGTGGGATCGGTAGCCAGCGCGCGCCGGTAAGCTTCCTCCGCAGACGCGCCTAACGCGATGCCTGCCGGATTCGTATGCTTGATGATCGCGCAGGCCAGTTCTTCGAAGTCGCAAACTAGTTGCCATGCAGCATCGGCGTCAACGTAATTGTTGAAAGACATTTCCTTGCCGGAAAGCAGCTCAGCCTTTGCGATACCGTCTTCGTCGCCGGAATCGTATAGCGCGGCAAACTGGTGCGGGTTTTCGCCATAGCGGAGGTCCGCGGCTTTTTTCAGCCGTAATTTCAACATGGGCCACAGTGCATTGTGCGGCGTAGTTTCAGCAATCATTTCTTCCAACGACGCTAAGAACGAGGCTTGAAAGCTCCCCGACGCGGCGTGCGCCCCGAGATAATGGAAGACGCGTGCGTCATACTCGCAAGTGCGTTGAAATGCTTTGTACGCGAGCGCGCTACGTGTTGCCGACGAGAGCGCGCCATCCGTGCGATTCAATTCTTCGAGCAAGCCCGCGTACGTTTCGGGGGATACCACGACGGCGACCGTCTGGAAGTTCTTTGCCGCTGAACGAATCATCGCGGGCCCACCGATGTCGATTTGCTCGATGGCCTCCTCGAGCGTTGCGCCCGCACGTGCGATGGTCTTCTCGAATGGATAAAGATTGACCACGACCATGTCGATTGGCTCGATGTCGTTCTCGCGCATCTCTGCCTGGTGTTCTGGATTGTCACGAAGACCAAGCAAGCCGCCATGAATCTTCGGGTGCAAAGTCTTGACACGGCCGTCCATCATTTCGGGAAAACCCGTCACGTCAGAAACGTCGCGGACATCTATACCGGCTTCGCGCAGCACTTTTGCGGTGCCTCCAGTGCTGATAATCTCCACGTCAAAAGTCTTCAGTTGCCGCGCGAAATCCACGATTCCGGTTTTATCCGAAACGCTGATTAGCGCACAGGCGACTTTACGCAGACCGAGTTCGTGCTTTTCCCTCATTTGTTCGCATGCAAAATCTGAGTTTGGATTTTGAAAGATATTAGCACCCCAGACAGGCTTCTCGCATGGAGACCCGCGCTGTTTAGCTAATCAAGGAGCGAGACGCACGTCAGTTTCGCGCTTTCAAAGCTTCTCGTGGCCGGTGAACGAAAAACTCGTGTCTCCGCGAATACCCTAGTTGTCCAAACTGATACTCGAGGCCCGATGGCAGGCTGAGCGAGAACCGATGCTTTCGGCCATCGTTAGCCCCTTCGCCGAGATAAAAGCCGAGGAGATACTGGCTCTTAAGATCCTCTTCGATTGCCTGAAAGATTGCTGTTAAATCGATGTCCTTCACTGGCGCCAGCGCCGACTTCACATCACCGACCAGAAAGTATTTGCCGCCAGTCTTCTCCGCCAGGTCCCGAAACCCTTTCGCCGGCGCGCGCACCGCCAGCCGCCCGTCGCGTGGTTCAAACAAAGGCAAGTGAATCACGTAAAAGGAAACACGTTTGTTGAGTGCCGCCTCAATCACCGCGCCCGGCTTTGTCCTACTCGCATTGTCGAGCCCGTCACTGATCAGAATGACGATACGACGCTCAGCGCGCACGCGCGGAAGGTCATCAAACATCGTGACCGATTTTGTTGCGGCGTCGAATATCGCTGTATGTCGATTACTTCCGGCTGACAGGCTGAATGCCGAGCGAGCTTTGGCCGGATCCCGCTCGAAAGGCGCCACCACGGCGGGCGCCTCTGCGAACTTTAGGACTGCGATGCTCGACCTGTCGCTAAATCTTCGAAACAAAGCGAGTGCTGCCTCGCGCTGTTGTGAAATGATCGCCCGCAAACTTCCTGACTGGTCGAGAGCAAAAACAAGTGCGACGCGGTCGGCGCCAGGCGCGAAATACAGTCCCGTCGTTACCCGGTCCTTGTCCTCCAGCGAGAGTTCGCTTTCGGTCAGCCCCTGCACAGCCTGTTTACGCTTATCTTTTATGCGGATAGGGAAGAGTAGAAGATCCGTGCTTACACGGATAATATCGTCTTCCGTCTTAGGGTCTTGCGCTTGTGATTTGACCGGGTTGACGCCGGCAATCGATAGGAGAGAACAAATGAAAATGAAGAACGCCAGGACGCGCGGCAACAAGCAAACTGCTTTGGGCGTTGGCAGGGTTTTGCGACGCGTTTCGGCGGGCACGAGCATGCAGCCAATCGGCTAACTAAAAAAGCGACCGAAAAGCAGAATACTCAGAATCACTATGATAGTGATTACGATGATCTTGACCAGACTCACAGCGAATTCCTCAAGGTTAGGACCGAGAGTGGCTAAACAGTTTCGAGAACAGCCTGTATTCTAGAATTGGTCCGCAAAAGTGTCAACGACCGCAGACGATACTCGACCGTTTAACGGCCAGGAATATCGCCAAAGAACTTCGTTAAGAAATACGAAAGCCCCGATGGGCAAGTTCCGTCTTTATGGAATCCGCTAGCACCCTGGCGCGCTCAAGGATGGGTAGTGCGTCAGTTTGATGTCCGATAAGCTTCAGGGACCTCTGAACAGCTTTGACGACCCCAGCAAGGTATGCTTACCGCGAAGCGGTTATGGAACTTAGCCCAGGGTTGCCGCGCCTCGCGGCTACCCTGGGACCAAAGGCTCGCGACGGTTCCTACCCCACAACGGGGTTGTGACCTTTTTTTCGGCTGCCTGGTTGGAAAACCCGACACAACCCCTTTAGGGTTTTATCGTCAAGACTGAATCTTCCCAGGGTAGCCGCAGAGCCGGCAACCCTGGGCTTTGGGCTGTTACCGCTTTGCGGTACTACTGCCGAATCCCACTTGTTCAGAGCTTCCTTTAGTTTGTCGCGGCGTCACGACAAGCTAAAGCGCATCGGACATCAAACTGACCCACTACCCAAGAGGCGCCTTGACTTCCATCCTTGTAGCGGGAACTCTCCTTAGAAGAACCTAAATGTATACGTGACGCGCAAGCCTCTTCCCATCTCTGGAGCAAACTGCTTGATAAATGAAAGATGGTTGCGGTACAGACGATCGCCCAGGTTGAAGGCATTGAACGAGATGATATGCGCCGCATGTTGTTGTGCAATCAAGTAAGAACCGGACAAACCGAAAACAGTATAGCCCGCTGTTCGAGTTTCAGTCGGGAACAGCCGGTTCTGGTCCTGGGCCATGACGACCTCGGGATTCAGGAGTAAGCCCTTATATCTAATCTCCAGGCCTGTTCTCACCCGCAGGGGTGGAATACGGGGCAGCGGCGTACTGCTGGCAGTAAGTTCGGCGTTGACGTAGTCGGCGCCGACGTTGAGCCAAACGGCGGGATGCAGCTGGACGTCCAACCGCGCTTCAGTTCCGGTATAACGGCTGGCTCCCTGACGATACTCAGCAACTATTAGATCTTCCTCGACATCGCCTGTTGGAGCCAGGAAGACGAAGTCCTGGATATGGTAGTAGAAGCCGTTGGCTTCAAAACGCAGTCGGTTGGACGAGTGACGGAGACCGAAATCCAATCCGTCGCCAAGTTCACGTTTCAGATTCGGATCCCCTATCTCGAAAGCCAGATTGCCTGGATGTGGGCCGTGGTTGTAAAGCTCCTCAAGGGAAGGCGCGCGGTAGGAATGTGAATAATTGGCAACGAAGGCGCCGCCAGTCCAGGTTGGTACGCGAACGCCGAGCGCCGCAGAGAATCCTGTGAATGATCTGCTCGGAAGCAGGCCTCGTTGTGCAGTTTCCACAGGATTGTAGCGATTATTCTCTAAGCGTCCTCCGAACTGCACCGAGGCTCGCTCGAAATCCAAAGTCTCTACGGCGAAGATCGCCAATGCATTCTGTTTGGTCGGCGGAGCCAGTGCCTCTTCGCCCGAAGCAGCGAAATCGCGATGTGACCCCCAGACACCGAACCGGCCGGAAAGCTTGCCGGTCTTTTTTTGATCGAAGATACCCTGGAAGAGAGAGGTCTTGTTCTTGAACGCTGTATTTACCTGATTGGTGAATGAATTGATTTCACCATGAGCGTAGTCATTGTATTGCACCGAGAATGTGCCACCTGTGACGAACGACTTGCTTTCCCTGAAACCCCCCTTGAACTCGAAGCTATGGCGCCGCGGATTCAGAAAAACAACTTCAGGATCTTCCTCTGTCGCATCGAAAGGAATTCCATAGCGTCGCTTGTCAAAGCTGTAGTTGAAACTAAAGAACCCCTTGGCTGGATAATAGCCAAAGCCTGCGGACACATTTTCTTCGCGCGAGAACGAGTTTCTCACGCGGCCTATGGGAGTGTTGTAGTCGCCGGACCTTTGACCGCCACCGTTAGCCCAAAACAGCCACTTTTCTGTGCCGTATTCGATGCCACCACTGCCTGCTGCCTGCCTGCCGTTTGTGCTGCCAATCCCCGTGAAATAACCGTTGACGCCTTTATGGGCACTATCATGGCCTGTCACGGCGTTAACAACACCGCCTATCGCGTTGCTGCCATAGAGGAGTGTCGCCGGTCCTTTGACAACTTCGATTCGCTCGACCGTCAACACATTTATCGGCTCTGCGTGATCGCCTGACTCAAAACCAAGTCCTCCAATCCTGTTGCCATCCTGCAGTACGAGGACGCGATCGCCGTCAAAACCTCGAATGACGGGTCGTGCAGTTCCAGGGCCGAAACTTCGCTTTGATATTCCCAGCTCGCCATCAAGCGATTCGCCAAGGGAAACAGTGCTCTTCTTGGCTAAGTCTATTGAGCCAATTACTTCGACTGACTGGATCGAGCTGGATACCGCCTGCTCAATCCCAGTTGCTGTGACCGTGACTTCCTCTCGTAAGCCGCCAAGTTCGACGCGGAAATCAAGAGTCGTGGTTACGCCCGCAGCGATTTCCACGGTTCGAACAACATCCGGGACTCGATCCAGGTGGGCAACAACATCGTACCGGCCAGGCGGCAGGTTTTGGAATTCGTAGTTTCCTTTTTCATCGGTCCCGACTGTTCGTTTTAATTGTAGAACCGTAACTAGTACGTTGTGTATCGGCTTGCCGCTTTCACCAAGAGTTACTGTACCTCTTAGCGTAGTGCCGGCTTGGCCCATTGCAGCCGAGCTGAACAGCAAAGCAACGATGAGTATGACAGCGGAGCGAAAAACCGCAGTTGAAGCGGTTCTGGCGAAATTACTAATCATGATATTTACCTCTGGGTCTAGTAGAAACTTATCCGAGGTGCTCTCGCTTACATTGAAAGCCTTAAAACGGCCATCTGCTGGTCTGGCTTTGAGAACCAGTCCATGCGAAAAGCAGCATTGAATGTAAACTAGGAGGTAAAAGGAGGAGCGCGACCTGTTCGAGGTGCGTTTGTTCGGATCTTTAGAATCCTTGATGTGGCTTGTGATATTTCTAAGCGCGTTCGCGGAGGAGCGCTGCCATTCCGAACAACTATGAGGGAGGTGGAAAAATGCTGGTGTAACTGGCAAATGAGACAATCGCCACAGCCCGATAAACTGGAATTCAGTCTCTGCTCGGTTGCGGGAATCGAAACAGAAGCGCTGTGCCCAGGATTGCTTAGTTCCAGGATGTTTCCATGCTTGTGCGCCGCTTCAACGGTCGTTCCGTAGACGATACAACCGAGAAGCAAAAACGACACCACACGAGCAAACGTAGCGTGTGCGCGGGCTAACTTTGAATGTGGTCGTTTGTTCACGTTTTGGGCACGGCTTGGAACTGTAGACTGTAATATAGTGATGAGGGATAGCCCTGTCAATCACGGGGCCGCCCGATTTTGAGGGCAACTTAAGCTTTGAAAAACTGCGCCCGATGCCAAAACCAGGATGCCGCACAACAGCTTGGTCAATGCGGCCATCGAGGTTAGAATTTGTCTGGAAAGAGCGGAGCGAACAGTTAAGAATCGCGATTATGAATATCCATTTAACGAAGTCTGTTTTCAAACTTCTTCTGATCTCAATGTCTTTGGGATGGGTTGCCGGTTGCAGCACTCTTGCGAAGAGAAATAACACAGGTGTTGTGGTTGCGCGACGTGCCCAGATCCGTAGTTCGACGGCAGTAGTGGCGGCGGACCTGCTGGAAGTTACGCGCGGTGACGCCGTTGATATCCTGGAGTTTCAGGATGTGCAGGATCCTACCGACAACTCGAAGAAGGAGCGCTGGCTGCGAGTGCAAGCGCGCGATGACGATAGTACTGAAGGCTGGATTGAATCCCGCAATGTGATGCCCGATGAGGTGCTTCAAGCCTCGAAGAAATTGGCCGAGGAAGACAAGAACGTCCCCGCCCAGGGAACAGGCCAGCTTCGAGCCAGTTCAAATCTGCGGCTTGGCCCGGATCGCGCTGGCAACGAAAACATCATGATGAGGCTTGATAGTGGCTCGAGTTTTGAGATTGTCGGCTGGAGGCGGGTGCCAAAACCAAAGTCGTCGGAAGCGATCGAAAGTGACATCGCACCGAAGGCCGGAAGCGCTCAACCTGGGAATAGTCGCGGGAATAGGGACAGTCAGGAAGAGAACGCACCTGAAGAAACCAACGAGCTTTGGTACAAGGTTCGTTTGTCGGCTCCGGATTCGCCGGCTCCGGCGGGGTGGATTTACGGGAAGCAAGTTGAACTTACAGTGCCGAGCGACATTATTTTTTATCGTACCGGGCGTGAGTTTGTGGCCTGGCAAAGGCTTGATGGCGAACCTATTGAGTCCGATGGGTCAAAGACGAAAGATGCTGCGAAAGAAGCTAAGCCGGGAAGCTGGGTGATTCTCGAAAAAAGCAGTTCTAACCAACCTAAGAACATTGGTGAGCCAGACTTCGATCGCATTTATGTACTCGGCTATGACAAGCGCGATCAGGAACACTACACTGCCTATCGCAGTCCTGACCTGAAGGGGTACTTGCCCTGTCGCGTGGAAGGTAGACCTGACAATAAGACCTTCACTATTCGAGTGCAGGATGAGAACGGCCAAATCAACGACGTGCAATATGGAATTTATAAGGACGCCAGAGGTTATTTGAAAGTGAGGCCGCCAAATGGTGACGGCAAGGAAAAGGAGAGGAAGAAAAAATAGAGCAGCTAACGTTCATGGGGTCATCGCGGCAAACGGACAAGTTGAAGAGCGGATCAAAAATCCTGTGGGCCATGCTGGGAAGCTTGTCAGTTACTTCGCTGATTCTTACACCGATTCAGTTTCCGAATCTCTTGGCCCACATAGCCAAAACAAATCTGCCATCGAAGCCAAATAGTTCATGCAAACCCCCGAACGCAGGAGTGCATCATAAGCTCCCCCCAAGGCTGAAGCCTCACGCGCAGAATAGTGCGAGACACCGGCAGCGAGTGGATTTTGAAATAATATTTTGACACGGAATTCGTCGCTTTTCTCGTCGAATTGGTTCGAGCAGGTCGCCAATTTTGTCTCGGGACAAGAACTTTCAAGAAGTTTCCAAGCTCGCCCGCCCGCCCCGTTGCCTCACGTAGAAATGTCCGCGAAATGAGAATCGTTGGCTCATGAAAAAGGCTGCTCGGTTGGTTGGTTTGGTTGCGCAGTTTTCTTGCTGCGCTTGACGGTCGTGTTAGAGTGGCGAGTGCCGGTGCGGAGGATAGGGCAACGCTGGAGAGCGACCCGAGCGCCGACACCGGTGAGTAGACGAACGGGCAGGGCCACAGGCTCTGCCCTTTTTGCTGATCGTTCGGTACTCGATAAAGCGATAAACTCATGGGTGCGTTATTGGACCTCAGCGCTGCTGCTAGTCTCTGACCAAAACTTCTTTCGTTTTCGTTCGGACAAGTGCTCAGTGCTGCTTGCGGTTTGCAACAAGCGCTGCTGCAAACGATCGAGCTTCCGCTTGAGAGCGGCGGGATTGAGGGTTGCATATTTTGCTTTTAGTCGCTGCTTGTCAGGTTGGCTGACTTGCAGCGAGGCGAGCACCCGTTGGTAAGGGGTCTGCGCTTTATCATAAGTTTTCTTCACCCGGCTGCCTACTCGTTCTTTTGTCTGCAGCTTCATGGTAGGCAGAAAGAAGTTGGTGTAGAGCCGCAGTTGACTATAGATTTCATTGAGCAGTTGCAGTTGCTCTTCAGTATCAAAGCGGCCGTAACCGACGGCCCGGCGGACCACCGAATAGTTCTTCTGTTCCACAAAGCAGTTATCATTTTTGCGGTAAGGACGCGAGCGCGTAAAGGTGAGTTTCTGCTCACGGCAGTAACGCTCCAACTGCGTATTGATGAACTCGCCACCATTGTCGCTGTCGAGGCCGAGCAGGGGGAAAGGCAGCTGTTTCCTAAGCTTTTTCAAGGCTTCGAAGACCCAGACCTGCGCCTTGTTCTTGACTGCTCCGGTCTCGGTCCAGGTGGTGGCAATGTCGGTCAGGTCCAGTGTCTGACAGTAATCACCTACCGCCTGGCCACCATCATGGCCCACCAGATCGATCTCCGCAAAGCCGGGGCATTGCTCGTCCCAATCGGAGAAAGTACGAATCGGGATCTGGTGTTTGAGCAGCGTCCCGGGCCTGGTGCGCGAGCGCGAACGCAACTCATGTTTACGTCGCTCCGGGCGCAGCAGCCGATCAATGGTGGCGGCGCTGATCTTCAGCAGCTTCGCTCTTGTCGGCGCGTCACAACTCAGTTCGTTGTGCCGCTCCAACACGCTGATCAGCTCCGGCAGGGCGGGCTGCAACCGCTTGCCGCAAATGTAGTCCATCATTTTCCAGAGCTTGATTAGCGCCACCTCTACTGGCTCGTCATACACCCGCGCCCGCTCCCGCGGCAAGTGCTGCTTCAGATCTCCCACTACCTTCGTCTTCTGGTTGAGCCACAGCTTCTTCCCGTGCTGACTCATTAACCGCCGCGCGTGCCGTCGCGTGTACTGCGTCAGCTCCATCAACTCGTCCAGCCGTTTCGTCTTCTCTGGCTTCCTCGCCTGCTTGTAACCGACAGCCTTCAGAGCTGCCACGGACCGCTTCTCCTTCATCGTTAACCCCATCCCCACCTCCGTTTGCCCAGGGCAATTTCCGGAGGTCAGTGTCCTTTATTTCGCGGACATTTTTAGTTGAGGCAACGATACCCACTTCGCGGACATTTCTGATGAGGCAATTCGCCCGCTTGACAGAGTCAACTTCCTGGGTTAAAGTCCTCGTTTGCTTGGGGCGAATTTATTCCGTCTGTAAGGCAAATCCAAAGACAATTTTGGAATTGATGTTTGAAAACTAGATAGAGCGTGTCCATATCAATGATCTTTGAGAGTCAAGACGACGAGCGATAAAGCTCGCGTACAAAACTCTTAAGAAGAGTCATTATCGGATACTGAACAACAACCAGTACGAGATGATGTTCCAGAGACAAATTCTAACGAGAGTTTGATCCTGGCTCAGAATCAACGCTGGCGGCGTGCCTCAGACATGCAAGTCGAA
>JBPCKD010000223.1:0-22866 GCA_051004635.1 Pyrinomonadaceae bacterium
AATCCTGGTCATGTATCCAGGAGACAAACTCTTTGCCGTCTCCGAAACGACCACCAAGTCCGAACCGCACCAACCGCAAAAGCATGTCGAATGGACCGCCTGCATCCGGGGTCATCACGATCGCCGACCGCATCAACACCTTGCGTGTGTTTGGCGTCGCGGCCGCGTTCAGTTCGCGTTCCCATTTTTTAACGACGTCGATGCTGAAGCGCCAGGTATCCGGTGCATTCGGTTCCGACCCGCCGATGATTCCAGTAGCTTCGTCGTTCGGCGCGTCGTAGCGGTGAGCATAGAGCGTTGCCGTGCTGGCTTGAAGCCAAACGCGCGGCGCGTTGTTCGCCTGGGCAATAGCCTGGCCAACAACCCGCGTTGATTTCACTCGTGAGTCGATGATGATGCGGCGGTTTTCCTTAGTATATCGGCAGTTCACGCTCTGTCCGGCGAGGTTGATGACCGTATCTGCGCCTTCTATTTCGGAAGCCCAGTCGTCCAATGTTGCGCCATCCCATTTCACTACGCGCCACGGGAACGCGTCACTTTCCGTTCTACTAAGAACGACGACCTCATCGCCTCGCTGGTGAAACGCGCGGGCCAGGACCGTGCCTACCTGCCCTGAACCACCGGGGATCAATATTTTCATAAAAGCACCTTACAACCGCCGCTCAGTAATACTCTCTGAACGTCAGTAGTCTCACTCGATGAACCATGAAACGGACGGCTGATACGATTCCGGTTGTTGAGGCAAATAAGAAAGCACGACGACCAGCACTGTCACAGCACCCATTCCGATGACGACGCGAGTCGCCCACCTGAGTCTCCGTTTGAGAAGTACTCCGGGTAACCAAACAAAAACTCCTGTAATAGACCCAAACACCGACCCGGAACCGAGGATCATCGGCAGGACACCCAGGAAGAGATAATTGTAAAAATTGGGATAAGAGATCACGGAGATGGCTGTTAGAAGGAAGAGCCCCACCATGCCGCCCACCGCTCCTTGAGCAAGAAAGGTGAAGATTGATTTCTTTTCCAGTTTTGCCGCCTTTCAAGCTGAACGCTTATTATCGGCACCAGCAGCATGATCGTTGATGCCGTGGCCACCCCAATGGTGATTCGCAAAAGGGCTCCAAGTCAACAAGAGTAACGGCCCGATCGTGCCACCCAGTGCACCTCGCCAAACAAATCTGGTCAGATCCTCCATGAGCGTTTCCATTCCGACGAGTTAGCTATGCCCTCTCAGACTCCGGCCCGCCCACGTCGCGAAGTTCCGCGACGAGTTTCAAAGCCCTCTTTCGCAAGGGCCGCATGAGTGGATTGCTCGCCAGCGAGATCAGCTTGTCCAAGAGATCAACTGTTTGATCAATTAGCCGGTAGGTTCGCGTGCGTTTGCGTGAGGAATCGTGAATCCAAAAGAGAATGATCCCCATGTGGTAAACCCAAAGCAGATAAGGCAGCTCCGCACGCAAATCGGTGGGAATGCGTGCCTTCGATTCCGCCACCAGATCTTCAAAAAGCTTGATGCTGTCGCGCCGCACGGGCGTCGAGGCGTGCGCGAACGGATTGAGTGGACTATGAGGATCGGCGGCGGTCTTGAAGAGTACGCCGGCAAATTCATGATACGGCTCAAGGGTGTCGATCTTGAGCCGCATCACGGAAAGCAGTCGCGCTTTCAGAGTCGATTCGTTTTCGAGCGCCGGCAGAGAGGCTCGCAAGTGGTCGTCATGCGTCCGTTGATAGAACGCCTGGATGAGGTGATCCTTTGAGCCGAAGTAATGATAGGCATTGCCAAGCGAAAGGCCCGCCTTCTCGGCAATGGCGCGCATGGTTGTCTGTTCGTAGCCACGCTCCTGAAGCATTTCCAAAGCAGTGCTCAGGATCAGCGCCTTCGTCTGTTCACCCTTCGCCGTCTTCGTGGTTATTGATTTCCTGGAAGACTTCATTTCATTACCTCGACCAGCCGGCGGCCCGACTGATCTGATACCGATGCTGCGAGATCATTGAGACCACTTTCCGCGTGGTCGGCAATAGTTCCGGCGAAGCGAGCCGGTAAGACCACTCGCGATACCGGCAAAGCGCCCATAGCACCATGAGCCACGCCTTGGGGCCGAAATAAACCGCGCCCTGATCGCTGATCACTGTCAGGTCGTTCAAAGTGGGCTCATGGTCGAGGTGTGGAAATCGATTTTGCGCCTCTTCAGACTTAACCGGCACGAGATTCAAGGGAACCAATTTGGGTTGCTCCTCAAGCCACGAGTGCACTCGCCGGCACAACCCGCAAGAAGGATCGTAGAGTACTGTCAGCGAAGACATAGCTCATGCCTCCCGCACAGCCGTAAAAGCATCGGGCGCGACTGGCGGCGGCGCGTTCCGAAGCGTTGTACGACGGCGCATGCGACTGAAGATGAAGAGATTGAAGAAGTGCATTCCGCCCAGAACGAGCAGCACCATCCCCACCTTCACAGACAAGGCCTCAATGCCCTCCTTTGCCGAGGCCAGGTCGTAACCCAGCTTAAGAGCCAGGCTGACGTAGCCGAGGTTTATCAGGTAAAAGCCGACGACCAGCAGATGATTAACCGAATCCGCAAGCGGCTCATTACCATGAAAGACGTCCACCAGAAACACGCGGCCGTTCTTGTGTAACGTATGTGCAACCCAGACAGTCAAGGCAATGCTTATTGCCAGGTAAAGCAGGTAAGTGATGATCTCAACCGGCATGACAGCCTCCTTTTTTGGGAACAGCGCTCGGAATTGAACGTGTTCAGGTTGAACGATACTCCCCGCTCAAATAGCTGTCAAGCATTTTTTGAACTAGTTCAAAAACAGAAGGGTGGCGTTGAGATGCGGCTAGATTCAGGTAGCAGTGGGTGGCGGGGAATCGGCAGCCTGGAGGGCTGCAGGATAGTAGGCGGTGGTCGAAGCGTAGCGCAGACCACCGGATGGCGTTCGAAAACAGTAGCAGCCCGAAAGGGGTGCGGAAAGAAAGGAATGAGAAATACCTTTACGCAAATGATGTGGCACCCTTCCCGAGACTGTCGGAATGAACTCAAACCTCTGTGCGATCTCTGTGAACTCTGTGCCGGTGAATTTACTAAGAGAAACACTCACCACAGAGAGACAGAACACACTGAGGATGCACAGAGAAAGACGGTTAACTCATTTTCCCGACAGCCTCTTCCCCGGGTGCTGTCATTTGCCTGCCTGCGCCTAGTAGTGCTTGTCGGAAGTTTTTCCGCGCTTGGTTTTTCGTTTTCGATCGCGCTTCCTTTCGTCTACCCCCTTTAGCGAAGCAAGCGGCCAAAGCTTATGCTCAACCTCAGCCAAGCCCGCTTCGGTGACGGCACGCAGGACCTCTTCGGAAGATTTGTAGGCGGGCGCAGCTTCGTCCAATGGCACTCGACCATCGATATTGACCAGAATTCCGGCGGCTGCGTATTCGTCGTCAATCTGTCTTTGCGAGAGAGTGCGAGAAGCCTGGCTACGGGAGAGCTTGCGGCCCGCGCCGTGGTTGACCGAAAAGCCGCTCTTCGCCGCGCCGGCCAACGGACGAAGGATATAGCTGAAGTCCTTGTTACTTCCCGGTATCAAGACAGGATGACCCGTAGTTTCCCAGAACCCACCGACCAAGGATGGATGGCCGGCGGGAAAAGCCCGGGTCGCGCCTTTACGATGGACCAGAACGTCACCAAAATCCGGATGCCATTCTTTTTGGACGAGGTTATGGCTAATCTCGTAAATCAATTCGAGGTCAGCTCCAAACACTTCCCGAAAAGCCTCGGCAACCTGTTCGAATATTATCAGCCGGTTGAGAATTGCATAGTTGCCGCCCGCCGCCACAGCATTCAGATATTCTTTGTAAAAGCGCGAATCGGGTGTGAAGTAACCCAGATCGATATCAGTGAAGGCCTCAGGCCGTTCCGCGCGCGCCAGTTCAAAATAGTTCGTTGCCAACCCGTGACCAAAACCGCGACTTCCGGTGTGCACCTGCACGAAGAGCGTTCCAGCCATTTCTGAACGCTGCAATTCGATGAAGTGATTGCCGCCACCAAGACTACCCAGTTGGTCCATTCCGCGCTCGGGTCTGCCTTTGCCACCGCGGGGAATCTCCCACTCATCTTCCACCGGAATGCGATGTCGTTCGGCGCGACTGCGGTCAAATGAGGCACCATACTTCTCGACATAGTATTCAGCGCCTCCACGCACCAGATTGTTGAACTCTTGCTCAGAAATATGGCCCAACCGATTGCTCTTGCCGCCGGCACCCATTTGCACGCGCTTCATTACTGCTCGATTGAACCGTAATTTCTTTTCCGGTGTCGCCTGAATCGAGGGAACCTCAGATCGCGCGCTCATCATCCCGCAACCTATGTCATAGCCCACGGGTCCCATGGCAACGGCCCCGCTGGTTGCATCGGTGAGAATCACACAGCCTACGGGAACGCCGTAACCGTAATGGACATCAGGTGTGATCACAACCAACTTAACCCCTGGAAAACGCGTGGCATTGACGATCTGACGATACAGATTGTCTTCGGCGTCGTTGAGTAGTGTTGGCGTAAGAAAAATGCGGACGGGCACGTCGCCAGTATCTTCTGTTAGCAGGCTGTAGTAGCCGTCCCCGCTCGGCGATGCAAAGGATTTCCAGTTGTCTGCACTCTTTAGAGATTTCATCTTTTGTTTTCTAACAAGGGCCTCATAGTTTATCTGTCTCGCCACCGACACGGTTTTCTAAAATCTTGCTTTGCTGAGTAGTGCGCGATACTCTGGCCTTTCGTTGACTGGAAGCTGGTTTAGACTTGGGGTATTGCCTCAGGGTTTCACATTTCGCGCCTTTGGCGCTGAGAATCCAGATTCTTACACACATTCTCAACAGCGACCGAATCATTCCTAACCAACTAAATGGAGTCTTTCCTTTTATCATGTGCCTAAGGGTTCTAATAGTTATCGCCTTATTCCTGGCTTCGGAATGGGTTACGGTTCAAGCGCAAGACAAGACCAAACCTGTGTCGCCGCAGGGGACACAACCCGCTCGCGCGCCACAAGTCTACAACGCAGAAGGCATCTCGGTTGAGTTTAGTGTTGAACCCATTTCTTCGGAGAAGCGGGATAGCAGGGAAGTGCTGGCTGGCACAGAAGCGACAGTAAGATTCAAGATTGTCGAAGCTACTGGCAGGAAGGCCATCAGCAATGTTCGCCCCGCGGCCTGGATTCATCGCCGGGAGCTGGCACAAACTCCGAATGCCAGAGAGTGTCGTGAGAAGGTCCAACAGTTTCTGCAGCCCAGTTTTAGTAAGCGCCCGACTGTTGACCTCAATTCCTATTTCGTTCTGGCCCTCAATCACGAACCGAACATTTCAGTCATAGACCCGCTTTCCGGTTTCGGCGGGAGCAAACTATACACGCTAATTCCTCTGGACAGCTCCGGAGAAGATTGGGTCATGAGCGCTGATAAGAAGCGGATCTATGTCTCCATGCCGCTGGTCAATAAGGTTGCGGTGATTGAGGTTCCCACCTGGAAAGTGATCGCTAACATTGATGCTGGGATCAAACCTATGCGCGTTACTTTGCAGCACGACGGCAGATACCTATGGGTTGGAAACGACGCGCCGACCGAAAAGGACGACGGTGTCACCATCGTTGATACTGAGGCTTTGAAAGTTGCAGCCCAGATCAAGACGGGACTGGGGCATCACGAAATAGCCTTCGCTGATGATGACAGTCTGGCTTTCGTGACAAACAAGCAGGATGGAACTTTGTCGGTAGTGGACGTGAGGAAGCTCGCCAAAACCACGGACGTGAAGGTCGGCTCGCTGCCGATGGCAGTTGTGGTGTCTTCTCTGAGCAAGTCGGTTTATGTCGCAAACGAAGGCGACGGGACGATAGTCGCGATAGATGGCTTGCGCTTCGAAATTCTCGCGCGCATGAAAGGCCACCCGGGACTCCGGGCTATCCGCATCCCAACCGATGGACGCTTTGGTTTCGCGGTAAATTCAGTTACCAATGCTGTCTACATCTTCGACGTATCTTCCAATAGACTGGTCCATACCGTGCCTGTCGGGCCAGGCGCCGACCAGGTCACTTTCACCAGGCAATTTGCTTACGTACACTCTGCGGGCAGCGAGTTTGTCACCATGATCAAGACCGCGGAACTGGGAAAGGAAGCGTCTGTTTCTCGTTTCCCTGCCGGCCAAAAAGCTCCGAAGGATTCACCCGCCAGTTCGCTGGCTGACGTCATTGTTCCGGGCCCGGAAGATGGTTCGGTGCTGGTCGCCAATCCTGCCGATAAGATGATCTATTTCTACACCGAAGGGATGGCTGCGCCGATGGGGAGTTTTCAGAATTATCGCCGCGATCCCAAAGCGCTGCTCGTCCTCGATAACGGTTTGCGCGAAGCCGTAAGCGGGGTTTACACCACCACGGTACGACTCACTGACGCGGGTCACTACGATGTAGCATTTCTGCTGGATTCCCCGCGGGTGGTCAACTGTTTCGACTTCACAGTTGTCGAGAATCCGGGGTTTGCTAAAGAAAGGCTGGCAGCGATCAAGGTCGTGCCGCTTATGAAGGACACGAATCTCCGTGTTGGTGAACGGTATAACCTGCGCTTCAAAGTAATTGATACAAATTCCAACCAACCACAGATGAAACTCGAGGACATGGGTGTGCTCGTATTCCTCGCTCCGGGAATTTGGCAACAACGCGAGGCCGCCATCGCAGCCGGCGATGGTGTATACGAAATGAGCTTTGTGCCGCCGCAACCCGGCGTGTACTATGTCTTCTTCCAGAGTCCTTCGCTGGGAATCCGATACAACCAGTTGCCACCGCTGACTCTCCAGGCGATGGAAAAATGACGATCCAAAGACAATGGAAACGAAGAGTTGGTCAGAACCACCTGCGTGAACGGCTGGAGTTGTTTCATTCTGGTCGACTGGCCGCCTCGGCCCGCTAACACCACCCCAGCCGGGCTGCGGGCCTCCCCGATACGCAGGCGGTTCTGACAAGAAATGAGCGGCATTAAGACGAGACTTCCCCGGAGCTATGGAGATCGCACCATGAATAAGATGAATAAGACGGTGGTTATTGAGGGCAGCAAAAGCGTATGGAGAAAATGGTTAGCTGTGTGGGCCATAGCAATATCAATCCTCGCCCTGGGGCATAACTCAGCCGCTGCGCAGGTTACAAATCAAGCGCGAGCGAATGATGCGCTTCCGGTCAGTAAGGAGCGCACTAGAGGTCAACAGGCAAGCCAGCAGGCAGCCCAACCCACCCCGAAATCGGCCACTGAGACTTACTTCACAGATGTCGTATTAGTTAATCAGAACGGCGAAAAGATGCGCTTCTACACCGATCTGTTGCGCGGTAAAGTAGTGATCATTAACTCTTTCTTTGCCACCTGCCCGGGCAGTTGTCTGCCTATGGAACGTAATCTGGAGAAGATGCAACAAGCGCTGGGCGATCGTGTGGGAAAGGATGTTCATATCATTTCAATCAGCGTTGACCCGACAGTTGATACACCAGCCAACCTGAAGGAGTATGCGAATAAGCTGCACGCCAGGCCGGGCTGGTACTTCCTCACCGGCGAAAAACAGAATGTAGATTTTGCCCTGCAGAAGCTGGGCCACTTAGTCGCTAACAAGCAAGACCACCTCAATATCTTCATCGTAGGCAACGAGCGCACCGGGTTGTGGAAAAAGGCATTCGGCCTGGCAAAGAGCGACGAGCTGGTCAAAGTTGTCGAGAGCGTACTCAACGACAAGCCTGCCGGCGACAAGTAAGAACTGAATTTCGATAGGGTTATGAAAAGAGCGGCAGATAGGAAGTGGTTAGGCTACCACCGCACGCGGGTTGCGCGCGCGGGAACGCTTGGAACCTTGCTGGGGGGTCTGGCTTTTTCTTTGGCGGTGGGCTGGCAAGCCAACGGCCAGGTCGCAGCGCCCGACGAGGTAAAACTGCGTGAGACTCGCGGCAAACAGATTTACATACAGGGCACCAGCCCTTCGGGCAAAGAGATCCTGGCTTACCTGGGTGAATCGTCCCTGGAGGTGCCGGGAAGTGCCATGCCTTGTGCAAACTGTCACGGCCTCAATGGTGAGGGTAAGCCCGAAGGTGGTGTTGATCCGTCAAACTTAACCTGGGAGTCACTAACCAAGCCTTATGGTTTGACTCATGCCGACGGAAGACGGCATCCAGCGTACACCGAACGCGGTCTTGAATTGGCGATCACGCGGGGCACTGATCCGGCCGGCAACAAACTGCTTAACGTGATGCCTCGCTATCAGATGACAAGCGAGGACATGGCGGATCTCATTGCCTATTTGAAACGACTCGGCAAAGATCGAGACCCTGGAGTCTACGAAAACAGGATCGTGATTGGAACTGCCGTTCCGGCACAAGGCGCTCTCGCTGAGATGGGCCAGGCGGTTAAAGCTGTAATCACTGCTTTCTTTGATGATCTCAACAGCCAGGGTGGGATTTACAACCGTCGGTTTGAATTAAAGTTTATTGAGACCGGCGAAACTCCGGCGGCCACTCGCGCCAACCTCGAGCGATTACTCACAGACGAGCAGGTTTTCGCCATGACGGGGGCCTTTATTGCCGGGGCTGAGAAAGAGCTTCTTGAACTCCTGGCCCGGAAGGAGGTTCCGCTGATTGGCCCGCTCACACTCTACCCGCAGACAGGCTTTCCCTTGAATCGCCAGGTATTTTATCTACTGTCTGGAACCGACGGGCAATTCCGCGCCCTGGTTGATTTCGCCGCCAAAAAACCGGAGCTTAAAAATCCAGGCGTGGCGCTTGTATATCTTCGTAGTGAAGTCAACGCAAATGTTCTTGAAGCCATTAAGGACCAGAGTAAAAAGCAGGGATGGAGCGCGCCTCAGAGCTACGACTATGTGGCCGGCCAATTTGATGCCGCGGGCGCCGTATCGAAACTAAGCCAGGCTAATCGGACAGTAGTCTTCTTTCTGGGTGGTCCTGACGAGGCAATGTCCTTGATGAAAGAAGCTGAAAAGGTCAATTGGTTCCCCTTCATCTTTCTTCCCAGTGCAAACGCAGGCGCGCGGATCGTAGAAGCGCCGGCCGGCTTCGATGGCAAACTATTTTTGTCGTTTCCGACTTCACCTACTGATCAGACCGCAGAAGGGGTTAAGGAGTTTCTCGCGCTGTCAGGGAAATATCAACTTTCAACAAAGCATTTGGCTGCCCAAATATCCGCCTATAGCGCCGCCAAAATATTGGCTGAGGCTTTGAAGAAAGCGGGTAAAGACGTGAGCCGCGAAAAGCTGATTCAGGTTCTTGAAGGATTTTATGAGTATCGGACCGGGCTGATGCCCGCAATCAGTTATGGACTCAATCGTCGAATCGGTGCAATGGGTGCATATGTGATAACAGTTGACCTGAAAACAAAACAGCTCATCCCTGCGAGCGGCTGGATCGGTATCAACTAAAATCGGAGTTACAGGAGGTCCAGGTCGTGCCGACAGAGAAGAAGTTGCTGCTGACCAGAGTATTAATTTTGGCTGCGGTTATGGCGTGGATCTGCATTGCGCCGATGCCGGGCTTTAAGCTAGCCAGTGCACAAACGCGGCCCAAGGCTCAGGCGCGTAAACGGTATGCTTGCCCGATGCACCCTGAGGTCACCTCCATAAAACCCCGTAAATGTCCCAAGTGTGGCATGGCCCTGCGGCTGGTGGCGACTGCAGTTGATGCGAGTCCTGTGGCTGCGCCTAACACTCCAAATAATGCTCCAATTGACGCTCCAGCGTCGGGAACTGAGGATACATCCTCCTTCTCGTCCTCGCGGATTCCGGATATTCCGATCTACGATCAAAATGGCAAACGGCTCAATTTCTACAGCGATCTCATCAAGGGCAAGACGGTTGCCATCAACTTCATTTTTACTACTTGCACTACAATCTGTCCGCCTTTAACCGCTACCTTTCGAAGAGTTCAGCAGGAACTGGCAACGATTGCGCCGGAAGCAAAGTTAATTTCCATCAGCGTCGATCCCTCTACTGACAATCCGGAAAGGCTGCGTGACTTCGCCGCCAGGTTTAAGGCCGGACCCGGTTGGACCTTTGTGACTGGCGACAATACCGAGATTACATCATTGCTACGCGCTCTTGGGGCCGCAGTTGCCAACAAGAATGACCATACTCCAATGATTCTGATTGGTAATGATGTGGCTGGCTATTGGACCAGAGCCTATGGTCTCTCATCGCCCACCGCACTCGTGAAAGCTATCCAGGAAGCGGCGAACCATAAATGAGCTGTCAGAACCGCCTGCGTGAGCGGGGTGGGTTGTGGGGTCATGGTGTGTTGCTGCCAAATCTGGTCAGATGATAGCATCCCGCTCGAATGAAGTTATCCTTTCTTCCTGGCGATCTGCATCTCACTCGCGAGCCGGATGGCTCCTATGTTCTCACCATGCAAAGTGCCGAGATATTGCGAACTCGCCTGGAGAAAAAGGCCGTCGCGAAGTTTAATGCCTTACGACGTGAGTTAGAGGCTCAATTTCCTGCCCGTGAATTAAGTCCCGAAGAAAAGCGAGCCGCCTTGGAGAATTATATTATGGACTACAAGGCTATTCAGGTCCGCGCTTCGACGAAGCCGCCAAAGAAAGAGAAAGTTAAAGGGACAAGAACCTTCGGCTAACAACTATGGCAAAAAAACGCGCGCCAAGCCCAATAGTAAGTGCCGATCCCCACCACTTCGACTTTGACTTAGATCGAGGCATCCGTTTTCAAGTTGTTGAGAAGTTGGAGGCAAGTCCGCTTCTAGCGTTATCCAAAGGCGTCGGTCCTGCTCTCAGCGGAATTTACGCTCTTTATCACAAGGGGAAGCTGGTTTACATCGGTAAGGCGACTAAGGAAATGACAAAGAGCGGGCGAACCTTACGCAGTCGGCTGAACGAACACGTCGGCAAAATCGCAAGACGCCAAAACATTGCACTGAACGAGATGGAATGCCGCTATCTGACATTCGCGAGTGAGTGGTGGGTGTTCGCCGCTGAGTTTGCTCTAATGACTCACTACCAACCCTACTGGAACGCCAGCGGCTTTGGTAGCAAGACGCCTGGAAAGGGTCGCCCAGGAACGAATCGGGTCAGCCGTTGGGACGGGCTTTTCCCGACGCAGAAACTTTGACTTCTCTTTCGCAGGCCTCCCCGTTGCGGCACACAATCCAAAAGCAGTGGCGCTTTCGCGCGTGGTGAGCCTCTTTCCATTTGTTTGAAACCATTGGACCGTTACGAATCTTGACGATCAGATCGCAGACCGTAAACCCGGCTTCTTCTGCCATTCGCATGAAATCACGGTGAGGCCATTTCGATTTGTGATTATTCACCATGTCTGTGATTTTCGCGAGCAGCAGACCGTTGGGTTTCAGGACTCTCTTGGCCTGTTTCAAAAAAGGCGGATAGAGATAGCTCAGGTTCCAGTCGTGTTCCTTGCCGCACTCGACCGTGGCTCCGAAGTCCACATCGAATCGCTTCTTGCTCTTATTTCGGCCTTGTGGTCCAACGTGGGGCGGGTCATAAACGAGCGTCCCGAATCTTGCGGAGCGCACGCCGGTCATCTCTCGATTGTCGCCAACGATCATGGGCTTGTATTGCGGGTCAATATCCATCGACACGACCCGCCGCTTTGAACCCTTCCACATTCGACCCGCGTTGTAGGTGGCGTCCAAGATTGGCTCCGGCGGGATCGTCGGATAAAACTTGAGCATCGCTTCAAGCAAGTCCACATCGCTTCCTTCCCATACGCTACTCAAAGGCTCGTAGCTCGAAGTTCCGTTCGGCGACAGAGTGGGTGCAAGCGCGGATCCCATCGTTTGGAATGACATTTGACGCATCATAATGGCGTCTCCCTCTCTTTGCAATCTCAACGATTATGAGACAGCAATTCTCGTAGGCCAAGGGAGTGCGAGACATGTGAGATACGATGAGATGTAAGAAACTTTGTATTCGGAAAAAGGGGGGGCGCACACTGTGCACTGCGCTGAATTTACAACACAGGTAGACCCCACTACCGGTCGAGGACCCACCCGCTCACGAAGGTGGTTCTGACAGGAAGAGGCCTTGATGGATTTGACGAACTACCGGGCCTACGAGATTCACGTCTACCATCGATATAAGACTAAGACGGGACGTCCTGTGCCAGGTGAGCGCGTGGTCGATGTCTCTCAAAATATCGCGCAGTTTTGCGGTACTCTCCAAGCTCTGTAAACCTTCCCCAACACAACCGATGATGGCTCGCTGGCTTTTAGTCTCCACCGAACCAACCTGTTGAAGATCATGAACCAGGGACGGAAGTGGGACCGGTTCCTCGCAGGCGAATGAAATACCGACTTCCGACATGGCTACGATGTACATACGGGTGCGATGACGGTCGAAGATATTCCTTATTGAGCCGAGAAAACCGTTCGCCACGAATGCCGGTGTAGATGTGATGTTGATGCCGGTCAGGTTAGTCTTGTGGGCAATTGCCATCACGGCGGTGTTTGTTGTTTCGGCGCCGGCGCAAATGAGTGTCCCGCCCCGTTTAGGAGCACGAGAATTCAAGATCCGTATGGGAATCTTCTGTTCAATAACGGGCTGGATCATTTTCGAATGCAGGACGCCGGCGCCGAGGCGCGCGAGTTCTGCCGCTTCTTCATATGACAGTTGAGAAACCGTACGCGCCGATTTAACGAGGCATGGGTCCGCGGTCATCACGCCATCGACATCGGTCCAGATCTGTGTCTCGCGCGCGCCCAGCGCGGCACTGAACAGCGTGGCAGAGTAATCAGAACTGCCACGCCCAAGTGTTGTCGTCACACGATTCCTGGCACCGGCAATGAATCCTCCCAAAACAGGAACTCTCTTCGTTTCCAGGAGGGGCTGCAGTTCCGCGCGTGTCTGACGCCACGTTTCTTCAATAAATGGCTCAGCGCTTCCATGCACTGTATTAGTGATGATGCAACGACGCGCGTCGACGTAAGAAGCCGGAATCCCGTATCCCTCAAGCACGATTGTCAGCAGGTTGGCGGAAAGGCGCTCGCCGTGAGAAGCCATCGCGTCTTGTCCTTCCGCAGTTGTCTTTCGGCTTGTGGAGACATCACCGAGTAGCTCGATGATTTCCCTCCGGCTGCGTTCGATGACCGCTCGCATTCTTTCGCTCGCGGTCGCGCCTAGCGTGCTGGTAACTTTCAAGTGGCGTTCAAAGTGATGTTCAAGAGTCTGTAAGGCTTCGGCGGTTTCGCCTTTGGCAGCTCGTTGAAAACTGCCGATGAGAGCATCCGTCACGCCGCTCATAGCAGAAACGACCACCACCAAATTCGCGCTCACATTCGCATCGACGATACGCGCAACACGTTGGAACGCTTCCCCATCTTCAAGAGAAGTGCCGCCAAATTTCATTACTGTTACTTGGGCTGACAAGTCTTCTACCTTTCGGCAAGGGAAAAGAGATCAATTCAGTGGAGATATCCGGTCGCTGCAGTCCGCCCGGCTACGCAGGGTTCTGACAAGAAAGAGCCCAGTTAACGGCAGAGCAGGATATCTCGTTTCGGCCAGCGCCAATTAACTGGCGATCGAATCAGCTAAGCCACTGTTGAGGTTTTCCCACGTCTCGGTGCGGTTCTTGAGATGAGTCCAGTGAGAAAACATTTCGAATAAGGGCTACTTTGTCAGGACTTAAAGACCAGCCTCGACCGTCGTCACCAGGAGCCCTGCGGCAAGATTCCTGCGGGCAAGATTAAGGGTAATCAAGATCACCTGCCGGCCACTTAATAATCATCTTGCCGCGCTCTCGAAATCTTCGTATCCGTTGAACTATTTCTGAGAAGGCCTTTAGAAAAACCCGCCCTGAGGATATTGGCTCCAAACGTTTACCGTATTCAGCAAGGAATTTTGCTTGACACGGAAGGGTAAGAGAATTACGCTGCGCCTGTCAACAAATACAGGGTGCTCATCGTTTCTTCACGCGCGGCTTTTTCACACTTCCGCTAATGACAGCTTTAGCTCGTTAGCCCTTAGACGCGGCCTCAGTAATAGGCACAGAATTGATCCTCAATCCGTGATGCTTACCGTTCGGCAAATCTAGAAGGAGAACTAACATGCTCGGCCATAAGGGTAATGTCTACCTCGTTCGTTACGTGGTATTGGTTGTTCTGTTTCTTTTCAGCGCTGGACTGGTAGGGGCGCAAACCCCGGGAACGTCGGCAGAAAAATTGAATGCGGCGCCGCCAGCAGTTGTGCCGGGCGAGTCGCCGGCAGTGTCTGACACTAGCGCCGTCCCAGCCGTCACTTCCGAAACTCTTGCGACAAAGCCGCCGGTGGATCCCGTGAAATCGGAAGCCAGCCTGATGAACGCTAAGGCCGAGGAAGCGCCGAAGGCCGCGCCAGTAGTTGCCACACCTCAACCACCGGCGCCGCCAGCACAGTGTAAGCGAATGATAAACGCGGATGTGGTCGCCATCGCCCAACCGATAATGCTGAACCGGCTCGGTGCGGCCATACCTGGGGGGATGGTTTTTGCGCTCAGACGTGACACGGTGGGAGGGTTAGGTAAGCAGCTGCGAGCAGATAAAAGACCACGTCCGATAGTGTTGCGTGCAAATGTCGGAGACTGCCTGACGATCGCATTTGAAAATTCAATACCAAAAAGCAGCTTTATCTCTCCGCCTCCTCCTGCTCCAGCTACCAGCACTACTTCCGAGGTTTCACTCCACGTTCAAGGCATGGAGTGGGTCACAGGCACTGGTGATGACGGATCATTCGTGGGCCAAAACGATTCCAGCCTGGCCAGCGCTTCTCCCGTTTCTCCTAACCTGCCTCCGGCGACTCAAACCTACACTCTTTTCGCAAGGGCGGAGGGGACGTTTCTTCTTTACACCCTGGGCGACACCCATTCCACGGGCAACCAACTTACGAACGGACTATTTGGCGCCCTTAACGTCCAGCCCGCTGGAGCCGAATGGTATCGCAGCCAGGTATCACAACAAGATTTGAAGTTGGTTACCAAGGGAACAACTGCTGATGGTCATCCCAAAATTGACTACGCCGCCGTCTATCCGGCCGGCTCCAAGTATCCTGACGGAACATCGATTCCGGCGAATACTCCGGTCCTGAACATGCTCCAGCCCGCTGGTAGCCCTAATACCTGGAACATCGTGCACACGGATCTGACCGCCATGATCACTGGCCCGAAAGCGGGAAGGTTCCCGGGTACCACCGGCGTTAATAACCCCGAAACGAATTGCAATGCCGCGGCCCCCAGCCCTCCTCCGGGCATTAATCCGCTCTTCTGCAAGAATCCAGCCTCGCCGGACCGGAAGCAACCATATCGCGAGTTTACGATTGTCTATCACGGCGCGCTCGGTGGGGTTGCGACCCAGGCCTTTCCGATCTTAGCTAATGCACCTGCCAATGCGACCCAAGCAGAAAGGGACATGGCGTCCATGACTCAAGCCGGCCAGGATTCCTTCGCCATCAACTATGGCACCGGCGGCATTGGAGCAGAGATTTACGCCAACCGGATCGGTGTGGGTCCCATGGGCAATTGCGTCGATTGCAAGTTTGAAGAATTCTTTCTGAGCGCCTGGTCGGTGGGCGATCCGGCGATGCTGGTAGATCGACCGGCTAACACAAGTAAGCAGCCACCGGTGGTGCCCCCGGCGCAACCACCAGTTCCACCGCCTCCGCCTCTATGTACGGCCGCGCAGCTTGGCGATACGGGAGGTGCACCCGATCCAAACTGCGCAAACGCCAGACAACCGGCGCCACCAGCTGCACCTTACACCCTCGCTGGACTTATTAAAGCGACGCGGGCTTATTATCCCGATGATCCATCCAACGTCTATCACAGCTACATTAACGATCACCTGAAGTTCAGGATTCTGCACGGCGGAAGAGACGTGACGCATGTCCACCATCAGCATGCGCACCAGTGGCTTCAGTCACCGAATAGTGACGAGTCAAGCTACCTGGATAGTCAGATGATCAGCCCGGGCGCCAGCTACACGCTTGAGATGGTCTATAACGGCAGCGGCAACCGGAACAAGGTCGTAGGCGACTCGATCTTTCACTGCCACTTCTATCCACACTTCGCCGCCGGTATGTGGGCCATGTGGCGGACGCATGACGTGTTTGAAGGCGGCTCGGAACTCAAGGATGGAATTCCAATCAAAGGCACGCGCGCATTGCCTGACGGTGAAATCGTGGCTGGGACACCAATGCCAGCGATCGTGCCGCTGCCAACGATTCCCATGGCACCGCTGCCATCAGCCGTCTTCATAAGCAACGGGCAGATCGTTTTCGGAACTACAGTAACGCCTGATCCCACCGGACAAAATGTAACAGAGAATCCCGGCTTCCCGTTCTTCATTCCGGGAGTCGCGGGCGCCCGCGCGCCTCATCCACCGCTTGATTTTGCGCCGAATGGTGCGGGTGGGTTTTTGGATGGCGGCTTGCCGCGCCACGTGGTAACGGGGGGCTCAGTCTCTTATGAGAGTCATGATTTGAGGGACTGGAGCAAAGATCTGGCCACGATGAACGCAATCAAACTGCCGGAAGATGGAACTCGGGTCGAGAAGGTAGCAATGCAGTATCACACCAGACGCTGTCAACCATCGTTCTTCCCCGATGGGTCGGCAGGTAGTTGTCCCTCATCCAACAGTATCCCTCCGCAGAGCACACTTAACACACCACCGACCGGATTCATTCTCAACGGCTTGCCTTTGGGCCCTCAGTCAGGAGCTCCTTTCGCCGATCCGGCGATTGACGACAATGGCAATCCAGTTGGGACAAAGCGTATTTACAAGGCTGCTGCTATTCAAGCAGATGTCGCTTTCAACAAAAAGAGATGGCACTACCCGCAGCAACGCATGCTGACTTTATGGAAGGATGCCCAAGCCACGATTGACTTTACCAATGGAAAACCTGGACGTCCGCCGGAACCATTGTTCTTCCGTGGTAATACGGGAGACATTATCGAGTATTGGCACACCAATCTGGTGCCCAACTACTACCTGGTCGATGATTTCCAGGTGCGCACTCCCACTGACATTTTGGGCCAGCACATCCACTTAGTGAAGTTCGACGTGACTTCTTCCGACGGTGCGGGTAACGGCTTCAATTATGAAGACGGCACTTTTGCCCCAGCCGAAGTACAGGAAGTAATCAGGGCCATAAACCACAGCCCAAGCAACGGATTTGTAAATTTTCCAGGCGTGCCGCTGATGGACCCCAGCAGTGCGGCATACAAGGCGGCACATGCCCCGCCGAAGGATATTTTTGACTGCGTTGCCAATCCCACTGCCTTGCGCTGCCAGCCCTGCCCGGACAACGCTACACCAACCAACCGCCCGGTATGCTTAAGCTGGTTGGGGGCGCAGACGACGATACAGCGCTGGTACATCGATCCGCTGGTGGACGACGCTAACGTGGACAGGACCATGAGAACCGTTTTTACCCACGATCATTTTGGGCCCTCCACGCACCAACAAGCGGGACTCTACGCCGGGCTGCTGATTGAGCCCCAGGGTTCAACCTGGACGTCCAACGATGGCGCCACAACTTTTGGTTCCCGGTCAGATGGTGGGCCAACCAGCTGGCAAG
The DNA here is from genome assembly GCA_051004635.1 of Pyrinomonadaceae bacterium. Taxonomy (GTDB): domain Bacteria; phylum Acidobacteriota; class Blastocatellia; order Pyrinomonadales; family Pyrinomonadaceae; genus PSRF01. Next base: position 17,591 of record JBPCKD010000223.1, read on the forward strand.
CCAGAATCCTTACTACCAATCCCGCGCTTAGTTATCGTGAATTTGCTTTGGAGTTTCAGGATCTGCAACTCGCATACGCGTGGGCCACAATAGCCGGAACGAATCCCCCTAGGAGACAACCGAGCGCTAATCCGAAGATAGGGTGGATAGACCCGGCGTACGCCATTAACGCTCCTTCGGGGAGCCAGACTCAGGCAAGACCGGATCTGGTAAGCACTGGAACCGCCGCTGTTCCGCCGGGCACCCAGTCAGTCAATTATCGCAACGAGCCGGTCGCATGGCGCATTGGACCGGCTAATGACATGTCATCGATTTACGATTCGGCCTTGAAGCAGGCGAGCAACGCGCAGCCGAATGGTGATCCGGGTACCCCTTTGATGCGTGCCTATCAGAACGATAACGTGCAGGTTCGCACGCTGGTTGGAGCTCATGTCTTTTCTCACCAGTTTAATATCGCGGGCCCGACCTGGTTTTCCGAGCCGTCGTGGAATAATTCCGGTTATCGCAGCGCTCAGGCTATGGGCCTCTCCGAACACTTCGAGATGCTGTTTCGCGTCCCGTCTTCCTCAGCGCCCAACAATATTCGCAAGTGTCCGGATGGCATGTCGCAGGCAAATTGCGTCGATTACTTGTACAGTCCGAGCTTAGACGAGCAGGGCATTGCGAATGGGATGTGGGGTCTCTTCCGTTCCTATGATCCTACCAAAGTCGCGAACAACCTGGCGCCGCTTCCAAACAACCCTGTCGGACCGGCCGTGAATGTGACCTACTCTACCTGTCCGGCAATCTTACCTGCCCCGGCGGTGAAACGGACCTTTAACGTTACCGCGGTAACCGCGCAGAAGGCTCTGGCAGGTATCTCACCAGTACCGGGCTCTATTCCGGTGAGGGGGCAAATTGTGTTTAATAGTCGCGGGCAGACGCTTCGTAGTGAGAATGCCGTCATGTATGTCCGCACCGAAGATCTCATTAACATTCCAGGACCAACGAACGGTCAGCTTAAACCCGGTGTCCCTGTGGAGCCGCTTATCCTGCGCGCTAACGCCGGGGATTGCATTGAGGTCAATCTAACTAATGCGCTTGATCCAGCAGCGCTCGTGTTCAAAGAGAAGCTTTTTATGGCGTCGCCATTTAATGGCGTTAACCCCGTCAACCAACAACCGGTCTTCGCCTCAAAGATGTCTGGCTTAGTCGGCCTTCATCCCCAACTCCTTAGCTACGATTCCGCTCGCAGCAATGGCATGAACGTAGGCTGGAACAGGCAGGGCCAGCCGAACCAGCTAGCCGCATTTGGCCAAACCGTCCAGTATCAATGGTACGCAGGTAAGATTGAAAGAGGTGCCGGCGGAAACGTGGTCCACACTCCGGTCGAATTCGGTTCGCTAAATCTCTTCCCGTCCGATCAGCTTTATCAAAACTTGAACGGCCTCTTTGGGGCGATGATTATCGAACCGCAGGGTTCGACCTGGCAATGCGGTGACGCTGGAGGCCTTGCGGATTGTGACCCAGGCGGCGGAGCACCGCCCAAAACTCGCGCCTCAGCCACGGTTACCTTGGCGGATACGACAAAGTTTCGTGAGTTTGCTTTGATGATTAGTGATGACATCAGGATATCCAGCCAGAACAGCAGTGCAGTCAATTACCGGACGGAACCGTGGAGTTTTCGCTATGCAGGCAACGGAACTAAAGACTTCTCGTGCATGTTGTCGAACCAGCTAATACAACAACCGCAGAACGATCCCGAAACGCCAATCTTCAGGGCTGAGGTTGGAGACAAGGCTAGATTCCGCCTGATGCATCCGTTTGGCACGGGCACGTCTCAGGTCTTCGTATTGAATGGTCATGTATGGCAGCGAAACCCGTATAAGAATGATTCCAGGGAAATGGGTGATAATAGTCTCTCGCAATGGATAGGCTCGCGCGACAATCATGGCTCGACGGACCACTTTGATATGGTGGTGGATAAGGCTGGTGGGGAAGGAGGCCGTGCGGGTGACTACCTGTATTCGGTCTTCGTTCCCACTCAAGCGCGCCAGGGGGCTTGGGGCATCTTCCGAGTGGGCCATAACCCCCCCGGAGTGCAACCCAATGCCGCTTGTACTCCCGCGCCTGCGCAGACGATGGGCGCTCCAGTCGCTCCAGTCACTCCGAAGACCGATGATTCGGATCGCTTTACCAGGCGGCCGGTTAACAGAAATCCGAAGCCCTAATTACTTCGTCGTAAGCCCGAGAGGGTTGACGACCGCTTCGGTGTCTTACGAATCAAGGTGTTGAGTGGGTCCAATCGCTTTAACTAATATGCCCTGCTGGTGGCCGGAATCCGGGGGAGTTGGTAGTGTTACGGCAGACCAGTAAAGCACCAAAGATATATTCTTCAGCTCCAAGGAGGAAAGTATGGCGGATAAGAAAATCAATCCAGGTGTTGTGCCTGGCATCAAAGCAGTTCCAGTTGGCACACCACCGGCCCCGAAGCCACCGGCTCCCAAGCCACCGACGCCTGGTCCCAAGCCTCCGGCTCCCAAGCCCACGCCTGGCATTAAGCCACCGGCTCCCAGGCCGACTCCCGGTATTAAGCCACCGGCTCCCAGGCCGACTCCTGGAATCAAGCCTCCGGCTCCCAGACCGACTCCTGGCATTAAGCCACCGGCTCCCAGACCGACGCCTGGTATTAAGCCTCCGGCTCCCAGGCCACCGACGCCTGGTCCCAAGCCACCGGCTCCCTATTACTACTACGGTGATTACGCGACAGATGAAATAGTTCAGATCAATCTCAGGAAGTACTGTGCTGTAGAGTTACTTAACGCGCTGATCATCGGCCTTGGGATCGTTCCGCCTCCCGGAAAGAAAGGGAAAGGCAAAGGCGGCAAAGGAGGTGGCGGCGGTTATGGCGGCGGCAAGAAGCCTCCAACTCCCGGCAAGAAGCCTCCAACTCCCGGCAAGAAACCTCCAACTCCCGGCAAGAAGCCGCCAGTTCCGGACAGGCCGCCACCACGGCCGCCGGCTCCTACGCCGCCTCCACCAAGGCCGCCAGCTCCCAGGCCGCCGGCTCCTGGCAAAAAGCCTTAGCTGGAAGGTAGAGTGTGCGATGCTGAGTGCGGTGAGAAACAAACTCTTACCGCACCAACTCGCATGGAGCGGATGATGGATTTAGGAGTAAACCCGTTCAGCGACCGCTGAAGGTGTTCCCCTGATTCTATCGAAGAAGTAGTAATTCCTGTTCATTGGCAGTCGATGGCCGGCAAACAAACTTGCCCGGCCCTACGGCTGCGAATTCCCATCCACAAATAACCATGCTTACTTCCGGCGGCCTTCAAATCTGAGATTATGAAAAATCTTGGAAGGCCGTCGAGCACTCCTGCGCAGGGCCGCCTACTCAGTCTTCTCACAACCCAGTTTGACGACGCCTCTCAGGCGTATAGCTTATTTGCTGAATTCCTTACGCGTAACAGCTACAGCAGGTGCCTTTGTCTGAACCTCCTTGCCGTGGCCCAGGACGGAACCGCGACGTCCTGGGATGTCAGGCGGCTGGCTGTACTAATGCTCGAACACCAGACCTTGAAGATTCACCTCGACGATTTAGATGAATTCAATTTTCTATTCACCCAGTTAAATCTTAAGAAAGCTCCAGCACTTAACGCAGGAATCGTCAGTTCGGTGCTGAAGGAGGGATACTCTACAACCGAACCTCGCCATTTTATTCTCGAGTTTCGAAGCAAACTCGAAAGACTGAATCGCGTTCACGCAAAGATCAGAGGCTGGAGAACCTCTGACGAGGGACTGCGCGACTTCATAGACCTGTCCCGTCGCGATTGCAAGTTATCGCTTGCACGCTATTTGTTCACGGCTGAAGACGTTGTCGATGAAATCCTTCGCCAGGTACTGGTTACGGATGGAGCTAAAGATCTGGACAGTTCACAACCGTTATTCGTGGAAGCCGAGGCCCAGCGGGCCATAAGCCAATTTCCTGAGTTTGAAGCCTCTATCCTTAAGAAACTCTGCGCGTCGTCACGTATCTATTGGGTATCTCAGGCCACCAGTTCTGAAATCAACTCCCTGGTTGAGTATCCTCTAACGACGGTTGTCCTGGTTGTTAAGCCACCCGGTAGCAATATCGAGTTCGAGTTCAAAAGGGCCGGCAAGAAAAGCCCCCTTAGTCTAAACGTCGTCCACACACGCGATGCATGTGCGGTCGCACCGTCTCATCGGCTCGACGGCGGGAATATGCAATGGCTCCTACGGCATGAAGCTAAAGCCGCTGCCAAGCTCGGCCTTATTTATCGCCTCGTGCATGGCACTGAAGCGCCAATACCAAACTACGTCTCGAGATCCTCCATCTACTCGATTCCGGTAAACGGCGGTCAGGTGCAGACACTCACCTATTTTACGGAGCCAAGAGTATTCGACGCAGGATTTCGGGAGATGCGACAAGCGATGGCAGATGTTGTTGCCGCGTTTAGAACCGAAGGCTATGTGAGTATGCCTGACCTGCCCGGTGACCTGGGACTTACTGCGCAATTCATATCAACCGTTTCTCCCGCGCAAGCCATTCTCAGTGGTACGAGCTCCTTCCGATTGGATAGGCTTGCTGCGTACCTCTCAAGTGATGGGGCCCGAAGGTATTTCGAAAGGGGCTTGGACACTGCGTACTCAAGCCAGGATGCGCGGAGATTAGCAGATGCGGTGCTGGAAGAAGTCCTGGGCGTCTACAAACCGCCTGATGTCAGGTATCAAAGCCATAAACAGTATCTGGCGGCGGCATATGCGTTACCCGAAAATCGCGACAAAGCCGACTGCGTCTATCTGTCGGTATCACAGGAAATCGGCAGGTTCTTGGGAACGTTACTGGGCGTCAGAGGTTACACGCGGGGCGAATCATTCGTCGCTAGAAATGTCGGCTTGAGGAGTGTCTGGGAGGGGGGCCAGTGGCAAGTAAAGATCATCTTTATGGATCATGACTCTGTGGTAATTCCCGGCCCCCAGGAAAGAGATTTTAACGCCCGCGAGGCACTTCCAGAAATGAGATTGGACGAAACTTATCTTTGGGGCAGACCGGGCTCCGTCCTGGGCACAGTTGGGCACCTGCGGAGTATTTATCGGACCAGCGATGACCTTTATCAGCAGGGGCAAGTACTGGCAAGGACAACCATGAAAAAAGCTTACAGAAAGACTCAGCACAACTTGTCGAGCAATCCAAAGTTGCGAGTATTATTTGACCACGTATTTGTAGAGCGACTTCTTGATTGGGATAAGCTTGTCAAAGGTTACCTTCGGATCAA
>JBPCKD010000224.1:0-14764 GCA_051004635.1 Pyrinomonadaceae bacterium
CCGGGCCGTTAGTTGCACAACTTAATATTGCGTCAAATCTTCTATGGTTATGCGCATCCGTTTGACGCCAATCGCCTGCTCGCGACAAAAGCCAAGAATCTCCTGCAATCGTTCGTCAGTCATGCGGGAACTTGAAATCAATACTTCATCAACCTGGTGTTGACGGCAAATGGCGCTCAGATCCCCGTTCCCACCGTAGACCTTGAGCCCATGAATAACCTTCCCGTACTTGGATGGATCGTCATCTACAAAACCAACGGGTGCGTATTTCAAGGCGCGATTATTTTGCAGTTCTCGGAGCAACAACTCGCCACCATCGCCAGCGCCATAGATCAGGACCCGTCTGCCATCGCTCGCGCCCGGCGTGGGTAGCACCTGCCGAAACAAGCGAAAGGCCATGCGGCTGCCGGCCAAAAACATAAACATCAATATGCCATCAATAATAAAGATGGTCCGCGAAAAACCTTCGAAGCGAAACGCAAAAAGTATTGCCAGCACGCTCAACACTGAGTTAAGCATCACTGCCTTGGCAAAGACAATCAGGTCGTCAAGACTTGTATAGCGCCAGATGCCGCGGTACACCCCCATCACCAAAAAAGCAGCCATCTTTACGAAAACCAATACTGGTAAGGTTCGCAGGAACAGGGTCCAAGCGCCGCTGCCCGAGAGCGCGCCGAACTTCACCGCATAAGCACACCAGTAAGACAGCAGGATGAGAACTACGTCCAACAGCACTTCGAAAATGCGACGTTTGTAGGAGAGGTCGACCAGAAACGCATACGGCGAATTGTCGCGCAGCGCCAGCACCTCTTCAGTTTCGTCGTAGACCTTGACCCCCGCAAGATAAACGCCGATCAGCGTCAACAACACCGTAAACCCGGCAATTGCGGCCAGGCTAACGTCAATCTTTACCTGTTGGACCAATAGGGCCAGCACCCCTGAAAGCGCTGCAAATCCATAGAGCATCCAGACCGCATGGCGCTCGGACATGCCGAGGGCCACCAGCCGGTGCGAGGTGTGGTCGCGGCCGCCTTGCGAAGCCGCGCGACCTGAAAATTTGCGCAGGATGGTGACGAAGGTCGTGTCGAATATCGGAATAAAGAGCACGAGAATGGGAACTGCAAGCACGGGCAACAAACTGCGTGAACGGCCGCCGGAAACATTCACCAACGCCGAACTCGCCAGGAAGAAACCGATAAACATCGAGCCTGAGTCGCCCATGAAAATGGATGCAGGGTTTGAGTTGTAAACGAGAAAACCGAGCAGCGCTCCGGCAAAAGTCATCAACATGAGTGCTTCGGTGATTTGGCCCGTACTGAGAAAACTGAGAGCGAGAAAGCCCGACGCAATTACTGCTATCCCCGCGGCCAGGCCGTCCATATTGTCCAGCAGGTTTACAGCATTGGTTATACCGATCAGCCAGAAAATCGTGATGCCTACGTTGAGCGCCGAATAACTAGTCCAGGGCAAACTCAAGCCGTAATAGATCACGAAGGCTGAACCCATCACCTGTCCGATTAATTTCTGGTAGGGCTTGGTGTGCAGAAAATCGTCAACCAGCCCAACCAGGAAAAGAAATGTGCTGGCCGCCATTACGACGAACCCATATGGCGTGCGCGGAAGGAAAGCGAAATAACTGATCACCACCGACAGCCAGATCGCGACACCACCCAGCATGGCAGTTGGTTTCTTGTGCCAGCGGTCCGTCTTCGGCTTGGCGACCATGCCAATGCGCCGCGCCAGCAGGCGGACCAGCGGCGTCAGTACCAGCGCCAGAATGGCGGCCATCGCGACGGCAAGAAAATTCAGCGAGCTAAAGGGCATACTCCGAAAGCGGGATCTGCAAACGATTTCAGGCTAAGAAGTGTAAGAGGAAAGCTAATCGATTAGCAGGCACCAAATCAAGTCAGCAACGGATTGACCCTAACCTTAATCATCCAACGACGAGGGGCGGCCGCTGTGATAGTCAATAACGCTTTGCAGAATGCCTTCGAGCTTCATTTTGGGCTGAAAATCAACGAGTTGTTTGATTTTTGAGGTGTCGGGAACACGGCGCGGCATGTCTTCGAATCCTTCCTCGTAAGCCTCGTCGTAAGGCACGAAGACAATCTCGGAAGCGGAATTGGTCACCTCTTTAACTTTCTCTGCGAGCTTGATGATGGAGATTTCCTCGGTTGAGCCGATGTTGTACACCTGGCCCACGCTGTCCGCATGGTCCATCAACTTGATTAGGGCGCTGACTACGTCGCCAACATAACCAAAGCAACGCGTTTGTTTACCGTCGCCATATACGGTGATGGGACGACCGGCGAGCGCCTGTCTGACAAAGGTGGGAATGACCATGCCATAACGGCCAGTCTGTCGCGGGCCGACTGTGTTGAAAAGCCGGACAATGGTGGTTGGGAGTTTTTTCTCGCGCCAGTAAGCCAGCGCCAGAAACTCATCGATCGCTTTGGAGCAGGCGTAGCTCCAACGTCCCTTCGTCGTCGCACCCATTACAAGATTGCCATCTTCTTTGAACGGGACGTCGGTGCTCAGGCCATACACTTCCGATGTGGACGCGACCAGGACTCGCTTTTGCTTCTTGTTTGCCAGCGCCAGCACCACTTCCGTGCCGCGCACGTTTGTTTCAATGGTGCGCACCGGGCTTTCAACAATCAGCTTCACGCCGACCGCGGCCGCCAGATGGACCACCACGTCACATTGATCGACCAGCTCAGCGGTAACCGGCTGGTTGTGCACAGAATCAATCGTGTACTGGAAACGAGGATTGTTTTTGAGGTGACGTATGTTTTCGATGGTGCCGGTCGACAGGTCGTCGATGATCAGCACTTCGTCGCCGCGCTGCAAGTATGCGTCCGCCAAATGAGATCCGATAAAGCCGGCGCCGCCGGTTATGAGTACACGCAAAGTATTAAGCTCCTATAATTCGCTGAAGATGTTCGATAGACTTTTAATCTATACAATTTTTTCTCCGTCTCCCGTTGGGAGAGGGTTGGGGAGAGGGCTTGTGCGCGTCTAAGCTCCGCACCCTCCCCTAACCCCTCCCAAAGGGAGGGGAAGAAACCAAATCCGTATACAAATCCTTGATATCAGCTAACAATCGCTCTTTTGAATAGTGAGTCAAAACGAATTGTAAACCACGCTCGCCGATTTCGCGACGCAGCGACTTATCACTTGCCAGGTGGGCCAGACCGGCAGCGAACCCCACGGCATCGTCGCGGCGTACCCGAACGCCGCGCTCACACACGAAAAATGCTTCATTGCCGGCCTCCGAAAGAGGTTGACCCAACAGGTCGACTACGCCACCGACGGTCGTGGAAATTACCGGTCGCGCATTGGCCATCGCTTCAATCAAGGTAAGCGGCGTGCCTTCGTTACGCGAAGTAAGGGCAACGATATCCAACGCGGGATAAAAATTTTCCGGATCGCGGCGGCTGCCAACGAAGATGACATCGTCAGCCAATCCACCAGCCTCGGCTTGCCGCTCGAGCTTCTGGCGTAGATGTCCGTCACCGATAATCACAAAACGCGCGCGCGCGGCCGGTGATTGACTTGAAAACTGTTTCTTTAACAACCCCGCAGATTGCAGAAAGAGTTCGTGGTTTTTGATTTCGGTGAGCCGGCCGACGATGCCGATCAGTAAGTCGTTCTCGTTTGCCTGTAACTCATTTCGAAAAGCATTGCGGCGTTCCCTCCACTGTGCGTAAACGGCCGTATCCAATCCCAGCGGAATCACCGCAAACTGATCCGCGCTACCAACTGCAAACTCGTCACTAATTTCTCGGCGCTGTTGTTCGCTGATAACAACGATGCGATCGGTTGCTAGTCGAGCCAGCATCTTTTCTATCGTCAGAAAAATCCTGGTCTTTGCGGGCCCGTAGTAGCTGTGAAAAATGTGGCCATGGTAGGTGTGTACAAAACGACAAGCACGCGGCCGTCCTAATAATGTTCCCGGAGTAAGCCAGCGATACAGCAACCCTGCCAGACGACCGACAGTGCCTGCTTTCGCGGTGTGGGTGTGAACGATGTCAGGTTGCTCGCGGCAGAAGAGATGGTAAAGCTTCCAAACGCTGACCGCATCTTTGAGCGAAACCTCGCGGCTCATTTCCTGAACGAAGACAGGATTAACACCGATCTCCGTTGCGAAATAACCCATATCGTCTTCGCCTGGAGGAACTGTGCCGGCAATCAGGAGAGATTCAAACTGCGGAGCCGATAACCCTTTGGTAAGCCAAACGACGTGCTTCGCCGGCCCACCCACATTAAGGCGGGCAATTACGCGAACGATCTTCACTACTCTTCCATTCTATAAATCATATTCGCTATCTTCGAGGCGTATCTCATCAACCGCTTCCTTCTTGCGCGCGCCCATGTAAAGCCGGTTGGGGAAATTGATCCGTCAACCTCGCCGACGTTTTGATAAGCATGGACGCCGCCGGCTGGAATCAACACCGACTTTGGTTGTCCTCGCCTACCGCAATTGTTAGAACGTTATTAAAAGTTTCCGATTCGGGACGGTTGTCCCACAAACGCAGTTTGAAGTTTGATGGTCCGATAAAACAACACAGATCGGCCTGGTCCACATGTTCATGAGGCCCGCGCTGTACGCCCGGCTGAGTGGAAGACGTATAGGCCATTACTGGAAAAAGCTCCGCAGTCAGGTCGTCCTGCCGAAATATTTCCGTCAACCAGCCCCGTCGATCTTCGAATTTTCGCAAATCGCGAATAACGACGTTGTTTATTTCGCCAATTCTAAATCCTGCTCGTGTTTCGGCTAATCTCATGTCAGGCCTTCTTTCGTTGCTGACTCATTCCACCTCAAACCGCAGCTGATTGTTCTAAAAATACTAACTCATTATTCCCATCCGACGAAACTTTATGATAAATCTTCAACCCTCCGCCAGCCCGCCGCAGGTCTTCACAAAAACGCTCTGAGGTATATGGATGGTGCAATTCGACAACCAAATTTCTTACCCGGCCAATCCAGGCGCTGCAATCGGAGAACACTTCTGCTTCCGAACCCTCAATATCACACTTGAGCAAGTCGATAGGTTCATCAACCGCGCACAACTTAAGAATGTCAGGCAAAGTGATTGCTGGTAACGGTTTTGTCATCTGGTCATCAGTCTCGCTCAAAGTAAACCGCCATGCCCCGTTGGATCTGTCTAGAAAAACAGATCGCGCCCTTCCAGCTACGCAAGCTTGTACAAACTTCAACTGCTTGCCGCCGACCTTTTTAAGAGTATTAACTTTGCACATCGCCAGGTTTGCCTCATCTGGTTCTACGGCGACAATGCGAGCCTTGGGGTAGAGAGTCTGCCAAAGACGAACAGTAAACCCTGTGTTCGCGCCCAGGTCCAAGACATTCCGCACGTCCGTTAACCGCCGATGAACCAAGGCTTCGTAGACTCGGTCCAGGAAAACCTCTTCCATCACGTACCAATCGGTCGTTCCGAGCCGAACATGAAGCGGCTCGCTCACGCCCCGCAGATGTACTAGTCTGGTTGTGTGGCGCCGTGGCAATCGCAGCCGCGGAAAATACAACAACAACCGATGATAGAAACTAAACAGCCAGTCACTCGTTTTAGCATAGTAGTGGCGAGCATGCCGAAGCCGGCGGAACCTACCGCGCCAGCTGGCAATCTTCTTACGTTCTAATCTGTCGCCTTCTTCGCCTTCAAGCATTTGCAAAAACCATTTAGATGAAAAGCGGGTCTCTTGAGCGCCATCGATGCCAATCCCAGGCACCGCTTATCTTTTGACGAAATACTCTTTCCGAATCCGCCGCCAGCACTTCAGAGCGGCACAATAAAAGAGGTTCGCGATTTTCATCGTTGATATCAAAACGGCTACAGACACCTACGACATAACCCGCCCGCCCGGCAACCTGCCGCACGCGCTGATTGACAGAGCCATGAGGATAAGCGATTGCCTTCACCTGGCGTCCTATGACATCTTCAATGCGGCATCGACTTCCGTATAGCTCTTGCCATAATGCAGAATCATCGCAATGGATTAAAGGCGAATGAGTTGTTCCGTGGGAGCCAATGTTTACTCCTGGTAGAGAAGCCAACTCTCTTAGCTCTCGCTCAGTGAGATATTCGCGAGATTCTTTTTGCATAAATGACGTCGCGACGAATACAGTAAACGGAAGCTGAAACTTAAGAAGAATAGGAGCGGCCGTGTACAGATTGTCCTTGTATCCATCATCGAAAGTCACCGCCACTCTGAGGCCCTGGGGGGCGCCGCCTGGTTCACAGAGATTTGTAACCGCCGCGCCCTCGGTTTCTGCCAAAACTTTCATGTGGCGTTCAAACAACCCTGGTTGGATACTGATTCCATATGAGTCATGGGCAAGCCGCGAACCTACTGAATGATAAAGCAGGATGCGCAATCCCGGACGCAATCCAGCGTGCTTTCGGCCGATTGAGCAAGTTTCCGAGATCACTCTGGAAGCAAATCTTTTCAAACGCATAATTCTATGAGGCGGTTCTCTTCGGCTTTGATTTGACGGATGCCAAAGCTATCATTTCTCGACACCCTTTTACCCAGCTTTAAAGGCGCTGTCAAAAAACTAGTGCCACCAGCATTTTATCGGCCCGTGAAAGTTTGGTGGAGACGCCGGCAACCGGCCAGGGACGATAATCGCCGCCGTTTGACTCCCATAGGTAACAACTTTGGCTTCGATCGCGGTCTATGCATCGACCGCTACTACATCGAAGCTTTTCTGCAACACAATAGCGCAGATATTAAGGGCTCTGTTCTGGAAATCCGGGACAATCATTATACTCGCAAGTATGGTGGAGGCCGCGTGGTCCAGAGTGATGTACTTCATGCGGCGCCGGGCAATCGCGAAGCAACGATTGTAGGAGATCTGGCCACCGGGGAAGGCCTGCAACCAGAGGCCTTTGATTGCCTCATAGTGACTCAAACTTTTCAGCTTATCTACGACATCAAGAACGCAATCGCGATTTGCTACCGGGCACTAAAACCCGGGGGAGTTTTACTCGCAACTTTCCCGGGTATCTGCCAAATCAGCAAATACGATATGGACCGTTGGGGTGATTATTGGCGGTTCACCACGCTATCAACCGAGCGGCTCTTTAAAGAGAACTTCCCGACAGAAGTTCTTACGATCCAAGGCTACGGTAACGTCATGGTGGCGATCTCATATCTGGACGGACTGGCGGTTGAGGACCTCACCCCCGCTGAACTGGATTACCACGATCCGGACTATGAAATTATCATCACGGCTCGGGCCGTAAAAGAGGGCGGTCCAACCAGCACCCCAGGACTGAGCGTCTAATTTGTGAAGGGTCAGCCGGAGGCAACTTGTGGCTTTCTCAAAAAGAAATAGTCCATCTCACCTTTCGCCTCGCTCTGGACGGCTACTCCGGGAGAAAAGTGAATAAGATCGAATCCTTTCGTTAGCTTCTCCCTTACATATGCCACTGGATGAAACGCAATACAGTCAGCATAGCTCTGGGAGATTCCGGCTAATTCCTGATTTCTGACCACCAATTGATCCTGGCGGAATAGAGCTCTCTCCTTTTCGCTAAGGGTTTCAAAATAGGATTCACCGCAGGTGGTTATCAGCAAATAGCCTCCTAGTCTCAACACTCGCGAAAGTTCAGCAATCCAGGCAAACTGCTGCGTCTCCGATAAATGGGTAAACACTGAAAGCGGATAAATGAAGTCAAACTGTTCGTTGTGGTAAACCAATGGCGGTACTGCGCCATTTACCTCGAACCTGGCGAAGGGTAGATTCCGCTTGCACCAATCAATTTGTTTGCGATTGATGTCTGTGCCATGGAAGCTTGCTTTTTCCAAAGATCGTTTTAAATAAGGAACCTGGCGCAGCGCCCGTCCTGCCCCGCAGCCGAAATCTAGAATCGCACGGAAGTCATCCAACCTTGCTCCGTCATGCGCGAGCACATCGAATAAATAATCGAGCTGCCCTTGTTCTTTAAAAAAATTGCGGACGTCAGCGTATTCACCCCACACTAACGAACGCAATCTCAAGGGCGGTATTGGGAGATTATCCTCTGCCCCACTTAACCAGTATGGAATATTGTGATAGATGACGCGCGGCCTTGCTGACCAGTAAATGCAGAAACAGGCTTCTAAAACATGCATTCGCCGCAAGGCTTCTTTAACAAAGTGTTTCACGCTTGTCCTATGCGTCGCCCCAGGATTTCGATCTCGATCAACTGGCTCATTGCCTCCAGCCTCGTTTCCCAGCTAGCTAACATAGCTACCTCTCGGCGCCGGGCAATCGTGGCCTCATTGCCCGGCGAAAGCAGAGATCGTTCAATCGCCGACAGAAAATCATCCAGTTGATTGCCGGCAGTTAAAAGAATCTGGTGTTCATCGTTGAATTTAGCTACTGCCGGGAGATTAGTGGAAACTACCGGTTTGCCGACAGCGAGGTATTCATTGATCTTGGTTGGTACTACCGTCGCCGTGTAAAGGCTATTCACATAGGGAACGATGCAGACATCAAAAGCCCATATGTAGGCGAACAAGTTCTTATGCGGCTGCTGTCCTAACAAATGTACGTTAGGCAGTTCCTGCAATTCGCCGACTGCAGTTTGTATGGGCCCTACGAAGACCCATGACCACTCTTTTCGCGCGCGCGCCATTTCTATCAACAGGCCATAGTCTACATGGCGATGCATGCCGCCGACGTATCCGATCACAGGCCTGCCCAACGAATGCATTAGCGAAACATCCTCAAGGGAATTCTCTGCCACCGAGGCAAAATCCCCTTCGACTTTTGCTAACGGAAATTTATGGAGATCCACGCCGAAGGGGAATATATGCGCTCGATTGCTCCATTGACGACAATGTGCGGCTAATTCCGGGCCTTGTGCAAAGATAAGATCGCTGGCCGCAATAATCGCTCGCTCGCTTTTTCTTAGTTGGCGAATGTGAGTCGTCAATTCTGCAAAATCAGCAATGCAATAGTAGACGAGGGCGCTTCGCGGAGTGCTTAAAAGCTGAATTAAATCCAACGCAGTGTCGGTAGGCAGGTATGTCCAGATCAAAACATCGCGCATGCCGAGCGAGCGGGCCGTGCGGCGCACCAGCGGAAGTAGGAACCTGCGGTTGATCTGGCGCTGCCAACGCGCCCCAAAAGGCGGCAGAACGACCGGCGAGGATACATAGACACGGGGAGAAACTTCTCTCACGCCCCCGGTGCGCAGAGAACTCGTCCATTTCTTAAGACGCGAGGCGACGCGGTCTGCATCCCTCAGGCCGGGCGAACGCATGCCGGTGTTCTCGATGTAAAGAACGCGATTTCCGGCTTCGGCGAAACGCCAGGCTATCTCCTGGTGGCCCTGCCACAAGAAATCCCACTCAATACTGGAAATGCAAATGATGTCTAACCCGCTCAACATCAGAGTCCATCCAACCTATTCGGAACTGTCTCGAATATTACATTGCCGGAGTACGCGGCTCGGATAGACTTCCATATCTGCCTGGCAAAAATAAGAATTGCCAGCGCAGCCGCAACGAACGCAGGGGCCCTCATGAACAGGGCCGCTAAGCCTATCGCATAGGCGAGGAGGCCAAGGAGAAGGGGCCGACTTAGAATGCTTAAGGGAACTGTCATTCCTATAGTCCGTCCGAGCAAAACGCAAAACAGCGTGAATGTACCTTCTGATGTTACAGTGGCCAGCGCGGTGCCTTGCAGACCCCACCATTTAGTGAAAAACAAAAGTAATAAGATGCGGGGTAGGATTGTCAGGGCTAATAAGTAAGTCACAAAACGGTTTTTCGTAGAACCAGTGAGCACCGAGACGAAGGGGATACTGACCGCCGAAGCTAACAGACTCGGCGCCATGACTAGCAACACCGGTCCTGCCGGCAAGAATCCCGGACCGAAAAGCAGACTTATGATGCTACTGGAGGCGAGCATCAAGATTACTGTGATGAGCGAGGCGAAGAGTCCAAAGAGGCCGATGGCGGCGTTGTTGAGACCTTGTTCCGCACCCTTGATGGCCATCCGCGCTGCTGCTGGTACCAACAAATAAGCAATGTGCTTGGGAACTCGGAGCGCTGCCTGGATAACGACAACCGCAGCGGCGTAAGAACCAATCGCGACCTCTCCCAATTGAGTCCCTACAATCCAACGGTCACTCCAGGACGAAAAGATTGTAAAGAAGGTAAAGGCCGCAGCCGGAAGCAGATCTTTCACCAGGGGTTTCATTTCCCCCAGACCGGCGGGAGGTCCCAACAAGCGATCTCGAATTAAGTAGCAGGCAGCCACAGTTCCAGAGGTCAGATAAAGAAGCGCCACAGATCCCCAAATTGGTAGAGTTGCGCCCGAGCTGCGTAAAAAGCTGTATAGAATTACGAGCAAAGGGCCTGATACGGTTATGGCGATCGCCGCACGCAGACGCAGCAGACCAATGTAGATCCCCTGTGTGAAGTCTGAAATAACAGCAGACAAAATCACGCAGGGAAACGCGAGGGCAAAACCCCGTCCGATGGAAACATTCAAATGCTCTTGCAAACGCGGCAGATTTAGGGCAATTGCAATTCCCGCCAACAGAGTAACAAAGAGCAAACAAATAAGTGCCGACGTCAGAACGTGCTTCAGAGCCTCGTGACGACCTAACTCCTCTTCGGAGGCCGCATGCTTGGCCAGGGCCAGGGGAAGTCCAAACGAGCTGAGCACAGCAGGTACGAAAACCAACATATTAGCAGCCACAAAAACACCGTATCCCGAGGGTCCTCCGTTTCGCGCCACCGCAATTCCAGCCAGAGAACTAGCCGCCATCGTTAAGACCGAGCCAATGCCGGTCAGAGATACGGCGGACAGCAATCGTGGCGAAAGCTTCGCTGATGACAAAACCCCTCCCCGTCCGTCGGGAGGTGAAGTATTCGCGAGATGAGACGTGGGTTTTCGATTTTCCATTAAAGCCAGTCAGCGCAACCAGACTAGTTGTCGCCCAGATCTGCCGTAAATTAGATTAGGAATGACAAGAAGGTGACAAGTAGGTTAAAGGCTCAGGGCTAGCCCCCGTTAGCATGTTTCATCTGCAAATTGTTTGCGCCCGTTTCTGCGACCAGCTTGGAAGCGTGCAAAAGACTTTCGAAGGTCCCGGCATCGGTCCACCAGCCATCGAGTTCTTCCCAGGTCATTTCGTTTCGTTCAATGTAAGCGTTGTTGACGTCCGTGATCTCCAGTTCGCCGCGTCCTGAGGGCTCAAGCGTTCGGATTATGTTATAAACCTCGGCGTCGTACATGTAGACGCCGATGACGGCATATTCCGACTTTGGCGCTTTGGGTTTCTCTTCAATGCGCAGAACTTTTCGCCCGTCTAGTTCGGGGACGCCGAAACGCTCGGGATCCGGAACCTGTTTCAGAATGATCTTCGCGCCCTTGCTTTGTTTTACGAACGAACGCACGGCCGCAGCGATATTGCCTTCGATGATGTTGTCACCCAGCACTACACAGACTGGTTGTTTGGCTGCGAAATGTTCCACGAGCGAAAGCGCCGCGGCGATACCGCCCTCGCCTTCCTGATAAGTGTAGTTAAGATGTTTCAGACCAAACGCTTTTCCATTTCCCAGGAGCTTAAGAAAGTCTCCGGCAGAATTGCCGCCCGTAACGATCATGATGTCAGTTATGGCAGCATTTACCAGCGTTTGGATCGGGTAATAAATCATCGGCCGATCGTAAACGGGAAGCAGGTGCTTGTTGGTTACGGCCGTCAATGGATGCAGCCGCGTACCCAGTCCGCCCGCTAAAACCACACCTTTCACGAATGGTTTCCTCCCATAAGATCATATTCCTCCGATCGTTGCCGATCCGGGCCCACAAAGCTTCGCGTCGCCTTTGGCCCAGTCAACACGTCTTATTGCTTCACGACCCACGTCTCAATGTATGTGCCTAAGCCGCCCAAGTTACTAAGAGCAGTTACCAGGTGCGACGCTTGTTGCTCAAGATAGCCAAGCAGGCCGGCGCGTCGCGGCAGCACCGAGCGGCCTCCATAGACGCGCCAATCTCTTATAGCAAACCCATGCTTGGTAACCAGTTTCCGCAAGGCGTTCGCGTTGAAACCAAATACATGAAAGGGCTCAAACGTCGGCGCGAGGTTTACTGTCCAATCACGGCCACGCAGTCGTTGATAAAGATTGCCTACCCGAAAGTATAGTCCCTGCTCGTTGGGCACATCCAAAAAGAGAGCGCCGCCGGGGCGGAGAATTCGCGCGATCTCTTTAATGATCTCATCAGGATTGTATACGTGCTCAAGTACCGCCGACAGAACCACGACATCAAAGGAAGCATCGGGAAAGTTACACTGTTCGAGCGGTTCACGTTTGATTTTGGCGCCCGAATATCGCGCTGCATACTCCGCGAACGAAGCTGATGGCTCGATCCCAACGGCGGACCACCCGGCTTCAGACGCTGCGCGCAACAACTCACCTCGGCCCGCTCCAATGTCCAGCAGCTGGCCCTTTCCCCCAGTCAACTGCTTGGCACGCGTGACCATCGCCCGGGCGCTCAGCGCTTTTCCCTCAAGGTCGTGATGTTGGAAGTAGTGGTCGGCATCAACTTCGTAGTGCTGCCCGACGCCTTTCACCGGAACTGGCATGGGGTTGGGAAATACGAGCGAACATCGTTCGCAGCGCCAAATTTCACATTCGGTTCCCAGCGCAGCACGATGGGCTGATCCGCCGCGACGTCCCACCAGTCTCGCTGGCGGGACGTTGCAGATCGGACAGACTTGCGGCCGCCAATAGTAACCATCGCGAACGACACCTTGAGATTCGGCCGCTTGAACTGGTTCCACTTCCACTCGCTTCCCGCTCCTTGGATTCTGAGGTGTTAGATTCAATCAATAAATCGCTGAAACCACAATTCGAGCATCAGCAGAGTCCACAGTTGAGGCGCGTAGTCGTGCTCGCCGCGCGTGTGCAGCTCGTACATCCGCCTTACTGCCTTGCGTCTGAATAGCCCACGCGACAGCGCTTTCTCTGAAAGCAGAACCTCGGCTAAAAACTTCTGCATTCGACCGCGGAACCAGTGGCCAATGGGGACACCAAAACCCATCTTGCGGCGATTAAGGTTTTCGACCGGAACCAACTTCTTGAGTACTCGCTTCAACAGATATTTCGTCGTTAGCCCTCGCAGCTTCAAGTTTTCCGGCAAAGAAGCGGCAAACTCGACGACATGATGATCCAGAAACGGGGACCTTGCCTCGAGCGAGACCGCCATGCTCGCAATATCAACCTTGACGAGCAAATCGTTAGGCAGATAAGTCATTGTGTCGGCGAGCAAACTGGCATCTACAACACCCGCGCCGTTGGCGCGCGCGAACCACGGTGACAACCACCTGGCAGAATCGAAATTGCGCGTCTCATTAAGCATCTCGGCCGTATACAACTCGGCTTTCTTTTTTCGACTAAGCACGCTCATCCACTGCAGGTAACGCTCAACCGGCCCAAGTGAAGCAGACTCGAGAAAACGTTTGACGTCGCGCACGCGGCCGCGCCGCAACTCCGACGAGGGAAGCAGCCCGACTAGTTGCTTGATGACGGACTCGCGCATGATCTCCGGCACTTTGCGGTATCGCTCAGCCAGTTGCATCGCGGCGTAGCGTTCATAACCAGCAAACGACTCGTCGCCGCCGTCGCCATTCAAGGCCACCGTCACATGCTTGCGAGTCTCTCGAGCAACATAATATGTGGGGATTGCCGAGGAATCCGCGAAGGGTTCACCATAATGCTCAACCAGCGTGGGTAGAACGTCGAGTGCATCGGGACGTACTATGAACTCGTGATGTTCGGTTCCGACATGTTCGGCAACTCGACGCGCATGATGCAGCTCGCTAAAGTCCTGTTCCTCAAACCCGATTGAAAACGTCTTGACAGGGGCGCTCGATACCTCGCTCATCAAAGCCACGACGGCGCTCGAATCAATGCCGCCGGAGAGAAATGCTCCTAACGGAACTTCCGACATCAAACGCACCTTCACGGCGTCCCGAAGAAGGTGGATCGCCTGTTCGCCCGCTTCCTGCTCGCCAATAACAAGCTTCTTCGAAAAGTCGGGCTGCCAGTATTTCTCAATCCTTATTTCACCTTTTTTCCAGCGCAGGCTGTGACCGGGCTCCAGCTTTCTAATCGCTCGATATGCGGTAAGCGGAGCCGGAACGCACATAAACGAGAGATAGTAGTCTATCGCTTCCGTATCGATGTCTCTGCCGATATCCGGATGCAACAACAGTGCGCTGAATTCCGACCCGAAGGCAAATTGGCCGTTAAGGTCGGCGTAGAGGAGCGGTTTCTTTCCGACGCGATCGCGCGCGAGAAAAAGCTCCTGGCTGCGTTCATCCCAAATCGCGAACGCAAACATTCCCCGCAGGTGGGTGGGGCAGTCAGCCCCGTACTGATCGTAGGCGTGAATTATTGCTTCGGTGTCGCTGTTTGTATAAAACTTGTGGCCCAGTTTCTCCAGCTTCTCACGCAGCTCACGGTAGTTGTAGATTTCACCATTGAAGACAATCCACGCAGTGCGATCCTGATTGTGAATGGGCTGCTGGCCGCCTTCGACATCGATGATTGACAATCGGCGCATGCCTAAACCAACTGGTCCGCTGAAGTAAAAGCCATCGTCATCCGAACCACGGTGCCGAATGGCGGCGCACATTCTTTGGATGAGTGCTTGGTCCACACCCGAACTATCATTACGCACTATGCCTACAATTCCACACATGACTGCAGTGAGTCCTTTTTTGAGCTCCAGCCC